>CBFDBY010000066.1:0-34252 GCA_965603165.1 uncultured Phycisphaerae bacterium
AAGGCCCATGGAACCCGCCTCGGAATGCGACCGGGACGCCGGTGGCTTCGCCAATCACGGTGCCGACGAGCGCCGCCGCAAACGCTGCCAGGAAGCAGGCGGCAGCTTTTCCCCACCATTTCGAATCCTGATCCATCCCCGGCCACCATTCCCGGCGCGCACGGAGAATGATCTTCGACGCGATGCCGACCATAATAAAGACAGCCAGCGCGATCGTGAATATGCGCTCATCCCCCCTGCCGCTAAGAACGCCTGCGCCCAGAGACAGCGCCACCATCACAATCAAGGCCAGCTTGTTCCGCTGGCGAGGGCTGAGCATGTCCGCCACGGGAGGCTGGGCCTTTCCAATTCTCTCGGCCCGCTCCTTGGCGGTCTTGAACTTCTCGGCCCACTGCCCACTCAAGACTTCCGCCTTCTTGGCGAAGCGTTCCGCCTTCTTCGCGAACAACTCCGCTTTTTTGCCGATCTCTTTGCTGAAATCCTTCTCGGCGCCGTCTTTCGCCGGCGTCTGCGCCTGAGCGCGCCCCTGCGGGGCGGTGCCCTGCATCTTCTGCGCGATGTGCTCGGCGACAACCGAGAGCTCCTCCGGCGCGAACTGAGAGACGCTGTTGCGAACGTGCTCGGCGCCGAAGATGTCCTCAACCATTTCCTGCACGCTCTGATAGCGTTCGGCAGGGTCCTTGGCCAGGCCCCTTCGAATCACGCGGGCAAACGGCTCCTCGATATTGCTCAGGTCCGGGGCGGCGGTCATGTGTTTCATGAGGATCTCGGCCGGACTGGACCCGAAGAACGGGACCTGCCCCGTCAGCATCTCGTAAAGCAGCACGCTCAGGGCGTAAATGTCGATGCTCCGGTCGTATCGACCCGCGCCGATCTCCGGGGCCATGTAGTGAACCGTGCCCACCGTAATGGTGTGACTGACGTGCTGGCTGCTGCTGATCGCCTTCGTCAGGCCGTAGTCGCCGATCTTCACGTAGCCGTTCTCATAGAAAATGTTGCTGGGCTTCAGGTCACGGTGAACGATGCCGCAGTCATGGAGGAACGACAGGCCCTTGGCGATCTCTCGCAGGAAGAAGGCCGCCTTTTGAGTCCCGAGCCCGCCGGGTGACTCCCTCAGCAGGTCACTGAGCGAAGGCCCGGAGACGTACTCCATGATGACGAAGGGTCGGCCCTCGTCGTTGTGCTTCACGTCGAAAACCGTGACCAGATGCGGGCTCTTGAGGTTCATGCACTGGCTGATGCCCCGCAGCTCGATCTGCTCGTAGCATTGGACCGCCTTGAGCGCCACCTGGCGGCCGCTGTCGCTGATGGCGTAGTAGACTTCGCCGAAGCCGCCCCGTCCGGCCGCCCGCTGAATGGTATATCCCTCAAGCGGCCGATCTCCATATTTGTATTGGTACGTGTCCATGGTCTTGTCGCCGGATTCTGTCAACACGTTCTCGATTTACTCCCCGAGCCTTGTCACGACCATCGAAAGCGAGCCGATCTCAACACGCTTGTCCATGGCAAGACCCACACTTGGGTCAAAACTGCGCCCATCTACAAGTATACTCTCTTTGGCCCTGCAAAGCAGCCGGCCATTTTGAGCGAACAGGGCAATCGGTTCTTTCAACTGATCGGTGCGAATGTGATTGTTGGCATAGGGCCCGATGAGAATGTCCCGGTCCATCAGGACCAGTTGCCGAATATCAGGCCGACTGAGCCTCGCTCCCGAGATTGTCAGCATCGCCGTCGTGCTCGCCGGATTCGGAAGATGGAACCGGATGCGGCACCGCGGCGACAGGGAAATCCGGTCGCCGTCCTGCAACATACTCTCGCTGGCCGACTGACCGTTGACCTGGATCGGCGTCTGCGACCGGACGAAGTAGTCGCCATCGACTCGCTCGATCGTGATAACCGGCGTGTTCGGGTCGGCAATCAGGCCCAGCATCGGTCGCGACGAGGAGCTGACCGGCCCGGCCGTGACCCGGGAGTCCCGAAAGACCAGGAAGCTGCCGACGCCGTCAATCTGCGTGAGGAACTTCGAAGGCAAAGAAGATTCGCCGCCAGGCGCCGGCATCGCTCGTTCGGCCATCAGGGCACCTCGATCACCACCATCCGGAGATACCCGACCGGCCTCCGGATTCACGCTGTCCGGTCGCTCGGAAACGTCCACATCGGCCACCGTCAGGCCCAGAGGACCGGCATCCAACTCGTCATAGGCCTCCGCAGCCCGCCTCACATCAGCAATCGCCGAATCCAGCCATGGTGCCGACGGGCAGACGGCCTTGACCTTTCGAAGCAGCGGCAGTGCAGCGCCCGGCCTGCCGGCGGCAACATACTCAGCCGCCTGGCGGCACCGGGCCAGTGCCTCACTGAGTTCCGCAAACTCCGTTCCGTCCCTCCCAAGCGGCGTCACCCGCTGCAGGAAGGATTGGGCCCGGTCGACGCGGCCCTGCTCCAGATCGGCCCGAACGCGCTCGACGGCCCGGGTGCGAATCTGACGGAGAAGCTCGCCCGCCCGGCCGTTCTTGCACTTCGCAAGGTTGGCCCCACGGGCGATCTGCATGGCCTCTTCGATGTCACCTCGTGTCAGCGCCTCCTCGGCCTTGGTAACGGCATCCTCGGTCTGAAGGCGAGCCGCCGCCAACTCCTGGCGTGCCAGTTCGGCCCGACCGTCGTCGGCCGGGGCTTCGGCGAGGATGCGCCCGCCAACGGAGAGCCAGCCGTTCTCAATGTGCCGCTTCGCCTGGGCGACCCGCAGCGTCTGCTGCTGATGGTCCTGCTGCTCGCGAGCCATGGCGTCACAAACGGCCGCACGAAGCTGGGCGACATCGGACGTGTTCCCGGCCAGCTTCTCGGCCTTGCCGCAGTCGGCCAACGCGGGCGCGAAACGATGGGCGGCCAGGTTCTCCTGACCGCGTCGGATAATCGCCCGGGCGAGCCGTCCGATGAGCCGCTGACCGTTGCGGTGGCGTCGGATATCTTCCGCCAGGGCAACCTCGAAGGCCTCATCGAGCCGGCCGTCGGCCAACGCACACTCTGCTTGTCTGATCCGCAGGATTAACACGGCATGACTCCTACACTTGCCGGTGACTGCCGGTATAGCTGGCCTTGGTCCATTCTACCATCCGGCTGCGTCTTTCGCAACGCAGGCCCGAGGACACGCCTTTACAGTGCCGACGGCTCACACTCGGCCATCGTGATCACGCCGAGATCCTCGTCAGACGCCTCATCCTCGCGCGACTCGAAGTATTCGTCCACCTGAGCCACAAGATCCGACTCGACGACGGTATCCACCGGAATCGACTCGACGAACTTGCTCTCATGCGCCAGGACTCGCTCGGCAACGTCCAGACGCTTCTGGATCTCCGTAATGAGCTTCTGCGTCCGGGCCAGCTTGCCGTTATCCACCTGAATCTGCGAGCCGACCGAAGCCGCCTTGACAAGCCGATACTGGCTGGCCAGGGCCTCAATGCGATTCTCGAGGATCCGCTTCTGGCTGCGGGTCTTCTCCAGCAACTGCATCGCGGCGTTCAAGGACTTCTCCCGCGAATCGAGCAGCCGAACCTTGCTTGCCAGAACCAGCTCATTTTCCTTGTACCGCTCGAACCGCGTGGCCAAGTCTTCCTTGACCTCGTACCGGTCGTAGTTCCGGCCGGCGAAGCGATACCTGGCCTGCGGCTGTTCCAGAGCGATCCGCAAGGTCTTGATCCGCGTCTGCTCGTCCTGGAGGGCCTCCTGGGCCTTGCCGATCTCGCCCTTCAGGGCCGCCACTTCGACCTCTTCCTGGGCAATCAGGCGGATGTTGGCGTGCATCTCGGGGATAATGTCTTCGAGCATATCCCGCGCCCGCCTTAGCTCGAACTCGACGGGGACCGACTCCTTGACGGCCGTCCGGACCCCCTTGGCGGAACTCTTGACATAGCTGACCACGTCTTTCCCGAACAGCAGGCCGCCCATCAGGCCAAAGCCAACCGTTCCAATCACACCCAGCTTTACCCATTTCATAATCATCGTACTGCTCCTTAAAATCTGGCAACCCCACTATGGACTTTTCCCGGCCGTCATCCGGCCACACAGGATTGGTCGCAAGTCGAAAGCACTTATTGCAGGGGCCAGAGCACAATTTCACACCCCGTCGAGCCAGGACGAGGCACCAGCCCGGATCAACCCAGCCGCACCCCTGACGACCCCCAGTCCTATAACACCGGCCGGCAACCGCCATAGACCCACATTGCCGGTCGAAGCCATCACTTTTTGATGATTTCCATCGCAAAAGCGCGAAACAATCCCGCTTCACGCGTCCTTAATAGAGTGAGAGCACCGCGGTGATCGACCCAGGAAAGGGCAACGAAGCATGGGAACAACTCGGGCGGCCCGGCTGGAAATGAGCCGTCGGCCTTACCCGGCAGGCCATGAACGCCCGACAGAAAGTAAAGAACCGATTCTTCATGGAGGAACGAGCCATGAAACGGATCACCGTAAACGACAGATGGCAAATCAAGCAGCTGCTCTATAGCCAGTGCGTTTTGGGGATAAAGGACGATGGATGCCAGGGCTTCGGCGGCTTCGAGCTCTGGTGGTACGACAAGCAGCACGACGTCTGCCGCTGCTGCCGGTCCCGCTGGTCGGACCTGCGACGGCAGGTCGAGCAGCACAGTCTGGACCGGGCCGCCAGCATCCTCTGGCACAGCCGCAACGAGCTTTTCCTCCGCCACAGAACCCTCTCCCAGGACCGCAAGCTCACGCTCATGGCGCAAATGTGCAACTGATACAGGCCGTTTGTGCCCAGATATCGTGGCGGGCCTCCTGTCATTGGCCATGTGGAGCCGGACCCATCCTTGTTGTTGTCATGTCGAGCGCAGCGAAGCGCAGTCGAGACATCTGCCCGCGGACGAAGCGCGCCTCTCCCTCGTGGCCAGACCCCTCGACTGCCGCTCGGGGTGACAGAAGAGACCTGTCCTGCCACAAGGAGACCGTCCCGAAGAGTCGCGGCGCAGAGCTTGCGGCACGCGGCCGTATCGATTAACCTCCCTCTTCCAGTTGGATAATAACCCGATAGCTCGAATGAGGGGAATTTCCCATGAAGGTAGTCGCGTTCAACGGCAGCGCCCGCAAGGACGGCAACACAGCAATCCTGGTCCGGCGGGTCTTTGCCGAACTCGAAGCCGAAGGCATCGAGACGGAGATGGTCCAGTTGGCCGGCCGGACCATCCACGGCTGCACCGCCTGCGGCCAGTGCTACAAGAACAAGAACCACCGATGCGCCATCGACAACGACGTCGCCAACGAATGCATCGCCAAGATGCTCGCCGCCGACGGCATCATCCTCGCCTCCCCCACCTACTTCGCCGATGTCACCACGGAGATGAAGGCCCTGATCGACCGCGCGGGTTTCGTCGCCCGCGCCAACGACGACATGCTCAAACGCAAGGTCGGCGCCGCCGTGGTCGCCGTCCGCCGCGCCGGCTCGATCCACGCCTTCGACACGATGAACCACTTCTTCCTGATCGGCCAGATGATCATCGTGGGTTCCAGCTACTGGAACGTAGGCATCGGCCGAGCCAAAGGCGAAGTCGAAAACGACGAAGAGGGCCTAACGACTATGCAAACCCTCGCCCAAAACATCGCCTGGCTACTCAAAAGGACCAACCCTTGACGCCACTTTCCTGGGCAAGCTTGGACCAATGGCATAACGACCGAAGTGTTGCAGGTGCGGATTCCTATGCAGCTAAGTCTATCTCGCCGATTGTCCGCGATACCGTACTCTTGCCCTGCGGAAGATTTGTGCGAGGCAAATAGCACAACTTCCGGTCTGGAGATAGACTGCTGTGCTCACTTGTTCCGCGCGCGATTGTACCACTGGCGAGAGCCGAAAGGCTAGTTTGTGGTCAAATCAATCCCCTGGCTGCTCAGCCGGGCCAACACACGTGTCAACAGAGTAGCGTCTGACGGTCGGGACCTGTCTGGCTCGAAAGCCTCTGCCTTGAACTCGTCGTATTCTGCGCCCTTGTACATGTCGAACGTGGGTCCATTCTTGCGGAGATAGTCAGTGTTGCTTGGCATCGTCCCTTTGTCCTTCTTCTGGCGGTTGCAGCGAACGTCCCAGCAACGTTCCAACGCCCCCCAGAGTATTATGATGCCGATTCCATGGGTCGAGGCGACACCGAATTGTCCACGCGTAAACCGGTACGTCGTCGGGAACGAAAGGACGGCACCTTGATGCTTATCGCCAAGCCAACCGCGCACACAAGTGGCAAGAAGGGCAAAATCGACTTGCGAGATGTCTCGGTCCCAGGCCGGGGGGAAGCCGGCTTTGGCGAATCCCCCACCTTTGCGGTCCATGTCTTTGTGCAGAAGCGAACAGCCCTTGCTAAGTGCTCCTGCCGTTTGTGTCTTCCCAACACCAGATAGACCAAGAACGAAAATGATCGGCTTCAACGCAAGCCCCCCTGTCTGAAAACTCCGGGGACGCCATACTTATTCCCCACTGCCTCTCGGCCAAACACTGCCCAGGCATACCGGACACGTCCCCCGGATTGTCTGTCTCTTGCACTGCTGCCACGCGATTCTCTCCAGCTTTTCACTCGCGATTGTAGCCTCGTAGGCCCCGCAACTCAAGCGGGAGATCAGACAATATCTGGTTTCTTTGTCTTTCTTTCACCTTCGGGAGCAAGAAGGGGCATCGGCCGCGGCGGGGCTCCGCTCAACGCGGTTATTCGGAGGTTCCTCCTGGATTGCGGGCGATGAACCAGTCAATGGTGACGGAAACCGCCGTCTCGCCGTCTGATCCCACGACTTCAATCGGCACCGATGCTACGACCCGTCCCCGGCGTGCCAGTTCCGCCGACCAGCGAGGCGGTTCTTCCGGCGCAACCAGCGCGCGAGCGGATACGCGACCCTTTCCGGGCTTGCGAAACTTTGCCTCCACCCGGCGCACTACCGGAACCAGTCCCGCATCAGCGCCAAAGTGCCGTAAGAGGAATAGGCCGGAGGCGGCTTCCGCGACGGCGAAGAGAGCACTCGCGTGAACCGTGCCTAAGTGATTCATGTATTTGACGTCGTCGGGCAGGCTGATCAGGAAGTCACTGCCCGGATCGCCCAATTCAATCCCGATGAGATGATTGAACGGTAGTTTCGTCACATCCATGTCGCCATTCCTGCAACCGCCGGATAATGATTGTACGGCCTATGTAGCACAAGAAGATCAGACAGGCTTTCTCCATATGAGAAGCCCCGTACTGCGCTCGCATTCTCCTTTGACATCTTTGACACCAACGAGTTACCGATTTCCTCTCCACCGGCGCTGACGATTATGGCTTGGCCGGCCGGACAAGTCAAGCGATCAGGCTTGGCTCATCCCCGTGGCTTCTCGTCTCCCTGGATGATCACGGCCCTGCATTCCGTGCATCGATGTCCGGCCTTTTGGCTCCTGCTGTGGATGATCTTCTCATCTACACCACCATCGAGCTGCCGAAACCACAGGTGTTGGTGGGACAGACCGACCAGCAGGAATCCAAGCAGTGTGCCTTTCACAAGCGCCGTGCCCGGGACCATCTCACCGCCGCAGTATGGACATTTCATGTCGATTCTCCCCAACTCTAATCCTTGACTGTAACTTGTCTGCTCCGGCAAATCAACCGGGCAAGCGAGAATATTTCGATTCGTCCCGGATGATAATGGTCATCGCTTCTCGTATTGCGTGCAGGTCCTTCAGGAGGAGAGCTTGGTGCTGATCAGTCGATTGAGGCTGACGTCTTCTTGGGCGGCCTCCAGGGCGAGACGCCGGTGGACTTCCGGCGGCACACGGACCATGAATTTGCCGCTGTAGCGACGACGGCTGATTGGCTCCGGCACAGATTCGCCGCTGCTTTGCATATCCTCAGCCACCTCGGCCACCACCTTACGAATCCCCTTCAGGGCTTTCTCCGGCGTAGCGGCCAACCAGCTCAGGCTCGGGAACTCCACGCACAGTCCCACGCACTGGCTGTCTTCGTCAGACCATGTGACTCGGTATGTGTATTGGTCAAGCACCTTCCGATCGCTCATGCTCCAGCCTTTCAATCGCCTTGACGACCTGTCTCACCTGGTAGGCCTTGGCTCTTCCCTTGTCGTTTTGAATATTCACGCGCGGGTCCCCTTGCCACGGCATCCGATAGATGCGATGGCTCGTCCCCTTCTGACGTGGCGATCCGAAATAATGGTCACAGACCTTGCACAAGTCCGCAAAGCGGATGCCCTTCGGATTGGCCCGCATGCGGGCGAGTATATCGTCCACGTCAGCCATATCAAAATGATACCAATAATGATACTACAAGTCAAGGGCGAAAGTTCGCTCTATGGGCGAAAATTGCTTCAGAACGCACCCAGGCCGATCAGGTCAACGGCGTCTTGCCGGGGATAGCCACGGGGGCGACGGGGAGGTCGCCGAGTTTGTAGGCGGGCGGAGCCAAGTCGAGCTTCGAGCTCTTCATGGCCCAATCCCATTTCATGGCCCGTCCGGTGTAGGTGCTCATGCGGCCGAGAATGGCCGTCATGGTGCTCTCGGCCACCTGTCTGCCCTCGTTGAACGGCCGGCCGTCGCGGATGCTCCGGATCAGGTCGGCGTGCTCCTGCTCGTACGGGTTGGGCGTCGGGCCCGTATACTTAAAGGGCTTGGCGCCCTCGATCGCGCCCTCCCTCGCGACGCCCGTGGCGCCGACGACGCGCTCGCCGATCCGCTCGGAGCAGCCGGCGATCTGCCGGGCCAAGCTCAGGATGCGGGCGCCGTTCGGGTACTCAAACTCGACGGCGAAGTGGTCGTAGATGTTGCCGAACTCGGGCTCGACGCGGACCTGCCGGCCGCCCATGCCCATCGCCAGCACGGGATGCGTTCCCATCGCCCAGTTGATCACGTCGAGATTGTGGACGTGCTGCTCCACAATGTGGTCACCGGAAAGCCACGTGTAGTAGTACCAGTTGCGGCACTGCGTCTCCATGTCCGACCACGAGGGCTTCCGCTCCGTGTAGAAGCCCCACTGGCGGACCCAGCCCTGGACCCAGTAGCACTGGCCCGCGACGAGCGCGCCGATATCGCCGTCGTGAACGCGCTTCATCACTTCGATGTACTTGGGGTCGTGACGCCGCTGCGTGCCGGCGACAATCGCGAGGCCCTTCGTCTTCGCCAGCTCGGACGAAGCGAGGACGGAGCGAATGCCCACGGGATCGACGGCGACCGGTTTTTCCATGAATACGTGCTTGCCCGCCTCGATGGCGGCCTTCAGGTGGATGGGGCGAAAATGCGGCGGCGTCGCGAGGATGATCAGGTCCACGCCGCTGTTGATGACCTTCTGATAGGCGTCGAAGCCGGTGAAGCACGTCTGGGGCGTCACCTTCACCTTGTCCGCGTGCTTCCACGGCTCAGACGAGCTCCAGTCCTTCTCGCCGTCTTTCTTGATCACGCTCAGGCAAGCCTCGACCCGATCCTGGAACACGTCGCCCAGCGCGACGATCTCGACGTTGGGCGAGGAGTCCACGCAGTTCCGCACGGCGCCGGTACCCCGGCTGCCGCAGCCAACCAGGCCGACGCGGATCTTGTCCGATCCCGCCGCAAACACGCGGCTGCCCACCAATCCCAACGCGGCTAATGAAACCGCCGAACCTCGTACGAATTCCCTTCGCGAAACGGATTTGCCCTCGTTGCCCGTCACTTGAGTCGCCATCGCAGTCACCTCGCCGAAAAGCCCTTTTGTATGGTGCGCCGTGCACACCATCTCAACGCCCACCAGTCTCTCGGTCTTCCACGCCAATGTCAAGATGTGTGTCTGAGTATCGCGGCCGACCTCCTACTATCGGTCATGTGGAACCGAGTCTCCTCGTCTCTTGTCACGTCGAACGGAGCACCGTCTTCTGTTTTCATGTCGAGCGGAGCGCTCTTCTCTGTTGTCATGTCCAGCGAAGCACAGCGCAGCCGAGACATCTGCCTGCAGCCGCAGGACGCCTTCGGCTCCCGGCCAGACCCCTCGACTGCCGCTCGGGGTGACAAGAGGGACCGGCTCGGCCGCAGGACGTGGTCGCGCCTGTCAAGCAGATCCATCCCATTGAGGAACAGGCTGCTGTGGCGACAGAACCTGGAGACGCGCCGACTGCTTGGCACTGCCGTTATCCGCCTGTATGCTTGTCGGGACATCGAACGATGAAATCACACTATCCGAAATCGGCGTCGGGCACCTCGCGGACGGAGGGGTGCACCTGGAAGTAATCCCGCGATTCGAAGCCGAACGCCCCGGCGATAATGCTGCTCGGGAAGGTCTCGCACTTGTTGCGGTAGTCGCGGATGTTGCCGTTGTAGAAGCGGCGGGCGGCCTGGATGCGGTTCTCCGTGTTGGTCAGCTCTTTCTGGAGTTCGAGGAAGTTCCGGTCGGCTTTCAACTGCGGATAATTCTCCACCACGACCAGCAGCCGCTGCAGGGCGGCCACCAGCAGATTCTCGTCGGCGGCCTGCTGCACGGGATTGCCGCGACCGGCCATGCACTGGGCCCGCAGCTCGGTGACGCGCTCGAAGACCTCCTTCTCGTGGGCCGCATAGCCCTTGACCGTCGCAACGAGGTTGGGGATCAAATCGTACCGGCGCTTCAGCTCCGTGTCGATGTTGCTCCACGCATCGCGAATGTGGTTGCGCAGGGCCACCAGCGTGTTGTACGTCAGCACAACGTACACGATCGGCAGCAGGACGACGGCGGCGACGGCAATCAGCAGCACGGGCATCTTCACCTCCGGGTAAACAGATACTCCGGCATCAGCGACCGCAAGGCGACCAGCCGGTTCAGGTTCGGCTCGATGTATTGGGCGGCGAGGCGCGAGTTGAATGAGATCGCCAGAGCGTACCCATCCATTTCGATCGTCAGGTCGCTGTTGGCCAGAAGGTACTCGATCATCTGCGCGTTGCAGACGTCGTAGGCGAACTTCTTGTTGCGAGAGCGCACGCAGAACTTGCGTGAGAACTCGTGCGACTCGAAATCGATATCGTCGTACCCGACGGCCTGGGCGATCTTCGAAAAGAACCCCTCCGGCGCGATGATCAGCTCGGGGAACGCCGCCGGCACGTGCAGAACGAAGAACGAGAAATGGTGATGATGGGTGTTCTTGCCGGAGCCGGTCTTGTAGTGGTAGTCGAACACGAGCACCTCGTGGCCCTGGTACGTGCCGGACAGGACGTTGTAGGCGTAGCGGTCGCGTCCGGCCCGCAGCTTGTCCAGAAACTCATACTGCCGCGCCAGACTCCGGTCCCGGTGCGGGCTGAACCGCAGGCCCAGCCGCGAGGCCAACGCCGCCATCGCTTCGCGCCGCTTCTGCACGCTGATATAGCCCACGATCGCGACAACAGCGATCACGGCGACAAAACCAACGATCATAAAAGGCTGCACGCGTCACTCCTTTCCGCTATGGCCTGCACCGCGTGCCGGATCTCCCAACAACCATAGCATCCTGCATCGATCCTGATGAGGACATTTCCTTGCCTGCCCTGTGGCGTGTGATTGTAGTCGATTCGCAGGCCCGGTTCAACACGCAGAACCTTGCTCTGTCGTGTTTCCGGGGCCTGGAGACTTGAAGTCTCCCCCTGTTTGTGACAGAATGGACGCCATCAAGGCCCATGACAGTGGGGAGCCGGCATGAGTGATTTGACACGCATCTTGAATGCCATCGAGAACGGCGATACAGAGGCTACGGAGAAGCTGCTGCCGCTGGTCTATGAGGAGTTGCGAGTTCTTGCGGCGCAGAAGATGGCACAGGAGAAGCCGGGGCAGACGTTGCAGGCTACTGCGCTGGTGCATGAGGCGTACCTGCGGCTGGCCGGGGCTGATAGTCAGGACTGGACGAGCAGAGGTCACTTTTTTGGCGCGGCTGCGGAGGCTATGCGTCGCATACTGATCGAGAATGCCCGCCGCAAGCAGAGCCAGAAACGGGGACACGGCCATAAGAGAGTCGAATTCGATGAAGGGTGTTTGGCCATTGAAGGCCCGTCCACTAACATGATTGCCCTGAATGAGGCTCTCACCGAGCTGGAGAAGGCGGACCAGAGCAAGGCAGAACTGGTCAAGCTGTGCTATTTTGCCGGGCTGACTCTGGAACAGGCCGCTGCGGCTATGGATATTTCCCATTCCACGGCGAAGCGGAACTGGAAATACGCTCGTGCCTGGCTCTTCAAGAAGCTCCATCCCACACGATAGCAGCCTCTGCGCGACATTCGCGCTTTGTCAATGGTTCGAAATACTGTCCCACAAGGTCAGCGAGGCCAGCTCTGTGGCTCTAAATCGGCCACCTCAATATTTTCCCGCCTTTTTCCTGAAAATCCTGACCCCCCAATCGCCTCGACTGCGCCACTGGTGATAGGAGGGGAGGAAGGTTCTGAACACTGGGTGTGATGGTTGGAAGGAAAACGGCATGAATGGGTGGATTGAGTTAATCTCAGAGCCTGTTAGAATGGAACCCCTGGAGCTGCAAATACCCAATCTCGACCAAGCTATGGATATGGCTGCAGTGATCTGTGCGGCGGCGTTTGTCGCAAGCGTGCTGGTCGCCCTATCATTGGGCTTGATGCATATCCATGATCTGCGTTCCAAGAACGGCTGAAGGACAGTGTAGGGGAGCAAGGAGATGACGACTGACAATCGCAATTCAGAAGAAATATTCCACAAGGTGTCGGAGATCGCTGATCCTAAGGAGCGCAACGCCTATCTGGACGAAGCATGTGGGGATGATGAGAAGCTTCGGGCGGAGGTGGAAGGACTGCTCCTGGCTGACGATCGGGCGGGTAGTTTTCTGAAGGTCCCGGGCCTGGAGGAAGACGGACCTGATGTGAACGCCACTCTGGATAGTGCACCGGTTGTCGAAATGCCGGGGACGGTTGTTGGACGGTACAAGCTTCTGGAGCGAGTCGGAGAGGGTGGCTTCGGCATTGTCTATATGGCCGAGCAGACCGAGCCTATCAGCCGCAAGGTCGCACTCAAGGTTATCAAACTGGGGATGGATACCCGATCTGTCATCGCCCGTTTTGAGGCCGAACGGCAGGCGCTGGCGATGATGGATCATCCCAATATCGCCAAGGTGTTCGATGCCGGGTCCACGGATACGGGCCGGCCTTACTTTGTGATGGAGCTGGTCAAGGGCGTGCCCATTACCGAATACTGCGACAAGAACAATCTTGAAACCAAACAGCGTTTGGAGCTTTTTGTCGACGTCTGCAAGGCGGTTCAGCATGCCCATGAAAAAGGAATCATCCATCGGGACATCAAGCCTTCGAACGTTCTTATTACGCTGCACGACGGCAAGCCGGTTCCTAAGGTGATTGACTTTGGGATCGCCAAGGCTACTGCGCATCGACTTACGGAGAAGACGCTGTTTACACGCTTTGCCCAGATGATAGGCACGCCGGAGTACATGAGCCCGGAGCAGGCGGAGTTCAGCGGGCTTGATATCGATGCGCGCAGCGACGTCTATTCGCTCGGCGTTCTGCTTTATCAGTTGCTGACGGGAGTGACTCCGTTCGATGCGGAGAAGCTGCGTGAGGCTGGGTACGCGGAGATGCAGCGAATTATCCGCGAAGATGAGCCGGACAAACCTTCGACGAGGCTGAGCGCCATAGGCGAGGCGCTGACGGACGTTGCCAAGCAGCGTAAGGCCAGTCCGGATCTGCTGCGCAAGCTCTTGCGTGGCGATCTGGATTTGATTGTGATGAAGACGCTGGAGAAGGACCGGACCCGGCGGTACGAGAGAGCTGTCGAGCTGGCGGCCGATGTCGAACGGCATCTCAGCAATAAGCCGGTGCTGGCGGCGCCGCCGAGTATGGCGTACCGGCTGCGGAAGTTTATTCGGCGCAATCGGGTAGCGGTGATAACCGTTCTTCTGGTTGCGGGGGCGCTGGCTATTGGTATAGCAAGTACCTCGCTGACGTTCCTGAAATCGGACCGCCTGGCTGGGAGGGTTGAACAGCCGACTCCTAATTACCGTCTTGTGCTTGATGAAGACATAGCCGGGATGCCTGTGGGTCATTGTGATTTCTCGCCCGACGGCGAGAGAATTGTATTCAAGACCGATGAGAATTTGTATGTCACCGATCTGACGGCAACCAAGATACGTCCGCTTCTGGATGGTTTGGCGGGATGGGATCAGTTGGGCCGGCCGCGGTGGTCGCCGGACGGTCGGTTAATTGCCTACTCGCTAATGAGAGGGATGTCCCTTGAGCCGAATTCGAATACAGAGTTGGTATGTGCTGTCTTTGTTGTCGATCCTGACGGTGGAGCGCCTCGTCAGATCGGCCCTGATGTGACTGAGCACTACATCTTCGCTGTCTTCTGGACACCGGAAGGTCATGTGACGTATCACACTAACCAAGGCATGCGCACGCTCAGCCTCGATGGCAGCGAAGTTCGATTCATAGCGAGGGAGGATGTGCCTTACGTGGGTCGTGAGATGTGGGGGCGCGGCTATTCGCCGAACGGGCGGTGGTTTGTTTCTAACTGGAGGAAGAAGGACGGCCCCGGCTCGGATCTTTGTATCCTCCCCGCCGAAGGGGGCGAAGCCCGGCGGTTCACAGATTTGGCGGGCTCGAGCAAGGCTCCGAGCTGGTCGCCGGACGGTCGGACGGTTTACTTCGTCTCGGGTAAGACGGATTCGTTGAATATCTGGAAGATTCCGATGGACCAGGAAAGAGGCGTTGCGACAGGCGAGCCGCAGCAGATGACATTCTTCAAAGATACCGTTGTCATGCATCCCAAGGCGCTTGGCGACGGCAGTCGGATCGGTTTTGGAATGTACAGGGTGAATACCAGCATCAAGGTGTCGGACGCTTCGACGCCGGCAGAAACGAGTTCGGTGGTTCGTTGTGCGAAGTATTCTCCGGAACTATCGCCGGACGGCGGAATTATCTATTATGTGAACAATATGCCGGGCGAGGAAGGCATATATGCGGTGGCGCGAGAAGGAGGCTCGTCAAGACGGTTGACCGAGAGCATTCCATTCGAGCACAAAGGTCTATCGTATTACCACCGGTTCGATCTATCGCCCGATGGTCGGAAAATCGCATACTCGGCCGAGGTCGGCGACAAGCGGGTAGTTCTTATCGTGCCGACAAGCGGAGAAAAGCCTCAGGTTTTGACTGAATTCGGAGATGCGGGAAGGAGTGCGGTACCTCAGTGGTCTCCGGACAGCTCACAGTTGGCATACGCGGACGGTAACGATCTTTGCGTGATTTCCGCTGCCGGCGGAGAACCGCGCAAACTTGCCCATATGAAGCTTGGATGGGTGGGAGGCTCTGTGCACTGGTCGCCTGACGGGAAGCTGATTGGCGCCTTCGGCTTTGTTAAGCCCGGGCTCAACGCAGTCTTCGTTGTACCTTCCTCGGGCGGGGCGTTGCGGCAACTGACGTCGGCTGAGAAGTGGAAGGAAGGGCTGGAATGGCATCCGGACGGACAGCGTTTGACGTATCATATGTCACTGCTCAGCGCCGAGACGCATCAGGCGTTCATAGACGGTCGAGAGCCCGCCCTGCTGGTTAACGCTCCCGATGCGTGGGACTATATCGGGATTTGGGCGCCGGACGGGGATCGCTACTTTTTTGTAGGCGGGCCTCCCTTGTACTGCTATGACGAATCCACCGGCGAGACAACGAAAATATCGGAAGAAGGCGCGAGTGCAGGTGTTCCGCGTTTCAGCCGGGACGGAAAGACAATGGCCTGGTGGGAAACCAGAGAAACAAGCACTCAGACCTGGATCATGGAAGACTTCCTGCCGGAATCCACAACCGGTGAGCAAAGTCAGTAACAGCCGTGGGCGGAACAAGGGCACCGTTCCGCCCACAAAGGAATCCGGGACGGGTGGAAGATCCCGGATTGAGGAAACCGTGCTTTCACAATTCAGGGAGAAGTACTGCGCGCAATCGAGACGAAAAGGGTGAATGTGACCAAGGGAATTGAGAGACGTCTGGCGACAACCGCCCGCCGCCAAAGCCTGGTAGCCTGGACCAATGAGAGAAATCGCGCAAATCATGCTATTTTCTGGAGAATCTCTCAGCCCAATAGTGACGCTGCTCTCATTTTTCCGTTGTCAGGGGTAGAGCCGGTCAGATCGGACGATTGCTCTTTCGACACAAGAGTCGCTGTGAACAAAGCTGCCCTCAGCCTAAATGGTTGAAGGAGGAATTGGCCGGCTAACGGTCGGCAGATAAGGACGTTGCAATGAAATAATGCTGTGAATAACGGAACGTACTGAGTTGACGCCAAGGGATGGAAGAATTTTGGCTGTGGGCGGTGGTCGCCCGCGCCACATCCAATAAACCTCTTCTTAGGAGAGCGAAAATGGAACGCAAGGGAATCCTGTTGGGCCTAATTCTCTCACTGCTGGGCCTGGTGCAACCGGTAACGGGGGATACGATCTTCGACAACCTGTCAGGGGGGGTACAATTGGCAGGATTCGTGCCTATGCACGATCCAGATGGGGCCTCGGCATCGACCATTCCGTGCGGCCTAGTCAAGTTCACGGATACTGATTTCGCCATGACGTTCACGACGGCTTATGCCAAGGATTATATCCTCCAGACGATCGAGGTACCCGTATGTCTCAATACTGGGGAGAACCACTTCAGTCTGAGCCTCGTCGCCGATGACGATGGCCTTCCGGCCGATACGGTCATTGAGACTTGGAGCTTCATCGGCGAAGCGACCCACAGTGATGCCGTGAACCCCACCGGCGGGGTCGCCGACATTCTGGCGCAAGTCGTCGTCAGTGCGGACTCGCAGTTGTACCCGACGCTCTCGGGAGCCCAGCGCTATTGGCTCGTCATGTCGGCCGGCACCGGCGACCCGGAAGAGAGCTACATGCGATGGCTGGTACCCGCCAGTGGTTCCGGTGGCTACCACGCGCGTCGTATGGTGACGACCCCGGACTCGGCGCCTTGTGAGGGATGGAAGCTTAGCGGCGGCGGCGCTGCGTTCCGCCTTAGTGGTTGGCCTGTAGGGTTCTCTGACAGCGACGGCGATGGCGTATCCGACGCTGAAGATGCATGCCCCGGCTCTGATCTGAGTCCGACGGTTGTCATCCTTGGCTGCGACACCGGTGTTGCCAACGTGGTATCCCCTTATGGTTGCACGATCTCCGATCTGATCGCGGACTGTCTGCCCATCGGCCAGAACTCGAGTATCGGCGAGAACTCGACCATTGGCGAGAATTCGAGCATCGGCGACAACACCCAGATTGGGAGTGACACAGAAATCGGCGACGATGTGAACATCGGCGATCGCGCGTTGATCGGCAGCGGTGCAACCGTCGGCGAGGACGCGGACATTGGGGAAGGGGCAGCCGTTGTCGGAGCCCTCGGACAGGGGTCGATCATCGGCTTCCGTACGACGGTTGGGGCCAATCCTCAAATCGGAGAGAACACAATCATAGGCGCCTGGTCCAGTATCGGGGACAACTTCACAATCTCAGAGAACGGCAGCATCGGGAGCAATGTGACGATCCTAGATGATGTCGCTATCGGTCTAAAGGTCACCATCGGTAACGGCGTGACCATCGGAAACGGTGTCGAAATCGGGGAAGAGGTCACCATTGGGCACGACGTGACTATTGGGGACGAAGCTGTAATCAACGACGGCGCAACGGTAACCCAAGATGTACCCTGATCGGTGATTTCACAGACACTGCGATGGTACCTCTGGGCTTAAGGGCGGCACGCCCGAAAGAGTCAAACGTATCCGCTGGCCTGCTCTACGTGGACGATGTCTTAGAAGCTGCGAGCGCAAAGAATGAGTTCGCGGGCTCTATGGGCACGGTCATCATCGAGTGTCGAAAGACCATGTCGCCCCGCACGTCCTTCACCAGCCGGGTCGACGACGTACGAATCTACAACCGGGCGGTGAAGCCGTAACGACAATTAGCCACACGCCACATTTCCAAGGGCCGGCGGATGATGGAGCGCCGGCCCTTGCATTCTTGCTGCGTTGGCGTATGCCCCAGATCGCATTCTTACCACGGGCTCTTGCCGGCCTGGTCGGTTCCGCCGTAGGCGCCCATGTTGATGCGGCCGCCGTTGGGCGAAGGCTCGTCTCCAATGTTCGAATCGGGATCGCCGGCGTCGATGCAGGGGCTCGTGACATCGTCTACGAGCCAGATCCGCCGGGCGGAACTCCAGCGGCCGGCTTGTGACTTCAAATGGTAGTCGCGGTTCGCCCGATCGGCGAAGGCCGGGTCAAGGTCGATGTTGCCCTCGCCTTCCCAGCCGCCCTGGATGTCGTTGAAGCGAATGTCATATTCCTCCGGCCCGACCTGTCCTTCCACGAAAACTTCGTTGTTCCAGATGATGTTGTTCAGGATCGCCGCAGCCCGCCCGAAGCCGGGGAACATCGTGGTCACCTCCAGGTGCATCGCGGAGGGCCGATTGGCGACGATCGTGTTGTTGACGATCGCGGGCACGCTGAGGAAGTTCATGATCCCGCCGCCGACCAGGGCGTAGTTGTGGGCAATCACGTTGTTGGCGATCGTGCAGTTGGCGTAATACAGCGTGATCGCGCCGCCGTCGTAGTCGGCCTCGTTGTCGATGAACTTGTTGTTGGTGATAATCGCCTCGGAATCGTCGAGACACGCGATCGCCCCGCCGGTCCGGGCGTAGTTGTTGCGGAACAGGCAGGAATCGATCAGCGGACTTGAGTACGTATAGAGCGCGGCCCATTCGTCTCCGAACGTCCCGCAGAAGACGGCGCCGCCGAAGAGGTCGGGGATATCCGCGCCGCGGTCGCGAGGCTTCTTCGCATGTTCCAGGATGCAATACTGGAGCGTGTCGTCGGTGCCGCTGCTGTAGAAGCGGATGCCGAACCATCCCTCATACTCGTCCGTCGCGGTGAACGTGATCTTGTCGTTCTCGGCGCCGATGGCGCGGAGCGTGGCCCCGTAGCCGACCGTGAGTCCGAAACGTCCCGCAAAGCGGACCACAACGCCGGGCTGGATGGTCAAGGTCTGCCCCTTCGGCACTTCGATATCGCCCGTGACGGTGCAGGGGCTGTTCGCCTTCCACCACGTACCGCTGACCGGGCCGCCGGGGACGATCGTTCCGGATACGCCTACGCCGCGGAGCGTGATGCGCCGGCGAATCCCGCTGGGCGATCCGGGTCTGCGGCTGGAACCATCGGCCGAGCGGATTTCGATCCCGCCGAGATAGAGTTTCTCCTCCGTCGGATGGAACTCAAACTCGACGCGCACGGATTCGCCTGCGGACAGGATCTGGACGTTGCTGGTAACATGAGCTGAGAAGACACCGTCGGCATCGAATACGGTCATGCTCCCGAGTTCGAGGTCGGCCGAGCCGGTGTTGACGATCTCGAAGCTGGTCCACGAGCTCTCGCCGAGGGGGACGAAACCGGCGTCGAGAGTGACAGCGGGCGTGATCGTCATTACGGGCACCTCGGCCCGGCTCTCGTAGGCGCCCTGATCGACGATGTCGCCGTAGACGCGGGCGCCGCCAACCAAGTCGGTCTCTGGGAGTCCCGAGAGCTGAGTTCCCGCATTCACGCAGGGCGAGAAGTCGCGCAGGGCCCAATTCGCGCTCGCGCCGTCGTACTCCACGCCCACTGCACCGGTCGGATCGAAGAAGCAGGGGTCCAAGTCCATGTTGCCCTCTCCGAGATAGCCGCCCTCGACATCGCTGAAGGTGACGTCGACGACGGATTCGTCCGTCAGGATCTGATAGTCGTCGTTGCCCCAGACGATGGTGTTCACGACGGTGGGCGGCATCCAGGAGGCCGAGAAGATGCCGCCGGGGAAATTGTGTGCGATGGTGCAGTTGATCACCTGCGGCCGGCTCGGCCCTTCGAAGTGCAGCCCGCCGCACCGCGACCGGCCTCCCAGCGACGCGTTGTTGGCGATCACCGTGTTGGTGATGACGGGATCGCCCGTGTCACAGTAGATCGCGCCGCCTAAATCGCCGGTATTGTTGGCGATCGTGCAGTTCTCGATCGTCGGACTCGAGCCGGCACAATACAGTGCGCCGCCTCGGCTGTCCGGCGTCGTATCCTCCGGCTCGTCGACGGGCGCGGGGTCATCGTTGTCCTGCGGGATCGGGACGGCCCCCTTCCGGGCGAACGTAATTACGCAGTGACTCAGCACGTCGTCGTCGCCCGATTCGATGACTCGCAGGCCGGCCCAGCCGTCCTGGCGGTTCCAGGCGGTGAGCTCGATTGGACGAGTGGCGTTGCCCCGCGCGACGAGGCGGGCGCCCTCGCCGATGGTCATGCCGTAGTGCCCGGTGAAGAAGACTTTGACCCCCGGCTCGATCGCCAGTTCGCGGCCCCGCGGCACCTCGATATCTCCGGCCACGAAGTAAGGGCCCTCGGGCTCTGTCCAGGTCCCCGACACATCGCCGGCGAGCACGCTTGTGCCGCCCTCGAACGCCCAGCCTTTGAGCACCACGTAGCGGCTGTTGCCGTCGTTGTACCGGATCTCGAGCGTTCCGTAGTATCCGCCGGCCCGCGCCGGGCGGAACTTCACGTGAACGACGGCCGCTTCGCCGGGATTCTCGATCGTGAAAGATTCGATCCGATCGGCGTACACATCGTCCGCCACGGAAATCACGAATCCCTCCGGGCTGGTTATCGAGTCAATCCGCGTGTCCGCACGCCGGCTGCTGATCTGCAACGTCTGCGGGACCGACTCCTGCCCCGGCGCCGCGTAGAAATCCATCGCGTTCGAATCGACTTCAATCGCCGGTGCTTCGAGCCGAAGGTTCACGATCGTCTCCGCGATGACACTGGCGCGCGACGGCATATCCGCCGGCAGGTAATACCATGCCTCCGCGATCTCCGCCGGGTAGACACTACCATAGCCGAAATTGAGATGGTATTCGCTGCGCGTGTTGTAGCCGTCGCAGACGATCGCGTGGCCGCCGAAACCGTCGGGCGGACTGATGCTCACCAGCGCGGGCAAGCCGTTAAGGATGTTCTCCTGAAGAGTGACGTGCGAAGCGTGGGAGATGCCCTCGAAGAGATCCGCCGAATGGAAGCCAAGCCTGTCGAGCAGCGCGTCGCGCGCCGCATAGACGGGCGCCCCCGAGCCTTCGCTGGAATAGTCCATGCCCACGGCGAGGCCGCAGGCGAAACTCAGCGCAGCCATATCGGTGTCGTCCAGAGCGATCCCATCACGATATTTGAGCCGGACCGTATCCAGATAGGTATTCAACTCCGCGAAGGAAGGGAAATCATACAGGTCACTGTCGGCATCCACCCACACGCCGCTGTAGGTCATATACGAATCGTCCGGGCCGAAGCTCATGTCGAACTGCCGAT
This sequence comes from uncultured Phycisphaerae bacterium, assembly GCA_965603165.1. GTDB lineage: Bacteria > Planctomycetota > Phycisphaerae > Sedimentisphaerales > Anaerobacaceae > PLanc-01. The sequence continues at coordinate 21,291 of CBFDBY010000066.1, forward strand.
GGTAATGTATGATCTGGGCCAGCGCCGTCGCCAGACAGCCCACATAGGACCTCTCGCCATCCACCGGGTCGAGCGGACAGAAGCTGTTATAGGGCGGGTCCTGCTCCCACGTCGTCTCGAGCCACCCGCCGGTGGAGGTGGTCCCCTCCGGCGGCCACTGCTGGAAAGTCACGCCGTCCGGATCGTCGGCCTCTCCGGCCATGTAAAGGTCCCAAAGCCTGTCGACCTCGGGTCTCTTGAGCTGCGGGTCCTCCGCCAGCGCCTGCGCCCTCAGCCGCAAATCCTCCCGCAACATCCGCCCTAAAGGATGCTTCGCATCCCCGCCCGCCGGAAACGCACTGCGGAACGAGTAGGCCACGACGGGCGCCACATCGCTGTTGGCCGCGATGGCGACGAAGCCACGCGGCTCCAGATCGGCCACGTAGGCGACAATCGCCCCATCATCGTCCCGGACCTCGCGAAAGCCGGCCGGGGCCGTTCCCGTCGTCGCGGCCGCCATCAACATCCTGGCCCGCCCCGCAGGCCGAACCGATCGCGCCCGCAAAAACGTATCCGCAACTTGCTGCGCCTGAGGAAGACCGACCGGCTCGGCAAGAGCCGCATGATGAGCCGACAAAACGGCGACGATCGACGTGACAACGAACGACGTGCTTCGACTTCGACACCCCATATCGGACCTCCACCGCTCCTGAGAAGCCAACCTCATCCTCCTGAAAAGACATCCTGCGAGGCCCGAAAGACCCGTCCGCCGCCTCGAAAGTGACCCAACATGCCATCGACAACCGTCGCAACCCCCGCACGAACCCCACTATGATAGCACAACGACCGCCCAATTGTCAACACGAATCAGCGAAAACCCCGCTCCCGCCATCGCGTGCCCCTGCACCAACTCGACGCCCTTCTGACGACACAACTGGCGAAATATCTCGCCCGTTTGATGTCGCAGCTTTCCGTACATGACCTTCCTGCGATACTCTGGTACAATGACCATATGGTCCTTGCACTCCCACTGCACGTGGGTCTGACTCCGCCAATCTTTCATGATAGTTCTCCCTGGCCCTCCGGGGCCTTCCTCAAGGAGAACTATCTTACCAGAAACGCTCGAAACGGAAGAGCCGTTTGGAATCCTTCATTGAAATCCGCGCGGCAGTCGGGCTGGGGGGTTGATTTCCCGGCGGCCCTGCGCGACAATCCTATGATATAGCATGATGTCACCATGGCGCAAGCGCCGTGAGGAGTTTGTTGAGATCCACGTTGGAGGTGATAGGAGATGGCACAGTTTAGGACGATTCTCCTGGTGCAGGTGACGGTTTTGTCGACCGTTGTCGCGGGCCTTCGATCGAGCGACGTGCGCGTGGGCGATCTGAGGTGCGAGTATCTGACGGAACCGCTCGGCCTCGATGTGCCGCAGCCTCGGCTGAGCTGGCGGCTCGAATCGCACCGGCGAGGACAGAGGCAGACCGCGTACCAGGTCCTCGTGGCGAGCAGCGAAGACATGCTCAAGGAGGGCCGGGCCGACCTGTGGGATACGGGCAAGGTCACGTCGGACCAATCCATTCACGTCGCCTACGCCGGCCGGCCGCTTACATCGCGGACTCGCTGCTGGTGGAAGGTGCGGGTCTGGGACGGAGACGACCAAGCCAGTGCGTTCAGCGACGTCGCCGCGTGGGAGATGGGACTGCTGACGCCGGAGGACTGGCAAGCTACGTGGGTCAGCGCGGGTGGCGAGGGCGTCCCGCCCTTGCAGGCAGGAGAAAAGAGCAAGGCCAAGATGGCCTCGCCACAGGACAAGTCGCCGCAACCGGCCCCGCTGTTTCGCAAGGGCTTTATTCTCGCCCAGGAGCCGGTCGGTGCCCGCGTCTATATCTGCGGCCTGGGCTACTACGAGCTGCACCTCAATGGGGCCAAGGTGGGCGATCACATCCTCGACCCGGCGTTCACGCGCTACGACAGGCGGGCACTGTACGTCACCTACGACGTGACCGAGCAACTGAAGAAAGGGCAGAACGCCATCGGCGTGATCCTCGGCAACGGGTGGTACAACATGCACACGCGGGCCGTCTGGGATTTCGACAAGGCGCCCTGGCGCGATCGGCCCGTCCTGCGGTGCCAGATCGAGGTCACGTTTGCCGACGGCTCGAAGAAGATCGTCGGCACCGACGGGACGTGGCGGGTCTCGACCGGCCCGATTGTGTTCGACAGTATCCGCAACGGCGAGACGTACGACGCCCGGCTGGAGAAAGACGGCTGGGACACAGGCGAGTACGCGGACATGAACTGGCCCGTGGCGCAGATCGACGACGGGCCGAAGGGAATGCTCAAGGCCCAGATGGCGCCGCCGATCAAAGTGACCCGGACGCTCAAGCCGGTCAAGCTCACGGAGCCCAAGCCCGGCGTCCACGTCTTCGACATCGGCCAGAATATGGCGGGATGGGTCCGCCTGAAGGTCGCCGGGCCGGCGGGGACTGAGGTCGTCCTCAAGTACGGCGAGCGACTCAACGCCGACGGCACCGTCGATCAGCAGGAGATCGGCCAGCACATCAAATCGGGCAAGCCGCAGACCGATACCTACATCCTCAAGGGCAAAGGCACGGAGGTCTGGGAGCCGCGATTCGTGTATCACGGCTTCCAATACGTCGAGGCCACCGGCCTGCCGGGCAAGCCCAGCCTTGAGACGCTGGACGCCCGGGTCGTCCACACAGCGTTCGACCCGGCCGGCAGCTTCGAGTGCTCCAACGAGCTGTTCAATCGAATCCAGCGCAATGCGCTGTGGTCCTACGTCAGCAACTTTCACGGCTACCCGACCGACTGCCCACACCGCGAGAAGAACGGCTGGACGGGCGATGCCCATTTGGCGGCCGAGACGGGGCTCTACAACTTCCACTCAGCCCCGGCGTATGCCAAGTGGCTCAACGATTTGAAGGATGAGCAGCGGGACAGCGGGGAGCTGCCGGGCATCGTGCCGACCAGCGGCTGGGGATACCACTGGGGCAACGGCCCGGCCTGGGACAGCGCGTACGTGCTGATCCCGTGGTACCTCTACGAGTATCGCGGCGACAGGCGCATTCTCGCCGAGCATTACGACCGGCTCAAACGCTACGTGGACTACCTGACGAGCAAGGCCGAGAACCACATCGTTTCCATCGGCCTGGGCGACTGGGCGCCCGCCAAATCCACCACGCCGGAGAAAGTCACCTCAACCGGGTACTACTATCGTGACGCCCTGATCGTCTCCAGGGCCGCCGGACTCCTGGGGAAGGCGGAAGATGCAAGGAAGTACGGCGATCTGGCCGTGAAGATCCGCGACGCATTCAACAGGGAGTTCTACGACGCCCGGACCGGCCTCTATGACGGCGGCACGCAAACGGCGATGAGTTGTGCGCTCTATCACGGGCTGGTCCCGCCGCAGGAGCAGCAACGGGTCGTGAGCAATCTCGTGACCATGATCGAGAAGAACGACGGGCATCTCGACGCGGGCATCCTCGGGACGAAGTACCTGATCGACTCACTCACCGCCAACGGCCGGGCCGACGTCGTCTACGCCATGGCTACCAAGACGGATTACCCGAGCTGGGGACGGTGGATGGAAGAAGGCGCGACCACACTCTGGGAGCAGTGGGACGGCAACGCCTCGCGCAATCACATCATGTTCGGCCACATCAGCGCCTGGTTCTACCAGGTCCTGGCGGGCATCAGGCCCGACCCCGAGGCCGTCGGCTTCAAGCACTTTCTCATCAAGCCCGAGGTCCTGGGTGACATCAAGTGGGTCCGGGCCAAACATGAATCGCCATACGGCACGATCGCCAGCGCCTGGGAAATCCGGGGCAACAAGCTCAGCCTGAAGATCGCCGTGCCTGTGAACACCGGCGCCACCGTGTATGTCCCCGGCAATGCGACGAAGACCGTCGCCGAAGGGGCCGACGGCGTCCGTTTCCTCCGCAGCGAAGAGCGCTGGACGGTGTACGAGGTCGAGTCGGGGACTTACGAATTCAATGCAGAATTGTCTCAATGAACCCGAATTTCCCAGGTAGTCCGTGACAAAGTAACCGTGTTCGTTGGCCGGGTAGCCGGCCGGAAGCATTGAAATTGAACCGCCTTATGTGCTATTGTGAAAAGTGTGGCGTGCAGGAGTACTGGTTATGAGCGCATATGGGAAATGTCGGCTACTACTGTTCTTCCTCTTGTTCTTTGTGGATGGAAGCCAGGCAGAGCCGTTAACATTCGAAAATCCCATCCCGGTCGAGTTCGGTGATCCTTACATTCTGAAGGCCTCCGACAATAGGTACTATATGGTCGGAACCGGCGGGGCGAAAGATGGCTTCAAGATGTACTCTTCCACCGACCTGAAAGCGTGGAAGGATGAAGGCCGTATTTATCAGGGCAATACCAGTACATCCTGGGATATCGCCAATTTCTGGGCGCCTGAGCTATACGAGCACCGGGGGAAGTACTTCTTACTTTATAGCGCCGACTGGCGCGAGAACCCCACCAACGAACGGGAGAACTTCCGGATCGGTGTGGCCGTTTCCGACGTTCCGACTGGCCCGTACACCCCATTGTACAACCGGCCAATTTTTGACCCGGGTTATCCGATTATTGATGGGAACCTTCTCTTTGAGAATGGCAAGGTGTTCCTGTATTATTCCCGTTGTTGTTACAAGAATCCGGTGGAGAGTGAAGTGGCTGTCTGGGCTCGCAAGAAAGGCCTGTTCAAGGAAATCGAGGAGAGTTGGGTATATGGAGTGGAAATGAAAGCCGATTTCTCCGGCGTTATCGGCGAGCCCAAGCTGTTATTGCGGCCGCCCGTCTTGATGAGCGATCGGCAAGCGGAATGGGAGAGCCGGTCTGTCACATCAGGTGAAGTGAACCGGCGCTGGACCGAGGGTTCATACATTTTCAGAAGTCATGGCAAGTACTATATGATGTATTCGGCCAACTTCTTTGGCGGCGAGAATTATGCCGTCGGGTATGCGACTTCAGAATCACCGCTGGGGCCTTTCCAGAAAGCAGCCAACAACCCCGTTCTGCAGAAGAATGTGGAACAGGGAGGGATCGTGACAGGCACCGGGCACAACTCGGTTACCCTTTCCCCCGATGGGAAACAAATGCTGTGTGTCTATCACGGGCGCACCTCCAAGACAGGAAGACAACGGGTGGTCTTTATCGACCGCATGGAAGTGTTACCCGATGGAAAACTCGTGGTGCATGGGCCAACAACACATACATCAAAATAGTAGCATCCCGCGCTTGGCGAAATCACGTAGGAAGGATTGGCGATGAGAATCAAGACGATACAGCGACACGGGCTGCGGATTTGGATCATGGCGATGGTTGCCGCCGGCACCGTGTCTGTGCAGGCCGCGGCGAACGATCAGTCGGCCCTGGGCATCAACCTTGCCGGCGTGACCTATTGGTCCTCCGAGATCGTGTTCGTGGATTTGTTCCGGCACTCGCAGACGCTCAAGAGCCAGGCCCCGGGCAAGAGCTACGCGCAGGGCGGCCCGCTCGACTTGACCGACGACGGCTGGGTTCGCTCGCTGCGCGGCGACGGTCACTTCGCCGACTCGATCGTCCTGAGCCGGCCCACGCTCGGCTATCCCGCCGGCGTCTATACCTGCCTCTATGACGGGCGGGGCAAGATCGAATTCGCCTACGGCACGAAGGTCGTCTCCGAAGGGCCGGGCCGGATTCTCGTGGACGTCAAGGCCGACCAGAACCTGCTGACTCTGCGGATCACGGCCACGGACCCGGGCGATCCCGTCCGGAACATCCGCATGATTCTGCCGGGCTTCGAGGATACGTATGAGGACCAGCCTTTCCACCCCGAGTTCCTGAGACGGTGGGAGAAGTTCAAGGTGCTGCGCTTCATGGATTTGCAGCGAACGAACAATTCCGAGCAGGTCGATTGGTCCGACCGCCCCACGCCGGCGATGCAAACCCAGGGCGACGAAGCCGGCGTCGCGCTCGAGTACCTCATCAAGCTGTCCAACACGCTCGACGCGGACCCGTGGTTCTGCATGCCGCACTTGGCAACGGACGACTACATCCGCAGCTTCGCCGAGATGGTCAAGGCCGAGCTCGATCCCAACCTGAAGATCTACATCGAATACTCGAACGAATGCTGGAACGGCATCTTCGCCCAGGCCCGCTATTGCCGGGACAAAGGCAAAGAGCTCGGCCTCAGTGACAACGATTTTCAGGCCCAGTTGCGATATTGCTCCAAGCGATCCGTCGAGATCTTCAGGATCTGGGAGAGCGTCTTCGGAGGCGCCGACCGTCTGGTCCGCGTCCTGGCCGCCCAGAGTGCCAATCCCTGGACGAGCGAGCAGGTGATGGACTTCGAGCAGGCCTGCAAGAGGGCCGACTGCCTCGGCATCGCCCCCTACTTCGGCAACGCGCTCGGCGATCCGCGGACGCAGAACGAAGTGGCGCAAATGACCGTCGATCAGGTGCTCGACAAATGCGCCGAGTACATCGCCGAAGGCAACAAGACCATCGCCCAGCAGGCAAACGCGGCGACAGCTCGCGGCCTGCGCCTGGTCGCATATGAGGCCGGCCAACATCTCGTCGGCCACGGCGGCACCGAGAACAACGAGCCGCTGATGAACCTCTTCCACGCCGCCAATCGCCATCCGCGCATGAAGGACCTATACCTCGACTACCTTTCCGGCTGGAAGACCAACGGCGGCACGCTGGCCGCGATCTTCTCTTCCACCGGCACATACTCCAAGTGGGGCTCTTGGGGTCTGATGGAGCACCACGGCCAACCGCCCGCCGAAGCCCCCAAGTATGAAGCCGTCATCGAATTCCTCGATGCCAATCCTCGCTGGTGGTAGTGACAGACAGAAGAGTGCCGTAGATCTTCGCGCACATGTTGGCTCTGTATTTCGACAACCTCGCTGCGGACCCCGTCCCTGAGACGGGCGTTTCGATTTCCTCTTCTTCCATTCGAGGTTTTTGAAAACAGGTGGCGTTTCGTTCGCTCCGATGCTATGCTTGTCGCCGGAATCCAAAAGATGAGGTTGGGATTGCCGGACCCGCGGGAGAATCAGAACGATGGACGCAGATCGATTCGACGAATTAGCGAAAGACCCGAGGTTTATCTCGGGCATCTATAACTACTGCGACCGATGGTGCGAGCGGTGCGCGTTCACCGGGCGCTGCCTGAACTACGCGATGGGCCAGGCCGAAGCCGCCGGCGACTCCCGCGCGCGGGACATCAAGAACGAGGTGTTCTGGGACAAGCTGCACCAGACCTTCGAGTCGACGATGGAGATGATCGAGGAGCAGGTCGACGAGATGGATTTCGACTTCGACGAGGAGGATTTCGACGAGTTCCTCGAACGAGAGGAGCAGGTGCACGAAACGGCCAGGGCGCAGCCCTATAGCCGGACCGCCAGGCGGTACATCGATACCGTCGAGAACTGGTTCGCACTGAATGAGGGACTTGTCGACGAGACGAGCAACGGGCCCGGGTCCTCTGCCCGAACCGACATTTCCGCCGACGACACGGCGGCCCTTCGTGACTGCCTCGAAGTGATTCGCTGGTACCAGCCCCAGATCCTGGTCAAGCTCTGCCGGGCGGCCGGCGGGGCCATCCGCGCCGACATTGAGGAACTGGACTGTTTCCAGGAAGATGCCGACGGCTCGGCCAAGGTCGCCATCATCGGGATCGAGCGCTCCATCGCGGCCTGGGCGACCGTACTGCGTCGCTTCGGCGACCACGAGGACGCGATCTTCGCGCTGGGCACGCTCAAACGCCTGTTGCGGCAGGTCGAAACGGCTTTCCCCAACGCCCGAGCCTTCCACCGACCCGGATTCGACACCGACGAGGAAGCGGCCGATCCAATTGAACCCTGACGGGGCGCCGGCGTACCAACAGAGACATCGTATGCAAAGGCATGCGTAATATCGATCGCCGCAATCAGGATTTCCCTGATGGCAACGATGTCCCTGTTGGTGTAGTCGCGGACGAAACTGGCGATCACATCGATCGTTGCCTGGGATGGGGAAGCCTGGTTGCGGGCCACAGGCGACGATATTGAGGTCGCAGACCACAAGAACGAAAGGAGAATCGGCAAAGATGAAGAAGATCAAGAAGGTCCTTCTATTGGTGCTGAGTGTGGCGGTGATTTCGTTCGGTCTGGCGGGTTGTGGGGGCAATGGGGCAGAGGAACCGCCCGAGGAGCCTCCAACCAGCGAACATCCGTCGGGGGAGGATGCGTCGGATGAACATCCGGCCGGAGACGATGCGTCCAGCGAGCATCCGGCCGGGGAGCACCCGACATCAGAACATCCGCAGTAGTGTTCAAGCTCCCGACTCCAGCCTCCGGATTCGGAACGAAAGGTCTGCTATGAACGGGCGAAGGACAGTACTCGCCGCGGTGGCGGTTCTTGCTATTCTTGCTGTACTGGTGGCATACGTCACGACGAGGAACGCGCAGCAAGCCTCTTCCGGCTTTTCACCCGGCGTCGTCACAGCGGATATCCAGAGCGGCATCGAAAAGCACATCGAGGAACAAACGCGCCTGGGTGCGGGCTATTTCCGACTTCCCTTCGACGAGGGAGAACTCCGGCTGAAGCTGGTCCGCGTCCACACCGAGTACCTGGCGAACCTGGGGCCGCGCCGCCATTTTGCCTGCGTGGATTTGGCCAGCACCGATGGAGATGTGTACGACGTCGATTTCTTCCTGGCCGGCGATCCGGGCGCCATGGTCGTCACGGAAACCACGGTCCACAAAGTGAACGGCCAGCCGCTGTACGTGTGGAAGCAGAAGCGCGATAAGACGTGGGAGCGCGCGCCTGCGGAAAACGCGCCACCGGAACTGCTCGGCGTTATCAGCGGCCGCGATGAGTTCGAGTTTCTGTACCGCGCGACCCTGCCGGAGATGACCGAGGCAGCCCGCATGTGGATTCCTCTGCCGACCACGGACGAATTCCAGACGGTCGAGGTGAAGTCCATCGACGCGCCGGGGCGGCAGGAAATCCTGCGGGAGCAGAAGCATGGGAACCGCGTGCTCTTCCTGACGCTCGGCCCCGAAGACAGTGGCAAGACGATCATGATTCGCTCGCACGTACAGCGCGTTGAGAAAGGCGTCCATGACGCGGATACGTCGGACCTTGAGCGATACCTTGAGCCGGAGAGCCTCGTGCCGGACAACGAGACCTTTAGCAACATTGCCGAGAAAGTCGTGGCGGGCAAGACCGGCGAACTCGTGCATGCGCGGGCCCTGTACGATCACGTCATCGAGCGCATGCGCTACGCGAAATTCGGTGCCGGCTGGGGCCAAGGCGACGCAGTCTATGCATGCGACTCGCGCAAAGGCAACTGCACGGACTTCCACTCCTACTTCATCGCGTTGGCCAGGGCCGTGGGTATCCCCGCTCGCTTCGCCATCGGCGCAGCCATCCCCTCGGAACGCAATGCGGGCGGGATCGACGGCTATCACTGCTGGGCGGAGTTCCACACCGACGGCAAATGGTGGCCGATCGACATCAGCGAGGCGGACAAGTGTTCCAGCCTGGCGACCTACTACTTCGGGCACCATCCGGCCAACCGCGTCGAGCTCAGCCGGGGTCGGGACCTCGTCGTTGAGCCCGGCCCTGTTTCCGGTCCCATCAATTTCCTTGCCTACCCCGTGCTGGAGATCGGCGGCCGGTCCGCAAAGGCGAAAGTCGAGTTTTCCTTCAATCGACATGCGGTAGCTGCCAGTTAGTGGCGGCGACGAAAAGCGGTGCGTACTGCCGTCTTCCATGCCTGCGCCTCCATTGACATCACGCAGCGAAGAGTGTATAGTGGTAGGTGTCACGTGCATACGCTAAGAAGAGTCCGTAGCTCGCACCCTGAGGACGAAACCGCGGAGTACTTGTTGTGCTTTGGCTGGGTATCAGGTGTTGGAGGCTCCCGGTCTTGGGAGCATTCCCGGCGTGAGCGTACCGTTGGAGTGGTTTGATGAAGACACCCGGTCGCGCCCTGAGGCGGCACCTGTTGTTGGCAGCATTTTCAGCTCTCCTTATCGCATCCGAGGTGGTCCTGGCGGCGGATGGACTGGTCATCGCCGAGTTCATGGCGGCAAACAACGCGACTCTGCGCGATGAGGATGGCGACTTCAGCGATTGGATCGAGATCTACAACGCGGATCGGGAGCCGGCCTCAATCGGCGGCTGGTATCTCACCGGCAACGCACAGGACCTGACGCAATGGCAGTTCCCCGACGTCGTCATTGGCGGCCAGAGTTTCCTGCTGGTGTTCGCTTCGGGCAAGGACCGCAGGTCCGCCGGCAGTGAGCTGCACGCGAACTTCAAGCTCAACCGCGACGGCGAATACCTGGCCTTGGTGCGCCCCGACGGAGTGGCCGTGGCCACGGAGTTCTTTCCGGAATACCCCCGGCAGATCAGTGACGTCTCGTATGGAGCTTCGATGGCAACGGAGACGATGCAACTGGTATCCGGCGACGAGTCGGCTCGTATGTTCCTGCCGGCGGACGACCAGCTCGGTATGAGCTGGATCGCGCCCGGCTTCGATGACTCGACGTGGACGCAGGCCGACATGGGGATCGGATACGACCGCATGCCGCCGCCTGAGATTGTGCTGGGGGACGTCACCCGGCCGGGCGACACGATCGAGCCGACGTCGTACAACTCGCCCACAAATGAAGAAGTCGACAAGGCCATTGATGACAACCCATCGACGAAATACCTGAACTTCGACAAGCTGAACGCCGGGTTCACCGTCACACCGGCGGCCGGCCCCTCCGTCGTTACCGGCCTGCGTCTTACCTCGGCCAACGATGCGCCCGAGAGAGATCCGACGAGCTTTCTGCTGTTGGGATCGAACGACGGGCACACGTTTGTGGAAATTGCCGCCGGGAGCGTGCCCAATTTCCCGTCGCGATTCTTCCCGGTGGAGGTCGCTTTTGCCAACGTTCGAGCCTATACGCAGTACCAACTCCTGTTCCCGACGGTGCGGAATGCCAATGCCGCGGTCGCCGTGCAGATCGCAGAGGTGGAGTTTCTCGGCGCTCTCGGTCCCGCGACCACATTTTCGGATTTCATAAGCACCGACGTCGGGACAGAGATGTTCTTCCGTAACACGTCGGTCTATCTGCGGATTCCGTTCACCGTCGAGCAGGCGCAGCCGCTGGATTGGCTGGCTCTGCACGTCTATTACGATGACGGGTTTGCCGCCTTTCTGAATGGCGTGGAGGTCGCTCGTGCCAATGCCCCGGACGTGCTTGCCTTCGATTCCGTGGCAGTCAGCGACCGGCCCCACGACGCCGCTATGATCTCGGAGCGGTTCGGTCTCAGTGACTATGCCCACCTGATTCAGCCGGGCGTCAACGTTCTGGCGGTTCAAGGCCTGAATGATTGGGCCGGCAGCCTGGATTTTCTGATCCGTCCTCAGCTTGAGAACACACAGGTGATCGTGGGCCAGACCGGTTATTTCGAGTCTTCCACGCCGGGCCGTGTGAATGGAGACGTCACCCTTGGCCTGGTATCCGATCCTGTGTTTGACCGAGAGCGTGGATTCCATGAGGAACCGTTTGCGGTAACGGTGACATGTCCCACGGCCGGCGCGATCGTTCGATACACCCTGGACGGCAGTGCCCCGACGATGACGACCGGGAGTGAATGCGTTGGCCCCATCCCCATCAGCCGGACGACGGTGCTGCGTGCGGCCGCTTTTCTGGAGGGCTGGCGGCCGTCACGCGTCGCGACGCATACGTATCTGTTCCTGGACGACATCATCACACAGGACGCCTCGGCGACGCTCGCGGCCGGCTTTCCGCCTAACTGGAACGGCCAGTCGGCCGATTACGGGCTGGATCCGCGCGTGGCCGGTTCCGGCGGCCAGGACAGCTTCGGCGGCAAATACGCCGCCACGATCGAGGAGGACCTGCGGTCCTTGCCCTCCATGTCGATCGTCATGGACATCGACGATATGTTCGGGTCGCAGGGCATCTATTCGAACCCGACGAATCGCGGCGGCAACTGGGAACGGCCGGCCTCGCTGGAATTGATCTATCCCGACGGCCACGAAGGATTCCAGGAGAACGCCGGCATTCGTATCCAGGGCGGAGCGTTTCGACGCTTCGACCTGACGCTGAAGAAATCCTTCCGGATGGTCTTTCGCGAAGAGTACGGCGCCTCCAAGCTCGACTATCCCCTCTTCGGGCCCGACGCGACCGATGAATTCGACAATTTCATCCTCCGCGCCAACAGCAACGATGCCTGGCCCTACGGCGGCGGCAACGCCCTCTACGTGCGCGATGCCTTCGCCATGGACACGGTCCGCGCCATGGGCAACCTGGCCTCGCACAGCACGTTTGTTCATCTCTATATCAACGGCTTCTACTGGGGCTTATACAATCCCGTGGAGCGTCCGGACGCGGCCTTCTCCGCCTCCTATCGCGGGGGCGACAAGGACACCTGGGACGCCATCAACCAGGACTCGGCCCCGGACGGCAACTACGACGCGTGGAATCGGCTGCTGGCCCTCGTGGCCGGGGACACGTCCAGCACCGAGCTGTATCAGCAGATTCAGGGCAACGATCCGAACGGCACGCGCAACCCGGCCTACGAAGACCTGCTCGACGTGCAGAACATGATCGATTACATGATCCTGAACTTCTACGTCGGCAACGGCGACTGGCCCGGACGCAACTGGTGGGTCGGGCGGGACCGCAACGACGGGGACGGCTTCCAGTTCTATCCGTGGGATACGGAGACGGCGCTTTCCAGCCTGAACACCAACCGCACCTCGGTCAACAACGCCGTGGCGCGTCCGTACGCGGCCCTGCGCGACAACGCCCAGTTTCGCACCTTGTTCGGCGACCGCGTCCAGCGCCACTTCTTCGACGGCGGGGTCCTGTATGTGAACCCTGCCGCTCCCGACTGGGACCCGGCGCACCCGGAAAACAACCGCCCGGCCGCACGTTTCGCCGCCCGGGCCGACGAGGTCG
>CBFDBY010000067.1:0-34214 GCA_965603165.1 uncultured Phycisphaerae bacterium
GCCACTTCAACGGCATCATCGACGATGTGCGAGTCTACGAGACCGCTCTCTGCACAGCTCACGTCTTGGGCATATACCGTGAGTCGTTTCCGAAGTGAAGATAGAGGCGTGCTACGATTCGGCGAGCAGTGGCGCCGCATCGAAAAATGCCGTGAGGTCGATATCGAAGACGATATGTCTCGCAACTGGTGCGGCGTCGAGTTGCCCTACTGAAGAAACGGATTCGCTCTCTTCTCGCGGCCGATCGTCGTTCTCATGCCGTGCCCCGGATAGACGACCGTAGCCTCCGGCAGGGTCAGAAGCTTGTTGCGAATGCTCCCGATCAACTGCTCCATATCGCCGCCGGGGAAGTCGGTCCGCCCGACGGAATCGGCAAAGAGCGTATCCCCTACGAAGATCGCATTCTCCGACGGAGCATAGAGGCTTATCCCGCCGGGCGTATGGCCGGGCGTATGCAGGACCTCCAGCACGACACCGGCCTGCTCGACCGTGTCCCCCTCCTCCAGGAGGACATCCGCAGGTTCGGCCGTGAACGCCAGGCCGGCGAAGGCCGAGAGATTCGCCTCCGGGTCCGCCAGCATGTCGGCATCGAGCTTATGGATGTAGGTCGTGACCTCTGGAAAGGACTGACGCAGAGCCGCCAGGCCGACGATATGGTCGGCATGACCGTGCGTGAGGACCACCGCGACCGGATGAAGCTCGTGCTGTTTGATGAACCGGATGAGGTCGCCGGCGTCGAGCCCGGCATCGACGATCAGACAATCCGTGGCCGATTCATCCCGACGGACCACGTAACAGTTGGTCTGAAACTCCCCGAGAATCAAGCGATCAATCTTCATAGAGCCCGTCCTGCGCGATCCAAGCAATTCGTCTACCCGTCGGCGCCGGCCGCATTCGGGTCGGCCGGCTGATTGGGTTCCACCGGCTTCTCGTCGGGCTCTTCGGGTGCAGCTTGGGGCTGCACATCCGTGGTCGGCTCGTTCGGCTCGACCGTCAGCTCAGGAACAACGGCGGGGACGATATTGGGCGCCGGCTCAGTCGCTTCGGCCGCCTCTTCGGCCGGCTCCTCCTCTTCCAGCAGCTCCGACTGCTTCTTCATCAGGTACTTCGCCTTCCAGTCGGGAATCTGGTAGATCCAGTTCTTGTGCCGCAGCGCGAACTCCTTGACGTGCTTCTGTGCAAGGAGTTTGGCTTCCTTCTTCTTGAGCTCTTCCTCTGAATCAGGCTGGTTCGGATTGATCGTGACCTGCGTCTGATCGGGATAGGAGGCCTCCGCCAGCAGGTACGTCTTATCGCCCTGCTTGGCCAGCTTGAGCCGGTATTCCGTGGTGTTGTCCAATCGCGCCACGTACTCATGATCGAACGTCAGGCCCGTGACCTCCGCGGGGCTGTTCACATCATCAAACCGCAGGCTCGCCAGCGCGGTGAGCACGCTCTTGGCATCGCTGGCTTTGAGTTTCTTGTCCGCCGGCATGTTCTCCATGACGACGTTCTCTCCGTCGCCTTCAGACCGCAAGGTATACGCCCCCTCCGGCGTGCTGACCGTCACCGTGTTCACATCCTCGCGCTTGGCCGCAACGATTTCCTGGTTGACGTAGTCGAGGGCCCGGCTGCGGAAAGAAGGGACCTGATCGGCCAGGTACACTTCGTCCCCGGACGCCAACCGGACGTACATGCCCTGCCCCGTCTCCCGCGACTTGCCGACCACGACGCCGGTCAACAGCGTCCCGTCGGCCTTGAAGAACTTCACGACGTGGCGGGCCTTGTCCTCGGTCACCTCCAGATCCGCGTGGTTCTTCGCCTTGTCGGTATAGAGATCGGAGGTCTTGATGTCGAGGGACTGCGTGATCAAATCGTTGATCTGCTTCGTATCGGCCGGATAGTTCCCCTCGTTCTCGACGACGAACTGATTGCCCTGACGCTTGATCTTGACGGCGTCGTCGCCCTCGCCCACCGTGATGCTCGCGATCCCGGCCGGGTCCAGACCCTGAATGAGATAGCTGGGGCCCGACGGCTCCGGCCTCCCGCCCGTCGAAAGGCGCGCCTGCACGACCGCCCAAAGAACCATCGCCGCGGCTACTGCCGCCAATACGCCAAGCGTTCGATTGCTCATCGATGATATCCCTTCATTGCCGATATCATTATCAATGTCACGCATCGCTCGCGTGACTGATGTAGTGGCGCCTGCGGGCGCCGCGCCAAATGCCCAACACAACGGCGACCACCATGATAACGCTGGGAATGGCCGCCATATTGAGCATCTCCAGCTTGTTGCCGAGCTGGTCGGTCCGCTCGCGGCGCTTCGCCTTGATCTCCCGCAACTGCCGCTCGGCCTTGCGGATGTTCGCCTCCAGCTCCCGTTTCTTCTCAACAACGGTGCTGCCCAGAAGCTCCTGCTGGTCCTTCTCTTTGGCCGAGGCGACGAGGTTTTGCAGCTCGGCGTTGAACCCTTCGATCTGGGCGTTGACCAGCGCGATCTCGTCGGCCGTCTCCTTCTCGGCCTCCTGCTCGATCTCATCCACCACGACGAACGGGCGCTTGAAATTGCCGCGCGACCGGATCGAGATGAGATCGCCCGAGCCGCTCAACTCCTCGATCGTGTTCATCAGCAGCGCGCTGTTGTCGCCGACGACCGCCTTGGCGCCGAAGAACGTGGGGGAGTACGCCATCTGGTCGCTGATGAAATCCACGTCGGAAAAGACCACGACGGCGCAGTCCTCGGCCGCCTCGGTCAGGCCGGTCAGATGCTTCTTCACCGTGATGGTCTCGTTGGGATCGTTCGGGTCCGTTTCTTCGATCTCGACCTCGATCCCCTCGGGGAAGCTGCTCTTGAAGCGCCCGGACACGAGGTAGCCCATGTTGACGGGCGCCGTCCCGTCGACAAAGTTGTTCATGAGCTTGGCCGGATCGGGGAACATGATCTCGAACGCGTTGCTCACCTTCCATTCATTGCCGCGATTCGTGGTCATGAGCAGGGGCGTCCGCTGGATCTGAGGCGACTTCGCATCTTTCTTGTCCTCCGGCTGATTGGCATCCGCCGGTTGGGCCGCGCCGGCCTGCCAATCGACCTCCTGAAGGACGCCGGCGAAGAGCACCCGAACCTGGTTGAGTTCCGTGGTGATGACGCTGTCGTCATTGAAGCACTTCGGCGTCAGCAGCAGATAGCCGATGATTTTCTCGGCCCGTTGATTGCGGCTGACGGCCGCCTCGACCGCCAGGGCCCGGTCGCCGGCGAACGTATTGGCCGGCATCTCCAGACCCCACGTCCGCAGCAACCGCTCCAGGTTCGAGCTCTGGTCCTGCTGCGTCATCTGCATGGGGTTTCGCTGCGGGCGATCCGCCATGCAGTGTGGGTCGACCAGAACGATCGTACGCCCGCCGTTGAGGACATACTGGTCGATGAGGAACTGCGTCTTTTCGGGCAGGTCCTTCGGGTGAACGACGATCAGAATGTCCACGTCGTTGATATCGTTCGCGTCCGTGGGAACCGTGGTCACCTCGTACTTGTTCCTGAGCTGCTCGACGAACGTCCACGGCGGCTGCGGCTGCTGCCCCTGCATCCGCATCATCTGGGCCATGTAGTCGCTCGTATCCTGCCCCATCACCGGCAGCGAGCTCATGACCCCGATCTTCTTCTTCTGCCTCGTCAGCGCCGTATCGATCAGATAGCTGATGTCGTACTCCACGAAGTTATGCCGATCGGGCGAGAAGAAGGGGATGACCTTCTCGACGCCGAACTGCGTTTGAACGACCAGGCCGAAGAAAAAGCTCTCTTCCTGCGTAATGGGGAAACGCTGCAGGCCGTTGCGCATCGCCTGTTCCTCGTCCTCTGAGAACGGGCGAGGATCGATGATCTCCAGCTCGACCATGCCCTTCGAGACCGCAACGTACTCCTCCAGCAGGGCCTTCACAAACTCGTAGTAGTTGTTGAAATAGCGAATCTGGTCCGGCGCCTTCAGTGCCGCGGTCTTGGCGTAGTACAGCTTCGCCTTGATCGGCTGATTGAGCTTGCCCAGGATGGCCCGGGTCCCGTCGGAGAGCGTATAGAGCCCCTCGTCGGTGACATCCAGCTTCAGACGCGTACCCAGGTTCTGGAAGACGCTGATCGCGCTGAACGCGATGATCAGGACAAGGATCGTGCCGAGGATGGCTCGTAGGGTCCGGTTCATTAGCTGGCCCTCCTTTCATCGAGAATGATCGTGCAGGCGGCGACCCAGCCGACGATCAGTATGACAAAGTACGCGAGGTCCCTGAGCTGCACGATGCCCCGCTGCAGCGACTCGAAGTGGGCCTGGAAGCTCATGCCTTCCACCGCGGCCACGAGGCCGGCCGGCAGAAACGTCGAGAGGTAATTCAGCGTCGTGGGCATCCCGGCGTACACCAGAACGCCGCAGGCCACCACGGACAGTACGAACGCGATCACCTGGTTCTTGCTCACCGCCGAGAAGAACGACCCGATCGCCAGGAACCCGCCCGCCATCAGAAGACTGGCCAGGTAGCCCGTCGCAATCAGGCCCCCGTCGGGATCGCCCAGATACGCGACGGTGAGCACCATGGGAAAGGTCAGGGCCAGAGCGATTCCGAGGAACGTCCAGGCGGCCAGGAACTTGCCGATGACCGCCTGCGGGATCGTGATCGGCAGCGTGAACAGCAGCTCGATCGAGCCGACCTTGCGCTCTTCCGCCCACAGCCGCATCGCCGTCGCCGGCACCATGAAGATGAACAGCAGCGGGAGATTCACGAAGAACGCCTGCATGTCCGCCTGCCGGGCCTCGTAGAAGCCTTGCCTGTTGAAGGTCATGTAGCCCGCGAAGAACAGGAAGATGACCAGGAAAACGTAGGCGAGAGGCGTCGCGAAGTAGCTCTTCAACTCCCTCTTGTACACCGCCCAAAAGCTATTCATGGGGCACTCCTCAAAACGATTGATGATGGATGAATGATGATTGATTATTCAAATCCACGTTCGACCAAGCATTCTCAATCATCAATCATCACTCATCATTGATCAATGCTATGCGCTCTTCTTCATCTTGGTGATCTTGCGGAAGACCTCGTCCAGACTCGCGTGATGCTTCTCCTTCAACTCCTTCGGGGTCGAGTCGGCCAGGATCTTGCCGCGGGCGATGATGATCGCTCTGGAACAGATGGCCTCGACCTCCTCGAGAATGTGCGTCGAGATGATGATGCACTTGTCCTTGCCCATGCTGGTAATGAGGTCACGCACATCATGCTTCTGGTTGGGGTCGAGGCCGTCGGTCGGCTCGTCGAGAATCAGCACGTCGGGGTCGTGGATCAGCGCCTGCGCCAGGCCGACGCGCCGCTTGTACCCCTTGGAGAGCGTCTCAATCATCTGGTGATAGACCGAATCGATGGCGCACATCGGCACGATGCGGTCGAGGACCTTCTTGCGGTCCTTTCCGGTGATCTGACGGACGTCGCAGATGAAATTGAGGAACCCTCCCACCGTCATTTCCGGGTAGGCCGGCGAGTTCTCCGCCAGATAGCCGACCGATCGCCGGACACCGACCGGGTCCTTGAGAATGTCGTGCCCGCACACGCTGGCCGTGCCGCTGTCGGGCCGGATGAAGCACGTCAGCATGCGCATCGCGGTGGTCTTGCCCGCTCCGTTGGGGCCCAGAAGCCCCAAGACCTGGCCCTTTCCCACGTCAAAGGAAATCCCGTCAACAGCAACCACCGGCCCGAAGCTACGCCGAAGCTCTTTGACCTCAATCATAACCATCTCCAAAACAACGCCTCAGTACCTCGAATTCTCCCCTCTGAGTAAAACAGTGTAACTTTACGGAAAACCGCTTGACAGTCAAGACCCCTGTCCCGATTATTTCTGTTCCGTGTCAGCGTCGTAGGGCCGCGACAGCGAGAGCGTCGCAGCGGGCCAAATTATTGCTACGTCATGAGGCCGGGAATTGTTCCGACGGACCCGCCTCTGCGAGCGAAAAATCTTGACCGTGTGAGGAGTCATGAGCCGAGTCGCCAAGGTGCAGTTCGTGGACTACGGCAGCAGCATTCCGAAGGCGCTTGATCTGATCGGGGCCGGCGCGAAGCTGCCGCAGGACGGTCTGATAATCCTCAAACCGAACCTGATCAACTCCTCCCCGCCGCCGGTGACAACGAGCGTGCGCGCCGTCGAGGCCGTGTATGAGTATTGCCGGGCCCGCACGAAAGCCCGGATCATCATCGCCGAAGGTTCCGGCAGCGGACGCACCCACGACGTGTACGCCGCACTCGGCTACATCGAGCTTGCGAAGCGGCTCGGCATTGAACTCGTCGATTTCAACGCCGCCGAGACCGTCGAGCTCGCGAACCCCAACGCCCTGCACCTCAAGACGTTCCATCTGCCCAGGATCGCGCAGGACGCGTTCATCATCTCGGTGCCCGTCCTCAAGGACCACAGCTTCACGAAGACGACGATCTCGATGAAGAACATGTTCGGCCTGGCCCCGGCCAAGCACTACGCCGGCGGGTGGAACAAGGGAAAGCTACACTGGCCCTCGACCGACGACTCGGTCGTGGACGTATGCCTGTACAAGAGTCCCGGTCTTTCGGTCGTGGACGCCTCCATCGCCCTGACCGGCAACCATCTCTCGGGCCGCAAGAAACCGGTCAACCTGATCCTGGCCGGCTTCGACCCCGTCGCCGTCGACGCCGTCGGCAGCGAGCTGCTCGGCCACGACCCCGCCTGGATCCACTACCTGACCGGCGCCGAAGGCCGCCTCGGCTCCATGAAGAACATCGAGATCCTCACCGGCTAAGACGTCGCCGCCCCCCATGGGAAACGTACGTCCACCTCACGGCATATCACGGTAGGGACTTGCTCGCTTTGGCCGTGCCGCCGTAGGCGCCCATGTTGATGATTCCACCATTCGGGAGCGGCTCATCGCCGACGGGACTATTCGGATCACCCGCGTCGATGCAGGGGCTGGTGACCTCATCCAGCACCCAGCTTTCCGCGACCGACTCCCAGCGTCCGGCCTGGCTCTTGAGATGATAGTCGCCGTCAATGTAAAGACCATTGGGGTGACTGGGGTCCACAATCGTGGTCAGGTCCGCGGCGTTCACCCAGTATCCCGGCGCGGCGAAGCATGGATCGGCGTCGATATTGCCTTCGCCCGGCCAGCCGCCCTGCACGTTGCTGTATCTGATGACGACCTCCGGCTCCTCCCACGGCCCAACGTGGGGCTGCGTACGACGTGACGGCTCGATCGACTCTCCGCCATCCCATGCAATGCAATGATCCAAACAGAGTTGCCAGACGGTGGTCCCATACGTGGGACCCGGCCAGGCGAGCGTACCGGCGGTTGGGGCCCAGTTGCCCGCGAACGTGCAGCCGAGCATCGTGAACTCCACATGATCGCTGTAGAGAGCTCCGCCTGCACGCTGGGCGCGGTTGCCGGTGAGGAGGCAGTGTGTCATGGTCGTACGGGGGCCTGCTGCCATGCGCGGCTCCGTCAATCGCAGCGTGTAGACTGCCCCGCCCTCGACCGCCGCATTGCCGCTGAACGTGCATTCATCGAGCGTCAAGGGTGTTCCCTCATTCTTCAGGGCGCCGCCCGAACCGGTCTCCGAGACGCCGGCCCAACCGGTCGCCCGGTTGCCCACGAACAGACATCGTGTCATGGCGACCTTCTCGGCCGCGAAGGTCACAGCCCCGCCACTTCTTTCCGCCACATTGGCCTCGAGGGTGCATTCCACCAACGTCAGCGCGCCTCTGGTCTGATGGATGGCCCCGCCCTCGTGAGCTCCGTTCAGTTCAAAAGTACAGCGGCTGAATGCGAGATCGGTGTCGATGCAGCAGATGGCCCCACCTAGCAGGCCGGCCCAGTTGCGAACGAAATGACAGTCCGCCAATGTCAGATCAGTTCCCGCGGCGTAGACGGCGCCGCCGCGCCCACTGAGATTCCTCTCAAACACACAGTTGGAGAGGGTCAAGGGTCCTCCTTCACAGCGGAGCCCACCGCCATCGGCATAGCGAGCCGAGTTGTTCCTGAAGATGCAGTTCGCGATGCCCGGGCTGCCGGCGAGATTCAAAAGGCCTGACTCGACGGCCGACTCAATGACGAAGCCCTCCAGCACGGCGGTCGAATCCGTGCCGGTGCTCTCAACCACGTGCAGGCTGTTGTCCGCCCGGAGGAACTCCCAGAGGGGATTCCCCCACAGATGGAGGATCTCCTGGTCGTTACCATTCAGATCGCCGCTTAGAATGGTCTGATACCGCCGCTCATCGCGCACATTCGGATCGTCGGCGGCAATCCCGGCGAAGCCACCCCTGAGCGCCACGCCGTTCTTGAGTTGGAAGACCGCGTACGGCGACAACCAATCGATGTGGACGGCCAGACCGTCGCTGGGGGGACGTCTCGGCGGCGATTCAGGATGCGCCCCCAGGTCGGGCCGGTAGAATCCCTGCGCCACGTGGATTTCATCCCCCGCTTCGGCGACCGCCAATGCGTGCTGCAGCCAGGTGAAGGCGGTCGCCCACGAAGAGCCATCGCCAGGCACCTCGGCGTCATCATCGACGTAGATGACTTTCGCCTGTGCGATGGCAGAAAGGCCTGCCATCAGGGCACAGGCCACTGCCACTACCCCGCGTCTTCCTCTCATCTCCATTTTCCGCTCCTTTCACGATGACCGGTATGAGTATGAATGCGATGCCGGCCCGGGCGCGCAGCCCTACCGGGCGGCGCGCATAGCATGCGCTTCCGGCGCCGTCAGGCGGCCGTGGCGAACCAAACGAAGGTCAATCCGCGCATTGTGCGCCCTCGCCGGTCGCTACGCCGGAAGCGCAGCATTCCGAGTTGGCAGAAGAACACCTTGCTCGCGAAGGTGGGCGGATATGAAAGGACGGCTTATGAAATATGATAGCGTAACAGGTTATAATAGGCCAATTTGCCCGCCTTCGTATCTCATGGCGGTTATTCTACCATCAAAGATGACCTTTGTAAAGAAGCTGTTCCGCGATTGGGCAAGATTTTTTTCCTTCGCAGAGCGCTCGCGCCGTCAGTCCGCTGCGCCCGGACCGTTCGAGGCATCGCCCGCCCGGTGTAAGGCGAGCGTCGCCCGCGAAGCCGTATGGATCAGGATCTGGACCATCATGCCAAGAGCAACGAGGCTGACGGCAAACCAATAAGGAGCGTACAGGCCGACGTTCTTGGCTAAATAGCCGCCCGCTCCCGCCCCCACGGTGATACCCACGGAGATCACCATCTCGTGAATGGCCATCCGCCCCGACCGTTTCCGGCTCGTGGAAGCTCCGTAGAACAGGTGCGAGCTGTAGGCGAATCCGAACGCCACGCCGAGCACAACGGCCGAGACCAGAAAGACGCCTACCGTCCGGCCGTAGATAATCATCAGCATCGCGACCAGGATCATGCCCTGAGCCCCAATCAGCAGGCCGGCCTTGAAGTGCCAGAAGGCCCACCGCCCGCCGGCCGTCAGGGCCATGAAGTTGCACAAGGCGATCGTCGTCAGATACAGGCCAAACTGAGATTCGGAGTAGCCCAGCTCTATGAACAGCAAGGCGAACTGCGATCGCGCGATCGCGAATGACGCCCAGGCACAGAACAGCGCGATCCTCGACATCCATCGATAGTCGGCAAGCATCCGCGCGTTGTTCGGCACTTCCGCGGTGTCCGTCGCCTGGGCCGGGCTTTGGGCCCGTCCCGTGCCGTTGCGTCCCAGGCCCAACAGGAGAAAGGAAACGACCAGGCACAGTACGGCAGCGAGCATCGGCCAGACCGGACCGATCTCGACGAGCCACGCCCCGATCAGCGGCCCCACCAGTCCGCCGCCCGACCAGGAACCGTTGTACCGCCCGAAACGACGATTGAGCTCCACGCCTTCGTAACGGCCGGAGACCCAGCTCATGAGGAAAGGCCAATGCAACGCCATGGCCATGCCGCCCAGCCCTCCGGCAGCAATGATCGTCCAAACCCATATCCGGTAATGGACGGCGGGCAAGAGCAACGCACCCAGGACCCCAAGAGCCATCAACGACGCGGCGACAATCGCCACGACCATGGCCACGCGGGTGGCGCGCTTCACGTCCAGATGCCCGAGCAGCGCCCCGGTGACCAGCAGCGCCGCCATGTAGGCCAGGCTGTTGGTCGCGGGGGCGTAGCCGACGTGGGCGGCCGTGCCCCCGATGGCGTTGAGCACAAAGGGCAGAGCCGTCCACGCGATGCTCAGACTCAGCCCCGTGGCAAACGCGGCGCCATAGAGCGGCCACGCCCTGTCGTGCGCGGGCGGCTGTAACTCCTGATTCTCTTCAACCATCCTGATTCGGCTCCGGAGTTCTCGATTGTACCATCCGCCCGACACGATGGCACCGATCAACGCTGCATTGGCGAACGGACACCACGTCCTGGGCAACGGATTTCGCGCCGGGATTGCAGGAAGTCTCCGCTCCCGGACCGGCGGAAGCTATGGCTGCCATCCCTGCGCCCTAGCTTGTGTGAGTACCTGCTGCTTCTTCGTGGCGAGTTCCTGCTGCAACCGGGGGTAGTCTGCGGCCAACTCGATGGCTTCGTCGAGATGCTTAACGGCAAGACCATACTGCTGCTGGAGGACGTGCAGCCTGGCCAATTGATCGTATAGCTGGACCTGCTCGACGGCAGACACCAGCGGCAAGGCCCGGTCGAGGACCCTGACCGCCTCCGCGAGGTCCCCCTGCTTCTCACGCAATTTCGCAAGGTTCATACGAGGCGGGAGGAATCCAGGGTTCCGCTGGATGGCCCGCTCGAAGGCGGCGGCCGCCCTGTCGAATGCGTCGAGCTTCTCATGACAAATGCCCAGGTTGTTCCATGCCGGCGCGTCATCGGGCACAAGCTCGACAAAGCGCTCGTATTGTTCGGCCGCCTGCGCGTATTGTTCCAACAGCATGTGCCGTTTCGCCAGGCGGGACCTCAAGTCGGGCGCATCGGGCATCCGCTCGATCGCCGCCTCGCACGCCGTCATCTCATCCCGCATCTCCTTGAGAATACTCTCGATGTCACGGTCGCGAGGATTGGCCTTCCGCGCCAGCTCGAAGGCGCCGTTCATAACCTGGGGACTGCCTTCCAGAATGCCAACCATCGCGAGAAGCGTGTACTTTGTCCCCGTGTAGTACTGCTGCAGGATCGCCTCAGGCGACTCGGTCTCGGTGGGCCCGG
The DNA here is from genome assembly GCA_965603165.1 of uncultured Phycisphaerae bacterium. GTDB lineage: Bacteria > Planctomycetota > Phycisphaerae > Sedimentisphaerales > Anaerobacaceae > PLanc-01. The sequence goes on from CBFDBY010000067.1 coordinate 11,163, forward strand.
CGACGGCATTGGTCACGTAGGGCGATACGGGCGAATGATGCTCGCCGACAGCCTTGAGCACGGCCAACCAGCAGCCTTCGACGTCGCGCTTGGCCGCCGCCCCGAACTCCAGGTACGGCGTATCGTCAATATGAAGAGGCCCCTCACCGCCCAGCCTTCTCATCCCTTCTTCGGCCACCACGAGGCAGTCGAGGAAGTCGTAGACGGAATGAACGCTGATCTGCGCCAGGTCGGCCGCAATGTCGGATCGCTGCACCGTTTTCTCAATACGCCGGAAATCCAGCCGCATGGGCTCCAGGGTGCCCAGGAACACGGCGTGTTTGTTCAGGCAGTTGTTGGCCACCCAGATCGAGCTGTGCGGCATCGCGGCCTGGAAGCTCCGGATGATGATCTGGAAATCCTCCGGCCGAAGGTCCAGCGGCACCCAGCACGACAGCACGCCGCCCGGCTTGAGATGGTCGCGGCACGCCTGGAAGTGGTCGTAGGTGTACAGCGCCGAGCTGCCCGTCGTCCCGGGGTAGGTCGAGTCGTTCATGATCACGTCGAACTTCTCGTCGGTGAGCTTGATGAAGTTCTTGCCGTCCATGATGACCTTGCGCAGCGACGGATGGGCGTAGGAACGGCGGTTGATCTCGTCGAAGAATTTGCCGGCCGTGAACACGCCGGGGCAGATATCAACGATGGTGTAATTGGCGACGCCGAAATCCAATCCGATGCCGCAGGTCTCGCCGCTGCCGTAACCGATCTGCACAACATCCTGCGGGTTCGCGTGCACGATCAGGGGCGCATAGGCCTGGAGCTTCTGCGTCGTCCGCAGCATCAGGTCCACTCCCGCCACGTCCACGCCGTCCACGGCAATCAGACGGTCGCCGTCCGGCAGATCGTGAACGGTCACGGTCCCTGTGACACCGTCATCCATGTAGACGATCTCGCTCGGATAATGATAGGTGTTCATCGTCCGCAGAAAGACGTCGCGAGGCACGTACAAGAAGCCCGCGACACCGACGGCAGCCGCGATGACGAAGGCCGGGATGGCCGACAACGCCCGGCGCCGGCCGCTGAGCAGAAGCAGAAATAGAGCCAGCAGGAACAGGATGCCGATGATTGCGAAGAAACTGTCGCGCACGCCCAGCCACGGAATCATGAGAAAGCCGGCCGCGAATGAGCCCAGCACGCAGCCCATCGTATTGCATGCGTAAAGCTGTCCGACTCGTTGGCCGACCGTGTGCCAGGCGGGCGCGCAGATCTCGACGGCGATGGGAAAGACCATTCCCATCAGAAAGGTCGGAAGGAAGATCACGGCCAGTGTATCGATGAAATGAACGAGCATGTCGGTGGCGAGTGACACTCGCGGACCGGTCAGCCGCGCGATCACAAACAAATCAATATGCCAGAGAAGACCCAGCAAGGGGATCGACGCGGCCACCGCCAGCGCCACCAGGAATTCAACGACGCCCAAACCGAAGATCGGGTTCTTCAGCCGGGGGACGAGCAGCCTGCTGGAGACGAGGCTGCCCAGGGCGAGCCCGAAGATGAAGCACGTCAACATGCAGGAAAAGGCATATGCCGACGTCTCAAGAACGAAAACAAGAATCCGCGTCCAGAGCACCTCCAGCGCCAGCGCACAGAAGCCGGCTACAAAGACCCCGGCCAGGACGGCGATGCGCTGCCCCCGCGAATGCACGAAAACCGTTCGATCTTCGACCTGTGCCGCTTGCCGCGCGAGCTTTCTGCGTTTCGACGCATCGCGCACGACTCGCCGCGGCTTGAGGGGAAATGCCACCAGCAGGGCCGCGAGGGCGACAACCACATTCGCAACGCCGGCACCAAAGATGGAGCGATTGACGCCGAAGAGCCGGATCAGAAAATAGCCCGTCAGAAAACTGCCCGCGACCGCCCCGAACGTATTCATGGCGTACAAGAGTCCGACGCTCTGGCCCGTCCTAAGCCTGCCTTCCTGTCGATCGGCCGGGATGGTCCACAAAGCGCTCAGGATCGGCAGCGTCCCGCCCATGAAGACGGTTGGCAGCAGGAGAATGACCACCGAGACGCCGAAACGCACGGCGGTCAAGACATAGAAATCCGGCTGATAGGAGCGGAAGAACCAGAAGTAGAACTGGTCCGCCTGCCTCAGGATGCTGGGAAAGGCGAATGCGTAGAGGCCCACCGCCAATTCCAGATAGGCATAGAACCGCAAGGGCCGACGGATCCGATCGGCCAGCCTCCCCAGCAGCCAACTGCCGAGGGCCAGGCCCAGCATGAACGCCGTCAGCACGGTGCTGGCCGCGAACACCGTGTTGCCGAACACCGCCCCGAGGGACCGCATCCACGTCACTTCGTAGACCAGTCCGGTGGCGCCGGAAACCAGAAACAATGGGAGGATGAGTTTGCGAATGATGGCGACTTTCGGCTGTACTATCGCGTTCACGTCGATCCCTTCCCGGCTCGACCCAACTCTGCGGTCCCTGCACGACTTACGAGCAGATTATACCGATTTCGCCCCAGTGGAGCAAGACCGCCCGATCCACTGAAATCGATCACGGGACACCCCGCTTCAGGAAAGCGTCCGGTCCTGGAGGAATGCGGAAAGGTCGATCGCACAACGTCGGAAGCTTTCGGCGGAAAGCGTCATCGTGTGCCATTTCGGACTGCGGCGCTTCATGTGCCGGCAGTAGTCGTCGAGTCGGATGCAGAAAAACAGGTATCGATCCGGCCCCACGTCGAGAACCTCGTGCCCGTCGAAATCCACGTCCGCTTTCGCCACGCGGTAGGCGAATGCGAAGACCGCCTCGTGGTCGAGGCCGAGCGCCCGCCTCCACACCTGAAGGCTCTCGATATCATCCGCGGTCACCCAACACTCGAAGCCGGTCAGCCCCGCCACGCTCGCGCCTTTGAAGGTCCGGCCCTTGACCTCCACGATCACGCTTCGGTCGGGTCGAGGATATAGCAGGAAGTCGAAGTTCTTGACGGACTTGTGGGACGGCCCGGGCCGTTTGTGCTCATCGGCCTTCACGTACTCGACGCCGTGATCGAGCAGCCAGCTCTCAAAAGCACGCTCATAGTGATTGGGCGAACCATCCCGCATAGGATTCTCATCCCGTCTCTGTCGGCACCCTCGGCGCCGAGCGGGCGCATCCTGTCAGGGCGAACGAAGATCGCCCTTTCGATCAGGAACCCAACTGCGACAGGAACTGCTCCGCGTCCACCGTCTTCTGCTCGCCCGTGGCCATATCCTTGATCACGACCTGCCGGTTCTCCTCGTACTCCTGACCGACGATCACGCACCTGCTCGCATTCTGGCCGGCCGCTTCCTTGAGCTGCTTCGAGAGGCCGCCCTGCTTATAGGTGAAGCTGGCCGAGTTTCCCTTCGAGCGGATGGCCGCTGCCAGACGATAGACATCCGGCCCGAGACGTTGATCCGCAAGAGCCACGAAATAGTCGAGCCGTCGCTCGGGCACCTGTTTGTCGAGCAGCCCCTTCTCTCGCAGCAGGATCTCCAGCACGGCGTCTCCCATCCCCATGCCCGTCGCGGCGATGGGCGGGCCGCCGAAGTCCCGGAGCAGGTTGTCGTAGCGTCCCCCGCCGCAAATCGCGCGCAGCTCGCCGCCGACGTCATGCACCTCGAACACCATCCCCGTGTAGTAGGCCAGGCCGCGCACGATGCTCGGATCGAAGAGGCAGTACTCCTCGACGCCCATCCATTTCAGGATGTCGAACACCGCCTTGAGCTCCTCGATCGCGCCCCGCGTCTCATCGTCCGGCTCGATCACGTCCCCGATTCGCTCGATAGAATCGAGGGCCATGAAATCCAGTATCCGCCGGGCCTGGTCCGCATCAGGGACCTGCTCGGCCAGGATCGCCCGGAATGTCTCGGCGGGCACCTTCGCCTTCTTGTCCAGCACGGCGTAGAGCGAGTCAAGCCGCTCGGCCGGGACACCGAGACCCGTGAGTACCGCCGCCAGGAGCCTGCGGCTCGAGATTCGAGCCCGAATCTCCTTACTCGTCAGGCCGACCGTTCGCAGATAATCCAGCGTCGTGAAGATGATCTCCGCGTCGGCCTGTCCGGAGTTCTCGCCGATGACGTCGATGTTCCATTGAAAGAACTCGCGGAGCCGGCCCTTCTGGGGCCGCTCGGCCCGGCACAAACGCGGGACCGAGAACCACTTGATCGGTCGCGGAAGGGAATTGATCTGCTGGTTCACCATCCGGGCCAGCGTCGGCGTGATCTCCGGACGAATCGCCAGCTCGCGCCCGCCCCGATCCTGGAAGGAGAAGAGCTGCTCGACGATCTCCTGGCCGCTCTTGATCTGGTACATCTGCAGGTACTCGAAGATCGGCCCGTCGTACTCCTCGAAGCCGTTGCGCAGCGAGACCGTCTTCCAGCCGTCGAGAATCCAATTCCGCCGGGCCATCTCCGGCGGGTAGAAGTCCCTCGTCCCCTTCACCTGCGGTATCTTCATGCCTTCTTTCTCTTCGCGCCCAGGGCCTTGTGCTTCTCACGGACATTGTTATCGAACTTGATCCGGATATACTCTTCCATCTCCCTGTCACTCGTGAAGTGCAGCTCGTAGTCGTACTCGCCCTCGATAAAATCGCAGTCGCCGTGCTTGTACTTGCGGCAGATCCGCGGCCGGTTCGCATAGATCAGGCACCGATGGCCCTTCTCCGACAGATGGCGACATTTGTTCTTCACATTAAGATACCACTCCCCGTCCTCGACGAAGACCGTGATATCCTTATGACAGAGATACCAGCGGATATCATCAAAATCCTCTCTGGTCTCCGGCGTCTCGATCGGAAGCGCGAAATACCGGCAGCACAGCCCGGTGCACTTTTCACATTGACTCTTTGCGGCCATCCATTACCCCTAAAGCAAGACTTCTGTCGACCCGTCCTTCACAAAATCGCCACTATATACCCCAACCCGCAGACCGTCAAGAAAAGCCCTCCAGGCAGCCCCGGCGTCCCGGCACAATCCGCTCAACGACCGGCCAAGCCACGGTCCCGAGCGTCATAAAGCCCCGCTGCATAAGGAGTAGCAACAATCCCACACCGCATCCGAAAGAGCAACGAGGGCGGGAAGTACACACGCTTCGGAGGCGATTCTTCGGCGGGTATATTTTTCTCATAATTCTTCAAAAAAACAGTTGACCGCCGTCCTGCACACCGCTACAATTCAAGAAAGTAAATAATTGAGTCCACAGGCCCCCGCATAGTCTCGCTTCCTCTCCCTCATCAATAGCGGGGGCTTCTTTTTGCCCTCGCCTATTCTGCCATCCGCACTTCTCCAGCCATTCCGGCAAGGCGCCCGGTCACGCATCACGCCGATCACAGGCCGAGTCCAGGAATCTGTACAGGGATCTCGCGGCGGATGGCGACCCGGAGCCCCACGTGGATGCCCCGTCACGGGAAGAGCCGGCCCGAGACAAGTGGAGATTCGGTCGAACAGACGCTATGGTCCAATACCGCTCGTGGGTAACGTGGGCAGGCGTCACGCCCGCCACGGCCTGGAGCGCTTGATTTCGCCCGACAGGATGTCCCGAGCGATGATCGCGTCCTCGCGGACCTGGAAGTCGAACATCCCCACGCAGAGGAAGTCCGCACCGCCCTCAAAGGCGAATTTGAAACCATCGCGAGGCGGAATCGCACCGGCTGCCATGACCTTGAACGCGATCCACGGCTCCTCAAGGCCCTTCATGTAGTCGATGGTTTCCTGCGGATTGCGGCAGTACATGTTGTCGTGGAACTGATCGTGGTCGCCGCTGTTCGGCCCGACCACATCGAATTCCCGGCGGTTCTCGCTGGGCGTCGCCGACCAGTAGTTGTCGGGATGGAGCGTCTTGACCCAGAAGTCCGGCTTGAATCCGGCCTCGACACACGCTTTGACCGTCTCAAGGTCGTGGGCCCCTAGCCCGCCCGGCACGTTGAACTGCTTGATATACTCCAGGGCTTCGCCGATCGCGCCCGTCTTGCCGTCACGCACCGCCTGATCGGCAATCCCCCCCTGCACGTAGACCGCATGGGCCCCACTGTCCACCGAGCGCTTGATGCCCTCCTTGATATCCTTGCCCGAGGCGCAGTCGGAGAACCACTGAATCTTGCCGCCGCGCTCGTTCCAATAGCGGTTGATCACACGGTCGGAGACGGGATTCGTCAGAATCGTGTTCATGCCCATCTCCTCGGCCAATTCAAGCGTCTCGAAGATCTTCTCATCCGTGTGATACGCCTTGACCAGAGACGAGACGTACATAAGGTCCCGACTGTGAGCCCAGCCGCCGATGAGGTTGCCGCCGCAGAAGATCCGGCTGACCTTCAGGTCCTTGATCTTGCCGTCCGGCATTTGCCCGTTCCCGGCCTGCGGCTTCTTCGCGCGCGAGCTGGCGCTCCCCCCCGCCGCTTGCGCCAGCAGGTTCTGCTCCTCAAAGCTGTGCAGCCCCAGCGCCACGCCGGCCGCCACCGACCCCTTGATGAATCCACGCCGATTGACTTCTTTTGCCGCCATCGTCAAACCCTTCTATCAAGACCCGTTGCTGATGTCACCTGTATGCGTACGACCCCTACGACCGCCAGGGCCGCTGTCTCTGCACACCGTCGGCGAGGATGTTCTTCGCGATAATCACATCCTCGCGGACCTGGAAATCGAACATCCCTACGCACATGAAGTCGGCCCCGTTCTGAAACGCATGCCTGAATCCATCACGCGGGTGAATCGCCCCGGCCGCCAGGACCTTGTAGGCGATCCAGGGCTTGCTCACCTTCTTCATGAACTCGGCCGTCTTGTCCGGGTCCTTGTCCCAGTAGTTGTCGATGTTGTAGTTGTCGATCACGTCCTTGTGCTGATCGGGCCGGCGCGTGGACCAATAACTTGTCCCGTGGTGCGTCTTCATGTAGAAGTCCACCGGCAGACCCGCCTCTTCGCAGGCCACGACCGTCCTGAGGTTATGGCCGCCGACGCCGGCAATGACGCCGTTTTGCCGGATAAAATCGACCACCTTGCCGATCTCGTCGACGCGACCGTCGCGTGCCCACTCATCCCCGACGTTGCCGATGAGATAGGCCCCGGTCGCCCCGGCGTCGAGTGCCTTCTTGACGTCGCCGGTCAGGTCGTCCGAGGAGGCGACACATTGGGCCAGCCACTGAATCTTGCCGCCCCGCTCGTCCCAGTACTTCTTGAGCACATCAAGAGAGCTGGTGCCGGCGTTGATCGTGTTGATCCCGTTGTCCTCGCAGATCTCGAGCGTCTCGATGATCTTGTCGTCGGTAAAATACTGCTTCAGCAGCGAGGAAACGTAGATCAAGTCCCGGCTGTGGGCCCACCCACCGATCAGGTTGCCGCCACAAATTAACCGGCTGATGGTTACATTGCCGATCTTACCCGCCGGCAGCCCCTGCACGCCCGAATCGCGGGCGGTCTTCGCCGAGTCCGCCGCCGCCAAGAGGGCCTGTTCTTCGAGGCTGAGGGCCGACAGAGCCGCCGCCGAGCCCACCAGCGAGCTTTTCAGAAATTCACGTCGATCCAGATTGCCTGACATGCCTGTTCCCAAATCAAAATGACCCATCGCTTGCGGGGATCGCCCCGCCAACGTCCCCATGTTACCGAAAAACGCCCCCCGTGTCAAAAGACAGCAGGCCCCGGGGCCCACATCGGGCCTTGCCATATATGGCGCGGATGCAGTCGAGGGAAGCCCTTGCATCCGAAGAGGCATCAGGATTCGGAGGGTTCGAGCAGAATGCGAGTGGGCCTGTCACGATCGCACGCGAGCCAGCCGTCTTTGAATTCAAGCTCGACGACCTGAATCGAGCTTCGCCGCTGTTCGTATGTGTCCTTGCGTGCGTCGGGGCCACGCCGTCCCGGGTGCGTGAAGTAGAACAGATATGCCCGGCCTCCACTCACAACGACATCCGGGTGGCCTCCCTTGACTTGATCGTCCGGACCTTTTCCCGGCTCCTCCAATAGGTTGCCCCTTTGGAGCTGCCACGTGGAAGCGTCCTCGGAACGGTAGACGCTCAGACCGTTCCAGACATCCACCACCATCCAGAAGAATCCTTTCCAGCGAAAGACCTTCGGCCCCTCTCCCCTGGCGCCCACGGCCTTGCCTTTATCATGCCACTCGTGGAGATCTTTGCTGTCTGCATAGTAGATGGACTTGCGGTCTACTTCATTGTTGTACCACATTCGCCATGACCCATCGGGAAGCCGTGCGACAGACGCATCAATCACCCGGCCCGAAGACAGCTTGAGTGTGGATTGATATTGCCATTCCAACAGATCCCGGCTCGTCAGGTGGAGAATGTCCCGCGATGCATTCCAATCCGTGAAGATCCCCGGCACGTACGTCAGATACATGTGATACGTACCATCGTGCTCAATCACTTCCGGCGCCCAGTAGGTATCCTGGCCCTTCTGATAGCCGATCTTCGCTGTCGTTCGGTACTTCCAGGTAGCTCCCGCATCCGAAGACTCTGCGATTCCAATAGGAGTGCCATGAACCCAGCTCACGCCGACGGTATCCGGCACATTGGCCCGGCGATTCGTGTAGAACATGAACCATTTCTTCTCTGCGTGATTCCAGCACAAGACAGGATCGGCGGCACCGTCATAGATGGGGTCACGGAATAACGGCTTATCCGCAATCTTGCCCTCGTGCACGATCTGGGCTTCTCCTGCCTGCGCGGCCTGAGACCTGAAGGGACAAGCTGTCACCGCCAGAATCAGCAGAAGCCACACGGCACTCAACATCGCATCACGCATCTCTCGTCTCCGAGCTCTTCTGGCAATCATCAGTGGCCGTGACGTGGATCCGCGCGGCCCCTGTCTCTTCCTCCGCGTCTTCGCCTTTCTCGGCGAGATCAAGGGGGCTCTTCTCTGCATCCCGGCACGCGATCGGCGGAGGAGATCGTATGTCATTCGCTCTGGATTGCGATTTCGGCCCAGTAGGCCGCTTCGAAGTGCCACTCGGTGGGCTCGTTGACAAGCTCCAGCTTGACCTCCTGGCCGGCGTACTTCGACAGGTCCACAATCACTTCAGTCCAGCCCAGCGTGGTGCTGTCGGGCCCGATGGTCTTTTTGAGCAGTTGCTCGCCGTTGAGTTTGACGATCAGGTCCCAGTCGCCGCGGGCGTCGTGACCGACCACCAACTTCAGGGTGCTCTTGAGATTCGCCGGCAGGGTCGCCGTCCGGCTGAGAATGCAGCCGACCGTCTGGCTCAACGGGTGCGTCAGCAGAACGTTCTTCCTGCCCCGCAACTCCTCTTTCAGGCCGGGGTCCATGTCGTCGCCGCACTTGCTGACCTTCCAGCCCGGGGCGAACTTCCCGATAGCCTCGGACAGGTCCCTGCCGGTCTCGGCCGTGATCCTGGCCATCTCCTCCTCCGAGTACCGACTGTTTTCGGGCGGCGCCGGATCCCAGCACTGCTCCAAAGGCGTCGGGCGAGGCTTCTGCTGGGGGATGATGAAGCACTCATTGCCCTGGTCGTCCACCTGGACCTTGCCGCCGCAGTTGACCACGGCCTCGCGGACCAGTCTCTCGGAGACGTCGATCACCATCGGGAAGTTATACGGCGTGTGACTGAATTTGCCCGTGGCGTCCAGAGCGACCTTGAACTTCTCGGGCAGATTCTCGAAACCGATGGTCGTAAAGAGAATCCCGGCGGCGTTCGACGGATTGCAGTCGGAATCCTGCCCGCACCGGGTCGAGATGACGATCGTCTTGTCCGGGTCGCCCTCGCCGTAAAGCAACCCCATGACGATGTAGGCGCCGTTGATCTTGGCGTCGATGTTGAACGGGTCTTCCGGCCCGGTGCACGAGAACCGCCGATAATCCGCGTTGAGATGATACTTCTCATTGATCAACTGCCACGTCTTGCCCCAATCGTCGGGGTATTTCTTGTGCCACCGGAGCACGTCGAGGATGCACTCGTAGTACTGGCTCTCCTTCGGAACGCACCGCAGCCCGGCGACCACGATCTTGACCACGTCGTCAGTGAAGAAGGCCTCGGCGTACATGCCGCCGACGAATTGGCCGCCGTAGAGCCCGTCGCCATAGTTCATGAGCCGCCCGAAGGTCTCTCCCAACTGGATGGCGACGTTGGGCATGCCCGGCGCGATCAGGCCGGCGAAATCCGCTTCAATCTGGTAATCGATGTCGTCGGCGTGTTTGTTAAACTGGGGGTGCCCCGAGTCCGGCGGTGCGATCCCGCTGCGGAGGTTGTCCCGCCCGGCGCGGTTGGCGTGCCAGAGGGGGTAGCCGCTGTTGGCGAAGTCGATCCCCGCCTGACGGATGGATACGTCGAAGCCATGGAGCTCCAGCGTTCGCAGGAACGTCATCTCCACGTAGATATCATCCTGCTGGAACTGATTGATCAGTTGCGGCTCCCATTGGGGCATCTTGTCGTCCGGGATGATAACGCCTTTGTAGCGGAATTCGGTGGGTCCCCCCCAGCCGACGCCGGCCATCTGGCCGATCCATCCGGCCTTCATCTTATCCACGTACTCGTCGACGCTGATTCGCCGGGCCTTGAATCCAATGACCGGCCCCTTCCCGGCCTGCAATCCCCCACAGCCGGCCAAACCGGCGAGGACGGTGATATTGATGACGGCCAAGAGATGACTGCGACTCATAATCTGCCTCCTTTGTCCCGTAAACGCCCGCGATGAGCATCCATCTGTGCCAAACGACCTCACAGCCAGAAAGAACTGTCGTGCGCATCGTTATACCGGGGCCGCACCGGGCCGTAAAGCAAAAAGGTAGCCTGAGCGCCCCTGCTGCGGGCGCTTGACCCTGCCTTCCCTGCCTGTGCGGGGACAGTATTCAAAAGTGTCCGTTGTAATACGCCGGTGAGCCGGTATAATCAGCCAAATGCCGGCGAAAGCCGGAGCAGCTTAAAGAGCAGTGCTTTGGCGGGCTGAACGATGTCAAAACACCGTATGGGGTATCTGGGGTTGGCCGTATGTGTAGCTCTCTCGTGCCATTACAGCGCGACGGCCAAGACCTGGCGACTCAAGGACGCAGACGAATGGGAAGCGGTCATCGCTGGCCCACAGGAACAGTATCTTCGTGCCGTGGCCCAGATCGAGAAGCTCCTGCGCGAGGGAGATTCCAAAGCCGTGAAGAAGGCGCTCAAGCAACTGAAGGAGGATTTCCCGAACCGGGTCGGCCCGGACCTTGATCTGTTCATCAACGGTGAGCTGCACTATTGGCAGAACGATTACGCCAAGGCCATGGCGAAATTCGAGAAGCTCCTGAAGGACTATCCGGGCGGTGAATTTGCCCGGCCCGCCCTGGAGAGGGAGTTCGACATGGGCCAGGACTACCTGGAGGGCCGTAAGAAGAGCATCCTCGGCCTCATCAAGTTCACCGCCTACGCGGACGGCGTCGAGATCATGGAGAGGATCAGCGACCGCGCAGGACTGGACGAGCCGAACGGCGTCGGCCTCAACGCAGCGATCGCGGTAGCCGAACACTACGAGCGACAGAAGAAATACATTGAGGCATATCTGAAATGGTCGGAAATCGCTTCCTATTGGGAAACCGGGCCCCTGGGCAAAAGGGCTCTGTACCGCATGGCGGAGAACAACCTGGCCGCTTACAACCGGTATCCGCAGCAGAAAAGGGCAAACTACGATGCCTCGAAACTGACCATGGCCAAGACGTACTATGAGAAATTCGCCGTGCTGTACCCTGAGGAGGCCAGGCAAAAAGGCGTCCCGGAGAAGATCAGGCAGATTGATGAACAGATGGCCTTCAAACAGTTTACGATAGCATCGTACTATCGGCGCACGGGCAAGCACGGGGCGGCGAATCTCTATTTCGACATGATCGTTCAGAACTGGCCGAAGACCGAGGCTGCGGCCATGGCCAGGCAAGCCCTTGAGGAAAGACTTGACGGGAAATGAGTCGGTGACGAACAGGCGGGATAACCTGATGCGACGATTCACAGTGCTGCTGCTCGGCCTGGGTGCGGTGGCAGTGGGCGGCACGCTTGGCGGATGCACGGAATTTGCCGGCTATTCGAATGCGTCGCTGTTCCCGGACGATGTCCAAAGCGTATACCTGGAGATGTTCGATAATCGCAGTTTTCGTCGGGGCATTGAATACACGGTCTCGGATGCCCTGGCCAAGCGTATCGAGGCGCAGACCCCCTACAAGATCGTGTCCAGCCGGGACCGCGCCGACAGTGTGATCAGCGGACAGCTTGCCTCAGCCGGCGAGTCCATCCTGACGCTTGAGCGAGACATCGGCCGGGCTCTGGAGAAGGAGGTCGTATTGACCGCCGTGGTCAATTGGAAGAACCTGAAGACGGGCAGACTGATGGTCAACAACGACACCGTAACCGCCGCGGCCACCTATTCCGAATTCCAGGGCCAGGACTTCACCTATGCGTCCGCCGTGGCGGCAAACAAGCTGGCCCAGAACATCGTAGAGCTAATGGAAAACCCATGGTAAAAAGGAAGGAAACAGGCGCCTCAGTCACGGGAACGCACATTCGACGATCGCGGGCCGGGGATTACTAATCAGATATGAAGAATAGCCCAGGTAGCAATCAAAACGAACCGAAACGGGATGGGGGCAAACGCCCGACCCGAAAACCGCCGCTTCCCGGCTACCGGCGAAGTCCGCTGAGCTGGCTGATCATCGGCATCATTATCTTCACGGCGCTGATGATGCTCAATCAGGGACTTGTGACCAATACGCTGACGTGGTCGCAGTTCAGGCAGTATGTCGAACAGGGCGGCCAGGTCGAGCGCATCGAGATCGGGGAGACCGAGATCGCGGGCAAATTCAGGGAGGGCTCGGAGGCCGCGAAGGAGCACGGATCCCTTGCGTTCAAGGTCAATTACCGGCCGGATGCCGGCGCCGAGGAACGATTGAACCAGATCCTCGACCTGATCGAAGAGCGGGCGGTGGAGGACCCCGCGTACGCCGTGGAGATCGAGTGGACCAAGCCGCAGGTCTGGATGATCATGTTGATCAATTATCTGCTGCCGATCCTTATCCTCGTCGGCCTGTTCTACTTCTTCTTCGCCCGCAACCTGCGGGGCGGGGCCGGCGGCATGCTCATGTCGTTCGGACGCAGCCGCCATCGCGTTCACGGCAAGGATCGCGTCAAAGTGACCTTCAAGGACGTCGCCGGGATTGACGAGGCCAAAGACGAGGTGGCCGAAATCATCGAATTCCTCAAGAACCCCCGCAAGTTTCAGCGTCTGGGCGGACGGATCCCCCGCGGCGTGCTGCTGATCGGCCCGCCGGGCTGCGGCAAGACCCTGCTCGCCAAGGCCATCGCCGGTCAGGCCGACGTGCCATTTTTCAGTATTTCGGGCAGCGACTTCGTGGAGATGTTCGTGGGTGTCGGGGCCTCGCGCGTTCGCGACCTCTTCAAACAGGCCAAGGACAATTCGCCGTGCATCATCTTTCTCGATGAGATTGACGCCATCGGCCGCAGACGCGGCGCCAGCTTCGTCGGCGGCGGCCACGACGAGCGCGAGCAGACGCTCAATGCGATCCTCGTGGAGATGGACGGCTTCGACACGAACGACCAGGTCATCGTCGTTGCGGCGACGAACCGCGCAGACATCCTGGACCACGCGTTGACCCGGCCCGGCCGATTCGACCGCCAGGTAGTCGTGCCGCTGCCGGACCTTAGAGGGCGGGCTGAAATCCTGCGGGTCCATGCCCGAAAGGTCAAGCTCAGTCCCAATGCGAACCTCGACCGCACGGCCAGAGGTACGCCGATGTTCAGCGGCGCCGATTTGGCGGCGATCATCAACGAAGCCGCCCTGGCGGCGACGATGGCCAACAAGGATTATATCGAGATGGCCGATCTGGAGGAGGCCAGGGACAAGGTACGCTGGGGGCGCGCCAAGAAGAGTCGCGTCGTCGACCAGAAGGAACGGGAGATCACTGCCTACCATGAGGCCGGTCATACGCTCGTGCAGAGCCTGATCAAGGACGCCGACCCACTGCATAAGGTCAGCATTATTCCGCGCGGTCCGATGGGAGGGGCCACGTTCGCGCTGCCCGAAAAGGATCGGACGATGTTCACGAAGCGTTACTGTATGGCCTTGCTTCAGGTCTGTTTCGGCGGCCGTGTCGCCGAAAAGACGTTCTGCGACGACATTTCCAGCGGCGCCCAATCGGATATCCAACAGGCCACAAAGATTGCCAGACAGATGGTCCTGACCTGGGGCATGAGCGACCATCTCGGACCCATCAACTACGGGCCCGATCAGGGCGTGAAAGATCTTGCCTATCTGATGCCGACTGAACGCGAGTACTCGGAGAAGACCGCCGAGGAAATCGACATCGAGGTCAAGCGGATCATGGAAGAGGCCTACAACCAGGCCCGGCAACTGATCGAGGATAACAGAGACAAGCTCGTGCGCATTGCACAGGCCCTGCTCAAATACGAGACACTCGACGCCGACGATGTCAAACTCATCCTTGATGGCGGCCACCTGGACAAGCCCACGGTGGGTGATCTGCTCGCCGCCGAACAGGCCAAGGGGGCAACGAACGGTGATACCGACACGCAGGAAGAGTCGGCCGACGACTGATCGACACAATCTCTCTCACGTCCGCAAAATCGAGATGAACGGGATGTGGTCCGTTCTACTCTGCGCAGCGTGCGGACCGTTCTTCATCTCGTTGACGCATGCGCAGGACGCCGCGGCGCCGATGCAGAGGCCGAATGCAACGGAGATTGTCCGATACGAGGATGAGGTCTCGTATGCACACGCCGAGCCGGCGAGTCTGGAAGGCGTGCCGGGATTGGCGGTTATCTTCGAGGGTACGGAGGACCTCCACTACTATGCCCGGCCGGAGACCGCGCCGGCGCCCGGTCTGCAATTGAAAGTCGAAGCCCGGTCCGACGCTGCTGAATTCCGTGACGCCGTCTTCCCCGCCTGGGAGATCTTCGACGACCCGACCGGCCAGAGAATCGAGGTCTACGTCGGAGACTTCACGGTCTTTGTCCCGATCCTCAAGGAACAGACGCCTGCCGACCAGGCCGAAGAGGCTGAGGTCACGATACGGATCGCCGGGATCGCGTGCACGAGCTTGCTGTGCCTGCCGCCCTTTGAGAAGACCGTGACCACCACCATCGATCTGAGCAAGCCGGACACCTGGCCCCCGATCTCGCTCACTGCCGTCTCGCAGACCAGCGGAGCGACGGAGATAGAACCGCAAGCACCTGTAGGCTCGGACGGCGAGCGACAGGTAGTGCTGGGATACAACACCGTCATGTACTACCTCCTTGCCCTCGTGGCGGGCCTATCCATCAATATCATGCCCTGCGTCCTGCCGGTCCTGCCTCTGATACTGATGCGATTGATGGGCTCATCCGCGCAGTCCGGCGGCAAACGCATCGCGTCGGGACTGGCGTTCTGCGCCGGCGTCATCGGCTTCTTCGCCGCGTTCGCCCTGGTCTCGGCAATCGTCAACCTGTCCACCGGGGCCGTGCTCGACCTGAACAGCCTCTTCCGCTATCCGACGGCAGTGATCGTGCTGTTTCTCGCCATCGTGTTCTTCGGATTAGTGATGCTCGACGTCGTGACACTATCGCTGCCGTCCTCGATGACGGGCGGGCAAGGCGCCGCATCCGGAATGGCCGGCTCCGTGGGCATGGGCTTTTTCGCGGGCGTGCTGAGCACTCCGTGCAGCGGGGCCCTGCTCGGATTCGTCCTGGTCTGGGCGCAAACCCAGCCGTTGCTCGTCAGCAGCACAGCGATCGTGCTCATGGGCGTCGGCATGGCTCTGCCGTACGCGGTGATCGTTCTCGTCCCGGCCCTGCTGGAGCGCCTGCCCAAGCCGGGACAGTGGATGGAGGTTTTCAAGAAATCAACCGGTTTCCTGCTGTTCTTCATCGCCGTGAAGCTGACCCTGACCGCCCTGCCCAAGGACAGGCTCGTCAACGTGCTGACCTACGGCATCCTCTTCAGCTTCTGCGTGTGGATGTGGGGCAAGTGGGTCGGCTTGGGGACCCCGGCGGCCCGACGGTGGGCCGTTCGCCTGATCGCCGTGGTCCTCGCCGTCGGGGCGGGATTCTGGCTGCTGCCGGCCCCCGGGCTCTCGGCCGATGCCGCGATCGATTGGCATGCGTACGACGCCGACCTGATCCAACAGGCCGTCTCGCAGGATCGACCCGTCCTGCTCAAGTTCACCGCCGACTGGTGCACGAACTGCAAAGTCGTCGATAGGAGAGTCTATCAGGACCCCGAGGTTGTCGAACTCATCAGGGACAAGAACGTGCTGGCCGTCCGGGCGGATACGACCGTGATCGATTACCCCGCCACGCGGGACCTCAAGCAACTCTACGGCGAGGCGGGCAATGTGCCGACGAGTATCCTCCTCCTGCCGGATGGGTCGCAGGAGAAATTGCGGGGGATCTTCGACAAGGAAAAGCTGATTCAGATCCTCACAAGAGTGCCAGGGAGTGACAGATAGATGGCGGCAAAGAAGAAGCCCACTGCCAGGAAGAAGACCCGCCGCAAGACGACGACCTTCGACAAGGCCGCCGCGGCCGATCGGGTCAAGAAGATCTTCGGCGTTCTGAAGAAGGCGTACCCCGGCACGACCGTGGCCCTGCACTTCGGCAATCCGCTGGAGCTGCTGATTGCCACGATCCTCTCGGCCCAATGCACCGATGCCAGAGTGAACATCGTCACGAAGGACCTGTTCAAGAAATACACGTCGCCTCAGGATTGGGCCCGGGCCGATCTGAAGGAGATCGAGCAGGACATCAGGAGCACCGGCTTCTTCCGGAACAAAGCGGTCAGCATCAAGGGGGCCACGCAAAGGATCATCGACGCGTACGAGGGCGAAGTCCCGAACACGATGGAAAGGCTGGTGACCCTGCCGGGCGTGGGTCGAAAGACCGCCAATTGCGTGCTGGGCAACGCGTTCGGGATGCCGGCGATCATGTGTGATACGCATGTGATCCGGCTGTCTCGCCGGCTCGGACTGTCCGAGAACTCCGACCCGGTAAAGCTGGAGTTCGATCTGGCCGACATAATCCCCAAGAAGAATTGGACGCTCTTCTGCCATTTGCTGATCGCTCATGGCCGAAGGACCTGCAAGGCAAGGAAACCGAATTGCCCCGAATGCCCGATAGCAAAGTGCTGTCCGGCTGCAAACGACCCGGATTCATGGTGACAGTAGAAGGTTTATGACGCGACCGAGAAAAAACCACGTGATCGAGACCGCTGAGAAGCCGGTGAGAGACCTGTGGCGAATGTTCCGGATCATGGCCGAGTTCACCGAAGGTTTCGAAGAGCTGGCCTCCGTCGGCCCGGCCGTATCGATCTTCGGCTCCGCCCGGACGGTGCCGGAGCACCCACACTACAAACTCGCCGAAACAACCTCCCGCAAGATCGTCCAGGCCGGTTTCGCCGTCATCACCGGGGGCGGCGGCGGGATCATGGAAGCCGCCAACAAAGGGGCGAACGAGGCCAACGGAACCAGCATCGGCCTCAACATCGAGATCCCGGAGGAACAGGTCCCGAACGAGTACCAGAACCTGTCCCTGCACTTTCGCTACTTCTTCGTGCGCAAGGTAATGTTCCTGAAATATGCCCACGGGTTCATCGTCTTCCCGGGCGGTTATGGGACGATGGACGAGTTCTTCGAGTCGGTCGTTCTGATTCAGACCCTCCGGCAGGCCTACTTCCCCGTCGTCCTGATGGTCCGCGACTACTGGGACGGCCTGATTCATTGGATGGAACGGAAGATGCTGAACGAGCACGGCTTCATCTCGCCGGAAGACCTGAGCGTCTTCACCATCCAGGACGATCCCGACGCCGCCGTGAAGATCATCACGGACTTCAGAAACAAGCAGGGCCCCGGCGGCCTCGCCATGCCCCCCGGCATGAAGAAAGGCCGCGGCTACGACATGCCCGAATCCATATAGACCCTCTTAGCGCCGGCCCGCAGACAATCTGGGTTCGTGTCCTCACCGTCGCGCCCTTCCGCCCACCTACGCATGCGCCCTTCTCTCGTGGCGCTGAACGCACCACTGCCGAACACAACGTCAAGAATCTCCCGATCCTTTCGCAGGCTCCCTCTGTCTCGTGGTTATTATCAGACCCCAATCGATCAACGCCAACGGCGGACAATGCGCTGGTCACCGATATCAGGACGCATCCTCCGGACAGAGCCAATCGGGCCTCCGCCCGCGAGGCCGTTTTGTTTGGAGTTGCGGAGCCGGTTTTGTCGAAGTATAGGCGTGGTTTGAGGACCTTGGGATTGCCTAGCAGCATGGGCCGGCCGCTCGCTGTGCGGCGTTGGCTTCATGCCGTTCAAGGAGGTTTGGCATGGCACCTTCACCACAGGTTGGGGTTCATGGACGGGCGAGACGCCGTATTGTGGTTATGGGCGGGATCTTTGCCGAACGATTCAAAACGCCGGGCAGCGAGGCCCTGGTCGCACAGGACAATTTCATCGCCCTGCTCCTCCGCAATGGCGACATCACCACCGACCAACTCCAACAGGCCATCCACTCCTACTGTCGCAATCCGCAGGACTACGCGTGGATGCTCCGCTGCCGACACGCCATCCTGGACAAGGCCGACAAGGTCTTCTTCGTCCGCCGCGGACGATTCCCCACCGAGAGCGCCGACTTCCCCTTGAACGGCCCCTACTACGAGATCTGCCGAACCCTCCAGTACGACCCGGACTGCTTCGACGACGAGGTAAAGAAGCTGGCCTGGGATGCCGAGGGCAATCCGCGTATCGTCGAGGCCTCGCCCAAAGTCCTCGAAGAGGTCCAGCAGGTGGAGTCAAGGAAGGGAAACCTCTGGGCGTTCGCACTGATTCTGCTCGCGACCCTGGCGACCGCGATCGCCGCGGCCGCATTGATCGCCGCCGGCTCGACGAGCGACCTCTACCGCGCCGGTCTCGTGCCGGGCCTTTGCTGCATTGCGCTGCTCGTCTGCGCCCTGATCGCAACCCGCCCCCGCAGTCATTGGACACGTGTTGTCAACTACACATGCAGCGAATGCGGCGGGCAACTCGACCCCGGCTCGCACGACTCCTGTCCCAACTGCCGCATCCGCTTCCGCTAAACCTCCAGCACCTCGCCCACGTAGGGTGGGCTATGCCCACCAATTCTCATTCCCGCGAAGAGCCTGTCCCGAGCGCACTCGAATGGAGGGAAATCCAGGAGGGCGAAACCACGAAGTGCATGGAGGGCCCGCCGTGGCCTTCGGCCGCAACCACAACCTGCGCGCCCAGAGACGCGAAGGCGCAGAGAAGAACACATGATTGCGTAAGCTTACAGACCTCAGCGTCCCTCCGTCTCTGCGCGAGACATAATTCTTGTGGTTTCAGCAGGTTACGCGGCGCCCTTTCCCAAAATCTGCGCGAAGAGACAAGACTTGAACAAGCAGTAGTACGAAGGTCAAACGGCGGAGAACGCGGCGGCGGAGACGATCACCGATAGTCAATCACCAATCCAGACGCTCCCTCTCTTCTCCGGCTCCTTGTCTGGCGTCTTCTGACCGGCCCGGGCCATTGGCCGGCGCGTCTTCTCCGCCGTCCGGGGGGTGAGTTCCTGACCCGGCAGGGGGCGTTGAGGATATCTCTTTTCGTCTCTTGAAGCCGAATACGAACAGGACAACTCCGAGCCCCAGAACAAAAAGACGACCAAAGAATTCGCCATAGGCCTCGGCGCTGCCAGCAGCCTG
The DNA here is from genome assembly GCA_965603165.1 of uncultured Phycisphaerae bacterium. Taxonomy (GTDB): domain Bacteria; phylum Planctomycetota; class Phycisphaerae; order Sedimentisphaerales; family Anaerobacaceae; genus PLanc-01. The sequence continues at coordinate 30,840 of CBFDBY010000067.1, forward strand.
AGCTACGCGAAACTCGCCGGGCAGCAAGGGCGCTGAAAGCCAGACAAGAAACGCTCCGAAAAACAGCACCAACATTCTCACTAGCCCGAACGGCCCGAGAAACGACCTGGCGATGATGGCGGCCCCGGCAAATAACCACGCGCCGACAACGTAGATTCGCATCGCAAGTTCCGGGTGCTGGTAAGCCCAGAGATTAACGACACCAACGCCAATAACAAGTATCCCGGCAATCACCCCTGGAATGCTGCACGATCGTGACGATCCCGGCTGAAGTTCGGCCTGAGGCGCCCGTTTATCCCTTCTGATGAGAGACCTCCAAAGGACGAATGCTCCCAACAGTCCTCCAGCCAGCACCCCAAGTATCGTTGCGATCTCAATTGCATCAACGCTCCGTCCGTCAGTCGGATGTTCACTCCTGATCGGTGTTGTCATTTCGGCTTCGGGCTCGTCAAATGCTATACTTGCGGCGATTCGTTCGAAAAGGGGCTGATACTGATCGAAAGTGAGAGGTAAGGCCGTGCACGTAATCACATACAGTCTCTCCGCATTTATCGTTCCCACACGCACCACCTTGAGCACCACCCCTTGAAGCCTGTGTGTATACGTGTACCAGGCAGCGTCGTTAGCGCCCATTCTTGAGAGCCCCTGATCCAGCAGTTGGAACTCGGTGGCGTTCTGCCTCGTCGTGCGAATACTTCTGGCGTTCAGATCGTCAAGGCTCGAGCCGTCGGCCGGAGCGACCGTCACGCTGACATTCTCCGAATAGGCATCCATCAACAATTCAGTCGGGCTAAGTGCAAAGAACGCCGGGCCCCCTTCACCCGAGTCCTTCTCTCCTATTTGCCACTTCCCCGGAAGGTCGATTGTGAAGTCCAGATTCCTGGGGTGATGTCTGACCCAGGCCAGTCCGGTTTTGACCGGGGCCATGGACGACACGCCGTCGGCAGGATCGGCGGTGGCAAAAGGAGTCTTGGCGGGAGGGAGACGAGTAGCTTTCTGGCTCCCTGCTCTTTCGAGAAGCTCTACGATCTCCGTATGGCCCTGCTCCCGTGCCGCGCTCAGCGGAGTGGAGCCATCTGTCTCCAGATTGACATCCGCACCATGATCCAGCAAGAGCTCGACCATCTCGGTATGCCCGTTCGCTGCTGCCCACCACAAGGGTGTCATGCCCATTTCCGTGCCCTTCACGTTGACATCAGCGCCCTTCTCAATGAGAAGCTTGACAACCTCCACATGCCGTTCCGTCGACGCGAGCCACAAGGCCGTTACGCCCTGTAGCTGCTTCACATTTACGTCGGCACCCTTTTCGAGCAGGAGTCTGACAATCTCGGCGTGCCCGTTCACCGACGCCCTCATCAGGGGGGTGACCCTGGGGGCGTCCGCGGTGAGGGACACAGCCACATTGACATCTGCGCCTTTTTCGAGCAGCAGCTTGACGGCTTCCGTATGACCTTCGCCCGATGCCACATACAAGGCCAGGATCTTGTTCCCGGAGCCGGTATCCTTTTCGAGAAGAAGCCTCAGGACTTCGGTACGGCCCTCTCGTGCTGCCATGAAGACAGCGGCCCTGAGACCATTGACCGTGGCTGTGTCGCGGTGTTCGAGAAGCAGTGTGACGACCTCGATATGACCATTCTGGGACGCGACCAGCAACGCCGTATCGATCATCTTGGCATCAGCACCATCAGCAAGACCTGCTCGGACCTCCGCCACCCTGCCGTCTTTCGCGGCCTCAAAGAAACGGGTGCTCTTGTCTGATGCATTCTCGCCTGCAAAGCCGGCAGTTGTGGGAGAAACACACAAGATCAACAGCAGCATTCGTCTCATTAGATTCTCCTTCTCCTGGCCGACATTTCCCATTTGACGTGGCCCGTGTACATCGCCGAGCCGTCCGCCGGCATTATACCAGCGTCCCCTGCGTTGTGCCTGCCGCATTTTCACGGTTCTCGCCCGGGGCGCACACGGAAAATAGGGTCCGTCTGCCCGGCTTCCTTCGCCCCAAGGTTCTTGTCCAGCGATTCCTATAGCCCGGTCCCTTTCCCTCCGGCTTATCACCTCTCACTTATCACGTGTCACTTCTATTCAATCACGCATCATCAATCCAAGGCCCTCCCCCCGCCGGCCCTACCGCTTTCTCTTCCTTCCTCTGCGCTTGATTTCTTCCGGGAAGTTGAGGTGGGCGTGCTCGCCGTGGAGTTCATAGGCCTTGCGGTCTCGGGCCTTCGCCGCCTCGACCGGATCGTCGAAGCGCCCCACATAATGATACACGCCGCGGGAGGTGATCCCTGCCTCCCACCTTTTGCCGCGCCGATGGACGCCCACATACTCGGATGACCCACCGCGTGGCCCTATGTTGGCATGATTCTGTTCCGGCGAACACAAACGCAGGTTGCACCGCCGGTTGTTCAGGGCATTGTGGTTGATGTGGTCTACCACGGTGCCCTTCGGCGCCCGCATGATCTCGCGATGCATGAAAACCATCCGTCCCTCTTTCGTGCGGCGAACCGCATAAGCGATGCCGTTCTTGTGGCTGGCGCACCACTTGTACCTGCTAAGCTTCTTGTAGTCGGCGGCATCGACGGTGGCAAAGAGGCCATGGCCCAGCGGGATACGGCGCACCCGGCCATCGGACGCCCAGGTCGCCGCATCCGCCGCGTTCCCAGCCCGCTTCACTCGCGGCGGCATCGCGTACTTCGGTTTGAAATTGCGGCATGTCTCCGTCGGCAGGACGTCCCGCATCTTGCCGGGGCTGTCCGGATGATTCGTGCATACCAGGAAGGTAGGCAGATGCGCCAGGTTGTCCAACCGCTGGCGCCCCGGTGACGGCTGGCAACTGTACGCGCACAACTGGCACCGCCCTGCGAACCACTTCGCCGCGGCCGGCTCCCACAGCTTCCCCCGGCACCACTCCGGCCACAGCTCGCTCTCCGGCGGCGGCACCCGCAGCCGTGGCTTCCTCCCGGCACGAGCCTTCACAGACCTCTTCCCCTGGACCTTCTTCCGCCCTTTCCCGGACTCTTTCTTCGGCCCCTTCTTCTGCCCCTTCCGCTTTTCCATGATTCGCCTTTCTCTGCTTCGCAGTCAGACAGTGACAAGTAATAGGTGACAAGTGACAAGCAAGGCCGCGATTCGTAGGGTGGGTTCTCAACCCACGCGTCCAGGCCCTCACGCACTATGTGAACCAAGGCATTCATTTCGCTGTATAGTAAACGAACACACCTGCCTTGTCAACCACAAAACGCATTCCCGGCGACGCCGCAACCTCTTTCCCCGCAAGCACTAACGAAACTCTGCAAAAAAATGTTCCTGTAGGGTGGGCCATGCCCACCAATTCTCATTCCCGCGAAGAGCCTGTCCCGAGCGCACTCGAATGGA
>CBFDBY010000068.1:0-33509 GCA_965603165.1 uncultured Phycisphaerae bacterium
ACTTGTCCATGACAATCCCGGCAAACTGCGTCCCCAGGAACAGCCCGACTCCGCTCTGGGCCGTGAAGATCAAGGCCTGCATGGTCGCCAGCACGTCTTTTGACGCCACCTTGTTGACATACATCTGACCGGCGATGATGAAGAAGACGTAGGCCAGTCCATGAAACGCCTGCGCCAGGACAATGAACGCGCGCGGCCTGGGGATCACATAAACGAAATACAGGACCATCCAGCAGGCCGCCCCAATGGTCAGCGTCCACTTATAGCCGGCCTCCTGGACGATCCAGCCCAGCACAAACAGGGTGGCAATCGCCTGCATGGCCTGGGCCACCGCCATCGAGGCCGGCACGTTCTTGGAGGCAATCCCGTTGTCCTGCATGAATTGGGCCGTGCCCAGGAAGTAAAACTGCATCATGCCTGGGGCGGCTATCGAAATGATGATGAAGATCAGGAAACCGGATTCCCGCAGCATGGCAAGTGCCTTGCCGATTGAGGATCCTTCAGCCCCTCCGGCAGGCAGCGTCGCCGGCAGAACGAGACCCGCAAGGAGGGCCATCGCGACCGACAATGCCGCCGCCAGAATCAGGCAGTCGCGTCCCTGTTCGCCGGTCTTGAAGACCCAGCGCCAGCCGGTCAGGAAGTACCCCGCCAGCGCCCAGGCGATGGGCGCCCACATGAAGATATAGGGAGACTTGGCCGCGATATCGACCTCGTGCAGTTCCAACTGGCGGAACATCAGCGAATTCACCAGGGGCAGCGTCCCCGCGAAGAACAGGGCGTACAGCAGCATCACGCCGAAGAGCCCCCCGAATTTCTTTTTCCAAGCCGCGACAAACAGCAGCAGGACGCCCGCCAGATGCGCACCAGCAAGGATGAACTCCGTATTGACCCACTGATCCGCCACCTGCCCCGCCACAAGCGGCATGAAGATGCAGCCCAGGGGAACGGTCGCATAGATCCATCCCGTCTGCTTGCCGCTGAACTTCAGGGGGCCGAGGAGCCGAGCGGCCAACACGGGATACCACGCCCCCCAGATGGCGTACTCGAGGAACATCATCGCGCTGAGCTTGAGGTACAGGGCCGCATCCATCCCGAACATACGCTTCTCCTTAATCCCCCAACGGACCTTCTACTTGCACGCCGCCGCAAGCCGCTCGGCGGCCAGCTTCACGTCACCAAGGCGATTGTCGCCCGCCTCGCGCTCGATCGCCATGGCGCCTTCAAAGCCGACCTCTTCGAGGACGTCGAGGAACGGCTTTATGCCGACCTGCCCATCCCCCCATGGGACTTCGGCGCCCCACGTGCCCGGCTGCTTTGTGCGCACGGCGTCCTTGACGTGCAGGTGGCGAATCCACGGCGACAGGACGCGGACCGCCTCGATCGGATCGCCCTTGTCGTAGAGGATCATATTGGCCGGATCGAAGTTGACGCCGACCGATTTATGGTCCAGCCCCTCGAGGAAGGCTCGCAACTCCTCGGCGGTTTCCTGGCCCGTCTCGAGCAGCAGGATCACGCCGTTGTCCGCCGCGATGTTCGCCAGCGTGCGTATCCGCGCACCCATCTTCTCGGCGGATGCCTTGTCGCTCTCATCGATAAAGCCGGCGTGCATCGACAGGTACTTCACGCCCAGCTTCGCCGTCGCGATGGTCGCTCCGAGGAAGACGTTGTGGTTTGCCTGCCAGTGCTCGTCGGGCACGAGGCCGCCGGTGACTTTGATGCTCTCGAGCGTGGAATAATCCTCGTGTGGGAAATTGATCATCGTACACGTGATCGTCCACGGCTGCGCCTTGATCGTATCGAGGACTCTGCCGCTGTCGTCCTCGACCGCCGGGCGGATGCCCAGGTGCACGTGCTGCAAGCCCAACTCCTTCATCGCCTTCGCAACGCCCGGCACATCCGTCTGGAGCGACCAACTGCAAACGCCTACAGGCCAGTTCTTACACTTCATCGCTGTACTCCCATCTCGTTGGTGGTGACTTTACCGGCTGATCAGGATTCTTTCCCGAGAACTGATCGATTTCTTCTCGGCCTCAACGATTCGGACCGAGTTACGGGATTGCTCCAAGGTGAGGACCTCGTCCACGGGCTCGCCTCGCACGGTATTGACGAAGTACTCGAGCTCGTGCTGATACCCATCGCCGCCGACCACCTCGGGCGTGAACGCCTCGCCCTCGGCGGGACAGACGCGGAACATGGGATCTCGCGTCAGGTCGTAGACAATCGTGGCCTTTTCGAGGACCAGGTTAAAGCTCATCTCGAATCCAAAGCCGGCGGTCATTCCCCAGCCGCCCTCGGCCACAACGACCTTGTCCTCCCCGTATTCATACTCGGTAACGATGTGGATCAACTCTCCTCCGGGACCTTTGGCGCCGTGACTGCATACCGCGTTGGGCAGGCCAAACAGATACTGCACGTAGTCCGTGTCGTGGATGTGCAGATCGAGCGCGACGCCGCCGCTGCGCTGCTCATCGACGAACCAGTTGTCCACGCTCCAACCGGGAGGCGCCCCGAGTCGTCGGAACGTAGCAGCAATGATCTCGCCGTACTTGCCGCCGGCAACGATCTCCTTCGCCTTGGCGTACTCCGGCCAGAACCGCACGCAGTGCCCGATCTGGAGGACCTTGCGGCTCTTGCGCGCCGCCTCGATCATGCGGTCACAGTCGGCCAGATTCAGAGCCATCGGCTTCTCGCACAGCACGTTGACCCCGCGCGACAAGGCACGCTCCGAATACTCCGCGTGGAGATATGTAGGGAGCGTCAGCGAGATGGCGTCGAGCTGGCCCTTCTTGAGCATCTCGTCGAAATCCTGAAACAGCTCGATCCCCGTGAAATCGATCTGGCCCTCGGCCCCCTCGATGTTCCCCACCGCCTTCTTGGCGTCTTCCTTGATGTTCGGGTTCGCGTCGCAGATCGCGACGACCTCGGCATCTTCGATCCCCTTCCACTGACGGAAGTGCATCCGCCCCATGAACCCGAAACCGGCAATCCCCACTCGTAACATTCTGCTAATCTCCTTGCCGCGCGCAGCGCAGCTCCAATGCCCTGCCCCCCGATGATTCTTGAAGTGACATGTCCTGCCCAATCACAGCCTTGCATCTTGCCACGGCTCAGCCTCCATGGTTTCTGTGGGGTGCGATTCTACCAGAACCTTCTATCCGGCGACAAACGATTTCTTTGAACGGCACAGAAAAAGCAGCCCGGACCGTCTGCAGACAATGCACGGAACAAGTCCGTCCGTCAAGAGCTCCCGAACGATCCCAGCAGGCCGTATCCTGGCAAAGACCCCGTGAGCCCGATAACGATCGGGCAACTGCCCGTGAACGGAAGTCGCGGCGCTGTAAATTTCTCGTCAACAGCCGAGCGAGCAGAATCGCCGCAAAGGGAGAGAACAGGGTACATGTTTGGATTGACGAGGCGACCGGGTTTGAGATGGCCCGCGCGAGCACCTCGGGTACCTGGATGCGGCGGCCCCGGCCTCGTGACCGGCGACCAAGCCGGGACACAGATGCGGCATGACTCTATGGCACGCACGCAAAACATTTTAGAGGAAGAACGACCGATCGTCGTCATCCCCACCTACAATGAGAGGGAAAACATCAGGCGGCTGATTCCGCAGGTCCTTGGCCAACACCCTCAAATCGACATTCTGGTGGTGGACGACAATTCCCCCGACGGCACCGGACAGGTCGTGCAGGAATTTGCCGGGGCAACGCCCAGAGTGCGTCTGATGCAGAGGGATCGAAAGCTCGGCCTGGGCACAGCATACATCGCCGGGTTTCGGTTTGCCATCGAGAACAAATACAGCTTCATTCTGGAGATGGATGCCGACTTCTCGCACGCCCCCGGCGAGATTCCCGCATTTCTGCACGCCATCCAGGGCTGCGACATGGTAATAGGCTCCAGATACATGCAGGGCGGCGCGACCTCTAACTGGCCCCGGCGCCGACGGTGGCTTTCGGTCGCTGCCAATCTGTACACGCGGTTACTGACCGGCATGTCCCTGACCGACGCCACGGGCGGCTACCGCTGTTTTCGCCGAGAGGTCCTGGAGAAGATCAACGTTCACCGGGTCGGCTCGAATGGCTACGTCTTTCAGATCGAAATGGCGTTTCGCGTGTGGAGACAGGGCTTCCGAATTGTGGAGATCCCTATCGTCTTCGCGAACCGCACGGAAGGTCAATCGAAACTCGACGGGCACATTGTATGGGAGGCCCTGTGGACGCTCTGCAAGCTCCGCGTGCTCGCCGCTGCAGGTAGACTCCAACGGCCCTGATCACATAGCGTCGGGCCTCCCGGGATCTGGCACCGCCGGCAAGGAGCATCCGCCCCGTACGGGGATGAAGAGTGAGATCGCCGGGAATCGTGACGGCATTCGAGGGACCCGTGAAAGGCGCGACGACGCTGCGAAAAATGATATCCGATCCCGGAATAGCGGGGGCAGCAACCGTGATCGGCACGGTGCTCTCGCTCTTGCTGATCGGTCACAAGAGCTTCTGGCTCGACGAAGGTACAAGCGTCGCGCTGTCGCGGGACTGGACGACCATGTGGCACCAGTTGCTGAATCGAGAGTCCAACATGTGGCTGTACTACCTCCTGCTTCACTTCTGGCTCAGACTGAGCGACAGCGAGGCGTTCATACGGGGCCTGTCCGCGCTGTTCACCATCGCCACGATTCCCGTGCTCTACGCCCTCGGTCGCCGGCTATTTGGCAGCCGGGCGGGGGCGATTTCCGCCCTGCTTCTCGCGGCCAATCCTTACATGATCCGATATGCCCAGGAGGCCCGGGGCTACTCCATGGTCGTATGCTTCGTGACACTGTCATCCTACCTCTTCGTGCTGGCGGTCGAGCGACGATCGATGAGATTCTGGATTGCCTATGGGGTATGCATGGCCTTGGGCTTCTATACCCATTTCTTCGCAGCCCTGGTCTGCGGCGTTCAACTCCTTTGCCTCCTGGCGCTCGGCCGCAAGAACATCCCATGGCGAGGGGCAGGAATCGGCATTGTGGCCATGGCGCTGCTCCTACTACCCATGATCCTGTTTCAACCGTTCCGCAATCAGGTCGATTGGACTTCAACGCCGTCACTGAGCCGGATCATCGACGTGTATCGAGCGTTCACGGGGAATCGACGGCTGCGGCTCCTTCACTTGCTGTTCGGCCTGTGGGCGATCCTGTTGCCGCTTCCCACGCCGAAGTCGCGTACATACCCGTCGGCGCGTTGGCGATACCTGTTTGTTGTCGCCTGGGCGGTGCTGCCGGTTCGCATCACCTTTGTCTTCTCGCGAGCCTTCAAGCCCATGTTCGTAAACAGGTTTCTGATCGTCTCACTGCCGGCTGTGGTGCTCCTGGCCGCATCCGGCATCGCGAGACTGCCAACGATAGCGCTTCTCGGTGCATCGCACACCATGACACTGCGTCGCCCGTGGATTCAGTGGGCCGTCGTGGCCCTCATGCTCTTGCTCTCGGCACGATGCGTGCACTGGTGGTATGCAATGGGGTGGAAGGAAGACTGGCGGAACGTCACGTTCTGGGTGCAATCCCGCGCCCAGCCCGGTGACGCTGTGGGCTTCTACTGGTATGCAGGCAGGGACACCTTCGAGTATTACCTCGGGCGAACCGGCGCCGACGAACCCGGGATGGTGCTCCTGGATCTGGCCATCGAGTCGGACCGGAAGGATGAGCCGCTGTATCAACTGGATACGCGACTGCTGGAGGACCTGCCGATGCTCCACAAGCGTATCTGGCTCGTACTCCGGACCGGCCTCGATGACCCGAAAATCGCGCCCATCCTTCACGCCGTCAAGGCAGACTACAACTGCATCAGGGAGAAAGACTTCGGCGGCATCCACGTCATGCTCTTCCAGAAACCCTACACGTGGTCCCCCACGTCCCTATTCCAGAAAACGCGTGAGTCCGACGAACGAAATCGGTATGATAGCTCCACGAGCCCCTGGGGCGCGTAGCCGCCGGAACCGGGCTTCGCCGATGACAGACGGGTATAGAGGACACACATGACGTCGAAGGAACGTGTTCACGCCATCGTGCGGGGCCAATCCTATGACCGCCCCGCCGTCACTCCGATCTTCATGGCCTGGGCGGCTAACTTCATCGGCCACACATACAGGGACTACTACCTCGACGCCGACGTGCTCGCGGAATCGCAATTGGCCGTCGCGAAGGCGTTCAATCTCGATCAGGTCAGCGGGATCAGCGACCCGTGGCGCGAGGCCGCCGCGTATGGAATGGAGTTCGAGTACCCCGAGAACGGCGTCGGGAAGCCCAAGGCGGCGCTGATTCAATCTCCGGAGGATGTCTCTCGTATCCGACCTTTCGCCCTCGAGGATGCGGCCCGTCCGAGACAGCGGGTCGAGAGCGTGCGGAAGATGGCCCAGGCCATCGGCGAGACCCATAGTGTGCTGGGCTGGGTGGAAGGACCGCTGGCGGTTTACGCGGACTTGCGCGGCGTCGAGAGCATGTTCCTGGACCTGATCGACCATCCGGAAATGTACGTCGATCGGGCAGGGACCATCATCGACAACCAGATCCGGTTTGCCCGCGCCCAGGTCGAGGCCGGCGCGGATATGATCGGCGTCGGCGACTCGGTCGCCAGCCTCATCAGCCCGCAAATGTACGAGCAGTTCGTCCTGCCTTTCGAGACCAGGCTGTTCGACGCCATTCACGAGGCCGGAGCGGTGGTGAAACTCCACGTTTGCGGCGACATCAGCAACAGCATCGGCCTGATGGCGCGGACCGGCTGCGAGATCATCGACGTCGATTGGATGGTCCCGCTGGATGAGGCTAGGAAGGCGGTCGGGCCTGATGTCACGCTTGCGGGGAACTTCGATCCATCGGGCGTTTTGCTGCAGGGCGCGCCGCAGGACGTGGCCGACGCCGCTCGCGGCAACATCGAGTCCGGCGGCCGCCGGTTCATCCTGCAGCCCGGCTGCGAGGTCCCGCCCGGCACGCCCGAGGCGAACATCCGCGCCTTCTGTCCCTGCGACGGCTGCCTGATCCCCGACCTGCTCGGACTTTAGGCGAACCGCATAATGAAGGGGAACTGATCGATGTCCCAGGACACGCCCCCAGATTCGAGCAACGCGAACGGTAGCAGGTTCTCGACCACGCACTGGAGCGTAGTCCTGGCCGCCGGTGCGTTTGGCTCGGCCGACTCGCGGCAAGCCCTGGAGAGACTCTGCAAGACCTACTGGTACCCCCTGTATACCTACCTGCGCCGCCGGGGCTGCGACACACACCAGGCGGAAGACTACACACAGGCCTTCTTCGCCGTCCTGCTGCAACGGCACAGCCTCCGGCAGGCGAACCCGCAACGCGGCAAGTTCCGCTCTTTTCTGCTTTCCTCGCTCAACCACTTCCTCGCCGACGAGCGAGACCGTGCGGACGCACAGAAACGAGGAGGCGGCCGCGGGATCGTCTCATACGATGTCGAAGAGGCCGAGACGCGATACCGGCTCGAGCCCTCGCACGACCTCACGCCGGAGAAGCTCTTTGAAAAATCCTGGTCGCTGACGATCCTGGGCAACGCAATGGCCCGCCTGAAAGCCGAATTCGTGGAGGCAGGCAAGCAACAGACCTTCGAGTGCCTCAAGCCCCACCTCCCGGCCGGCCGCGGCCCCACCTCCTACAAGGACGCCGCCGCTACGCTGGCCATGAGCGAAGGGGCCGTGAAGGTCGCCGTGCATCGCCTCAGACAGAGATACCGCCGGCTCGTCCGCGAGGAAATCGCCCAGACCGTCTCGACGCCCGAGCAGGTGGACGAGGAGATCCGCGACCTGTTTGCCTCGCTGGCCGACTGAACTTGCTGCGGATTGCAGATTTCCACTTGCGGATTTCGGGGAGATTGCCTCTACCAATCCGCAATCCGAAGTCCCCAATCCAAAGAATTCGCGTAACCTTTTGCGAAATCTCCCTTAGTAAGCCGTGGAAACAGCCCCGGCCAGCGTGGCGAGGGCGTCCCGCCCTTGCGTCGCGAGGCCATCTTGGCCTCGCCTGGCCGGGCCCCAATGTGCCGTCGTGTCCGAAGGGCAAGGGAATCCAGAGAAAGTCCCCAAAAGGAGACTATCATGGCTGAGAAGAATGCTTGTCACGAGTGCGGAACGCCGCTACCCGAGAACGCCCCGGAAGGGCTGTGCCCCAGGTGCCTGATGCGGGTAGCCATGGGCAAGAGCCATGCCGGCGCGACCCTGGACAATCCGGCCCAGATCGACGGCCCCGGCACGGCCATCGGCCGGTACGAACTGCTGGAGCTCATCGGCGAAGGCGGCATGGGACTGGTCTACTTGGCCGAGCAGAAGGAGCCGGTCCGGCGGAAGGTGGCCCTCAAGATCATCAAGCCCGGCATGGACTCCAAGCAGGTCATCGCGCGTTTCGAGGCCGAGAGACAGGCCCTGGCGCTGCTGGACCATCCGAACGTTGCCCACGTCTTCGACGCCGGCACGACCGAGGCCGGCCGGCCCTATTTCGTGATGGAATACGTCAAAGGCCTCTCCATCACCCGCTACTGCGACGACAACAAGCTCACGATCGAGCAGCGCCTGCGGCTCTTCGAGCAGGTCTGCGAGGCCGTCCACCACGCCCACCAGAAGGGCATCATCCACAGAGACCTGAAGCCGTCCAACATCCTCGTCTCCGTCCACGGCGACCGGGCGGTCCCGAAGATCATCGACTTCGGCATCGCCAAAGCGATCACGTCGCCGCTCACGGACAAGACCTTCGTCACCTTCCAGGGCCAGTTGCTCGGCACGCCGGAATACATGAGCCCCGAGCAGGTGGACCTGGCCACGCAGGACATCGACACCCGTTCCGATATCTACTCGCTGGGCGTCGTCCTGTACGAACTTCTCGCCGGCGTCCTGCCTTTCGAGAGCGACGCCTTCGAGCGAGCTGGCTTAGCCGAAATCCAGCAGACGATCCGCGAGCGAGAGCCCGCCTCCCCCAGCATCCGCCTGACGAGCTTAGGCGAGAAAGCCAAGACCATCGCCGCCAGCCGCGGCACACAGGTAGTCCCCTTAGCCCGCCGTCTCCACCGCGAGCTCGAATGGATCCCCCTGAAGGCCATGCGAAAAGACCGCTGCCGCCGCTACCGCTCCGCCAGCGAGATGGGCGACGATGTTCACAACTATCTTGCCGGGAAGCCGCTGATTGCCGGTCCTGAGACGGCCATGTATCGGATGCAGAAGTTCGTACGCAAACACGCGGGCTCCGTCGCCACCGTCGCGCTGGTTGCCATCGCCATAGTCCTGGGTCTTGTCGTGAGCACAGTGATGTACCTGCGTGCCGAAGATGCCCGCCGGAAAGAAACCAGCGCGCGCATCGATGCCGAGCAGGCAAGAAAGGCGGAGCAGGAGCAACGAAGTCTGGCTGAACAGAAAGCAGAAGAACTGCGCCGCACCCTTTATGTCAACAGCATCCAACTGGCTGATGCAAAATACAACGAAGGTAACATAGGACGTGTCCGCGAACTGCTGGAGTCATGCCCCCAGGATCTGAGGGGCTGGGAATGGGATCGCATCAGCCATATTTTAGATCAGTCCATAATGAGTTTTGTAGCACATCAAGGCCATGTCAGTTCGATGGATATAAGTCCAGATGGAAATCGCATAGTCACGGGCGGTGGTTCGGAAAGAGCAGTTAAAATCTGGGACATAGCCACAGGCAAAACACTAATCACATTTTCTGAAGCTCATGAAGAGTACATTATGTGTGTTGCGTTCAGTCCGAACGGCAAACAAATTGTCTCGAGCGATCTTTCGGGGCAGATTAAGGTCTGGGACGTAGATGATGCCGAAGAGGAAATAACATCGATTGAACATGGTGGTTATTGGTCTTCTTCTGTTACCTTTAGCCCAGATGGGAAGTATATCGCTTCAGCGATCTATAATGCCAAGGTGATCAAGGTTTGGGATGCTGCAAGCGGGGCTGAAATAATCGCCTTAAGTGGACACTCGGGTGAAGTACGCTGTGCCGTATTCAGCCCCGATGGCAAACATATAGTCTCAGGAGATAAAGACGGAACAATAATGATCTGGGATACAACCAGCGGCAATGAAGTGATCAGGATTAAAGCACACGATCACGCAGTTTCTTCGCTTTCGTTTGATTCGGATGGAAAGCTACTTGCATCGGGAAGTATGGATAAGACGATCAAGATATGGGATGCAATAACAGGTGCTCCAAAGATGACTTTACGTGGACACGATGGGCCGGTTAACACAGTTGCATTTAGCCCGGACAATAGGTATCTCACATCTAGCAGTTGGGATTGCACGGTCAGGATTTGGGAGATTGCAACTGGCGAAACAATAAAGACTCTACGTGGACACGAAGATTTCACTACTTCTGCCGTATTTACCCCAGATGGCAAACAAATTGTTTCAGGAAGCTGGGACAGAACAGTCAAAGTCTGGGACATAAACGCTAATCGTGAATTCAGTACATTCATAGGGCATCAGAGCTTGATTGCTTCAATAGCATTTAGTCCGGACGGAAAACGCATGGTTTCACGCAGTGAAGATGGAAAAGTGAAGGTGTGGGATGCGGCCAGTTGTGCCGAAGGCATGACCCTAAATGGCGGAAGCGGTCTCTTTGGTTCGGTAGTATTTAGTCCGGATGGGAAGCGAATCGCCTCACTTAGCGAAGAATTGGCAATAAAGATGTGGGATACCGAAACTGGAGCTGAAGTGGCGTCAGTAGGCGGACAAGAGGAGTGGGTTTATTGTCTGGCATTTAGTCCAGACGGCAAGCTTATTGCTTCTGGTAGTCGGTATGGAACAGTAAAGCTTTGGGATGTAGCAAGAAATAGAGAAATCATGACATGGGAAGGGGGTGAACGAGGGGTCGAAGGTGTTCTTTCAGTTGCCTTTAGCCCTGATGGCAACCGTTTTGTTACAGGTCATAGGAGTGGAAGAATAAGGGTATGGGATGCAGCAACTGGTGCTGAATTAATGAACCTTGTTGGTCATGAAGAAGGTGTTGTTCTTTCTGTGGTATTCAGCCATGATGGCAAACACATTGCTTCGGCTTGCCAGCAAGACGGGACGGCTAGAGTATGGGATGCAGCAACAGGAATGGAACTGATGATCCTACGAGGTCATGGCGATGTGGTGACGTCTGTTGCTTTCAGCCCTGACGGCAATCGTGTAGTGACGGGGAGTAGAGATAGATCAGTGAGGGTCTGGGATTCTATAACAGGCTGCGAATTACTGACGCTCCATGCTGACTTTGGCATAATGCATGTTGAATTCAGCCCTGATGGGAAAGCTGTTGCGGCTGGCACTTTTGGAAACACTATCTTACTCTGGGAATCTGCTGCACCTACCGATGGTTACGAGCCTAGGAAAGCGGGTGAAATTGCCCGGTATATTGCAGGTGAATTGCACAAGAAACATGGCTTGTACCGCGACGTTATAGATGAACTCAAGGCAGATAAGACGCTTGATGAGCAAGTAAGAAAGGTGGCGATCCAGATTGCGAACTCCCGCAAGTGGGAAGATGCTGAGAAGCTCAAGAACGAGGCACGGCAAGCCGTCCAGTTACCGGATGAGCAGATGGAGGTCTATCGATCCGCTCTGGCAAAAGCAGAGAAGGCAAATGGCTGGGAGCCGAATGATCCTGGCATCCTTGCTGGACTGGGTGCGGCACAGTACCGAACGGGTGCATATGAGCAAGCTTTGAAGACACTCGCAAGAGCTGAGAGGCTCGCGGGTGAGGACACCGATCCGTGGGTCCTGGCGTTCAGGGCAATGACCCTACAACGTCTCGGCCGGCTTGACGAGGCCAAGGGAAGACTGAGCCAACTACAGAGTCTGCTCGGGGACGAACGATTTGCCGAGGATGAACAGGCGAAGGCCCTCCTGGCGGAGGGGGAGGCGGTGATCATGGGGGAGAAAAAGTGATTTTCTTGTGAAAATCGTGACACTCGCGAGGCGCCGTTGTCGCATTGTCTATTGAAAGGGTTTACAGGCACAGGTTCGCGTGTTGGTTGGGTCATGTGATGGCTGGTGGAAATCGAAAAGACATCTTCTTCTTTGGCCGAGAGTTGCGGCCTCGGGCGACGTGGACGGGCGTCTTGCGGCGGCACCAGGCCTCTGTGCACCGCTTTACGGAGCGAAAGGCGTGTCTCGATCAGCTCTTCCGCAGGCCTTGCGATTTGCTGATTGTCGATTTCAATGGCTCGCCGAACGAGGCGAGGGAACTGCTCGCCGGGGCCAAACGAGCGTGTCCCTGGATTTTGAGCCTGGTCGTGGTCGAGCATGGGGATACGGCCGCGGCCGTCACGGCGATGAAAGCCGGAGCGGTCGATTGCCTGGAAAGACCGATCGAGCGCGATAGCCTGCATTCGACCTTGGAGAGGGCCCTCGATCAGGCGCGGAGGCCGGCATTCTGTGCGCGGCTCACGCAAACGGAGACTCAGGTACTGCGCCTTGTCCTGGCCGGCATGACCAACCATAACATGGCCCGCGTCTTCCACCGGTCCAAAAGGACCATTGAGGTGCACCGAAGGAATGTCATGCGGAAGCTCGGTGTCTCCACTGTCGCGGAACTCGTCAAGGAGGCGGCAATAAACGGGTTCTTCGAACTGCCTCAGGGAAGCCCCTCGCCTTACCAAGCATAGCGGAGGGCCCGCCGCTCGACGACGGCGCAGACGGTCTGGCGATGGAATTCACTCAACAAGAACACCCATTGGATCAACTCGCCACGGGGACGCGAGGCGGACTGCTCGAGTCGGTGACATCGTACGGCGTGCAGCGCCTCTGCAGGTGGTCGAGGATGTTCATGAAATTGATGTACGAGTCGTAGGGGCTGTCGTAGGGATTGAAGTACTTGTGCACGTCGCCGTCGGCGAAATACTTCGTGCACATGTAGTAGAAATGGTCCGATACCTGGAGCCTTCGCCAGTCGGCGAGGATGCGTTCGTCGTTGGCCCGCTTGATTTTCTTTTCCAGCCGGTACAGCTCGTGGATGGCGTTCGACTGCATGGGATTGCCGAGCCACGCCGACAGGTCGCGCTCCGTATCGGCCCAACTGATCACATGGGGCACATCGACCACGTCCATCGGCTCGTAGCTGGCCGCCACTTCGCTGGGCGTCTTGAAGTTATTGTCCGGGTGCTTGAAGATCTCTTCCGGCAGATGCCGTATGAAGTTGAAGATGCCCGTGTCCTCCCACTGGTGCTCGCCCAACGTCTCATAATCCATAAAAAGGTTGATCGCCTGGCCGTTGCCGTTGACGGCGCTGACCCAGCGGGCAAATTTGTCCGCCGTCAGGGGCCACTCGGCCCAGTGCCGGTTTGAGAATCGGAAGGCGATGTCGTCGCTCAGCGAGTAGTTCTTCAGGAGCATCTTCAGGTGGCGGCACCCTTTCGGGCGGTACACGAAGTTTGGGCTTCGGAACCCGAGGATATGGTCCGCTCCTTCGGTGATGATCGCGTCGAAGCAGCCCATCGCTTCGATGAGCAGGCCGAGGTCGTTGTTGTAGATCAGCTCCGTGTTCCGGAAGACCTTCGGCCTCTGGCCGAACAGCCCCTCGACCGCGTCCATGTGCTTGCGAACCTGCTCGACGAACTCCTGACGCGAGTACAGAAAGCTCAGGCTGTGGTAGTAGGTCTCCGCCAGGAACTCGACGCATCCCGTATCCGCCAGGGCGTGAAACGTACTCAACACCTCGGGGCTGTAGGTCTCCAGTTGCTCGAGCAGAACGCCGGTGAGGCTGTAGGCGATGCGGAACCGCCCCTCGTACTGTCGGATGAGCTTCAGCAGGAGCCGGTTGGCCGGCAGGTAGCATTTGTTGGCGACCTTCCTACAGATGGCGGCGTTCTTGCCATCGTCAAAGTACCGGTCGTCGTTGTCAAAGACCGTGTAGTGCCGCAGCCGCATGGGCTGATGCACCTGGAAATAGAAGCACACCGAAGGCATAGAAGCACCCTAATCCTTCTGAACCGTTCCGACCCTTTTCTCTGCCCCCTGTTACGCGGGCACGAGCATCTCCTCATAAACCCGCAGGCAATTGCGTGCGGCGTCCCGCCAGCGCAGTCTGCGTACCTCGAAATTGCCGTGGCTGCGCAGCGTCATCTGCAACGGCGGATACTTCAGCACGGCCACGACCTTATTGGCCATCTCGTTGACATCCCAGAAATCGACCTTCAGCGCGTGTCGGAGGACTTCGGAGACGCCGCTCTGCTTGCTGATGATCACGGGCACGTCATTGTCCAGCGCCTCCAGCGGCGCGATCCCAAAAGGCTCCGAGACGGACGGCATCACGTAGAGATCCGCCATCTGGTAGATCCGGCGAACGTCATCGCCTCGCAGAAAGCCGGTGAACAGGACCTTGTGCCCGAGCCCCAACTGGGCCGCCAACTCAATGGACCGATACATCAGATCGCCCGAGCCGGCCATGACGAACTTCACATTGTCCATCACCTCGAGCACCTTCTTGGCCGCATAGAGGAAGTACTCCGGCCCCTTCTGCATGGTAATCCGCCCAAGGAACAGGACGATCTTCTCTTCCCGCTTGATGTGCGCCGGCGCCATTGTCGACCACCCACCGTTGCGCTCGACTCCGTTGTATACGACCTCCACCTTATCGGCGGGAATCCCGTACCGGCTGATCACGATGCCCCGCGTCAAATGGCTCACGGCAATCACCTTGCCGGCACGCTCCATGCCTTCGCGCTCGATATCGTAGACGACCTGATTGACGTGTTCGCCGCTGCGGTCAAACTCCGTCGAGTGGATGTGCACGACGAGGGGCTTTCCGCTCATCCTCGCCACGGCCACGCCGGCCGGGTACGTCATCCAATCGTGAGCATGGACAACATCGAATTGTTCGCCTCTGGCCAAGTCCAGCGCCATGGCGGCGTAACGATGCACTTCCCTGTACAAATCGCCCGCATAGTCCAGTCCGCCGCCCCCGCTGCCGCTCAGCAGGCCCATACTCTCCCGTTGGAGCCGCAAGATTTCCTCAACCCGCTCGTCGTACGTTTCCGGTGTCGCGTAGGCTTGCAGTGGCGATTGAATCGGCCGGAAGCTGACATTCTTCAACTCATCCTCCGTCATCGCCCCGCCGCTTCTCCGTTTACGGGAGCCGGGGGTCAAGAGCCTGACATGCGTCGCATACCCGCTCTCCACCATCCTGGGAAGCACGAACGTCACCTTCACGCCAAGCTGGTCCATCGCCCGAGTCAGCCCATAGCAGGCCGTACCGAGCCCTCCGCTGATGAACGGCGGAAACTCCCAGCCCAGCATGAAGACCCGAATCTGCGCCCCCTCGTCGTCTAGTCCCATAAGTCCTCACTCGTCTTGAGGTTTCTCAATACCGCCTATGGAGCAACCATAGACTCGACAGCCACTTAACAATGCCACACCGCGGCAATGCCGACACAGCCGTTCCGCTACTCACCCTATCGGCAGCGGCGTGCACACGCTTGATTTTCGGGCGCAAAAATTCTCCTCGCACAGTTTCTTGCTGTCCTTCTATTCTCATCGGGTATTTCACCCGCGCAAGTTCACAAATTCCCCCAAAAACACGCCACGAGGATACTGTTATGGCGGTTTTTATGGGTTCCACCTGAACCGCCGACGGAATGCTCAGAATTCTCCCCAATATCCCTTCCCATGGTTTTATCGGCCCCGATCTTCCCTGACCGTGGGAGCGCCGGACCTCACCGCTCAATTCGCACTGCCATGCACCCTATACATGCCGGATGCAAGAACAAAAGCCGTCCCGCAGGTCGCCGGCGAGACGGCTCATTGGCAACATGTCTACCGCATTGTTAAGATACGCAAAGTTTGCGATCTTCCTCTGCTGTGCTTAGAGGTCCTGCGCCTTGACGGTGCTGCGACGGTTTGCCTTGGCACGAGCAATGGCCGCATCAAGTATGGTGTAGACGTGATCGCTGATCGCCTCGACGGATTCCGACGAAGTCATCATCCCCTTCCCTTTGATGTACGCCTTCATCTTGCTTGCCACGACCAAAGGCTCCTTCTTTGCTGCTTTTTTTGCCATCGCACGAGTCCTCCCTGAAAAAAGAGAAACCATAAATGAAACATGAAATTGATCTTCCCGGCGTCACATCCGGTAGGCCCACACAGCACTGTCTGTTCTTATTGTCTATCGGACTTCACTTTGCAACAAAAAAAACGCCAAATGCTAAATTTTTCCATCTATAAGGCCGATAGGCAAGAATGGGCTTGGGCGGGGTAGAGCAGGTTCGAGCCGAATCGCCCCCGTCCGACGCCCGGTGGGATGAGAAGGTGGACGCCTCCCGGGGGGCGGCCATAAATGATGGAGAGTCGATATGCAAGAACGTCCGAACAGCAATGGCACGGGACAGGCAAAAGTCAAGGAATTCGTCGTTGTCACCTTTGTGGACAACGTGGAGCAGGCGAGGGAGTACGAAACGCTTCTGCGGCTTAACGATATCCCCGCTGTCATCAAGGAACAGATGGATGAGGGTGCGGATTGTAGGGCGGTCGCCATCATGGTTCCCGAAGACTTCCTTGATGAGGCCCACGTAGTCATCGAGTCGCAGGATGCATACGATGACTTCTACGATTACACGATGGAGGACGAAGACGAGTTCGATTTCGACAACGACTTGTTGGATGATGAATTCTAAGTCCCTGTCGCCCGACACAGCACCGATATCCCCGCTCGGCGCCCCGCGCCGTTGCGACAAGAACGCAGACGCTGGGCAAGAATAAGGGTGGTACTCCATGCCAGAAACCGATGACAACCACGTTCCCGAGAGGCGCGGCGGAGGAGATCGGCGCAAGAACCTGTCCGACCGACGAAAGCACGACCTCGGCGGAAACCCCTACGATCCCAATTTCGTGGATCGGCGAAGCGGGCGGGACCGGCGTCAGAATGTCGTGGACCGGCGTCTGGGGCTGGACCGGCGTCGCGGCCCGGGCCGCCGACGTAGCGATGAGCGCAAGGCCGCCGAGGAGGGCCAGATGTCTGACGAGCAGTTCGAGTTCGTCATGGCCATCGACGAGTACAAGCGGGTCAATGCCAGACCGTTCCCGACCTGGACCGAAGTCCTCGAGGTGATCAAGGCGTTGGGATACCGCAAGGTGGCCGAACCACAGTCGCTGGCGAGCCACGGCTCCGCGGACGACACGGACACAGCCCCGGCGACCAGGCGAAAGGCCGAGGAACAGCCGCAGCTTGTCGATTAGCCGATAGCCGTCGGCTCTACACTCGCGCCCCCGTCATGTGGGTGAGGCAGGCACCGCTGCCATCGCCAGTGAGGATTTGCGAACGTACACGAATACGATGCGTGCGTTTTCGCAGGCTGCATTTCACCGCTTGCCTGTAAAATATGCGATCATATCCGTGCCGCGGCATGGAATGGAAGCCCCCCCATCGCCACCTCCGCGCGAGTAGTCCCTCGTATCAGGTTCACAATCGTGTTCGGGGTCTTCCCTCAGGCAGAAAAGTTGACAGTAGTCCCGGGAACGACTAAACCCCTTGGTACAGCCGCGGCTTGCTTCCGGCCGAACGTCATCGAAAAAGGAGACCAGCAAAGGAGCTGTGTATGAAACACGTCACGATCCTCCTGTTCGCCGCACTCATGCCTCTCGTGTCGCCGAGCACAGTACGATCTCAAGGCCAGGCCGACCCCTATCTCTGGCTTGAGGAGGTCAAAGGCGAGAAGGCCCTGAGTTGGGTGGAAGCCAAGAATGAGGCTTCATTCTCCATCCTCCAGGCGCAGCCGCTGTTCGAGAAGGTTCGGGACAAGACACTGCGAGTTCTCAACTCGGATGTCCGCATCCCCTATCCCCGTCTTCAGGGCAAGCACCTCTATAACTTCTGGCGGGACGAGAAGAACGAGCGGGGCCTCTGGCGTCGAACCACGCTGGAGGAGTATCTCAAGCGCTCGCCGCAATGGGAAGTACTGCTGGATATCGACCAGCTCTGCCGCGACGAAGGAGAGCAGTGGGTCTTCAAGGGGGCTGAGGGACTGCACCCTGATTACTCGCTCTTCATGGTCTACCTCTCGCGAGGTGGGGGCGACGCCGTCGTGACACGCGAGTTTGACGTGGGTGCGAAGCAGTTCGTGAAGGACGGCTTCTTTCTGCCTGAGGCCAAGGGTAGCGTTTCCTGGAAAGATCGCGATACACTGTACGTGCAGACCGACTTTGGCGAGGGAAGCTTGACGGAATCGGGCTATCCGCGGATCGCCAAGCTATGGAAGAGAGGCACGCCGTTGAGCAGCGCCAAGGTCGTATTCGAGGGGGAATCGACCGACGTAGCCGTGGGCTGCAGCGTGATCAATACGCCGGAGAGGCAATACGACATCATCCATCGTGGGATCACCTTCTACACATCGCACACCTACGTGATCGAGGATGGCAAGGCCGTCAAGCTGGAAATCCCGGACGATGCGGACTTCGGCGGCTTCTTCAAGAATCAATTGCTCGTCCGCCTCAAGTCGGACTGGACGCCGGGCGCCAAGACCTACCGCCAGGGCGCTCTGATCAGCACGGACTACGACCGATATCTCCGAGGCGGCCACTCATTCGACGTCGTTGTTGAACCGAACGAACGGTCCAATATCGCCTCGTTCGCCAACACCCGCAACCTGTTCCTCGTTCACATGCTGAACAACGTCAAGAGTGAGTTGCACCAGTACGAACTGAGGGACGGTCAATGGGAGAAGCAAAGGGTGGATACCCCACGATCGGGGACGCTGGGCCTCGTCTCCACAGACGAGTTATCGGATCAGTACTTCTTTAGCTATGAGGGGTTTCTTACGCCCACGAGTCTTCACTATGTATCGGACGAACAAACCATACGGGAGGTGAAGAGCCTTCCTCACTTCTTCGACTCCAATGGTCTCATGGTCGAGCAGTCAGAGGCCGTCTCCAAGGATGGCACGCGAATCCCCTACTTCGTGATACGCCCCAAAGACATGCAGGCAGATGGTTCCAACCCGACACTGCTGTATGGGTACGGGGGCTTTGAGATCCCGATGCGGCCGCGTTATTCACCTCTCACGGGCATTCCCTGGTTGGAGAAAGGCGGCGTCTACGCGCTGGCCAACATTCGCGGAGGGGGCGAATTCGGCCCCCGGTGGCACCAGGCCGCACTCAAACAGAATCGCCAACGGGCCTACGACGACTTCATCGCCGTGGCCGAGGATCTGATCCGACGCAAGATCACCTCACCCCGACATCTGGGCATCATGGGCGGCTCCAACGGCGGGCTGCTCATGGGGGTCATGTTCACACAACGGCCCGAGTTGTTTCACGCCGTGGTCTGCACCGTGCCGCTGCTCGATATGAGACGTTACAACAAACTGCTGGCCGGGGCCAGTTGGATGGCCGAGTACGGCGACCCTGACCTCTCGGAGGAATGGGCCTACATCCGGAAGTACTCCCCCTACCACAACGTCCGTGCGGATGCCACGTATCCGGAAGTGTTCTTCTACACTTCTACGACGGACGACCGGGTGCATCCGGGACACGCCCGCAAGATGGCGGCCAGGATGCTGGACATGGGCCACAAAGTCTATTATTACGAGAACACCGAAGGAGGCCACGCCGCAGCGGCCACAAATAGGCAAAGCGCGCTCCGAACGGCCCTGAGTTACAGCTACCTCTGGATGCAATTGCAGCGATAAGGACGCCTTTGGAACCTTCCGCAAAACCTCCGCCGCCGATATCGCAGCCATCGTCTTGGCCTTTCCGTTGCCATCGGCTTGCTCACGCGACAGTACCAGCATCGCACGGCCAATCCCACGGACCGGCGGGGTAGTTGCAGGTTTTTCCCTTGCGAGGTTTGCACTGCGCGGGCGTATGTCGTAAGGTGGTTTCCGCGGGTACGTTCGGCCTGGGGCGAACCGAGGTGAGCGGATTGATGCCCTGCTCTGCAAACACAACTGAAGAAAGGAACTCTCATGGCACAGGCGAAGACCGGCGATCAGGTAAAGGTCCATTTCACAGGCAAACTGGACGATGGCACTGTATTCACCACATCGGCGGAAGCCGGACCGATCGAGTTCACCCTTGGTGATGGCAATGTGCTACCGGCCATAGAGCAGGCGGTTGCCGGCATGCAGCCCGGCGAAACGAAGATCGTACACATCCCCTCCGATCAGGCGTATGGCCCCAGGCACAGCGAGTTAAGGCAGGAGATCCCGAGGGACGATCTGCCGGACGATCTCGACCCGCAAGTCGGCCAGCAATTGCGCGTGGGCCAGCCCGGTGCGGAACCTGTGATCGTATCGGTGACGGACGTTTCGGATACCACCGTGACGCTCGACGGCAACCACCCACTGGCCGGCGAGGATCTCACCTTCGATCTGGAATTGGTGGATGTCTCCTGACTCCAGCACCTCTGTCCATCTGCGCCTGTCGACGAACGCTTGCAGGATGCGCAGCCACATCCGGAAGAATGGACGCGTGAGTCCATGGGACGCTGAACTAAGGACCGCCTCCACGAGAGGGGAGTAAAAAGGGCATGTGTGAATTCTGCTTGAAGCACGGCGAAGGGAAGAAATGGTACCTCCAGGCGAAGCATTACGCCGATGACCTGCTCAACGACGTTCGCCGGCGCAAGCTGATGGAGAATTTTTTCACGGACACAGACGCTCTCAGGAGGGACATGCGTCGCATGGAATGGCTGGAGAAATTCCCAAGGCCGGTGCGCGCCCTCATCGGCCGGATCATCTCAGCACGGCTGAAGCGCGTCCATTATGGGCAGGTCGTCCCAATCGAGGACGTCGAGCGGATCTTCGACATCGTGAATTCCGTCACCCGGATCGCCTGCATCTGCCGCCATGTCACCCTCGGCAGTGAGAAGCGCTACTGCTACGGGTTCAGCCTCTCGCCCGACGGCGGGCACCACGATAAGATCCTGGCCGGCCTCGACAAGAGCTTTCTCAACGGCCCCGACACGGCCGGCCTCGAACGACTCGACAAGCAGGAAGCCCTCGCGATGCTTCGCGAACACGAGCACGAGGGCCTATGTCACAGCGTTTGGACGTTCCGCGCCCCCTACATTGCCGGCCTGTGCAACTGCGACCGTTCAGACTGCCTGGCCATGCGCGCCACCGTGACGCGCGGCGTCCCGGTCATGTTCCGCGCCGAATACGTGGCCGAGATCGATCCCGACGCCTGTGTCGGCTGCCGCCAGTGCATGCGGCTCTGCCAGTTCGGGGCGATCTCCTTCAGCGCGTCGAATCAGAAAGCCGTGATCGATCAACGCTGGTGCTACGGCTGCGGCATCTGCCGCTCCGCCTGCCAGAAGAACGCCATCCGCCTGCATGAACGCAACAAGGTCCCCGCAGCCGCACACCGCTGGTAAAGGGGAACCGACGTACGCGATCCCCTGCGTGTGATTTAGTCGCGGCGATTTAGGAAGACTCCGGTTTGGGCAGCTTCTTAACCTGGATCTCCCGGATTTGGATTTCAGCGGTGCCGGAGTCGGGTTGGGATTCGAGGTGGATTCCGATTCTCCCTTCCCCGAGTCCGTCTACGAGGGCGGCCCCAATTTCCTCGGCGTTGAGCCAGACCTGGACCCGGCGATCCTCGACGCGCACCGAAAGGGTGTTCCAGCCCTCCCGATCGGTAAGGTCCTTCTGGAAGCTGGTCAGGGCCAATCCCCTTTCGGGGAGGTAGAGACTGCCCGTGTAGGCGAGCGGGCTCTCACTATCGAAGATCTCCACGCGAGGGCCCGGCGAGGCCGTCGTATGGCGCAGCCAGATCCCGGCGCGGACCGGCCAAGCGGCGCGGAACGTGACGGCGAGAAGGTAGTTCTCGAAGGTCGCCTGGGTCCACAGGTCTACGGCCTTGTTCGGCGATTCCAGTTTGCCGGTGAGGCTGCGGCGACGGATCGCCCACGCAGAGACATCGGCCGCCTCCCAGCCGGTCAGGTCCGCACCGTTGAACAGGGCGAGCCATTCGCCGGCCTGTTCCTCATCATCCGAGCGAATTGGCTCGTCGAGATTGTGCGTGCCGTGACAGTCCGTGCAAATCGGCTGCTTCGTAATGGCGCGACCGTTCGGTCGGATGCGGCCGAGCCACTCGTCGTGGAACTGCTTGACCTTGGCCGGATCTTTGTGATCCTGCAAGCCGTATTCGGCGCGACCCTCGCCGGGAGCATGACACGTCCGATTGGAGCACATGGCGCTGACCTCCGAGCGGCCGAACAGCAGGTCCGGCTCGGTCATCAGCATCTCGTCGTGCATATGCTCGGTCGAGCTGCCGTGACATTCGTCACAGGTAACGTCCGCAACGAGGTGCTGCGTGGTGATGTCTTCGGCCTTCAACGTCGGGTGGCAGACGTAGCATTTGCTGTTGCCACCGGCGCTCTCGGCGTCGGCGGGTTGCGTCTCATTCGCGACAGACGCCGTTAGAGCCGCCAGCAGGACTCCGCAAAGCATCAGCACGGACGAGGCGATCTTGGGATAAGCGCGCACGATTCTTCTCCTGTCTTGGACGAAAGGGAATGCCCCGGTCAACGGCCACGTTCAATTGGCAACTCGCGCTATACAATCTCCCAGTCGCGCAACCAGGCATACTCCTCGGGCAATGCGGCCCAACGCTCGTCGGTGACCCCCTCGATCCACTGCTTCTCGGCCGGCGAGAGCCCGAGCACGCGGGAGTACGAGGCACGTGCGGCGTTCTCGACCTCGTACTCCGTCGAGAGCCCGGACACGGTCGCCGTGATCGCCTTATTCGTCAGGATGCATTGCAGCGTCAACCGGGCGAGGTCGTTTTCCACCTTGCTCCCGACGCCCATCACGGGGAACTTCTCCTTGCCGTAGCTCTCGAAGAGGCTGCCACCGAAGAAAGGCTTGATCGTCACGATGCCGACGTTCTTCTCGAGCACCGTTTTGAAGATGCTCTGCGTCTGGTCGGAGCCGTGGCCCGGGTTGACCTCCTGCACGTTGCCCGGGGTCGGCGGCACATCCTTCTCTCGCGTCTTGGCGCTGCACGGGAAGATGACCATCTCGAATTGCGGGAACGTCTGCAAGACGTGCTCCAGCCACGGTCGAGCGTGCGACGACATGCCCAAATGGCGGACCTTGCCCTCCTTGCGGAGTTTCTCGAAGGTCTCAATCAGGACCTGGACCTCTGCATCGGTATTGCTGCCATCCATCTTGGCCTGGGGTCGCCAGATGTCGAGGTAGTCGGTCTTTAATAGGCGCAAGCACTCCTCCACGTTGTGGGTCTGGTCCTTCACGTTGCATCGGTCGGAGCCGCGCGGGCCGAGGTTGTGGATGTCGGCCCCGACGAGCATCTTTTCGCGCCGGCCCTTCAGGGCGGCACCGTAGCTGAGGCACTCGGCCGCTGTGGTGATGTCGAGGTAGTTAATGCCGCAGTCGATGCACGCGCTAACTACCTCGGTCCGGTTCTTGGCAACATCCGTCGGGACCTCGTCATTGGAGAATGAGTCCCAGTACCGGCCGGCGTTGCGGTTCTTCCAATGCCCACCCAGGCTGACCTCCGAGAGCATCAGATTGCTCTTGCCCAGTCGACGGTATCGCATTTGCTGATTGTAGTTCAGGATCTTGGACGTATCGGGCGGGCTCTCTGCCGCCCCGGTCTTCCCCGCAAGGCCGCCGGCAACGGCCCCGGCCGCCGCCAGCGAACTGTTGCGCATAAACATTCGACGGGACATCGAGTCGTTTTTCATCTTAATACCCCTCGTTCAACTGGAAGCGTATGACTGCTCTGTTCATCAAGACGCCTGATATGCGCAGCATCCGCCTGCGCCAACACAATGTCCCATTGTCGCCGAGAGATCGGGCGCTGTCAACGCAAAAGCAGGCAATT
Source organism: uncultured Phycisphaerae bacterium (assembly GCA_965603165.1). Classification (GTDB taxonomy): domain Bacteria; phylum Planctomycetota; class Phycisphaerae; order Sedimentisphaerales; family Anaerobacaceae; genus PLanc-01. Next base: position 23,803 of record CBFDBY010000068.1, read on the forward strand.
TGCAGAGAATTCCGCCCGGCTTGCCGGGATATCCTCGACTTCGAAGAGAACGCTTAGATGGGATTTCCCATCCGGAAATCGGTAACTGATGCCAAAGATGTCCCCCTGTGCGTGCCGAGCCGCAGGAAGAGATAGACATTTCCATGCAACCCTTCTCCACGGGTATGAGTCAGCATCCTAATGACACGTCATCGTATCATTCATCCTATGCAACGTCCCGGGAGAAGTGCACGAACGTGAAGCACTCCGGAATATGGGAGTCATACACGCCGTGCTTGTTGAACGACCAGCCTACTGATGGGTCGGTCACCCGGCCGTTGTAGGGCAGCGCCTCAAAACGCGAAAAGTCCATCCGCCAGATATCTCCATCCCGCGGGGGCAACGCGCGCCCTCCGGCCAGAGTCCGCATGCCATCCCAGGGAAAGGCCAGCTCCACCGTCCAACCGCGATCCACATCGGAACTGTCGTTCAATGTCCCATCGACTTGGACGGCGGTCTTCAGCCCGGGAAAATCCCAGTCCATGAATGCCCAGCGACGACCGCGCGGGTGTTTCTTGTATCGCATGGTATCCTGGAAGCCACCGAGGACATCGACGCTGTGTCTGAGCAGATCGAATTCAGGCTTGTCACAGAAGCCGCCCTTCTCGTACGCATTCTGCCAGATGTAGAACACCTCATAGATGGTCCCGCGCGCGTTGATCTGGAATTCGTAGTAGCAATCCTGGCCTGCAATAAAAACCTCGACATCGTTCTCAAAATAGACGGGCGAATCTCGCCTCGTGAACCGGGCCTGGACGTTGGGCTCTTCGATCCAGAAGGCGACGTATAGATTCTCGTCATCCCACAGGGCGGCCATCCGCGTATCGAGAAAGCCCGGCGTTCCGGTCACCATATCGACAAACCGAGGCGACTTCGGCGCCTTCTGCCAGCAAGGCTTCGAGAGCTGTCCGTCAATCGCCATCTTCTCCGTCGTGCGATGGCACATGTAGTGACCGATGTCCTTCTCCTCGCATCCATATCTCCCGCTCATTCCTATACCTCCTTCGCGCAGCCATTGGGGGTCTGTCGGATTCAGTTGTTGGGTGTCTTGTCCATCACAAGGATGTGTACAGCCCTTGTTACGATGGTCCCCTCCCATAGGTCTCGCGGTCTCGGCTTCCTGGGATACCCCGCCGACTGATACGTATATTGAATCCTGTACAACCCGGGGACTCCGAGGCCCGGCAGATCGTCCTTGGGCAACTCCAGCCTCTCATCAATCACGGTCTGTCCGCGCAATTCGCCAAACGCGTCTGTCCCCAATACGTATTCCTTCATGGGACCTGCGTATGCGATTGCTCCTTCCGGTCCGAGGATCTTCAGGCCGGATGAGCGGGCATAGAAAGGGTCACCAAAGGGGCGGAGGATGGTGAGCGAATTGTCCGTGTTGTTTCTGATCGCACATCGGACCGTGATTGTCTCGCTGGGGGTGAAAGTCGTTTTATCAACAACAAGGGTGACCGACACTTTCCCATCACCCGACTCGACCCAGTCGGAAAGGATCCGCGGAGTCATCGACCTGTGATAATCCCCGCCTCGGCTCGCGACGGCGACGACAATAAGTGCTCCGAACAACGAGAAGACGACAATCCACAGATTCTTCATTTCTCTTCTCCTGTTCCCCGCTCACCGCCAAAGGACAGCCGCCGGAGCCGCCGGCGAACGGATGTTATGGGTGGTGCCAGGCCACGGCTCAGTGCATCAATACCCATGTCTATTCGCTGAGCTTGACCGCCGTGCCGTAGACCAGGAGTTCGGCGGCGCTGCCTACCACGCTCGTCGTCATATAGCGAACGTTGATAATGGCATCCGCGCCCATCTGCGCCGCCTCGACGATCATCCGATTCGTCGCTGCCTGCCGGGCCCTTCCCATCATCTCTGTGTATTCCGTCAATTCGCCGCCCAGGACGAGCCTGACGAGGGCGGAGAGGTCTTTGCCGAGCCAGATGGCGAACACTGTATGGCCCTGGGCGAGACCGAGAATCTCACGTGTCTTCCGGCCGGGCACGTCTGTGGAATTCAGCAGCAGGACCGCGCGGCCGGACTCGACAGGCGTCGATATCCCTGCCGACGGGCCGGTTTGCCTTTGTTCCAGCGCCACGGTCAGCAGGACCACGAGGATACCGCCCAGAAGGCAGAACACTGCGATCCTCAGCCACCAGGGCACGACCGGATCCTCGGCGACCATTACGTGCCACGGCACCCCGGCGAACACGACGACGAAGAGCCCCAGCACAAATGCCAGCGAACCAACATGTCGAAATGTCTTCATAGCGTCCCCCTTGTCTCTGAGAGTCCAAAATGTCAAATGCCCCTTGCTGACACCACCGCCCTGGCTGCCAGGGCATTATTCTCCCAACCACTCGTTGCGCAATCACCTACTGAACGTCGACAGTACTTCCCGACAACGCTCAACCACCGCCCTCTGCAGTAACCCGCTCGAGATCACCCACTCTCAATGAAGGATCATGTCAAACGGCATCATCAGGATCACGCCTTCCTGACGGATGAGCTCGATGCGCTGCAGAGCCCGCCAGAGGGCCCGGGCTTGCCGGGGCTCGGTTTCGCGCAGCAGTTCGAGCAGCGGCGCCAGGGTCGGGCCGCCGGCCAGCACTGAGGTTGCATCAGGCATCGTGATGTCACTGGGTTTGGCGCCCTTTCCCGAGAATTCCTCGATCAACTGCGTGAAGAAATCCTTGGGCTCGGGAATGATGCGGACTGCGTAATCCTGCAACGATGCTTTTGCCACCGCGTGCTCGATGGCCTGCTCAAGCCCGCCGATGTGATCGACCAGGCCCAGATCCAGCGCCTGCTTGCCGGTATAGACGCGCCCGCCGGCGATTTCCTCCAGCGGCTTGCGCAGCCGGTCGCCGCGGCCTTGTACGACGTGGCCCTTGAAAGTCTCGTAGACCTGCCCCATGTAGTCCTCGAGCAGTTGCCGCTGCGCATCGTCGAAAGGCCGGTTGCCGGTGAAGATGTCGGCATTGGCCCCCCGCTTGTAGCCCACCCAGTTGATGCCGAGCTTGTCCCAAAGCCCTTTGGTGACAAGCTTTCCGCCCACGACGCCGATGGAGGCCGTGATCGTCGCCTCGTCGGCAAAGATGGCATCGGCGGCGCACGAGATGTAGTAGCCGCCGCTGCCGGCCACGTCGCCCATCGAGACGATAAAGGGCTTCTTGCCCTGAAACTGACGGGTGGCGTTGAGAATGACCTCGCTGGCCTCGGCCGAGCCGCCGGGCGAATCGACGCGCATTACGACCGCCTTGACCGATGCGTCTTTGGCGGCCGTCTCGATGGCCTTGCGAATGTCACCGCTGTAGGCGGCACCTTGCCCGAACAAGGTCGGCCGGCTGTAGCCCGGCAGGATAACGCCCTCAACGTAGATAATCGCCACGCTGTCTTTCTGTGATGCCTCAGACGTCTTGAACAACTCCGCCAGGATCGAGAAGAACGCCAGCGGGTTGGCGAAGTTGATCTGAAGCCCCCCATCCTGGGCATACCGATTGTCCACCCGTATCGGCCCTTCGATGTCCTCCCTCACGCGGGCGAGGAACTCTTCCTGTGTCTCTACGGCATCGATCAGACCCTCTTCGAGTGCCTGCTCAGCCAGGTACGAGCCGCGGTCGATGAGATCCCGGACCTGCTCGGGCGTCTTGTCCCGCGACTGCGCGATCATACCGACAAGGCAATCGTACCAGCCGTCCAGGAGCCAGTTGAGATTCTCGTCGGCCGGCTCACTTGGACTGCTCCGCGTGAGCATCTCGGCGGCGGACTTATAAGGGCCCATGTGCATGAAGTCCGCCTCGACCCCGATCTTATCCAGCAGGCCCTTGACGTGAAGCGACTGGGCATAAAAACCCGTAAGCCAAAGCGATGACTGCGGCGCCACGCTGAGCCAATCGCCCGCGCACAGCAGGCCGTAGGTGAACGTCGTCATCCCGCCCGCGTGGACGTAGACCTTCTTGCCGGCGTCCTTCACCCGTTGGATCGATCGCCGCATCTCCTCTAATTGCCCGAAGCCAAAGTACATCCTGTCGAACGTCAGCACGACTGCCTTCACCCGGCTGTCGGTGCTCGCCTTGTCCATTCGTCGCACCAGGTCCTTGAGCGATGTCACCTGCCCGCCCATCAGACCGAACGGATCCGCAACCGGCGATTCCGTCAAGACCCCATGCAAATGAAAATGCGCCACGAGCGAAGGACTCGGCGCTACGGGGCTGTCCTCTGCCTGTTCAGAACCCAGGCACACCGACACCGAAAGCAGCAACGTCCCGACAACGACCCACAACCATCCCGTCCCTAACCGTCTCATGATTGCACTCCTTCCTAATCGAATCTCCACTACGCCCTCTTTTCGTACGCGCACAGACAACGACTGAGTCAAGTATATCCATCATCCAAAGCCCATTTCAATGCCGCTATTGTACGGCAGGAGCAGGTTTGCCGCGTTCCATGAGCTCACAGAGCAGTGTAGCCGCGGTTTTCGCTCCGTCCGCAGCGATGGGTGGGTATTGCACGTGCCGGCCAAGGTTGGCCAGGATCGCATCAGCCAGTCTTTTCGGCGTCGTCTTTCTGTATTCGAGCCGCACCCCCGCCCCATGGCGTTCGAGCTTGCCGGCCACGTGAATTCGCTGCTCGAAGTGGCCTTCCAGCGGGAAATAGAGAAACGGCCGACGCAGGGCCGTCAGCTCCGTGGTGGTCGTGCCGCCGCCCTGGACGACGGCGAGGTCGCAGGCCGCAAAGTGCTCGTAGAGCGCGTGCACGTAGCCTCTCCGCCCCACTCCGTCGGGCACATCGAGGCTGTCCGGCGAAAGACGCGGCCCGCCGATCAACTCCATGCGCAAGGAGGGCAACCTGTTTCTCAGCAAAGGATATGCCCGGCCACAAAGCTCCAACAGCGGCTTGCCGACCGCCGTGCCGCCTATCGAGCAGATGACCAGGGGCTCCGGACCGTAGGCGAGCCTCTTGCGAAGGGCCCCGCGATCCTGATAATCCGAAGGCTCGAACGGGCACACGTACCCCACGTATTGCAGCAACTCTCGGGCGAGTTCTCGCCGGTTGGGCGAAAACAGACCGAACGGTTTGTCCGGAACGTCTTTTTCCTCACCCACCATGATCGCGAGATCAAAGATACGAGGAAGTCGCTTGGCGAGGCGCGACATCCACCAACCGCTGAGTTGAATCGGAAGCCACTCAAGTGGGTTCCGCGATGTGGCGTCGATGCCCACGAAATCGTAGATGGCGGCAAACGGCCTGCACCGAAGCGTCGGTTTCAGAAGAAGCGCCAGAGCAAGCTCATACGCCTCGTCGGCGACAATCAGATCGAACCGCTCTCTTGCCGTCAGTTCTTTGAAGATCGCAACATTCGCTTGCAGCCCTCGTGCAAGCCGCCACAACGCACCGATTCGGCGCGGCGACGTAAGCACACCGACAGGATTAAAGAAAGAAAGGCGAAACCGGCCAGCAACTGCTTCAGCAAAAGACGTCTCATCCGAATATCTCTCGCACTCAGGAACCAGCGTCTCGCCGGTTCTCTGCAGTACCTGCCGCGCCGGATCGCCGGCTAACCAAACCAAGCGCACGTCGGGGCGCTGCCGGCGCAGCTCGGCCGCAATCGCCAGATCGCGGGTCACATGCCCGAGGCCGATACTTCCGCTGACAAACAGAACGTTGCGCGTCACCAGAACTCTTTCAGGAAAAATGGCCTTCTTGACCTCGGTCTCCATGCCCAGGCAGCCGCTGACCGTGCGCCGGCGGGATCAATCACCGAAGAAGCTTGCCAAGAAGGTACCTGTAGGCGGAGCGAATCTGTGACCGAGGTGACAACGACGACACGCCGTGCCGGGAAGGAGAAGGCCTCAAGCAGGCACTTTCCACTTCGCAGTTCACTCCGGACAGGCACCGACCGCGTGCTTCTGTCGATGCAGTATGCCCAAGCCGCCCGTGGAAGTCAAATGCCGGTAGGCGGTAGGCAAGAATGCGGCCGTATAACAACCACGTATAGGGGGGATCCCAAGACGGGCCTGCCGTCTCAATCCGACCGGCGGGGTGCTTCGCCACGGGCGAAGTCGGCCGACTCCCACACGCCGGATCATGGATACGCGTAGAACGCCACCCCTTCGTACGTGAAGACCGCCGCATACTCGTCGATGATCTTATTCTTCTCGGCCTCATTGATTGTGTAGAAGTGGGTATTGTCGAGCGGCTTCCAGAAGCGGTGAACCGGTTCGCACTCAGCCGGATGTGCCTCCTCGGCATAGGCGTAAAAGACGGCCCCCTCAAATGTCCACACGTCGGAATAGTTGTCGATGAGCTTGTCCTTCTCGGTCTCCCCGATCGTGTAGAAGTGGGCGCCGGTCACCGGCGACCAGAACCGATAGACCGGGACCAGATCGGTTTGAGATGCCGAGCTGAAGGCATTGTAGACCGGACCTTCGTAGGTCCAGAAGTCTGAGTACTGTTCGATGAGCTTGTCCCTCTCGGTCTCGCTGATCGTATAGAAGTGCCGCCTCGTGCTGTAGGCGTAGAAGCGGTAGACGCTTGCATACAGCACTTCGAAGCTGTGGCCCATGAGCACGGCCTTGCCGCACTGGAACGGCGTGGCATCCGTGCTGAGCACCTCGTACAGGTTGGCGAATGCACAATCCACGTCGAATACCCCGTTGCCCACGGCGTATGCATTCGAGCTCGTGGCCGTCTTCGCGAATACATCGCTGGCCACCTGGGTCCCGGTGTCGGCCTCGACGATCGTCAGATAGATCGAATTGACGTTCGTGTCGGTGCACGCGTTCCAGGTGAGCGTGACCGGAGTGTTGACGACCGCTCCGTACGCCGGGTCCGTGATCTGAGGCTTCTGTGTCGGCTGGGGAATCGGGCTTCCGCCACCCGGCAGCAGATACGCGACCTCCGTCTCGGAGCTCGATCCATCCGCCAGACGTGCGGTTACTCGATACACACCATCCCCGTATTGGCCGGCGAGCAGACCGGCGCTGCTCAGCTCTGCCCAGTATTCCCATATGTGTGTGTCGCCATCGACACGATGGAACGTCTCCACAGACCCCACAACGGTATACGGCTCATTGGGAATCACATACACAGTCGCCCCGGCGGGCGCCTGGAACTCAATATGGTCTACGGTGTCAGCCGTCTCCAACAGGAGCGTGAAGACATAGGTTGCAGACGTGTCACTGGGATTATCGTAGAGTACGCCCTGGAAGATCTCGCCGTAGGCCATGTGATCGGGCGGCCCGGCGATCTCATACGCGCCCATGTCCACGATCGCGCTGCCGTTGCCATCGCCGTCTGTGATGCGCACGTTGCCGTCGTAATCCACGTCCACGCCGGCCACGGCCGCATTGTTGCCCTTATCGGCGCACGGCGATCCGAACGGAAGGTGGAAATCTCCTGCCGTTGCGTTCGCAAACTGCGGATCGACCCGCAGATTCCCCGTGCCCGGATACGTGCTGCTGCCCTCGATATCGCAGTAATTCGCCACGGTCTCGACGGGCCACACGAGTTTATGGTTGTAGATACCCGGGCTGGAGAAAATCGCCTGGTTGCCCCAGATAATGCAGTTCGTCAGCGTGGCCGACGAATTGTAGCTGTACAGTCCCCCGCCATCGCTCGCCGAGTTCCCGGAGACCGTGCAGTTGATAAACTCCGTGGCGGCAGGATCCAGATCGAAATCGTAGTCGATGTAGATGCCGCCGCCCCCGCGCATGGTCGAGTTGTTCCAGATTACGCAGTTGATGAACTTCGCGGCCGATTGATCCAGGATCGCCCCGCCTTTGGAGTCGACGTAATTATCGTGAAACAGGCATCCGCTGATTGTCGGCGCACCACCGACGTTATAGATGCCGCCACCACCGAGGGTAGCACGATCAGAGTCGGCAAACGTGGAGCCCTCGATCGTCGCATTTGTGCCCCAGTTGCACAGCCCCGACCCATACGGCGCGATGTTCCCCGTGAAGAGACAATCGGAAATTGTGGGCGCGCCGCCTTCGTTCAACATGCCGCCCCCCCCCTTATTGTCCGTCCACAAGGTTACATTGCCGTCAAACGTGCAGCCGGTCACCTGGATGTAGGAGTCGTGGTTGGACATGCCGCCGCCGCCATAGTTCGATTCGTTATCGACAAACGTGCAGCCGATGACCCGGACACCATCGTCGGACTCGTTGTACATACCGCCGCCGCCGTAGTTCGACCTGTTCTCGACGAACTCGCAATTCTCGATCCTCGTGTTCCCGGCTAGTTCGGTGGCTATCCCTCCCCCGACATAGGAGGCCTCATTCCGGTAGAACGTGCAGTTGCTGACGACCGCGCTGCAATTGCCGATGTACATGCCACCGCCCATATCGCCCGGCGTCATGCCCCAGGCCGACCCGCGCGTGATGGTGAAGCCATCAATGGTGGCGTTCGCGCGGACGTCAAAGCCGTGCTTGGCGTCGTTGTTGCCGTCGATCGTCGTCCGAAAGACTTCCCAATTGCGCGCGCTGCCCGCGCCGCTGTAGCCGCCGTAGATCTTCACGGCCTTGTTGACCTCAATGGCCCACGTAACCGCATAGGTCCCCTGCTTCACCCAGATTTCGTCCCCGGCGCCGACGGCGGAATCGTCGAGAGCGGCCTGAATGGTTCTGTATGCTGTGGCCCAGCTTTGGCCGTCCGCGCCGGAGCCGTCGAGGGCCACGTAGCGAACCGCCGCATCTACGCCGGAAAGAGGCAGTAACACGGCCGCGACGACCACGATCATGGGACCCAGATTATGCTTTCTCATTGTGTCCTCCCGTACGCCTCATCGCTCTGCCAATCCGAAAGGGACCACCCAACTCCCCCGAACTGCTCCGACCCCAATAGCAGGATATGGCAGATGACAGTTTCCCAGTGTTATCAGGTACGTTGGCATCATACGCAGTATCGGCAATATAGGTAGCTGTGGTTTACGTGCGATTTCAGCCCAATGTCCTGTGGGTTCCGAAACCAACTCACCGCTGGTTTCGCGCCGCGAAAAGGCATCTACGGCCCGTCGCATGACCGCCAGGACCTCCCCCATGCGCACCACGCGGCAACGACGGTGAATTGCTGTAACATCATGTACAGGAAGGGGATACAACCGAAAGTGATCCGTGGCGACGGTGTGTGACGCAGTTTGCCCTGCGTCCCCGCTTCGCCGCTCAGCCCGGGTCGGAAACACCCAAGCCATGGCGCAGCGGAGCGGATTCTATTTGTCCATGGCCACTCCCAGGATTATAGGACTCGCATCAGCAGTGCGGCTAAGGCAAACCACTGCTCTCTACTCCGGCCCGCCGATCTGTAGGAACGAGACGAGGGAAAGAAGGTGCATCTCACAGCGAATCTGATATGCTGAGAATCGTGTCTTCCGCTGGAAGGCAAGGGCTGCCACTTGATACTCGTACGGAGGCCTTCGCTCATGAGTCCAATCGCTTGGAAGAGCAGACAGTTCATCCTGTCGATTTTGGTTGTTCTACCCGTTCTGGCTCCCTCGTTGCGGGGGGAGAATTGGCCGTGTTTCCGCGGGCCGGGCCGGCAGGGAATATCGCAGGAAAAGGGTGTGCCGACGGAGTGGAACGCCACGTCGAACGTCCGCTGGAAGACGGCGATCCCCGGCGAGGGCTGGTCGTCGCCCATCGTGTTCGCGGACCGGATCTTCG
>CBFDBY010000069.1:0-32691 GCA_965603165.1 uncultured Phycisphaerae bacterium
GAGATCCTTCCTATCGGCCACTCGTCGCTGCCCTTCACAGGCGTCTTTGACGGCAATCACCATACGATAACGGGACTCCGTTGCCTTCGCCCTGATGTGGACAACGTGGGCATCTTCGGCGTGCTGGGGAGCGTGTCGAGGTCTACCCGCGGCCCCCATATGCCGCCCGTCAGCGAGCGAGTAACGGGACTGGTCACCGGTCTACACGCGACGGACGTGCAGATAGAGGGACGCGATAGCGTGGGTGGTCTCGTCGCCTCGAACGGAGGCACCGTCACCGCTTGTTCCATAACGGGCGAGATAACCGGACAGACTAACGTAGGCGGACTTGTCGGGGGCAACAACGGCACGACAAGCTTGAGCTACGCATCCGTGGATGTCAACGGAGTGTCTCAAACCGGCGGCTTGGCGGGAGGCAACGTGGGAGTGATTGAATCATGTTACAGCCGGGGCAGCGCGGCGGCACAGGACGATCTCGGTGGCCTTGTCGGCTTCAATGACAGGCGTGGCGAACTGTCCAACTGTTATGCCGCCGTTCGCATCAGCCAGCGGCCGCAACCTGAGGACCAGGAGCCGCCGGACATATCCGGCCGGGCGGGGCCGGGCATAGTGCCGGTTGGCGTTTCGTACGCCGGTGGCCTGATCGGGACAAACAGAGGGATGGTCAACGTCTGCCTGTGGGATACGGAGGTCGCGGGCGTGAGTGACGGAGTCGGCAATGAGGAGCCGGACCCCGTGGGGGTCATCGGCGCGCCCACCTCGTCCATGCAAGCCGCCGACACGTACACAAACCTTCTCTGGGATTTCGAGAACATCTGGATGATTTGCGAAGGCCGGGATTACCCTCGCCTGCAGTGGGAGGGGGTCGAATGCAACGAGTAAACCTCATCATCAACTCACATGAGATTTGGAGGGAAACGGACATGGCATCATGCAAGAATCAGCCAAGCGCGAGACTCGCGGTCATTGCCATTCTGATCGTGGGGCTCTCCACAACAGCATCGGGCGTCAACTTCGCAGGCGGTACCGGGACGATCAGCGATCCGTACCGGATTTCGACCGCCCGGCAACTGCTGGACATCGGGTCGAACCCGGCATTTCTGAATCAATGCTTCGTATTGACCAACGACATCGATTTCGACGACCATTATGGCCCTGATGGGCATCTCTCGCGTGCGGTGATCGCGGCGGCGGAGTATGCACCTGCATTCGAAGGGTGGTTGGACGGCCGGGGCTATGTGATTCGCCATTTGCGCATCACTGCTGCTCCCGGCGATTACCTCGGATTGGTCGGGCGAGTGGGCCCGAAGGGGACCATTCTATCCCTGCGATTGGAGGACAGCACGATCAACGTCGGCGGAGACAATGTCGGCTTATTGGCCGGGTCCAGCTCCGGCACGATCATCGGCTGCTCCGCTCAAGGCCAGGTAGAGGGATACTCCAATGTCGGTCTGCTGATCGGCACGCAAGAAGGGGGTATGGTCGCCTATGGTTCCTCCGAGGGAACCATGAAGGCTCGGCAGCGGAGCGGCGGCCTGATCGGTCAGGCGGTCGAGGGGGAGATCCTCGGGTGCTCCTCGGACTGCCGCCTTGAAACCATGGATAAACAGCTCGACTACTGTGGGGGATTGGTTGGCTGGCTCACGCAGGGCACGGTGGAGGACAGCTTTGCCCGCGTAGACCTCGTATGTCCGCAAAGCAGTGGGCTTGCCGGGCTGGTTGGGTACAACGACGGGGGAATGATCCGCGGATGTCTGTCGCTCGGAAGGATCGTCGGCAGATATTCGGCGGCGGGATTGGTGGGTGTAAATGCCGGGACGATTCGCTCCTGTTATTCGCTGTGTCAGGTGGAGAGCGGGCGTTCTGCCGGAGGATTGGTTTCCAGTAACCAGGGGGTGGTCATGTTGTGCTATGCCACTGGATCGGTGACTGCGCCCAGCGCCGGCGGCTTGATCGAACAGGGCAATGGGGCCTTCCTGAGCTACTGGGATACCGACAAGAGCGGAATTCACACCAGTGCAGGCGGTTTCGGCCGCACTACCCGGCAGATGCAGCAGGCGACCACGTTCAAGGGATGGGGATACGAGGGCGAGTGGGTCCTGCCGGAAGGCGATACACCCCGCCTGTGGTGGGAACCGCATTGGGGCGTTCTCTTATTGGACGAGCCCATCGGCTTCTCCGCGGGAAGCGGTACGAAGGAAGATCCCTTTCAGATCCAAACGGCGGCCGAGTTCGCTTCCCTGGCCTGGGACGCCAGTCTGTTGGATAAGCATTTTGCGCTGACCCGGGATATCGATCTTGCTGACGTGGACCCGAATACGGTGTTGCCGGTCGGGACCAGAGGATTGCCGTTTTGCGGGTCCCTGGATGGCCAGGGCCACGTCCTTTCCGGCTTTGCCTGCGATCTCTTGGGCAACTACGTGGGTCTGTTCGGCTGCGTGGGCACGTCACGCGATGATCCGAATCGCGCCGGCTGGGTGGGGAACCTGATATTGCGCGAGGCTCAGGTCGCCGGCGGAGAGATCGCGGGAGGTTTGACGGCCTGCCTGGACGGGGGCTGCATCGAGCGATGTTTTGTCACGGGTCAAGTCCGGGGCGTTGCCACCGTGGGGGGCGCTATCGGCGAGGTCACGCGAGGTGAGGTGCTGGAAAGCGCATTCGAAGGCTGTGTCAGTGGGCATCATAGAATCGGCGGGCTGGTCGGCACACATCAAGGAGTTCTCAAGTCCTGCTACAGTGACGGTCAGGTCGTGGGCGATGGGGAAAACGCCTTCGGTATTGGGGGATTGGTGGGCCGACTGGACACGCCATCCATCGAGCCATGCTGGCCGTTGATTGCCTTCTGTTATTCTCAGGCCCAAGTCGAGGGAAACAGCACCGTTGGGGGCTTGATCGGCTCGGCAAGAGGTGGCGAGGTTTTCGCCTGCTATGCGACGGGAAAAGTTGAAGGTCATGTAGAGATCACCACAGGCGGGCTGGCCGGCAGCAAGCGGGGCACGGTGAGCTGGCGCAACTTCTGGGATCGCGAGAGCAGCGGCATCGATACAAGCGCCTTCGGTGAATCCAAGATCACGCCGGCCATGATGTACGCCCCAACCTACACGGGCTGGGCGTATGGGCAGCAGTGGACGCTCGATGCCGACGCCGACTACCCACGCCTGGCCTGGGAAGACCGGGCGGGTCCGCCAATGGTCGATCCGGAACGCACTTATGGAGGAGGCAGCGGCACATGGTCCGATCCATATCTGATTGAGAACACCGTGCACCTCGTGATTCTCAGTCGTCATCCGCAGGATTTCAGCCGGCACTTTCGGCTGGTCAGAGACATCAATCTGAAAGATGCTCCGGTGATGTCATCGCCTATCGGTACGCTCATGGTGCCGTTTACCGGTTCGTTCGACGGCAACTATCATACCCTGAAGCATCTGAGACTTCCTGACGACAAGACCAGCTACGCCGGGTTGTTCCGGTCTGTCCGACGATCAGCGGCTGCCGGAGATATGCTGTCCGGCGTGATCAGCAATCTGCACCTGGAGGACGCTCATGTGACGGCCGAACAGTACGCGGCGGCATTGGTGGCGCATAATGAGGGAGAAGTCCTCTTTTGCACGGCGACCCGGTGTATTACGGCAGCGGAGGATTATGCCGGCGTTTTGGTGGCACACAACGATAGCAATGGCGAACTGCTGGCCTGCGCGTCCGCGGGCACCGTCCTGTTGGGTGGGCTGGCACAACAAGAGGGCCACTTCCAGCACGCAGGGGGTCTCGTGGCTCTCAATGAAGGAATTCTCATGCTGTGCTCGTCGTCCGGGCAGGTCCGCGGCAGCAGGGATGCGGCGCCGAGTGTCAAGCCGAGGAAAATCTCGGAATACCTGGGAGGTTTGGTGGGGACCAACCAGGGGGGCACTATCACCGGATGCACTTCCAGCTCTCGCGTTGTGGGTTTTGAGACTGTTGGCGGATTGGTGGGCAATAACAAGAACGGATGGCTCTATCGCTGCGGCGCGACGGCTGACGTGGATGCGATAAACGACGCAGGCGGGTTGGTCGCCCGCAGTGTCGGAGGAACGATGGTAGGCTGTTTCTCGCGAAGCACGGTGGCCGGCAGCTATGCGGGGGGAGTCATCTCCCTTGCCGAGGATGATGACATCGAGTCCTGCTACTTCGATGGGTCAATCTCAGGTTCCGGCATGGGCGGATTCGCCAGTCGGGGAAAAGGAGAGAGCCGGATACGGAACTGTTATTGCGTTGCCGCGATAGCAGGTGGGTCCACGGCCGGTGCGTTCGCCCGTTCTCTTGATAGGTCCGTGCAGGTGTCGGACTGTTTCTGGGATAAGACCGTCTTTCCGGAAGATCGCAACAGCGCGAGTATTTCCGAGGCACAAAAAGCAGACATCACCGGCCTGGACACCGCGGCCCTCCAAAGCGGCCAGACGCTGCGCGAGGCGGGTTGGGATTTTGCGGGAACCTGGCTGTCGTGTGAAGCCGATTACCCCAGGCTTTGGTGGGAGGACGTGGAATGCGGGGCGGGCGAGTGAATTTCGCAGGCGGCTTTCGGATTAAAGATATGGGCACGAATCTGTGATATAATGGATGCCTACAGCTTTATAGGAGGTTTCATCATGAAACGGCTGCAAATCCTGATATTGGCAATCATACTTGGAATCGGCGTGGGTGTGTGCATGGCTGGGCCGCGTGATGCGCTGTGGGACCAGGTAGACGATGCGATCGACAAGGGCCTGCCCAAGACGGCCATCGGTATTCTGGACCAGATCATCCCGGGGGCTCTGGCGGACGAGGCCTATGCCGAGGCGACCAAGGCCATCTGCCTCAAGATCGCCCAGGAGGGCCGCATCGAAGGGGGCAAGGCCGAGGAGATGATCGTCCGCCTGCAGGACGAGCTCGCCGAAGCCCCGGAGGCAATGAAACCCGTCATGGAGGCGGTCCTGGCCCATTGGTTCTGGGACTACTTCCAGCAGAATCGCTGGCGATTCGTTCAGCGGACGCAGACGGCCGAGCCGCCGGGAGAGGACTTCACGACGTGGGACCTGGCCCGCATCTTGGCCGAGATCGACCGGCACTTCACTCTGGCCCTGGCCGACGCGCAGGGTCTCCAGGCCATCGACATCAACGACTGGGACGACCTGCTGGAAAAAGGGACCGTGCCGGACAGCTACCGGCCGACGCTCTACGACTTCCTGGCCTTCGAGGCCCTGTCGTTCTACAGCTCCAGCGAGCAGGCGGGCGCCCTGCCGCAGGATGCTTTCGAGATCATGGCCGACAGCCCCATCTTCGCGCCGGTGGCCGAGTTTCTCGCGTGGGAGCCGGTGACCTCGAACACGGAATCCGCCAAGTACAAGGCGATCCTGCTCTATCAGGACCTGCTGGCCTTCCATCACGACGACGCGGATAAGAGCGCCTTCATCGACGCCGATCTGCACCGGCTCGTCTTCGGCTACAATCAGGCCCTCGGGCCCGAGAGAGACGACCTGTACGAGGCGGCCCTGGAGCGGTTCGTGGATGACTGGGAAGGCCACGAGATCACCGCTCGGGCGCTGTACGAATGGGCCCGGCTTGTGTATGGGCAGGGGGACTATGTCCACGCACGCGCATTGGCGAAGCAGGGGTGGGAGGAGTATCCCGATACTGTCGGCGGCTTCCAATGCTACAATTTGATCCGGCAGATCGAAGGCCGGTCCGCAACGATCCGGACCGAGCGAGTCTGGAACGATCCTCTGCCCGACATCGAGGTGACCTACCGCAATGTAACGCGCGTGTTCTTTCGCGCGGTGCCACTTCCCGCCGAGGAGGCCATTCAATCGTCCTGGCGGTACGTCAGCCAAACCGAACTGAAGACCCTGCTCACCATAGAGCCGGCTCTTGAGTGGAGCGCGGAACTGCCCGCTACCGATGACTATCAGGCTCGCACGGAGAGACTCCCGGCGCCGGAGGGGCTCGATAGCGGCTTCTACCTCATTGTCGCCAGCCACGATCCCTCTTTCCAGGGGAGCGATAACCAAGTCAGCATCGCACCCGTCTGGGTCAGCGACCTGGCGCTGGTGTTGCGTAATCTTAGCCGGGAAGGCGACGTGGAGGGCTTCGTACTCAACGGCACGACCGGCGAGCCGATCGCCGGCGCAACTCTGACGCGATGGATTCGGAGGTTCGAGAGCTCGATCTACGAACCTGCGGACCGGATGCAGTCCGATGAGAACGGCCTGTTCCACTTTTCCTACGTCGGCAACAGCGACATATCCTCCTACTTCATGATCCTTGCTGAGTCGGGGGACCAGAAGCTCGCAACGGCGAGCACCTACAATGCGCATAGCCCATACCCCGGCCCGGCCCCGAAAGATCAGACCGTCTTCTTTACAGATCGGTCGCTATACCGGCCCGGCCAGACCATCCACTACAAGGGGATCTGTATCCACGTTGATACGGTTGCGGCCAACTACCAGACGTTGGCAGCCAAGCAAGTGACCGTGGTATTCAACGACACCAACGGCCAGGAGATCGAGCGCCAGCAACATACGTGCAACGACTACGGTGCCTTCAGCGGCAGCTTCACCGCCCCGCGGGACCGCCTGATGGGGCGGATGTCTCTGAATGTCCCATACGGTCCTTCCGGCTCCACAAGCTTCAATGTGGAAGAGTACAAGCGACCGAAGTTCCGGGTCGAGTTCGAGTCGCCAGAAGAAGCGCCGCGACTCAACACGGAGGTCGTTGTGCCAGGCAAGGCGACCGCTTACACCGGCGCTGCCATCGGCGGGGCCCAGGTCGAGTGGCGTGTCGTGCGACAGGTGCGTTTCCCCATCTGGTGTTGGTGGGCGTGGCGGTATCCCGTCTATGGCCAAGCCCAGGCCATCGCCCACGGCGAAGCGATCACGGAATCTGACGGCTCGTTTTCGATTGCCTTCACGGCCAAGCCGGACCTGTCCATCCTGGAAGAAGATGAGCCGATCTTCGAGTTCCAGGTCCATGCCGACATAACGGACACGACGGGTGAGAGCCGCTCGGCCGACCGCACGGTGCGAGCAGGATACACTGCATTGCAGGCCAGCGTTAACGCCGGCGCTTGGCAGACGCCGGACGAACCGGTCGAGCTTGCCGTCCGAACGCAGACCCTCGACGGTGAAGGGGAGTCGGCGCAAGGCACGATCAAGGTCTATGCCTTGAGACAACCAGACAAGGTCATCCGTCCCTCGCTCACATCGACCGGGCCCGAGCCTGATGCCTCCGATCCGGCGACGTGGGAATTGGCGGAACTCGTCAGCGAGAAGCAATTCACGACCAACGCGCAAGGCCAGGCCACCGTTCCCGTCATCCTGGGGGCCGGCATCTATCGCGTGATGCTGCAAACGCAGGACCGTTTCGCCAAGCCGGTCGCAGCGCGACATACAATCCGCGTGGTCGATCCGCAGGCGAGCCATTTCAACGTGCGCGTCGCGAATCATTTCGCGGCGCCTGACTGGTCCGCCGAGCCGGGTGAAACATTCGTCGGGCTCTGGGGCACCGGCTATGAAACGGGCCGCTCCTATGTCGAGGTTGAGTGTGAAGGGAAAGTCCTCCAGGCCTATTGGACCGATCCGGGCCGGACACAGGCGACCATTGCCCAGGAAGTTACCGAGGACATGCGCGGCGGATTCACACTTCGCGTCACGTACGTGCGCGAGAACCGGGCCTATCTGAATCAGCAGATCGTGGACGTGCCCTGGACCAACAAGCAGTTGGCGGTCCAGTGGGAGCACTTCCGGTCTCTGCTGGAGCCGGGGCAGCAGGAATCGTGGACCGCCGTAATCAGCGGGCCGGATGCGATGAAGGCAGCCGCCGAGATGGTGGCGGCTATGTACGACGCGTCCCTGGACCAGTACCTCCCACATGATTGGATACAGAACTTCTCGGGCTTTCGACGCGAGTACAGCCGGTTGAGCAGCCGTTTCGAGAACGGCGCCCTGTCGTTCAGAAACGCTCTCTATGACTGGCGTGTACACTACATAGGCGCGACACTCACCTACCGCCATTTCCCGTCCGAGATCCTGAGCCCGCCGTTTAACTATTGGTACTACAGTGGTGGCCCTACCCGTGCTACGCGGCCTGGAGGAAGTGCGACCGATGACAGTGCGGCGACGCCACCGGCCGAGGCGCCCTTCGCCGAAAAGGACTCGTCGCAAGGTGCGACCACAACCGAACCGGGTCCGGACCTGAGCCAGGTCACCGCGCGCAAGAACCTCGACGAGACGGCGTTCTTCTTCCCGCATCTTCTCTCGGATAGCGAAGGCGTGGTCCGGATGGAGTTCACGATGCCGGAGGCGCTGACCGAATGGCGGTTCCTTGGGTTCGCTCACGATACGCAGATGCGCAGCGGCTTTCTGACCGGCACGACCGTGACGGCCAAGGACCTCATGGTGGAGCCGAATCCGCCGCGGTTCGTGCGCGAAGGGGACATCATCGAGTTCACGGTCAAGGTCAGCAACCAGTCCGCCGCCCGGCAGATGGGCAAGGTGAGCCTCACGCTGTCCGACGCACGTACGCTCGAGCCGCGCGACACCGCCTTGGGCAACCTCGCGCCGGAGCAGGATTTCGACGTGCCCAGTATGGAGTCCCGCACGCTCTCGTGGCGACTGACGATTCCCGACGGCTGCGAGTTTCTTATCTATAAGGCCGTCGGCGCGACCAACCGGCTGAGCGACGGCGAAGAGGGCTATCTGCCCGTGCTGAGCCGCCGGATATTCGTCACCGAATCGCTGCCTCTGCCCATCCGCGGCCCACAGACGAAGGGGTTCGAGTTCACCAAACTCCTGCACTCCGGCGAGTCGGACACGCTGCTGCACCAGAGCCTCACGGTGCAGATGGTCTCGCAGCCGGCGTGGTACGCCGTGATGGCTCTGCCCTATCTGATGGAGTATCCGTACGAGTGCAGCGAGCAGGTCTTCAACCGCCTTTACGCCAACAGTCTCGCCTCCTATATCGCCAACTCCGATCCCAAGATCCGGCGGATCTTCGACCAGTGGAAGGGCACGCCGGCCCTGGACAGCCCACTGGAAAAGAACGAGGACCTCAAGGCCGTCACCCTCGAGGAGACGCCCTGGGTCCGGCAGGCGATCTCGGAGTCTCAGGCCCGCAGGAACGTGGGCATCCTCTTCGACGAGAACCGGCTGAACGATGAGCTGTCGCGCGCCCTGTTCAAACTCAAGCAGATGCAATACAGCGACGGCCTGTGGCCCTGGTTCCCGGGCTGCCCCGGCAATCGGTTCGTCACGCTCTACATCACGACCGGCTTCGGCCGCCTGCGCCACCTTGGCGTTTCGGACATCGACGTCAGTTGTGCCGTCCAGTCGCTCGGCGCCCTCGACAAATGGATGGACGACTACTACCGCTGGATCCTCGCGCATGGCGACAAGGACCTGAACCACCTCAATCCGATCGTCGCGTTCTATCTGTACGGACGGAGCTTCTTCTTGGCCGACAAGGAAATCGCCCCGGAATACCAGGAAGCTCGCGACTACTGGCTCGGCCAGGCCCGCCAGTACTGGTTGACGCAGTGGCGGCAGACTCAAGCTCACTTGGCGATTGCCCTCAAGCGTTTCGGCGACAGCGAAACCCCCGATGCGATCATGCAGTCGATCCGCGAATTCAGCGTGACCGACGAGGAGCTTGGCATGTTCTGGCGCGATACCGAGCGTAGTTGGTGGTGGCATCGCGCGCCGATCGAGACGCAGGCCCTCATGATCGAGGCCTTCGACGAGGTCGCCGGCGACGCCCAGGCGGTCGAGGACTGCCGGGTATGGCTGCTCAAGCAGAAGCAGACGCAGGACTGGAAGACGACGAAGGCCACCGCTGACGCCGTCTACGGATTGCTGCTTCGCGGCGTGGATATGCTGGCCTCGGACGCGCTCGTCGAGATCGCCCTGGGCGGCGAATGGATCGTGCCCGACGACATCGAGGCGGGAACCGGCTTCTATGAGGAGCGCTTCGTTCGCAACGAGATCACGCCCGAGATGGGCCGGATCACGGTCAAGAAGGTCGATCAAGGCGTCAGTTGGGGCAGCGTGCATTGGCAGTATCTCGAAGACATGAGCAAGGTCACGCCCTATGAAGGCACGCCGTTGCAGCTTCACAAGACCCTCTACATCAAGGAGAACACGGATCAAGGCCAGGTCCTGTATCCCGTCCAGGGACCGCTGGAAGTGGGCGACGAGCTGGTCGTGCGGATCGAGCTGCGCGTGGACCGCGACATGGAGTACGTGCACATGAAGGACCAGCGCGGCAGCGGCACCGAGCCGGTCAACGTCTTGAGCCGCTACCGCTACCAGGACGGTCTCGGCTACTACGAGAGCACGCGCGACACGGCCACGCACTTCTTCATGGACTATCTGTCGAAGGGCGTGTACGTGTTCGAATACAGCACGCGCATCCAGCATCGCGGCCGATACCAGACGGGCATGGCCAGTATCCAGTGCATGTACGCCCCCGAATTCAACAGCCATTCCGAGAGCTTCGAATTGGAGGTCGAATAGCACCACGACAATCAACGTTTACTCATGGCAGAGATAAGAAAGGGTAGAGGCATGAGAACGAAGAGAATGGTCATAGCAGTCACTCTCGGTGTGATTGTCTGTACAGTGGCATGGGCGGCCGATGGCAGTCCGGCCAAGCCGACGTTCAGCGAGTACTTCGAGCCGTTCGAACTCGCGATTGAGCCGAACGCGCCGGGCTATTCGCTGCCGCTGAATGCGCCGGCGATCATCAACTACGAACATGGTGACGGTGTGTTGAACCTCGCGCTCGTGCAGGAACTGATTGAGGGCAACGGCTTCGCCGTCATCGAGCGCGATCTCAGTTGGTGGGACCCAAACAACGACAGCATCACGGCCCCTTACACCTATCTCAAGGCATGGGACATCCCGTTGTTCATCACGGCCGACACGGTCCTGCACCTGTACCATATCCAGTTCGACGAGACGCTCAAGGGGATCGAGGAACGCGAGTTCATCGACGACATCAACGACCTGACCGCCTCCCTGTTCACCGAGGCGGTCCGCCAATATGGGCAATTCGCTGGAGATCTCCAGGAGGCGGCCCTGCGCAACATCGCCTATCTCTCCGTCGCTCGGCAGCTCATGAACCCTGATGCGGAGCCGCCTGAAATCGTGGAGAGCGTCGTTGCGGCCGAGTTAGCGAAGATCGAAACTCACGTGGGATTCGCATCGAGCGATCTGTTTATCTACGATGAGGACTACTCGCAATACGTGCCGCGTGGGCATTACACGCGATCCGAGGCGTTGGAGCGGTACTTCCGCACGATGATGTG
Source organism: uncultured Phycisphaerae bacterium (assembly GCA_965603165.1). GTDB lineage: Bacteria > Planctomycetota > Phycisphaerae > Sedimentisphaerales > Anaerobacaceae > PLanc-01. The sequence continues at coordinate 11,312 of CBFDBY010000069.1, forward strand.
GTACGGACGGATGGGCTTCCTGCTGAAAGGCTCGATCCCGTGGGGACCGGACTGCGAAGCGCTCATCAGCCCACACGACGCGGATATCCAGACGCTCCAGGCAATGCTGCTGGCCCGTTCGCTCCAGGCCGTGCAGGTCGGCGACCGCACGGGTCTGGAAGTCTGGGACCGGCTGTACCGGGTGACCGCATTCTACGTAGGCCTGGCCGACGATCTGACGCCGTACGATTACCTCTGGGCGATCGATCAGATCTTTGCCGGCGAATACGGTCCCGCCGATCTCGCGCAACCTGACAATCTGCTTGCGATCCGCACGCAGTTGGCCTTGCTGCCTTCGCCGCAGATCTTCGGCGGCACAGGCAATGCAGACGTCCCGCCGGGGGCCGGACCCGAATACATCTTCGAGATTCTCGACAAGACCAAGGGCTTGCGCCTCATGGGCCAGCGGTTCATTCCCGATTCCTACATGTTTCAGCGTCTGGTCTTCCCGCAGGTCGATGGCTACACGGGTGACCCTCACGAGTTGCCTTTTACGGCCGCGGAGAGTGGTGCCAGGCGCCTCGTCCGGGGCTACCCTCGGGGGCTCGATGTGATGGCCCTGCTTGGGTCGAGGCAAGCCTTGCACGCCCTGATCGACGAGGGGGACACTGATTTTGTGGATTACTGGGCCCGCTTCGGCGAGCTCAAGCACGAGTTCGACGGCTTCAGCGTCGCCGAGTGGAACCGAAATCTCTACTGGTCCTGGTTGTACTCGCTGAAGGCGCTGGTGGCGCCGTTGCCGCAAGGCTATCCGAACTTCATGCGCGCTGCCGCCTGGCAGAAGCGATCGCTGCACGCGGCCCTGGCCTCCTGGACCGAGTTGCGGCATGACACAATCCTGTACGCCAAGCAGAGTTACACGCCCGTCGAGCGAGGCATTCCTTTACCGCCACCGCCGGGCTATGTCGAGCCGGTCCCTGAGTTCTACGGCCGGCTCCTGGCGCTCAGCCGCATGACGCGGACCGGTCTGAACGATATGAGCGTCCTTTCGGACGAGGCACTCGGCCGCCTGATCGCCCTTGAGGACATGCTGGGGCGCATGGTCGAGATTGCCAGCAGGCAACTGACGAATGAGCCACTTGCCTCTGAGGACAGGGCGTTTATCGAAGGGTTTGCCGGTTCGCTCGATACCCTCGTCGCGGGCGTAGACCAAACGGGCCTGAAAACCACGCTCGTCGCCGACGTCCACACGAACATCTTCGAGAAGAAGGTCTTGGAAGAAGCCGTGGGCAAGGTCGATCTGATCGTGGTCGCTTACCCGGCCGCCGACGGCACGGCCTTCCTTGCCGCCGGTCCGGTCCTGAGCTACTACGAGTTCAAGCATCCGATGAGTGACCGGCTCACCGACGAAGCCTGGCGCGAAATGCTTGATTCAGCGGATGCACCAGCTCGTCCGGCATGGTATGTCCCTCTGATCGGTCCAGGCACCAAGGAGACGATCATGCGCTGAAGCCCGGCCGGTCTTGTGACGCAGCGTCCAGATCTGAAAGCCGCTTCAGCATTCCTTGCATCGCCGCATGAGGTCTGGTACAGTCTTCCTCTCGGAGCGCAGCCATTCAGGCGTACGCTGCTGCGCAGGCAACACCCGTCTGCCCAGGAGAATCTGGGCTTCAAGAGGATGGATTCATGGACCAGTTGACGGACTGGCTGATCGGATTGGGATTGGGCGACGGTACGGCACTTGTCGTCGCGAGGGTCATCGCTGTCATCCTGACGGCGGCTGCGGCGTATTTAGCGAATCTTCTGGGCAAGCAGCTTCTGTTGCGAATCATCAAGAACCTCGTCGAGCGCACGAAGACCGTCTGGGACGACATGCTGCTGAAGCGTAAGGTCTTCAACCGGCTCTCACACCTCGCGCCGGCCCTCGTCATCTACGCCATGGCCGCCTTCGTGGGACAGGGAAGTCCGGCCGTCATCGCGACGATTCAGCGCGTAGCGATGGTCTATATGGCGGTGGTCGGCCTGCTGGTGCTGGACGCCTTTCTCACCGCCTTCATCGACATCTATCGCACGTTCGAGTTAGCCCGTCGGCGGCCCATCCGTGGGTTTGTCCAGGCGGCCAAGGTTATCCTGTTTGTCGTCGGCGGAATCATCATCGTCTCGGTCATCATGGGCAAATCGCCCGGCTTGCTGTTAGGCGGTCTCGGCGCCATGACGGCGGTGTTGATGCTGATCTTCAAAGACTCCATCCTCGGCTTGGTTGCCGGAGTCCAGTTGTCGGCCAACCAGATGCTCCATATCGGCGATTGGATCGAGATGCCCAAGTACGGGGCGGACGGCGACGTGATCGATATCAGCCTGACCACGGTGAAGGTGCAGAACTGGGACAAGACCATCACGGCCATCCCCACGTACGCGCTGATCTCCGACTATTTCAAGAACTGGCGCGGCATGTCCGAATCGGGCGGCCGGCGCATCAAACGCTCCGTTCACATTGACATGGCCAGCATCAAATTCTGCAACCAGGCGATGCTCGACAGGTTCAAGCGGTTCAAGTGCATCCGGGAGTACATCGAGCAGAAGCTCAAAGAGATCAACGAGCACAATACCGCCGAGGGCATTGATGAATCCGACCTGGTCAACGGACGCCACCTCACGAACGTCGGCACATTCCGCGCGTATGTGGCCGCGTATCTGCGAAACCACTCGAAGGTTCACCAGGGAATGACCTTCCTCGTGCGGCACCTTCAGCCGACCGCGGAAGGCCTGCCGATTGAGATCTACGTCTTCAGCAACGACCAGGTCTGGGCGAACTATGAGGCGATCCAAGCTGATATCTTCGACCACATCCTGGCCGTCGTTCCCGAGTTCGAGCTGCGCGTCTTCCAGAATCCCACCGGAGCCGACTTCAGAACGCTGCAGGCCGGCGGGCCGTCGGTACTGAAATGAAGGGCTGAGCGCAGATGATGGCAGGCCGCACGATCTGCTCTGTTGGGATCCCGCCGGCGGCGTCCGAGGGCTTCGGAGGGCTGAACTGGTTCGTGCTTGGAAGCTATCTCGCCGTCCTGGTCGGCATGGGGCTCTATTTTGCCCGGCGGGAGAAATCCACGGACGATTTCTTCCTGGCCGGCCGGCGGATTCCCTGGTGGGCGGCCGGGCTGAGCATCTTCGGCACCCAACTGAGCGCCATTACCTATCTGGCTATGCCGGCACGGGCCTATGCGACCGACTGGGCCCTGCTGCCGCTGAATCTGGGCATCCTCGCGATCGCGCCGGTGATCGTCTACCTATACCTTCCGTTTTTCCGCAAGCTCCAGGTGACGACCGCCTATGAGTACCTGGAGAGGCGCTTTCATGTAAGCGTTCGCCTTCTGGGGAGCATCTCGTTCGTCGCGTTTCAGTTGGGCCGCATGGGCATCGTCATCCTGCTGCCTTCCCTGGCGCTTTCCGCCGTGACGGGGATGAACGTCTATGTGTGCGTGGCGCTGATCGGCCTGCTCAGCACCGTGTATACCTCTCTTGGGGGAATCGAGGCCGTGATCTGGACGGATGTCTTGCAGGCCGTTGTCTTGATCGGCGGAGCGATAGCAGCGCTGGCCATTGTCCTGGGGGCGTTGGATGGTGGCTGGAGAGAGTTCGTCGCCGTAGGGGCGGCCAACAGCAAATTCGATTGGGCCCATTGGGATGCGGATTGGACAGGTGACGCGCTATTCGTTGTCGTCCTCGGAGCGCTGTTCACCAACTCCCTCATCCCCTACAGCGCCGACCAATCTGTGATTCAGCGCTACCTGACGACGCCGAATCAGAAGCAGGCGGCCAAAGCCATCTGGGTCAACGGGATCCTGGCCGTTGTGGCGGGCGTCCTGTTTCTATCTGTGGGAACGGCGCTGTTCGTATTCTATGAGGCCCACCCGAGCCGACTGACGGCTTTGGAGGCTACCGATCAGATCTTCCCCGTCTTCATCGCTCGCGAGATGCCCGCCGGCTTGTCCGGGCTCGTCATCGCGGGCGTATTCGCCGCGGCCATGTCGAGTCTGGACAGCAGCATCCACTCGCTCTCGACAGTGGTGACAACGGATTTTATCCGACGGCTCAGGCCGCACCTCGCGCGCAAGTCCTATCTAACGCTGGCCCGTGGCCTGGTCATCGTCTTTGGAGTGTGCGGCACAGCAGCGGCCATGTTCATGGCGGCGGCCAAGGTCGAGTACCTGTGGGACTTGTTCCTGGGAGTGATGGGCTTGTTGGGGGGCACATTGGGAGGGCTGTTCGCCCTGGGCATCTTCACCAGACGAGTGCATACGTTCCATGCATGGCTTGGTGCTGCGGCCAGTGCCGGATTGCTGTTGTATACCCGATTCTGCACGAATCTGAACTCTCTTCTATACGGCGTGATCGGTGTCGCGACTTGCTTTGTGGCCGGTTGCGTTGCGAGCAGGATCTGGCCTGCAGGCAAGGTCGTCGCACCTCACCTGACTGTCTATGGTCTGCGGAACGCCCGTTCATAGATGGCCGCTCTCGGCAAGTCCAAGATTCTGACCGAAACTCTATCCATCATTACTCGGGGCATCCGCATCGGCTGTGGTGAAGAGGCGGGCGAGCATGGCGGCGCCTTTGACGGAGGATTCCTCTTCGTGTACGTATTCGCAGTCGCACATCCATTTGTGCTTCGCGCGGGTCAGGGCGTCGCTGAGGGCGCCGCCGGTGAGATGGATGCTGTCCCGGAGGGGGACGTTTCTCGCGATCTCATCAAGATGGCCCTTCTGATACTCGCATAGGCCGCGGACAATGGCGGCCAGGATCTCCTCTCTCGTGGTTGCCGACGTCAGGCCGAGCAGCTCGGCCTTCAGCGGCTCCAACGAGTAGCGCGAGCCCATCAGGTAGGGCGTGTAGGTCACGCCGATGTCGCGGTCAAGCCACGTATCGAGGGCGCGCGAGACGAAGGGACCGTAGAATTCCTCGTCGGTCATCTCGCGGCAGAAGACGTTCTTGAACCACTCAAGGGCCTTACCGCCGGCGTTCATCACGTGCAGGGTCAGCCAGCGGCCGGGTAGGACGTGTGCCCGAATGTTGTAGTGTCGTGACGGCAGGCACTTCGGCAGGCAGACGAGACTGATCTCGCAGGTACCGTTGACGTTGACCACCTCGCCCGGTTCTGTGACGCCGACCGAGTAGGCGGCCAGGACGGCGTCGTTGCCGCCGATGAGAACGTGTGGCTCTCCTGAGAAGCCCAGCTCGCGAACCAGCGAGGCGTGCATCCGGCCCACGCTCTGATAGGCCGGAACCAGTTCCGGCAGTTGATCGAGGGACAGATCGAACGCTCGCACAATCTCCTCATTCCAGGAAAAGTCGTTACGCGTCGTGTTGTACAGGGCGGTCAGCGAGGCGGAGGATGGGTCGATGGCGTACGCACCGGTGAGCCAGTGGGCGAAGTACGTGTTCGAGTGACCGAACTTGTGGACTTTTTGGAACAGATCGGGCACATTGTCGCGGAGCCAGAGGATGCTGGCGAGCGAGCAGCCGCCGGCGACGGGCATATTGGCCGTGGTCTCGAGCAGGTGGTCCGGGCCGATGGTCTTGATGATCCGGCGGGCCTGTTCGCGCGAGCGCTGGTCGAGCATGAGGATGGCGGGATACAACGCTTCGCCGTTACGGTCCATCGCCGTCAGGCCGGGCGTCGTGCCGCTGAGCGAGATGATCTCGACGCCGGCGACCGCATCTGCCATCGCCCGACAACCGGCGATGAACGCGTCCTTCCACCGACGCTGTTCGATATCGCCGAAGAGGCCGGCGTTGTAGATGTTGACTTCATACGCTTGCAAGTGCTGTGCGACGAGCTGGAGTGCGTCGTCGAGCAGACGAAACACGCCCATCTTCATGCTCGTCGTGCCGATGTCTACGCCCAGTACCAACATCATGCTCACTCACTCATAGGGAAGAGGTCAGAAAGCCTCCCTCGGTCATGGCCTCCCTGATCCGTGTTACGCCATCGCTCGGAACGGGCAAGAGCGGTTCGCGCGGCCTGCCGCCTCTGAGACCGACGAGGTCCATCGCCGCCTTAACGCCGGCCACGCCCCACGCTCCCGAGACGGCCTGGTTAAGCCGGATGAGACCGGCGCTAAACTCTCGCGCTCGATCGTACATGCCCCGGCTGAACAGATCGTACAGTTCCGTGCATCGCTCGGGCAGGACGTTGGCAAGCGAGATGACGCCGCCTGAAGCGCCTGCGTGGAGCGATGGGTGGAACGTATTGAGCGACCCGGCCAGGACGGAGAAATCCTCTGCGGGATCGAGGCCGGCCAGGAGCTTCGTCGGGCCCGCAGCGGAGGAATCCTTGATCCCCACGATATTAGGGTGTCGCGACAGTTCGACAATGACCTTCGGTGAAATCTGCACGCCCCCGGCGAACTGCGGGGCATTGTACAACAACACGGGCGCCGGGACTTTCTCGGCGATTCTCTCATAGTGCCGCAGCAACACCGAGTCACTCATCTGCTTGGCAAAGTAGTGGGGGGGCAAGACGCTTACATAGGGAAAACCCATCTCGGCCGCCAGTTGCGACTTCTCGATCGTCTCGGTCGTGGACTCGCAACCCGTGCCGACCATCACAACCTTGTCCCCCTTTTCCTTCGCGAAGATTTCGAGCACGAGGATCCGCTCCTTGTCCGTGAGGCTCTTTACCTCGCCGTTGGAGCCGAGGGCGAGAAAGCCGGCGAGGTTGGTGCTGCGCAACCTGGCCAGGTTGAAGGCGAGCGCCTCGAGATCGGGTTGGTCGTCGTCGAAAGGGGTGACAACCGGCGCGAAGACGCCGGTGAGGTTCTCCTTGTTGTGTTTCATGTTGTCATCCTGTTCATGAAGACTGTCGGCGATCATGACTCATCTTGATCGAGGGCACGCCGGCCCGCGTCAAGCGTTCGACGGATCTTCTCGACGTCGAAGACACAGCCGGCCCAGGTGCCGCCGCTGATTTCCTGCAGGGCGGCCCACAAACGCGTATCGTCCGGCATGTCCGGGTAGGGCCTGAGGTCCGCCCGGGGCTCGCGCTCGGCCAGCACTCGGGCGCCTCGCTCCGGGTTCTGTTCCTTCGACGGCGCGCCCGCTTCACCGACCAGATCGATGCGGCCTTCGAGCCGCCGGCGGTCGATCACGATCTGAATGATGTCTCCATCGCGGAGCTTGCCAATGGGCCCGCCCGCCAGCGCTTCGGGTCCGACGTGTCCGATGCACGCGCCGGTGCTCACGCCGCTGAACCGGCCGTCCGTGAGCACAGCCACGTCCTTGCCCCACGAGAGGTTCTTCAAGGCGCCCGTGACCTGAAGGATCTCCTCCATACCGCTGCCCAAGGGCCCGGCACAGATCACCGCCATGATGTCCCCCGGCCGCACGTCGCCGTTCTTGATGGCCTGGATGCCCGCACGCTCGCCGATGAACACACGGGCCGGGCCGATCTTCCGATACACACCATCCGCGTCCACCAGCGACGGATCGATGGCCGTGCTCTTGATGACTGCGCCCTCGGGCGCGAGATTGCCCTGTGGCAGTGTGATTGTGCTCGTCAGACCACGCTCGCGCGCCTTCGCGGGCGACATGATGACGTCGTCCGGGTCGATGCGGTCCTGCTCGTACAAGGCCTCGCGCAGTCGTTTGCGGCGGTCCGAGCCTTGCCACCACTCCAGCATCCGCCCCAGGCTCTCACCGGAGACGGTCAGCACATCCAGACTCAGGAGCCCCATCTCGCGCAGGTGAAGCATCACCTCCGGCACACCGCCCGCCAGATAGGCACGCACGGTCGGATGGCCGACCGGGCCGTTCGGAAGGACATCGACGAGCCGGGGCGTCCTTCGATTCACCGCGTTCCAATCGTCAATTGTCGGTCGATCCAGGCCGGCTGCATAGGCGATGGCGGGAACATGCAGAAGGAGATTCGTCGAGCCGCCGAAGGCGGCGAAGACCGCCATCGCATTGCGGACCGATGCGTCTGTAAGGACGTGACCGGCCGTCAGATTCAATTGAGAGAGCCGGACCAGCGCACGCGCAGTCCGTTTCGCCACGTCGAGCCAGATGGGCTGGCCGGAAGGCGCCAGCGCCGCATGTGGCAACGTCATACCCAATGCCTCGGCCACAACCTGCGACGTAGCGGCCGTGCCAAGAAACTGACAACCGCCTCCTGCGCTGGCACATGCCCGGCACGTCATCTTGCGAGCATATTCCAGCGTCACCTCGCCTTGTGCGAAGCGCGCCCCGATTGACTGGACCGTTCCAAGGTCCTCGCCATCGGTCGGTGGCAGCGTCACGCCACCCGGCACGATGGCCACGGGCAGGTCGTGCATCGATGCCAGGGCCATCATCATGGCGGGCAGGGATTTGTCGCAGGTGGCGACGCCGAGCACGCCCCTGCGTCCGGGCAGGCTGCGAATGAGTCGTCGGAAGATACTCGCGGCGTCGTTGCGATAGGCCAGGCTGTCCATCATTCCCGGCGTGCCCTGTGTCCGCCCGTCGCAGGGATCGGTACAGTACCCGGCAAACGGCATGCACCCGAGCGATTGAAACTCGCGCGCCGCCACCTCCATGAGCAGACCGAGCTCGAAGTGCCCCGCGTGGTAACCCAATGCCACGGGCCTGCCGTCGGCCCCGCGTATCCCGCCCTGATGGCTCAACAACAAAAATGTGTCGGCATTGACCCGCGAAGGCTCCCACCCCATCCCGACGTCGTGGATCAGGCCGAAGAGGTCGCCACTTGGCGCACCGGCCAAGAAGTCTCCCTCCACCGGCAGCTCTCCTGAAGACCCCGGCGCATGTGTAGCCACATCGTACACGCCTTCGTCACGACCGCCCAGGATGTCGTCCAACGAGATCGAATCAGGCATCCACTTTATCTCCGTTCGCAAGAACGGCTGTCTATCAACTCACTCTGCAGCCGCGACTGCCGCGCCGCAGAAACGCGCGGGCCGTACGGACGACCCAATCATCAATCGTCCTTCATTAACAATCCCGGTCAGATCTGCCAGGGGCTGCGCATGGCGCGGGCGATCATGCGATTCGCTTCCGCGTCATTGACGAAGGTTTCAGTTTGGGGATTCCATCGCACCTTTCGGCCGAGCCGCAGGCAGATATTCGATACGTGGCAGGTAGAATTCGAGCGATGGGCGATCTCGGCCGGAGCGATGGGCTGCCGCCGGGTGTGAACGCAATCGAGGAAGTTTCGGTGATGGCCCGCCCAGTTGGCGGCGTCGGTCCAGTGCTGCTTGTGCGACCGTTGGTCTTTCAGGAGAGACTCCGGGTTGGCGAAGAGATTGCCGCCGTCGTCACAATAGATCCAGCCTTCCTCGCCCTCGAACATAACGGCCAGTTCGCCGTTGTCGGTCGGCCAAGTCGGTCTTTCCTTCTTGTCGTACATGATGAGCCCGACGCCGTTCTCGTAGGTGGCCGTGACGTGCAGGGCGATGGGGACGTCGCCGAAGCCGTCCTTCGGGAACTCGGCCGTGCCTTCGAACTCGACCGGCCCCGTGTGCTGGGCGTCGTTGGCCCACTGGGCCAGGTCGTTGCAGTGCGCGCCCCAGTCGGTGATCATGCCGCCGGTGAAGGCGAAATTGTTGTTGTAGGCGTGCTCGTAGACGAGGGCCTTGTGGTAGGGCCGGTAGGGGACCGGGCCGAGCCACATGTCGTAATCGAGGCCTTGTGGAACCGGCTGGGGCGGCAGCAGGGGCACGGCCCCGCCGGCGCGGACGTAGCTGTGCAGTCGCGTGAGCTTGCCGAGCCGGCCGCTGCGGGCCGTCTCGACGGCGAAGGAGAACGTTCGCATACTACGCCGCTGCGTGCCGCACTGGTACACGGTGCTATAGCGGGCTACGGTGTCCGCGAGGGCCCGGCCCTCGGCGATGGTCAGTGACATGGGCTTTTCGCAATAGATGTCCTTGCCCGCCCGCCCGGCGAAGGTGCTCAGTGGTGCGTGCCAGCGCTCGGCGGTGGCGATGAGCACGGCGTCGATATCGGCCCGGGCGAGCAGCTCCCGGAAGTCGGTATAGGCAATGCAATCGGTGTTCCCGTAGATTTCATCGGCGATGGCCTTGGCTTGATTGCGCCGGCCGGTATCGGCATCACAGACGGCAACCCACTGCACGTCGCTGTGCGTGAGGAAATTGCGCATGTTGCGCTGCCCCTGGCCCCCCAGGCCGATCCCGCCCATGACGATCCGCTCGCTGGGTGCGACGGCCCCGGCTTTGCCGAGCGCCGAAGACGGGACAACGTACGGGAAGGCGACCGCGCCCACTGTGACAGCCGTTTGCCTGAGAAAATCACGCCGTGAAGTCCGTGCCATCAGATTGACCTCCATCTGCCTGCGCCTGAATGATTGCTTCTGAGCCACATTGCAGTAGCATCATACCATCCGCATCGCCGCTTCCGCAAGGTCCTTCGCGGCCAACAGGAAGGCGATAAGGAACGTCCATACTCAAGAGCAGGTGTGTGTCGGGTTTCGATTAAAGGACCAAATGAATGACCGATGAGCCGAATGGAGCCGGGAAACGACGCCGCCGGCTGAGGCTCTGGCATGTTCCCGTTGCTCTGCTGGTGCTGTTCGCCGTGGCCGTGCTGATCATGCGGTCGTACTGGCGATGGGAGTTGAATGAGCGCATCGCGGCGATTCGCGCCGCCGGCGATCCCGTCACTCTGGAAGAGCTCCAGGCGTCGTACGAATGGCCCCAGTCCGGGGACAACGCGGCGAACTGGGTTCTCGGGGCGGAGGGATTCCTGCGCACGCTCACACGCGAAGAGGACAAACTGCTGGTGCCCGTCATCGGGGGACGCGGCGAGCTGCACGTGAGCGAGCCACTTGACGCCGAGATCCTCAAGCTCCTGGAGAGCCATGTGGCCGGTAACAAGGAAGCCCTGGAGATGCTGCACGAGGCGGCAAGCATTGACGGATGCCGGTATCCGGTCGACCTGACCGAGGGCGTCATGACGCGCACAAACCATATTTCCATCGTGCGGGACGCGATACGCACTCTGTGTTTTGAAGCGGCCTTGGAGGCGGAGCGAGGCCATGGCGAATCGGCGGTCCGATCGCTGAGGGCGGCCTTGCGCGTCGCCCATTCCCTCGCCGCTGAGCCGATGTCGCTATCCCAGCTCGTTCGACGCGGGTGCCTCCGGTGGGTCGTATCTACGCTCGAACGCACCATCAACCGTGTGGAATTCACGGGCGAGCAGTTGGACGCGTTGAGCAGCGCGGTCGCTTCAGCCTACGACCCCGACAGCCTGCGGCGCGGGTGGGTCGGCAACCGGTGCATGGGCATCGCGATGTTCGCGGATCCGCCCGCGATTGATCGGAAAGCGTTCAATGATCTGCCGCCGGTCTTCGTTCTGGAAGCATACGATACTCTGGGACTCGCCGATCGTGAGGCCATCCATTACCTCGACGCGATGCAGCGGGCCATTGACGTGGCGTCCCTTGCCCCTGAAGAACGCCCGGCAGCGATTCAGGCTGTGGACGATGAGATGAGACAGCTTCAGCGAGTACCCGGCGTGCTGATGCGTCGCATATGGGTCCACCCCTCCCGTTTCATTACCCTGGATCTGAGGACACTGGCGGATGTCCGGGTCACCCGAGTCGCCTTGGCTGTCGAGCGGTGCCGTCTTGTCGCAGGAGAGGCGCCCGACGAGTTAGAGCCCCTTCTGCCCGTCTACCTGGAAACCACCCCGATCGATCCCTTCGACGGGGAACCGCTGCGGTATGAGCGGCTCGAACGGGGATATGTCGTATACAGCGTGGGCGAGGACCGCGTCGACGACGGCGGCAGGCCGAGGGACGCTCAGCAGCGCGATCAGACGTGGGATATCGCGTTCAGGGTCGCGCGATGACGTTTCGCGGTGTTATTCGTCCGCATGCGGGCCCACAATGGCCGGGAAAAGACTGTTCCGTCGAGTGGAGGCACCCTATAATGGCACGGCGGAAGATGTCCGGTCCGTGCCCCAAATGATGGATGGCCGGGAGGAATCCTTGAAAATCGGCAACGATTCGCGTCTTTCACCGTCTATAAGAGCGGGGCGTGCCATGGGGATACCCTGGCCGATGGCCGGCGCATGTGCACGAGGGTCTTGTGTTAAGGAACTGACGCCATGTCCTTCACAAAGGCATTTCACCGGAAGATCCGGGAAGTCCAGACCCGCTGCGCCGTGAATCTCTTCCTGTGTCAGGCCGGGCGGGTTCTCGCGGTTGCCGGAATCGGGGCCATTCTGGCGATCCTGACACAACGACTGTTGGCGGTGGCCGTCCTGACGCCGGCAACACTATGGGTGTTTTGGGGCACAGCCGCCGGAATTACCCTGATCCTCTGGGCTCTCAGGTTGCCCAGCCGGATGGAGGCCTCGATCCTGCTCGATGAACGGCTGAGACTTCACGAGCGGTTCAGTACCACCCTGGCTTTGGCGAAGTCGGAGGATCCATTCGCACAAGCGGCTCGGGCCGAATCGCTTCGGACCGTACAACGGGTAGACCTGCGTGGCCACTTCCCCATTGGTTTGTCCCGAAGTTGGTACTACGGTGCGGGGACGTGGCTCGTCGCGATCGCCATGGTGTTTCTCGTGCCCGAGAAGGATCTGCTCGGTCGTCTGAGGAAGAAGCAGCAGGAGGAACAGCAGGCCCGCCAGCTTGAGGATGCGCAGACAGAGGTCAGGCAGGCGACGGATTCGGTCCGCGCGGCGGTCGATGGCTTGCACGACTCTGCTCTGGAGGAGGAGCTGAAGAAGCTGGATGAACTCGGGCAGGCAGGCCAGCCACAGGAGGTGAAACGGCAGGCCATCAAAATGCTGGGCGACCTCTCCGAGAGGCTTCGGCAGATGCAAGGTGGGGCCCAGATCGACGCCGCCAATATGATGCAGCAGATGCTGAAACGGCTGCGCGGCTCGCCCGATCCGTTCTCGCAACAGATCCGGATGGCCCTGGCAAAGGGGGATTTTGCCCAGGCGGCGAATATCCTGAGCCAGTTGCAGAAGGATTTGGCCCAGAGCAATCTCTCCGAGCAGGAGCGGAAGGACAGGGCGGAGAAGCTACAGGAATTAGCCAAGGAATTGCAGAAGTTGGCGGAGCAGAGACGCGAGCTGGAGGAGGAATTGCAGAAACTCGGCCTGGATAAGAAGCTGGCGCAGATGAGCGAGCAGCAGTTGCGGCAAGCGCTGCAGCGGCAGGGACTGGATCCGGGCCAGATCGATCAGCTCATGAACAGGATGGCTGCTTCACAGCGGGCATCCGGCATGTGTTCCGGACTGGCGATGGCCATGGCTGCTGCCGGCAGTGGAGCCGGAGGACTCTCGGGTGATGAACTGGTCGGCGCCATCGACCAGCTTGATGCCCTTGAAGCGCTGCAGCAGCAGGCGATCCTGCTGCAGGCGAGCCTCAGCGAGATCTCGCGATCGATCGGCTCTCTCGGCGAGGGAATGGCCGAAGGCCTTGGCTTGCAGGGTCCTTTCTGGGAGGGCGATTCCGACAGGATGGGGCCGGGCACCGGTGGGCCGGGCACCGGCTTTGGCCCGCGGGACAGCGATACGGAAGGCCAGACCGCCACGAAGACGACGCGTTTGGACAACGAAGCGGGCCAGGGCCCGGTGATCGCAAGCTGGTATTTCAAGGACATCCAGATCAGGGGCGAGGCCCGGCGTGATTTCTCCGAGGTCGTCCAGGCCGGCCGGGCCAGCGCCGCCGAGGCCATCAGCGAGAACCAAATCCCCCGCAAGTACGAGGACGCTGTAAAAAACTACTTCGGCCAACTCGAGCAAAAGGGAACCCAGCCTTAGGATCTCTGCATGCATAGAAGCGTAGACGTGTACTGCAAACGGCGGATCAAGGGCCGGATGGGCCCTCGCACGACAGACGGCGCACGAGATAGGACGAAATTCGCTTTTCGCTTCATGCTTCACGCTTCACACGTGCTGGTCGCCGTCATGCTGCTCACGACCGTACCGGCCGGTCTATCCTGCCGCAAGCAGCCGGATCGACCGACGGTGGTCCTCTACTGCTCCGTCGATCAGGCGCTTGCCGAGCCCATTGTCGCCGAATTCGAGAAACAGGCGGGGATCACGGTCCTGGCGCGATATGACACCGAAGCCAGCAAGACGGTCGGCTTGGTCCAACGTATTCGAGCCGAAGCGGCCGCGCCGGCGGCGGATGTGCTCTGGGCGAACGAGATCTTTCATACGATCCGGTTGGCGCGGGAAGGATTGCTTGCCCCGTACCACTCGGAGGCCACGGACCGCTGGCCCGCGACGTTCGCCGGTCCAAATGGGTGCTGGTATGGGTTTGCCCTGAGGGGCCGCGTGATCGGGTACAACACGAAGAGGGTTTCAGCGGAGGAGGCGCCGAAGTCGCTGGAGGATGTGCTGGACGCGAAATGGAAAGGGCGGCTGGTCATGGCCTCGCCCGCATTCGGCACGACCGGCGGGGACGTCGCGAGTTGGTTCGCCCATTACGGGCCGGATCGCGCCCGGGAGATCCTCCGACAGCTCAAGGACAATGACGTGCGAATCGTCTCGGGAAACAGCACGGCGGTGCGCATGGTGGCGACCGGACAGGCGGACATCTGTTTCACTGATACCGACGACATCTACGCCGGTCAGCGAAACGACTGGCCCGTCGCCATGCACTTCCTCGACCAGGGCGGCGACGGGGCGTTGGCGATCCCGAATACGGCAGCGCTCATCAAAGGCAGGCCGCACTCCGAAGCCGCGGAGACCTTGATGCGTTTTCTGCTCAGCGAAGAGCTCGAGCGACGGTTGGTCGGGACCGATTCGCACAACAGTCCGATCCGCGCATCGCTCGCACAGGAGTATCCCGAGTATGCGATCCCGAATCCTCTGCCGGTGGACTACGGGCGGGTCGCGGACTTTCTGCCGACGGCGATTGCGGCGGCGCGGGAGATTCTCGAGTGACACGGGACCTGGCTCCAATCCGGTTCGTGAAGGGCCTCTGCCTGCTGCTGTGGCTGCTGGTCATCGCCTTGCCGCTGGCGGCCCTGGCGATTGACGCGGCGTCATCCTCCGCGCCGTCGGCGGTCGTTGGCCCCGTATTCGCCTCGCTGCTGCGGACGTGCGTGCTGGCGGGCGCTATCGCGACGGTCGCCGTCGTATTGGGATGGCTGCCGGGCCGACTGCTCGGGACGTCACATGGGCACGGCGGCATCGTATTTCTCCTGTTGCTTCTGCCTCTCGTGCTGCCCCGGTACGTGCTGTACTACGCTTGGACGCTGCTGTTGAGCCCGACCACTGAACTCGGGCGCATCCTGGCCTCCGAGCCGCGATTGGCGCGGGGGATCGGTGTGCTGACCTCGGTCGGCGTGCTGGTCGGCTGGTACTGGCCCGTGGCGGCGCTGGTGCTCGCGCAGGGCTGGCGGAGCATCGACGGGCGCATCTGGGACGCTGCGAGACTGGACGCAATCGGCGGGCAAATCTTCCGGCACATTACTTTGCCGCTGCTTTCGCGGGCTATCCTGCTGGCGTTCGGCGTGTGCTTCGTCCTGTCGATGTCCGAGTTCGCGACGTTTCATTTGGCCGGCGTCAAGACCGTCGGGACGGAATTGGCGGTCCTCTATGAGCTGACCGGTGCGACGGCGCCGGTCGCGCGAGCTGCGTGGCCGGTCGTGCTGGTGGCGGCCCTGGCGGCCATTGCCCTGGTGCGGGCCTCGCATCGGTGGACGCCGGCAACGATTTCCTTAAGAACGCCCGCAGTTGGATCTCGGTCTTTCCCCTGGATTGTTTTGGGCCTGCTCCTTGCGTTCTCGTGGGCGGCGCCGGTGGCTCTGCTCATTACGAATGTCACGACATCACAGCCTTTTCAGCATTTCTTCACGCTGCACGTCGACGACCTGGCATGGTCGCTCCTGACGGCGGGGGCCGCCACTCTCATCGCCTGCCTGACGGCCCTCGGCGCAGTCTCCTGCCATCCACCGGTGGGGCCAGTTCGAAGGATCTCATCACTCGTGATTCACGGCACGATATTCGTGGCGATGTTCCTGCCGGCCTCCCTGCTGGCCGTCTCTTTGCTGAAGCTCTCGGGCGTTTCGGCAGACCTTCGCCAGAGCTGGATACTCGTCTCGGCGGGTCAGGCTTCGCGTTTTGCCGGGCTGGTGCTGATTCTGTTGCTGCTGACGCGCTATCCGGACCAGCAGCGCCTTTCCGAGATGGCCGCGTTGGACGGGGCCTCGCCGCTGGGAACGTGGTGGCACATCCACCTTCCACGGACGTGGCCCGTCCTGGCTGGCACGTTTCTGCTCGTGACGATGTTCAGCTTCACAGAGCTGGCCGCGACCATGGTCCTGCTTCCCGCTGGTCTTCCGAACTTCGCGCAGAGGCTGCTGAACCAGATGCATTACGCACGGGACCAGCAAGTCATCGCATCCTGCCTGGTCCTGATCGTTCTATTTGTCGTCCTGGCCGGTGTTGTCGTGCTGTTGTTGCGCGCAAGCGTGCTCCGGCGGCGAGCCGTGTTGTTGCTACTGGTGCTCGTCGTCGCGAGCGGTGGCTGCGGCGAAACCGGTCCGGACGGCGAGGCGCAGGTCGTGGGCGCGTTCGGCAGGACCGGCTCGGGGCCCGGGGAATTCTTATACCCCCGCGCGATGGAACTCGCCCACGACGGCTCGCTCCTCGTCGCCGACAAGACGGGCCGGATTCAGCGGTTGGATGCAAACGGACAGTGCCTCGGTGTCATTCAGATGCCGCTCATCGACGCCGGCAAGCCGACGGGGATAAGTCTCCACCAGGATGGCCGATTGTTCGTAGCGGATACGCATTACCATCGCGTGGCGATCTTCTCACCCGAGGGCGAACTTCTCGGCGAGTTCGGCGAGTATGGCACGACGGACGGCTGCTTCATCTATCCCACCGATGTGACCTTCGCACCGGACGGGCGTATCTTCGTCAGCGAATACGGCGGGAACGATCGCATCAGCGCATTCACGAGCGACGGCGGTTTCCTATTCAGCTTCGGCTCACCCGGCTCCGCCGAGGGGCAATTCGCGCGGCCTTCAGCCCTCTGTGTCGATTCGCGGCGGGACCGTCTGTACGTGGCGGACGCGTGCAATCATCGCATCGGCGTGTACACTCTTGAGGGACAGCTCCTGAGCTATATCGGCTCGGCAGGCCGCGGGCCCGGCCGGCTTCGCTATCCGTACGACCTGGCGCTGATGACCGATGGAACGATCGTCGTATGCGAATATGGAAATAATCGCATTCAGTTATTCAGCCCGGAAGGCGAATCGCTTGCGATGTACGGCCAAGCCGGCCGGCAGTTGGGGCGGCTTGCGTTTCCGTGGGCCGTGTCGGTGGACGCGCGCCGCCGGGCGTACGTCGTGGATGCCGGGAACAATCGGGTTCAGATATGGCAGTTATGAAGAATCGACAGGACCTAACGTAAGGAGCGATGTAGGTGCGGCAATCGTGAGTAACGCGTACGGATTCTATTTCGGTCAGCCGTGGTGGCTTCTGGCGGGCCTGGTGGTCATTCCGATGGTGTGGCTGGCCCGTCGGAACCTGGCGGCCCTGGGAACGGGCCGTCGTGTAGCGGCGATCCTGCTGCGCGCCGTGGTCGTGCTGCTGCTGATCGTTCTGCTGGCGCGGCCGATGCTCGTAAGAAAGAGCCGAAGCGCTACAGTTATCGCCGTGGTGGATCGCAGCCAGTCGATCCCGCCCGGACTGGCTGAAGCGGCGCTCGAGTACCTCACGCGCGCCGTCGACAACGGGATCGGGGAAAACAAGCTCGCGATCGTGGACATCGCCGAAGCACCCAGCATCTCCAAGCTGCCCTCGACAGAAACGACGGTTCGCAAGAGGAATACCACGCTGACGGGACAACAAACCCGGCTGGCGAGCGGGCTCGAGATGGCCATGGCGATCGCGCCGCCCGATACAGCCACGCGCATCGTGCTGGTCAGTGAGGGAAACGAAACGGAAGGCGATTTGAAAGAGGCGGCCCGAACTGCGGCCGCCAACAAGATCCCCGTCGATGTCCTGCCGTTGCGGTACCGTTACGACAGCGAGGTGCTCTTCAAGCGGGTGGCGGCCCCGACGCACGCCCGCAGCGGACAAACGATTGCCCTACGCTTCATCCTGAGCAGCACCGCCGACGTTCGCGGCAAGCTGCTGCTGACGCTCAACAGCCAACCCGTGGATCTGGCCCCCGACTCTCCGGAAGTGGCGGTGCCGGTTGAACTGACGGCCGGAACGAACGTCAAGACAGTCTCGGTTCCCGTTGGAACGCGGGGCATCCACAGTTTCGACGCCGTTTTCGTGCCGGATGACCCCGAGCGGGACCGGATCGTCGAGAACAATCGAGCCAGTGCCGTCACCTACGTGGCCGGCCCGGGACATGTGCTGGTCGTCGATACGGATGATGCCTCTTCGCAGTGGGTGATGCGCGCCATCGAGAGCAGTGACATGGAGGTGCGTCACGTACCGGCCGGCGGCCTGCCGGATAATCTGGCGATGCTGCTCGATACGGATGCCGTTGTGTTGGTGGACGTGGATTGTGGGAGTCTCACCTTTGCCCAGCAGGAAATGCTGTGCCGCTACGTCAACGACCTTGGCGGCGGATTGGTGATGACCGGTGGACCCAACTCGTTCGGCGCGGGCGGCTGGATCGGCTCCCCGGTGGCCGAGATCCTGCCGGTCGATCTGGACCCGCCCCAGAAGAAGCAGCTCCCGAAGGGCGCGCTTGTCCTGATCATGCACGCCTGTGAGATGCCCCAGGGCAACTACTGGGGCAAGAAGGTCGCGATTGCCGCCGTGAACACGCTGAGCCGGCTCGACCTGCTGGGCATTCTCTCGTACAATTGGGAGGGCGCCAGCGACTGGGTGTACGCCCTTGCTCCCGTCGGCGAGAAGAAGAAGGTCATCGCGGCCGTCGAGCAGATGCAGATGGGCGATATGCCGAGCCTCCACGACCACCTGCAGCAGGCATACAATGCCCTGGTCAAATGCGACGCCGGACAGAAACATGTCATCGTCATCACCGACGGCGACCCGCGAGAGCCCACGCCGCAACTGCTGAAGCAGCTTGCCGACGCCAAGATTACGTGCAGCGGGGTCTGCATCTATCCGCACTCGCCCGCCGACAAGTTGAGCCTGCGGCGGATGGCCATGGCGACGAGTGGACGGTACTACGACGTCAGCGATCCGACGGCGCTGCCGCAAATCTTCATCAAGGAGGCGCAAGTTGTCCGTCGCGCGCTGATTATTGAGGAGACCTTCACACCCCAGATCGCCTTTGGGCTCAGCGAGATTCTCAAGGGCGTCTCGCCGCCGTTGCCGGCCCTCGACGGCTACGTGGTGACGGGACCGAAAGGGGGGCTCAGCCAACTCGTTTTGACGACGCAACAGGCGGACCCGCTGCTGGCCACTTGCCAGTCGGGGCTTGGCCGGTGCGTGGCGTTCACCAGCTCGGCTGACAGCCGCTGGGCCGGGCCGTGGCTGCAGTGGTCGGACTTTGCACGGTTCTGGGAGCAGGTCGTTCGCTGGGCCGGTAGACCGGCGCAATCGGCCGACTGTGAGATTTTCACGGATGTCGAGGGCCAACAGGCCACGGTCAATGTCGAGGCCTTCGACGCGGAGGGCAAGTTCCTCCAGTTCGCCGCGATCGACGGGCAGATCCTGACGCCGCAGATGGAGAGCGAGCCGTTTCAACTGACGCAAACAGGGCCGGGGCAGTACGCCGGGCGCTTCCAGGTGCCGGCCTCCGGCAGTTACATCGTGAACCTGCAATATCGAAAGACCGGCCCCGAGGAAGGCACCCGTCTGGCCAACGCTATCGTCACGGTCCCGTTCGCCCCGGAGTTCCGCGACCTCTCCGACAACGCGCCTCTGCTGGAAGAGGTGAGCCGGATGACGGGCGGCCGCGTGCTTCCGCCCGACCCAAACGCGGCGAATCTCTACGATTACGCGGGCCTCAGCTTCCCCCAGACGCACCTGCCTTTGTTGCGACCGCTGATGCTGATCTGGATCGGGATCTTTCTGCTGGACGTGGCGACTCGACGCGTCGTCCTCGACGTGCGGGGGGCGCTGCGGCGGGCCAAAGCCTGGCTTACGTCCGCGACACGCCGCGTGGAGGACCCGACCATTGCCCGCTTGCGAACCACAAGACAGAAGCTACGAGAGCAACTCTCCGCGAAGGCCGCCGACGCGGTCTTCTCCAAACGATACGCAGGAGCAGAGAAGTACAAGGGCGAGGTCTTGAGTGCCGAGCCGAAGCGACAGTCGGAGATTGCCGCGCCGGAGAAGACCGCGGAGCCGAAGAAACCGAAGGTAGCGACGGAGAGCACGCATATCGATCAGCTATTGAAGGCCAAACGCAAGAAGATGGGACGTGACGAGGATTAAGAAGCGACGCCGAGGAGCGGCAATCAGGAGAATGATAAGATGGCTATGAGTGAAAAAGAGGTCGAGAAACAGTGTGGGGATTTCCGCGAGATGTTCGAGGCGCTGCGCCGCGAGATCGGCAAGGTGATTGTCGGCCACGAGGACATCGTGGACAACGTGCTCGTCACGCTCTTCAGCGGGGGACACGTCCTGCTGGAAGGGGTGCCGGGATTGGGCAAGACCCTGCTCGTGCGCACGCTCAGCTCGGTGTTCTCGCTGGAATTCCGGCGGATTCAGTTCACGCCGGACCTGATGCCCGCTGATATCATCGGCACGAATATCGTCATGGAGGATCAGGCGACGGGCCGGCGGGAGTTCGAGTTCCAGAGCGGGCCGATCTTCGGGCAGATCATCCTGGCCGACGAGATCAACCGCGCCACGCCGAAGACGCAGTCGGCCATGCTCGAGGCGATGCAGGAGCACTCGGTAACCAGCGGCGGACAAGTCCGGCGGCTTCCCGAGCCGTTCCTCGTGCTCGCTACGCAGAACCCGATCGAGCAGGAGGGAACGTATCCGCTTCCCGAGGCCCAGTTGGACCGATTCTTCTTCAAGCTGCTGGTGAACTACAGCAACCGCGAGCAGCTTAAGGCCATTCTGGACCGCACCACGACCGGCGCCGAGCCGCAGGCGGAGACAGTCGCCGACGCCAAGAAGATTCTCTGGGCTCAGAAACTTGTCCGCCGGGTGGTTGTGGCCGAGCACGTGCAGGACTACGCGATCCGACTGGTCCTGGCGACGCATCCGGAAGGGGAATTCGCGGCCCCGATGACAAACCGCTTCGTCCGGTTCGGGTCCTCGCCCCGCGGGGTGCAGGCCCTCGTGCTCGCTGGGAAGGTCCGTGCGCTGCTGGAGGAACGGTACCACGTGAGCTTCGATGATATCACCCAGGCGGTACTGCCCGGCCTGCGACACCGGCTCCTGCTGAACTTCGAGGGACAGGCCGAAGGCATACAAACGGACGACGTGCTGAAAGAGATCATCCAGAACACGCCGAGGACGCTGGAGCAGCA
>CBFDBY010000070.1:0-32478 GCA_965603165.1 uncultured Phycisphaerae bacterium
TGCCGCCGTACATCTCGCTCTGGACGTCGATCTTGAACAACGCCTCATAGCCGCTACTTCGCTCGTAGCCCACGCCGCCCGTGCCGCTTTGCCACGCTGAATCGTTGAATCCCAGGCTGACCCGCCACGTATTGCTGATGGTTCCCGTCGGCACCAGCACGCGCTTGGCGGCGTTCTCCGTGACGAATTTCACTTCATCGGCCGGCTCCGCGGCCGTTCCGGGAATGCGCGGGTCCGTGCCATCAAGCGTATACCAGATCGCACCGCCCGCCCCCGTCATAGACAGCGCATTGCCGGCGGCCGTGAGTCCGCCGTGCTGAGGTCGCCCACTGATCTGGAAACTTGGGGCATCGACATTCGGATACAAGCCTGCGTTCTTGAGCCAGCCGAGAACCTGACCGGTTCGGCCAGGGAAATAGCCGGTCAGCTTGCCATTCTGCGTGTCGAGCCAGTCCTGCTGCGTGTACGGGCGGCTCTGCCGATTGTCACCCCAGCGGGCGGATTCGCCGACGATGGCCGGCTCGGCCTGGCTCATCCGGAAGCGGTACTGATCGGCCGTCGCAGGATAAGTAAGCGGACCATCGTTGAAGAAATTGCGGTGGATGATGTCCGCGAACCTCATGCGGTACTCAGCATTTCTGGCGAGCTTGCTATGGAGATCGGACGGGCTCTCGCCGACGTCGTTGCTTCCTTCGAGGGTGTGCTCCGCATCCCAGGAGTGGAATCGCCACTTGCCGTCCGGCGTGTTCCGGTGCGTCGCGTACCAGTTCTTATGCGGCCAGTCGTGATTGCCGGTGAACCAGTTGGCGAGCAGGTAGGTGATGAAATCGTCGACGTCGAGCCGTTCACACAGGGCCTGGTATTTGGTCGCGTTGGTGGGGTCCGAGCTGACGGCGTTGGCCGCACTCAGCATGGCATTGTAGTTCTGGGAAGCGCTGCCTCCGGTTCCGTCGTTAATGACGCCGCCGCTGTTGTGCTTGATCGCGTCGTACTCGTCCTCATCGCCCCCGAAGACCTCGGCGGCCCAGGCGTGATCCGGCCGCTCGTGAATCCAGTACATCCCCCAGTACAAGCCACTGATATAGATGTGGGCATAGTACCCGTGCGGCGAATGGCCGCCCATCGCGTTATGCAGGTCGGCCACGTACTGGTCCTGAATGTACATCGCGGTGTTTCGCTGACCGGCCTGCGGATGGAGCCATGAGTGATTCAAGACCGCGTCGAGGACTACGGTGTTGTGTCGGTCGACGGGCGAGTCCGGGAACAGCTTGAAATCGAGCTTGGAGGGTCCGCCCGTGGGGGTTCCGTCGTCTGTCTGGTTCTTGAAGCGGGGACGCATCGAAAGCTTATAGGACTTCCATCGATTCAGGCTGGTCCCGCCACCGCTGACCCCACCCTGGACTGCGACGGCGCAGTTCACCTGAAGGCTGTTTTCGGCACCGGGGTCTATGAACTCGAAGGACGCGGATCTTTCCGTCCCGTCCTGGGATCTGTGCACATAAATCCCTCGCTCACCGAACCAATCATCCTTGTCCATCACAAGTGAGATGGTCGGCACGGCCTTCATGTCTTCCCGGATGGTATTGGCATGGAGGTCGCCGGCGATGTCCGGATCCATCTGGTAATCGCCCGCATGGTCGCCCGAGGCCCAGTTGCTATAGCCGCCGTCGCCGGGCCCGGGCTCCCACTTCGCGGGACATCCGGCCGGCGTGACCTGGCTTCCCGTGAGCGGGTGCGTTGCCTGGGTGATTACGTCGTCGAGAAGGATGTACGTGTGCGTCTCGACATCGGTGGGCATCCAGCCCGATTTGAAGGCAACGGCGCGCAGGCAGGTGGTCCCCGTGATGGCGATTGGGCCGGTGTAAAGCCGCCCGAGGGGCATGCCGCGGTTGAGGTCGAACGGTGAGCTGCCGTCCACCGTGTAGAATATGCTGGCGCCGGATGTGCCGCAGGTCAGGGTGGCCGTGAATGGCCCATCATAGAAGCCTCGTTCAGGGCTGAACTCGACATCGGCCACCCGTCCGAGATAGGCCCCGGCGTTCGGAGCACCGGGGCTGGGCGTGGCGAAGAAACGCCACTGGTCTTGGGCCCCGGCATCCCGGCCGTAGGAGACGTTTGAGGCCTGCTCGTCGAACTCAACGCTGTCGATCAGCGTCCGGCCGTCGGTATCGAACAGCGCAAGCTGATCTCCGTCGGCATCCAGCCGAAAACCGGCGTGAAGACCGGAATCGGCGACATCGCCATCCATCCAGACGATCAGATATCCACTGGGCAGGATCCTGGTGTAGAGGGGACGATCCGTCGGGATCCGCCATTTCGTGGGGATATCCGGATCGTCCGTCAGGTACATGCCGCCGATATCGACAAGCTGTCCGCCCGCATTGTGCAGCTCGATCCAGTCGTCGTATTGGCCCTGCGGGTCCGGCACAAAGCTGCTGTTCAAGGCCATAACCTCATTGATCAGCAGGTCCGGCGCCTCAGCCCACCCGACAGGTGTAGATATACCAATGACCGACACAAACAGGAGGATTCGTATCAGAGTGCTCACGTTGTCATCGCCCTCAATTTCGATAGGTTGTCCGACATAGTAGTCCGCATCAGCGCCCGATGCGAACGCGGACACCGACCACCGTATTCTACCATATTTTCGGCCCCTGGGTCAACTCGAACGCGCCGATCCCACCATGGCCCGCGACTTGACGGAATCTCGTACTTGAGCCCGTGGACCGGAATTGACGCCCAAACGCAGAATCACGTGTGCCGAGCAGGGCTTTTTGTCTGGATTTCGATGGACCGTAGGTGTAGAATTCCTCGTTGTCACGCGATCGCCAGCACTTCAGGCGGGAGCCTCCGGGCCGATTTGCCCCGCCGGCGCTTGGAGAACCGCCTCGAGAAAAGGATTGCAGTGGGGCGGCGCCTTCAGTAGGATTATCGGCTTTTCCCAGCGTGCTTTACGATTGAAAGGACATTGGCGGCATGAGTCTTCAGAGTTTCTTCAACCCGAAATCCGTAGCGATCGTCGGAGCCTCTCGCCAGAAGGGCAAGGTGGGCTACGAGATCCTGACCAATATGATTGCCGGCGGCTACGAGGGGAAGATATTTCCGGTCAACCGCAAGGCCGATTCGATTGAAGGCCTCACGTGCTACCGGGACTTGGCGTCCATCGGCGAAACGCCGGAGCTCGTCATCATCATCGTGCCGGCCAAGTTCGTATCCGGGCTCATGGAGGAGTGCGCGAAGGCGGGCGTCCGGTCGGTGATCATCATCACGGCCGGTTTCAAGGAGGTGGGGGCGGAAGGGAAAAGGCTGGAGGAAGAGGTCGCGCGGATTGCCCGCCGGACGGGCATTCGGTTCATCGGCCCCAACTGCCTCGGACTCATCGCGCCCTCCCATAAGCTCAACGCCAGCTTCGGGGGTGATCTGCCGACACCGGGCACAATCGGATATATTTCCCAGTCCGGCGCCCTTCTGGCGGCCATTCTCGATCTGGCCAACGCCAACGGCATCGGGTTCAGCAACCTCGTGAGCATCGGCAATAAGGCGGATATCGACGAGCTGGACATTATCCAGGCGTTCGGCTCGCAAGAGGAGACAAGGGTCATCGCCGGGTATCTCGAGAGCATCACCGACGGCAATGCCTTCGTCCACGAGGCGGAGCAAATCTCCTATAAGAAACCGATCCTCCTGATGAAGTCGGGCGGTACGGAAGCCGGGGCGAAGGCCGCCTCCTCACACACAGGCAGTCTGGCCGGCGGAGAGGTTGCCTATGAATCGGCCTTCAAGCGAGCGGGCGTTATTCGCTGCAATTCAATCGAGCAGCAGTTCGATTTTGCGCAGGCGTTTGCCAATCAACCGCTGCCCAAGGGGCCGAGTGTGGCGGTCATTACGAATGCCGGCGGCCCCGGCATCATGGCCGCTGACGCTATCGAGGGGGAGGGGCTGACATTCGCCAAGATGTCGGAGGATACGACGAAGAAACTGGCGGAGAACCTTCCGCCGGCGGCCAATATCCACAACCCGATCGATGTTCTGGGAGACGCCCTGGCCGACCGGTATGAGTGTGCCCTCGATGTGGTGCTTGATGATCCGAACGTCGATAGTGCGATCGTGCTGTTGACACCGCAGGCAATGACGCAGGCGAAGGAGACGGCGGAAGCCGTCGTCCGGATTGCGAAGAAGAAGACCAAGCCGGTGCTCGCCTGTTTCCTCGGCGCAAAGAAGGTGGAGGCGGGCTTGGACGTTCTTCGACAGGGCAACGTCCCGCAGTATGACTCTCCGGAAAGTGCCGTGGTGACGCTCAAGGCGATGGTGGATCATGTCCGCTGGCGGAACCGACCGAAGCGTGTGGTCCGGCTGTTCTCTGTCAACCGCCGTAAAGCGGAGAGCATTGTGGAGCGGCACCTCCGCCAGGGACTGCTGGAGATCGGCGAAGCCGAGGCCAAAGAAATCATCGAGGCTTATGGGTTTGCCACACCCAAGGGCTCCATTGCCACGACGGCGGATCAGGCGGCGAACATCGCTCATCAGCTCGGCTATCCCGTCGTGCTGAAGATCTGGTCGCCGGATATCCTGCACAAGTCCGACGTGGGCGGTGTGAAGGTGGGGCTCAAGACGGAGCAGGAGGTCAAAGATGCCTTCGACCTGATGATGTATCGGATTCCCAAGAAGCTGCCGGAGGCCCACATCCTCGGTGTCCTCGTCCAGGAAATGGTTCGCACCAGCGGCAAGGAAGTGATTCTCGGCATGCACAGGGACCCGCACTTTGGACCGCTGATGATGTTCGGCATGGGCGGGATCATGGTGGAGGTGTTGAAGGACGTATCGTTCTATCTGGCGCCGCTGACCGCCGAGGAGGCCAAGCAGATGCTGGTGAACACGAAGACGTATCACATTCTGAAGGGAGTCCGCGGCCAGGAGGGCGTCGATCTCGAAGCGATTGCCGAGGGGCTCCAGAGACTGTCCCAATTAGTGACCGAGTTCCCCGAAATCAAAGAGATGGATATCAATCCGTACGTTGTCGGTGCTCCGGGCACGACGGCGATCGCGGTGGATGCCCGGATTACGGTAGAGAAGAAGTAAGATGAAAGAATTCGACTGGAAGGCCAGGTACGGCGATAAGATCAAGACCGCGGCGGTGGCCATGAAGCTCATCAAATCGGGCCACAGTATCTTCATCGGTACCGGTTGTGGCCAGCCGCAGCACCTTGTCAATGCGCTGGTGGAACACTCGTCGCACATTTATGACGCCCACATTGTGCACCTGCTGACCATGGGCACGGCTCCCTACGTGCACGAGAAGTTCCGCGAAAAATTCAAGATGAATAGCTTCTTCATCGCGGAGAACGTGCGCGACGCGCTCGAGAAGGGGGTCGGCGATTACACGCCCATCTTTCTGTCGGAGATTCCGATGGAGTTTGAGGCGGGCCGGATTCCCGTCGACGTGGCGCTGATTTCTGTGACGCCACCGGACGTAAACGGTCTGTGCAGTCTTGGCGTATCTGTGGATATCGTGCAGGCCGCCGCCGCCAACGCGCGCTATGTGATCGCCCAAGTCAACAGTCATATGCCGCGAACGCACGGCAACAGCTTTCTGCACGTCAACACAATCGACGTGCTTGTGCCGGCCGATGAGCCGATCATCGAGATCCCGATCCCCGAACCCGACGAGACACTTCGTCAGATCGGCCAGAACGTCGCCCGGCTCGTCGACGACGGCTGCACGATCGAATGCGGCATCGGACGCATCCCCCAGGCCCTCGCAGAGTATCTCGTCTACAAGAAAGACCTCGGCGTTCACACGGAGATGTTCAGCGACTGGATCATCGATCTCATCGATTGCGGCGCCATCACGTGCGCCAAGAAATCGGTGAACCGCGGCAAGATCGTGGCCAGCTTCTGTATGGGATCCCAGAGACTATACGAGTACATCGACAACAATCCGTTCTTCGAATTCTATCCCACCGAATACGTGAACGACGTGAATGTCATCAGCCAGCATGACAAAATGGTGGCGATCAACGTCGGATTGGAGATCGACCTGACCGGGCAGGTGTGTGCCGACTCGCTCGGGTACAAGTTCTACAGCGGCATCGGCGGGCAGGTCGATTTCATTCGCGGCGCCGCCAGGAGCAGGGGAGGCAAAGCCATCATCGCCATGCCGTCAACGGCGAGGAACGGGCAGGTGTCGAGGATCGTGCCGCATTTGACCGAGGGTGCGGGCGTCGTCACAACGCGGGCCGACGTCCATTACGTCGTCACGGAATACGGCATTGCCTACCTGCACGGTAAGAGTATTCGCCAGCGCGTCCTCGACCTTATCAACATCGCCCACCCCAAGTTCCGAAAAGGGCTTATCCAGGCGGCCAAGGCGCGGAACTACATCTACCAGGACCAGATCGAGCTGTCGTGGGACCAGGTGGACTATCCGGAAGAACTGGAGCACTACGCGACGCTGCGGGATGGAACGGAGATCTTCTTCCGGCCGATCAAGCCGGTCGATGAGCCAGCCTTGTCGGAAATGCTGTACTCGCTGAGCGAGCAGTCGGTGCGAACGCGATACATGATGCGAACGATGTCCTTCCCGCACAAGGACGTCCAGCAGTTGACGAATATCGACTACAAGCACGATCTGGCGATCGTGGGCGTTGTTCCGGGGCCGGGAGGGGAGGATATTGTGGCCATGGCCCAGTACTTCCTGGACCCGAAGACGCAAGCGGCCGAGGTGGCGTTCATCGTTCAGGACGAATGGCAGGCGAAAGGCATGGGCACTTTCCTGCTGGATTACACCACACAGGTCGCCAAGCAGCGGGGGGTGAAGAGCTTCTATGCCAAGGTGCTCCCCGACAACAAGGCGATGCTGGCGATCTTCCAGAACGCCGGATATCACGTCAACGTCGAATTCGACGGGGACGTCTACAACATCTCGTACGAACTGAGCAACAGAAAAGGAGGTTCGGACGCGGAATCTGGCGTTCGGAAGCCTGAAGAATAGGGGCGACATTGTCCGCGAGAGAAGCCGTATTCATCCACTCCGAGGAGATCAAGAAGTACCGCTATCCTGCGGACAGCCCGTTCAGGACGGAACGGGCCGAACGCACCCGCCAGACGCTGTACACCATGGGCCTGCTCCTCGGCCCGGGCATTCGCGAAGTTGCCCCTGTACCGGCGCAGCGGACCGTTCTGAAGAAGTTCCACACGGCTCGCTACCTGCACGCCCTCAAGACCGCCGAGAACGGTAAGTGGGAGCTGGACGCGCTTCATATGGGACTCGGGACGCCGGACTGCCCGATCTTTCGAGGAATGTATGATTACGCCGTGCTCGCGGCGGGAGCGACGCTCGTTGGCGCCCGGATGATCATGGCCGGCGAAGCCAACGTGGCTTTCAATCCCTCGGGGGGCTATCACCATGCGTTCCCGGAGAAGGCCGCTGGCTTCTGCTACATCAACGACAACGCCCTCGCCTGCACCGTCCTGGCGGAGGCGGGCAAACGTGTCCTGTATCTGGATGTAGACGTTCATAATGGTGACGGTGTGGCCTATGCCTTCTACCGCCGTTCGGATGTGATGACGATCTCGCTGCACGAGAACCCCAAAGTGCTCTTTCCGGGGACCGGTTTTGAGAATGAGATCGGCGAAGAGCAGGGCCGAGGCTATTGCGTGAATCTCCCGCTTCCGGTCGGCACCTACGACCGGGCGTACCTCCATGCCTTCGAATCGGTCGTCCCGCCTTTGATTGGGGCCTTCGATCCGGATGTGATTGTCTTCGAACTCGGCGCCGATACGCTTGCCGGAGACCCCCTGGCCCACCTGTACCTGACGAACAACGCCTATGTGGAGATCATCAATCACCTCTTGTCGTTCAAGAAACCCATTCTGATGACGGGGGGCGGCGGATACCATGTGGAGAACACGGTCCGCGCCTGGGCGTTAGCCTGGACGGTCCTGTCCGGGCAGGACATACAGCATGGCCTCGAAGCGACCGTCGGCGGGGTCATGCTGGAGAGCACGGATTGGCAAGGCGGATTGCGCGACCGGGAGATCCCGGTCACCAACGAGCAGCGAGAGACGGTCCTCCCGGCCCTCGAAGCCTCCATCGAAACGCTCAAGGCCACCGTCTTCCCCATTCACGGCCTGTAATCTGCGGCACGCGCAAAGACGTTGTGCGAATCCAAACCGGGATGAGTTGTGCGTGGGGGAGCCGGCAGTACCAAGGCTAGGACAATTGCCGGGATCGCAAAATGGCCGAGCGGCTCACGGCTCGGCCATGAATGTCACGAGTGACACCGTATGTATCTATGACTCAGCTTCCGACTTCCCTTCTGCTGCGAAGGTGACTCTCACGGCTCCGTCCCTATCGTAGGAGGCTTGACAGCCGCGGCGACGCCGGCGGCGGCCAGTACGAGCAGCCCACAGATCGTGAAGGCCATCGGGAAGTTGCCCACGTCCCCAAGCTTCCCGCCGAGGATGGGACCTCCAATGCCGCCCACCCCGTACGAGAGGAACACCAAGGGGTAAAGCTGAGCAATGTTCTTGGCGCCAAACGTGTCGGCCGTGAAGGTCGGGAACAGTGCGAAATTGCCGCCGAAATTGAATCCGATCAGCGTCGCACCCAGATACAGTAGGGCGGGTGTGCCGGCCATTTTCGTGAAGGCGATCACGAAGATCCCTTGCGTGGCGCACATGACGATTACAGACGTCTTGCGGCCGAGTTTGTCGGATAGGGTGCCCCAGGCGATTCGCCCGAACCCGTTGGCGAGCGAGAAGAATACGCCCATAGCCGTGCCGGCCACGGCACTCGCCGCGGCGGCATCCATGCCGCCGGCCTGCAGCGCCTCCATCGGGAAGAGTTTCATCAGGCCGATTGTCATCAGACCGGCGCCGGCGCTGACGAGGAAGACGACGAAGATCATGTAGAACTGCGGCGTCTTCAGCATCCGGTCCGCCGTGAGGTGAATGCCTGCGGAGATCTGTCCGGCCTTGGGTGGTGGCGGCGTCCAACCCGGAGGCTTCCAGCCTTCCGGCGGGAACACCATCCAGATCCCGCCGACCGTGACCAGCGCGAAGAAGATGACGCCATAGATGGCGAACGTGCTGCTCAAGCCCACGTTCGAAATGAGGTTGGCCCATTCTCCGGCCAGCTTGACCCACAGTAAGGCGCCGAAGCCGAAGCCGGCAACGGCCAAGCCGGTAATCAACCCCTTCTTGTCCGGAAACCAGCGCATCCCAACCGCGATTGGCACCACGTACCCCAGGCCGATCCCGGCGCCCCCTACAATGCCGATGAAGAGAACGAGAAGGGGCACACTGGTCTTTCCGGCCAGACCGCCCAGCAGATACCCGAGACCGAGCACAACGCCGCCGGCAATCGCCAGCTTGCGCGGGCCGAGCTTGGGCATCAGATAGTAACCGGCCAGCACCATCACGATGGCAAAGGAAACAAGACCGGCGGAGAACACGAATTGCGTCTGCGCCTTCGACCAGCCGGCTTCCCTCAGGGACGGCGTGAAGACGGACCATGCATAAATGGCCCCGAGGCAGAGCTGGATCAGGACTCCGCCGACGACGACGAGCCAACGGTTCATGACTTTCTCTTCGGGCATGATGCCTCCTTTGCGAAAAAAAGCCGGGTGCACGGAAGATCATGCACCCGGCGGGATTCCCTCACGGCAGGAGCTATCGGCCGCGGCCTTTGACCAGGGCCTCGACGACGCTCGGATCGGCGAGCGTGGTGATGTCACCGAGGTTATCGGTGCTGTTCTCGGCGATCTTGCGCAGGATCCGCCGCATGATCTTGCCCGAACGCGTCTTCGGCAGCGCGGGAGCGAATTGAATCATCTCCGGTGCCGCAATCGGGCCGATCTCCTTGCGGACGTGCTTGACGAGCTCTTTCTTCAACTCGTCACTCTCGTGAACGCCTTCCTTCAGAGTCACGAAGGCGTATAGCGCCTGGCCCTTGATCTCATGGGGCATCGGCGTCACGGCCGCCTCGGCCACTTTGTCATGGCTGACCAGGGCGCTCTCGACTTCGGCCGTCCCGATACGGTGGCCGGAGACGTTGACGACGTCGTCGATACGACCCATCAGCCAGTAGTCACCATCCTGGTCCATGCGGCAGCCGTCGCCCGTGAAGTACTGATCGGCGAACATCGTAAAATACGTATCGATGAAGCGGTCGTGGTCGCCCCACATCGTTCGCATCATGCCTGGCCAGGGCCGACGGATGCAGAGCTTGCCGCCCTCGTTCGCATTGCATTGGGTAGCATCGTCGCGCAGCACGACCGGATCGAGACCGAAGAAAGGCCGGCATGCACTACCCGGCTTGAGCGTATGCGCCCCCGGCAGCGGCGTGATCAGAATGCCGCCGGTCTCCGTCTGCCACCACGTATCGACGATCGGGCAGCGCTCGTGGCCAATGTGCTTGTAGTACCACATCCAGGCCTCCGGATTGATCGGCTCGCCGACCGTGCCCAGGACCCGCAACGTATCCAGCTTGTATTTGGCGGGCCACTCGTCACCCAGACGCATCAGGGCGCGAATCGCCGTGGGCGCCGTGTAGAAAACCGTGACGCCGAACTTGTCACAGATCTGCCAGAACCGACCAGCGTCCGGATAGGTCGGCACGCCCTCGAACATGAGGGACGTGGCGCCATTCGCCAGCGGACCATAGACAATATAGCTGTGCCCGGTCACCCAGCCGATATCGGCCGTACACCAGTAAACATCGTCATCATGAACGTCGAAGATGACCTTATGGCTAAAAGCGACATGCAACAGGTAGCCGCCGGTGGTATGGACGACGCCCTTGGGCTTGCCGGTCGACCCAGAGGTGTAGAGGATATACAGGGGGTCTTCCGCGTTCATCTTCTCCGCTTCGCACTGGTCGCTCGCTTTGCTCATCTCGTCGTGGTACCACAGGTCCCGGCCTTCCTGCATGTTGCAGGGGTCATCGGTGACTTTCACGACGACGACACTCTTGATCGTAGGGGTCTTCTTCAGGGCCTCGTCGGCAATCCCTTTGAGCGGGATGTGCTTGCCGGCGCGGAGCGACACGTTGCTGGTGATGAGCATCTTGCAGTCGGAGTCGTTGATGCGGCCCTCGATCGCATCGGCGCTGAAGCCGCCAAAAATGACGGAGTGAATCGCCCCAACGCGGGCACAGGCGAGCATCACGATGGGAAGCTCGGGAACCATGGGCATGTAGATCGCGATCCGATCACCTTTCTGGATGCCCTTTGACTTCAGGACATTTGCGAACTTGCAGACTTCCTTGTGCAGTTCCTCGTACGTATACTTCCGGACGGCCTCATCCGCCTCACCCTGCCAGATCAGTGCCGTCTTCTTGGCGACCGGGGTGCCGAGATGACGATCCAGACAGTTGTAAGAGACGTTGAGCTGGCCGTCGGCGAACCATGTGTGCTCGATCTTGCGGGCCGCCGTATCCCACGTGTAGCGGAGACTCTCCGTCGGCTCCTTGAACCATGCCAGGGACTTCGCCTGCTCCAGCCAGAACCCATCGGGATCGCTGATCGATTTCTCCCACATCTGCTTATACTGCGCGTCGCTGGACACATGGGCATTCTTGCTGACGCGTTCCGGCGGCGGAAAGGTCCGGCTCTCGGTCATCAGAGAGCTAATCGCTTTGTCTTGGGCCATAGCATTCTCCTTCTATTGGTAAGCCTGTTCCCCTACACAGCTTCTGAACAGCTCCCTTTTGGCAATCCGCCGGTGGTCGAAAACACCCGACAGGGGATCGTGCCGGAACACCCGCGGCGCCAGGGATGTAAAGAAAACTTTATAAGAGGGCAACTTCACATTGTCAAAGAAAAAATCGCTGCTCTCGCTCAGAACTTATAGATGAGGGACCCCTGGATACGCACGTCGTCCTCGTCGTCGCCATACCTGTAGTCGGTCTGCCAGTGCGAAAGCTCGAGGCCGACGTCCGTCTGCTTGTTGATCGCGTAGATGGCATTTGTGAAAACGGCCCGGTTCCGCGCACGATTCTGGGCGCCGGCCAAGTCCGAGTTATCCACGTCGTCAATGCCGAATCCAGCGTTGAAACGCCAGTCTTTACAGGGCTTCATGGTGGCCTGCGCCCAGCCGCCTCTGCTGCCAATTGCCCGGAAGGTTGTTGGAGCGGGGCTGTCCACCCCCTGGCCGATCCCACCAAAGTAATCGTCCAGGTTTTCGCCGATGAATGCCTCGCCCTTTACGGAGAGCCATCCGTTCACCGGCTGCAGCACGTCCAGATTCACCGACCAGGATTCGACGTCGCTATGACCGGGGTATTCTTCCTCGCCATAATGGGCGGAAAGGCCGATCGTTGTGGGGCTGATACCGAACCATGGGAATGTCAGCCCGGCCCGGCCCTGCAGAGTGGGGAAACCCGCGTTCTCGCCCGGCCTGCCCTGGCCGGCGGTCTCTTCGGCGTCGCTGATCGTCCTGGAGATGGCCCCAGCCAGTTTCAGGTCGATTCCGTCGCTCAGAGCGATTCCCTTCGTGACGCGTATCTGCGGATGGCGGTAGCCGATGTTGCCCGCGTCCCAGAGGATGGTAAAGTTCAGCGTATCCGGCCACAGGGGGGCGATCACATCCCAGGTCTGACCCGCAAGAAGGCTGAGGTCCGCCTCCGGCCAGTCGAGAACCATGTAGGCATGCCGCATCCGGAAGTTCGCCTTGTTCTCCGTGCCGCCGGCGCCGTAGAAATCGCCTTCCACCAGACCGCTGGTCTTGGCGCTGCCCACGTCAGGGCCCTTGATCTTGAGGCCCAGACGCGTTTGACGAGCCGTCAGATTAAACTCTTCATCATCCTCGCCACCCGGGTCGACAAAGAGGACGTAGTTGCCCGCGGTCACCCGGGAACTATCCCAGGCGGCATCCGCCTTGATGTACCCATAGAGTTGAATATCGAGACTGGACCAGAGCGGCTTCTTGTCTTCCTCGGGCTTGGGCGATTGCTCCCCAGCCGCACTTTCCGCCTGAGTCGAGCCGACGGTCGCTTTCAACTGCTCCATCTGCCTTTCCAGGTTGTCGACGCGCTGGCGCAGTTGCGCGTTTTCGTCTGCCAAATCAGGTTCACTCTGTGCCAAGCAAGGCATACTCATCATCAAAGAGGCAGCCGCGGCAAACAACACAATCGTCCTTGTCATACAACACTCCCTTAGTTTCCCTAAAACACGCAGATTCACGCATCCACCGAGGCACCGCCCGGGTAGACGCAACTTGTTGTCGGACACACGTATTGACCCCAGTTCGAAAATGGCTCAGACACCATGAACGGGGAGGCACATTATACGTGTGAGTGGATCGTCGTCAATCCTGTAGAGGACACAGATGCAGATTCTTCATCGATGAGCGTCTCTCGTGTGCACGGATCCTGCAAAACCGATGCGAGCTATTCGGAGCGTGCGGCCTGCACGGCATGATCGTGATGCGAGAGCAGGTACGGTTTCTCCGGCCCGCCGAGATGCTCCCAAGGCAGCACGTCATCGGGCGCGAAACGTCTCTGTGCCTCGGCGTCGAGATCGAGAGCGGACCGTGCGAACGCCTCACGCCAGAGCGTATCGTCGAAACACTCGCTCCACAGATCGAAGCGGGCGCCGTGCCGCCAGGCCGACTCGATGATGTCCGCGTGCCGTCTATCACCGCGACCCATCGCCGCTTCAAGAATGCTCTGGTTCACCTCGTGAAACTTGAACCGGAGGAACCTTGCGCGCAAACGGTTCTTCTCATCCAAGATGAGCCGTCGTGCCTGCTCGAAGTAATCCCGCGGGCGTTGCGGCAGCCAGCCGAGAGGCGTGTGCGGTTTCGGCACGAACCAGCTCACCGCGATGTTGATGTTGCCGGTCTTGCCGTCCACTTCCTTGCGGAGTCTGGCTAACCTATAGGAAAGCTCGACAATGGCCTTGACGTCATCGAGCGTCTCGCCCGGAAGGCCCACCATGAAGTACAGCTTGAGCTTCTGCCAGCCGGCCCGGTATGCTTCTTCGACCGCTGCGCACAGATCGCTGTCTTTCAACGGCTTGCTGATGATCTGCCTCAGCCGTTCGCTGGCCGCCTCGACGGCGATAGTCAAACCACTCTTGCGCACGGAGGTGAAGAGCTTCGGCACGATCTTCAACTGCTGGTCCACGCGCAGGCTAGGGATCGACAGGCCGACGTGCTTGTCCTCGAAGTAGCCCTGGAGCAGCCCAACCAGTTCCTCCAGGTGCGGGTAATCCGCCGTGGACAGGCTCAGCAGGCTCACCGTATCGAACCCGCTGGCATGATACGAGGCCTTGGCCAACTCGAAGACCTTCTCGGCGCTGCGATGG
Organism: uncultured Phycisphaerae bacterium; assembly: GCA_965603165.1. Lineage (GTDB taxonomy): Bacteria > Planctomycetota > Phycisphaerae > Sedimentisphaerales > Anaerobacaceae > PLanc-01. The sequence continues at coordinate 14,310 of CBFDBY010000070.1, forward strand.
CGGATCGGCCGTCGGCAATAGCTGGCCTGACAGAACCGGCAACGGCCCGGGCAGCCCCGCATGATCTCAATGCTCACTCTCTCATGCACAGCCTCGACAAACGGCACGATCGGCCGCACCGGCACGGCGGCGTTCTCGAAATCCTCCACCACGGCGTTTCGAAACCGCGTCCGCAGGGGTGCATATTCGGATGACTGAGAGACCTCTGCCTCGGCCGCCTGGAAAGAAGCGATGCGTCGGCCGTCGTATTCAAAACTGTAAAACTGCGGAACGTAGGCCCAATCGAATCGCCGGGCCGCCTCAAGAAGGACTTCCCGCTTGGTCTGGCCGCTCCTTTTCCCCGCCAGCAGCAGTTCCGCCAACTCAACGACTGCCTGTTCCCCGTCGCCGAGAACGAACAGGTCGATGAATTCCGCCATCGGCTCGCAACAGTTCGCCATGCCGCCGCCCGCGATGACCAAAGGGTCGTCTTCCTTCCGGTCCTTGCGACGGACGCTCAGGCCCGCCAGATCGAGCGCGTTCAGGACGTTCGTGTAGCACAGCTCGTTCGTCAGGCCGAAGCCAATTACGTCGAAGCTGCGCAGGGCGGCCTTCGACTCCAGGCTGAACAGGGGGATCTGCTTTTCTCGCAGAATCTCCTCGGCGTCGGTCCAGGGCGAGAACACTCGCTCGGCGGCGACTCCATCGAGCTGATTGAGAACGTGGTAGAGGATGGCCAGACCGGTATTGGACATGCCGACCTCGTAGACGTCGGGAAAGCACAGGGCAACGGTCAGTTCGCACGCGGCGAGGTCCTTCTTTACCTGGTTGATTTCGCCGCCGATGTATCGGCCGGGCTTCCGCACGAACGGCAGAAACTCCCGCTCGACGCGCTCGGCAATCGTCACTATTGTTTTGTCCTTCATGCGGCCATTATACATTTGCGATTTACGAGTTACTATTTACTATTGTGCTTCGGCCGATGGAATGGACGCAAAACAGCAAATAGTGAATTGTCGATTGGACAGGGACTCCGTGAAAAAGACCGTTCGGTTTGTCGTGATCGGTGTTGTGCTCCTGCTGCTGCTGGGCCTGCTGTACGTGCGCGTTCGGGGGCGCGACGCGGTCATGGTGGACAGCGGCTATCGCGTGGTCATGGGCACGTTCTCGCGCGTGGTCGTCATCGCCGATTCGCAGCGAAAGGCAAGGGCCTGCATCAGGGCGGCCTTCGAGACCCAGGAGCGCATCGAGGCCCTGATGAGCTACCACCAGGCTGATTCCGAGCTCAATACGGTCAACCGCTACGCCGCGGACAAGCCGATCCCCGTGAACCCGATGACCTTCGAGGTCCTACAGCAGGCGGCCCATTTCAGCGAGCTTTCGGGCGGCGCGTTCGATGTCACCGTCGGCCCGCTCGTGGACCTGTGGCGCCAGGCGGGGGAGACGGACGAACCTCCCAGCGAACAGGCCCTCGCCGAAGCGCAAGCCATGGTGGGCTACGATAAGCTGCTCCTCAACGAAAGGAAGATGACCGTGCAGTTTGCCGTGGCCGGCATGAGGATCGACTTAGGCGGAATCGCGAAGGGCTACGCCGTGGATGAATCCGTGCACGTGATGATGAAACGCGGCGCCCTCGGCGGTATGGTCGATCTCGGCGGCAACATCCGCTGCTTCGGCCGTCCGCCGCAGGGGCGGGACTGCTGGCGCGTCGGCCTGCAGGATCCGAACGTCGCCCCGGACGACCTGGCCGGCCCGGAGCCGCTGCTGGTCCTGGCAATCACGGACGAGAGCGTCGCCACCAGCGGCGACTACCGCCGGTTCGTCAAAGTCCACGGCGAGAGACAGAGCCACATCCTCGACACCCACACCGGCAGGGGGGCGGCCCAATTAGCCAGCGTTACCATCATCGCCCCCGACGCCACCTCCGCCGACGCCCTCTCCACGGCCGTAAGTGTCCTGGGCCAGGAGAAGGGCCTCGCCTTGATCGGGACCCTCCCCAACATCGAAGCCATCCTAATCCCCGCCGGCCCAAACGTCCAACCCGTCTTCACCACCGGCGCCGCAACCTATATCCAACGTAGTCCGTAGCACGAGCGTCTCGGCCGAACATGGGGGGGCGGAGCTAGGAATGGCGGACTTGCCTTCTGACGTCTGACTCGTGCTGCTTCAATGCCCAACGTGAACCTGACGAACCACATGAACTCGGTGGTAGATTTGTGTGTGGTTACGCTAAGAGCAGGTCGTGTTCTTGCCGATAGCTGCAAGAGAAACGGAACTGAGCTGCCATGGTCCGGAAACAGGGAGAGATAATGAGTACTGAAAAAGATGACATCGGGAACATCAAATAGGGGATCCTCACGAAAGAACTGTGCTCATGGAAGGACTTCGTTGATCTCATGACTGATCCAAAGCAAAGTCCGGGCACCTGGATATACCGTGGGCAGGCCAATGCAATCTGGAAGGTCATCTCAACATTGGACCGACTTGAGATGAAATTTCCAACGAAACCCAATTTGGTGGGAGGTAACCCTGAGTATTTTCCCGGTCCGCCGGTTCATCGGGACCTTCAGCTTGAGCGATTCAAGGAAATGGCTCGTGGGAGATTGGTTTCCCAGATTCCGGCTGGGGACGAAAACGAGTGGTGGGCATTTGCGCAGCACCATGGAATGGCCACGCCCATGCTTGACTGGACATATTCCCCCTTTGTGGCACTCTATTTTGCCTTCGTTGAAGAAAGATGTCCCTACAGGGCACCTTCTCGCAGAGCCGTCTTTGCCCTGGCGCATCATTTGATTCCCGCAGAGAAGGAACATCAAGGCGAAACGAAGTCACAGCATCCCAAACCATTCGCGCCCAGTTGGCCGGGAAACTACAGATTAACCAATCAGGGTGGCCTCTTCTTGAAAATGCCCCAAGGGGTGCACCTCGAAGCATACGTGCGAAAGGAATTCAGTCAGGACACCTACCGATGGCCAGGGGAGCGCGGCAGGGGAAATCTGCATCCTCGGGCGATTCTCCAAAAGTACGTTATCCCAAACAGCGAGAAGGACAGATTTGAGTGCCTCAGGTTTCTGGATCACGCGAATGTCAACAGGGCCAGTCTCTTTCCCGACCTCGATGGAGCTGGACGCTACGTCAACGACCTCTGGGAAGTGAACTTTGACAAAGCTATAGGATACATAAACAAACGAACGTAATGGTCTCAGGGGTGGGCAGGTGGAGCGGCCGAGTTGACGCCGCCGGGTCGGATGTCTATACTTGATGTAACGAAGTGCAAGAGACGATAAATGAATCTGGGGTTCGGGTCGAGAATCAGGAGTCCCGCCCAACGATGGAGTCATGCCGTATGAGCCCAAAGGCGGAGAGCATTATGAAGGAGGCCCTTGAGCTGCCGCGCGAGGTGAGGGCCCTGCTTGCCGAGAAGCTGCTTGAGAGCCTCGATTTCGAGGAGCCGTTTGAGGTCAGCAGCGAGTGGAGAGAGGAGATCGCCCGACGGTGCCGCGAGATCGATGCCGGTACGGCGAACTTGATCCCGGGGGATCAGGTTCTCAAGGAAGCAAGCGGGGGACTCGAGGGATGAAGTGCTGGTTTCATCCGGAAGCGAGAGCCGAGTTTCTGGAGTCGGTCCGGTACTATGAGGAGCAGCAATCCGGTCTGGGTCGGCGGCTTCTGGAGGCTGTTAGCGAGACGATTCGCCGAATTCAGGCTCATCCCAGCATGTATCGCGTGGTTTCCGGCACGTGGCGACAGTGCCGCGTACCGAGGTTCCCCTTCGGAATCATCTACCGGGTCGGAAATCGGAGAGTTGAGATCATTGCGGTCATGCATCTGCATCGCAAGCCGGGATATTGGCGGCACCGCGGCGAGGAACCCAACCCTTGATGCTACGGACCTGTCACGCCTTGGCGGTGGGGGCAGGTTTGGCTTTCGGCTCTCGGGGGGCTTGGGCGGTGGGGCCTCGGTAGACGATGACGCCGGTGGGGCACTTGTTGTAGGCCGTCTCGTTCTGGCCGGAAGGTTCGTACTTCGCGTAGTCCACGCGGGCGAGGTTATCTTCGACCGCGAAGGCGTCGCTCTGCTTGACGCATAGGCCGCAGCCGATGCAGCCGACCTGGCAGAAGGCGCGCGTCGATTTGCCATTCTCCAGGCTGTTGCACGCGACGACCATCATGTTCTCATGGGCGAAGGGGACCAGCTTGATCAGGTTTCTCGGGCAGGCCTTGACGCAGGCGGTGCAGCCGGTGCACTTCGTGTAATCGATCGTGGCTAAGCCGTTCTCGATACGCATCGCGCTGAACTTGCAGGCGCGCATGCAGTCGCCGTATCCGAGGCAGCCGAACTTACACGCCTGCACGTTCGCGACGGCATTGGCGGCGATGCAGCTCGGGATGCCCTGGTACTGGCCGTAATAGGTGCGTTCCGGTTTGTGGGCCCGGCACATGACGACCGGCCGCAGCGGGGGGCCTTCCTTGCTCACCTGGAGATTGAGAATGGCGGCGATGGCGTTGGCGGCCTCCGGCCCGCCCGGGGCGCAGCCACCAAGCAACTCCGGGTTCTCGATCACGGCCTTGGCGTATCCGCTACAGCCGGGATAGCCGCAGGCACCGCAATCGAGGTGCGGCAGCGCGGCATAGACCTCTTCGACCCTCGGGTCGACCGGGACCTTGAGCTTCTCATTGGCGATGAGCAAGAGCACGGCGAACGCCGTACCCAGGCCGAGCATAATCAGCCCGGCCAGCACCGCGTAGCCCAACACACTGACAACACTGGCAAGGATCATCATATCATTCCTGCAAATCCCATGAAGGCCAGGGCCAGAAGGCCCGCCGTGATCAACGTGATCGGCGCCCCCTGCAAAGCCTCGGGGACATCGACCATCCGGAGGTTCTCGCGAATGCCGGCCATGATGCAGATCGCGATGGTGAAGCCGATGCCGCCCCCGAAGCTCAGGACCACGGCCTCAATCAGAGAGCCGACGCCCCAGATGACGAGAAACAGGCACAAGCCGAGGATCGCACAGTTCGTCGTGATCAGAGGAAGAAAGATACCAAAGCTCTCGTACAGGGAGGGGAAGAACCGCTTAACGTACATTTCGACCAATTGCACGGCGGCCGCGATCACCATGATGAAGGCGACGTATCGTGCGACTTCGAGACCCAACGGGATGAGCAGCCAGTGGTCGATCATCCAGGTGAGCGTGCCGCTGAGCGTCATGACGAAAGTGACGGCCAGTCCCATGCCGAAGGCCATATCGATTCGCCCGGACACGCCGATGTACGGGCAAATCCCCAGGAACTTCGTGAAGACGAGGTTGTTGATGAGAACGACGGAGATGAAACCCGTCAGCAGCATGTACACCGTATCCATCTTGCGATATTCCTCAGCTTCGATTCCTCGTTATCACATTCATCGCGCCCAGCACAAACCCGAAGGTGAGAAACGCACCGACCGGCATGCCCATCGCCGCCCAGGCGGGGAAGGTTGTGGGCAGGATCTGGATCTCAAAGAGCTTGCCCGTCCCAAGGATCTCCCGGATGACCGCCAGAATGCTCAGAGCGAGCGTAAATCCCGCGCCCATGGCGAGTGCGTCCACCACGCTGACCAAGAGCCCGCTCTTGCTGGCTCGGGCCTCGGCGCGCCAGATGATGATGCAGTTGACGATGATCAGAGGCACGTACGGGCCGAGCGCCTCGCTCATCTTCGGGACGTATGCCCGCAGAAAGAGGTCCGCGATGGTAACGAACGTGGAGATCGTTAGCGTGAACATGAGGATGCGCACGTGGGGCCGCAGCCCTTTGCGCATCAGACTGACCATGATGTTGCTGCACACGAGCACGAAGATGACGCACAGGCCCATCGTCAGGGCCGGCTTGAGCGCGGCAGTCACCGCCAGCGTCGGGCACATCCCCAGAATCATGCGCAGGACCGGGTTCTCCCGCCACAGCCCGTTGACTACGGCGTCTCCGTAGAGTCCCATCTGTCCTTCAGGGTTAGTTGCCATCGCCGATCAGCCCTTTCTGCTGCAATTGCTCCTTGATCTGCGGAAGGTAGAGATTCATGGCCTCCACCACGGCGGTGCTGCTGACCGTCGCGCCGCTGATCGCTACGATCGTCGAATCGATGTCCTGGCGGCTGCCCGTGCTGACAAGGGTAAAGCGGTCGGCGGGGGCGCCCATGAACTGCTCCCGGAAAGACATCTCCTTGATCTGGTCGCCGAATCCAGGCGTCTCATTGCTGGCGAGGACGTCGAAGCCGGCAAGCTTCTCGAATGGCCCATCGACAGCAGCAACCAGTTCGATCTTGTCGGCGAATCCCGAACCGACAACCTTGAAAACCCAGCCAACGACCTCGTCGCCGGCGACGGCCTTGTATACGGCGACGGGCTCCGTCTTGCCGCCCCGCGTCTTGACCTCGACCGGCTCGGCCAGAGGGACAAACCGCTTGGCGTCCGTCAGCAAACCAGCCGCGAGGCTCGTCAGTTTCGTGACCTTATTCATCTCAATGCGCGGCGACAGAGCCGCGTTCGTGGCCGCGATCAGCAAACCGAAGAAGAACGAAGCGGCAATCAGCAGCCAGCTTTCCCGCAAGAAGTGCTTCAGACTACGCAACACGGGGCTTGCCTCCCACCGGCACGCGCCGGAACAACCTGTCGATCAGCGGAGTGACGCCGTTCATCAGCAGCACGGCGAACATGAATCCCTCGGGGTATTCGCCGACGATTCGGATCAGCAGCGTCAGTGCGCCCACGCCCAGACCGAAGAGCCACATGCCGCGCCGCGTCAGTGGGGCGGTGACCGGGTCGGTCGCGATGAAGAACGCGCCGAATAGCAGCGCCCCACTGGTGAGATGGTAGAACGGCTGCACGAAGGCATCCGAATCGATCAGATAGGCGACGCCGGCAAAGACGAAGGCGGACAGGAATACCGCAAGGGGGATGTGAAAATCGATCGTCCGCCGCACGAGCAGGTAGATTCCCCCGATGAGAATCGCGATGACGCTGGTTTCGCCGAGCGAGCCGGCGATATTGCCGGTGATCGTCGGCAGGAACTGCCGCTCGTTATAGATCTTCGCACCGTTTTCATCCTTGATGGCCATCTTGCTCCAGGCGAGCGGCGTTGCCTGGGTCCGAACGTCCTGGATATTCGTCGGCTCGACCGGCGGCAGATCAGGATCAAGGGTGGCCGGCACCGTCCAGGCGGTCATTAACATGCCGAAAGAGACCGTCAGGAAGGCACGCCCGACCATGGCGGGATTGAACACATTGGCGCCCAGACCGCCGAACACCATCTTGCCCACGATAATCGCCACGCCCGATCCAATGGCGGCCGCCCAGAGAGGCAGCCCGGGCGGCAGCGACAACGCCAGAATGATGCCGGTCACTACCGCACTGAGGTCCCAGAGCGAGCTCGGCTTCCGACGGACAACGTTGCAGAGCCACTCGAGCGCCAGGCACCAGATCACGCAGATGCCGATCAGCAGGAGCCCGCGAAATCGGAAGTAGACGCCGGCCGCGATCATGACCGGCACGAGGCCGATGATGACATCGAGCATGATCCGCTGCGTCGAGAGCGGCTTGCGGATGTGCGGGGCGAATGAAACGCTGATATCTTGGGACATCGGTTGGATCCTTCGGTCTCCTTACGACGAAGGCGCACGCCGGTCAGGCGGGCATCTTCTTCCTCTGCCGGGCCAGGTGGATTTTGCCCGTCTTGATATAGCCCGTCAGGTCGATATTGGCCGGGCAGACGTAGCTGCAGCAGCCGCACTCGATACACGCGCTGATATAGTAGCCCTCGGCCTTGTCCATCAGACTGTTCCTCACCGCATGGGCGATCCTGGTCGGGTTGAGATTCTCGGGGCAGGCCTGGAGGCATCGGCCACACCGGATGCACGGCGTTTCACGCCACTGGCCGTCCTCGCCGGCGACCTGCGTCTTTGACAAGAATGTGACAGCACCGCTGGTCTTCGTAATCGGTGTGCTCATGTCGGCAATGGCCAGCCCCATCATGGGCCCGCCCATCACGACCTTCGCGCAGTCGTCCCTCATGCCGCCGCAATGATCGATCAATGCCTGTACGGGGGTGCCGATGGGAACGTAGTAATTACCGGGGTTGGCAATGCCTTCCCCGCTGACCGTGACCACACGATGGGTGAGCGGTCGGCCGTCCACGACGGCATGGGCGACCGCTGCCGCCGTGGCCACGTTCGTGACAACCACCCCGATCATCGGGGGGATTCCTCCCGTCGGGACCACCTTGCGCAGCACGGCCCGGATGAGCTGGCGCTCCCCGCCCTGAGGGTACTTCGTTGCCATGGACACGACTCGAATCTGGTCGGCGAGCCCGAGCCTGTTCAGCGTCGCGTTCATCTGCTCGATGGCTTTGGGCTTGTTGTCCTCGATGGCAATCGCTACGGTCGAAGCGCCGCAGGCCTGTTGGGCGAGTTGGATGCCCGTGATGATCTGCTCCGTCCACTCCAGCATAATGCGGTAATCGCAGGTAATGTACGGCTCACACTCGCAACCGTTGATGAGCAGGACCTCTCGCGGCTTCTTGGGATCGGGCTGGATCTTGACGCTGGTGGGAAACCCGGCCCCTCCCATACCGACAATCCCGGCCTCGCGGACGGCGTCGCAGATCTGCCCAGGGGTCCAGGTCGCAGGGTCGAAGTCCGCTGGCCGAACGAATGAAGGTACAGCAGGTGGCGTCTCGGATTGGCCCTCGACGATCACGGCCTTGCCTCGTCCGAGGACGGCGTGCGGCTGCAGTGCGACGTTCTTCACCTTGCCTGCGACGGGGGTATGAACCGGCGCACAGACAAAAGCGTCGCACTCACCGACCTTCTGCCCGTCCTGGACCGTATCGCCCTTCTTCACGGCCGGCTTGGCAATCGCGCCGATATGCTGACTCAAGTGTATGGCAAGCTCTTTCGCCAAGGGTCCAGACTCAATGGCCTTGCCCTCGGTGAGATGTTTGCTCTCCGGCGGATGCACCCCTCCGGCGAAAGAGCGACTGTCTTTGGTGAACATGATCATCGTCGTCTATTCCTGATCTCGCTTCTTCCAACAAAGTCGCACCGCAACCCGCGCAACGAGCATTACCCCGGCGGTGACGGCGAGGGCCGGAAGCAGCGCCAACGGCGTCTGATACGGCTCGGCCACCGCGCTAGCCAGAGCCCATTGGAACACGCCGAGCGCGACCACAAACATCAGAATGGGCAGCAGGAACGCGACGGCCACCTTTGGCGCCACGGAAGGACCTTCGGCACAGCCAAGCTGATGATAGACCTCGCCACACGCGCCGGCCTGACTACAGCCGTCGCAAGGATTGGATCGGGCTATCCTTTTCACTACCATATAAATAAAGTCGTGAGTATAATCTGACTCACCGGCTTTTCAAGCAAAATCCATGAATTCGGGGGTATCGGTTGTGATACAGGCGACCACTACTCGTGTTTTGCTGCTCAGCGTGTCGCTCGCTCTTCTGTCGAGCTGTGCCGTCAATCCGATTACGGGCGAGGAGGAATTGATGTTCTTCTCCCCCCAGGAGGATCTCGCACTGGGACGCAAGTATTCGCCCTATGTGGAGAAGGAGCTTGGCGGGCGTATCCCCGATGAGAGCGTGCAAAGCTACATCAACCGCGTGGGCCAGAGAATCGCCCGCTTCTGTCACAGGCCGGACATGGCGTATCACTTCGCCGCCGTGGACACGGATATGGCCAACGCAATCGCCATGCCGGGCGGCTACGTGTTCATCACCAGGGGACTGTTGGAAGAACTCGAATCAGAGGCCCAGTTGGCAGCAATCCTGGGCCACGAAGTGGGACACATTGTGGCCCGCGACAGTATGGCCGCGATGAGTCGCCAGATCGGGATGACCGCGCTCGTGGCGGCCGCTCACGTCGGCGACGTGCCCTCCGACGTAGGACGGGCGGCGATGTTTATCACCAGCGTGCTAACCCTGCAGTACAGCCGGGAGGATGAAGTGGACGCCGATCTGGTCGGCCTGTCGTACATGATCCAGGCCGGCTACGATCCGAACGGCATGGTCGAGACCATGCAGATCCTTCAGGACCTCCAGACTGTTCGGCCGATTGAGTTCTTCTCGACCCATCCCAACCCGGAGAACCGTCTCGCCTATCTCAAAGAGCGCATTGCGAGGCGGTACGCCTCGATGGACTCCCTGAAGAATGGCGAGGAAGAGTACGCCGACCGAGTCCTGGACCCCCTGAAGGAACACAAGAACCGCCGGAAGGTGCAGGCATCGGAGACGTCCCGCGGACAGTGAAGATGGGGCTCCCTGCTGTGCCCAGCCCTCCTTCCGCTGCACTGGTGTCCGAATCGCCTCCTAATGGCCCAGGAGGCAGCCGCAAGCTATCGCTACTGCTGTCCCAAGCGCGCCTTTCGTTTCGCCTCTGTGGCGCTATGCTTGCACTTGGGACAACGGTCCGGGAAATCGTTGGGGACGCTGTACTCGAAGAAGACCTCGCCGCAGTTTTCGCACTTGACCGCTTTCCTGACGGCATCTTGTCCGCACTTCTGGCAGGTCAGAGGATGGGCGACCGGCATGGGAGTCGGGTTGGCTTTGGCTTTCTCGTTGAGCTCCTCGTAGTACTGTTTCAGGCCCATTTCATAACTCTGGCCGCATTTCATGCACTTGACCCAGGTCATCTCCGCGTCGGAGAGACTGTCGAGGCCGGCGCTGCCGCCGGAACGAGTGACCGTGAACACGATCACGGCCAAAAGGATGCACCCAACGATGATGCCGCCATAAACCAAATTCTTCATAGCTCGAACCTCCCGGAATTGAAATGTGCGTTTCTTTACTTGTTGTATCGGTCAGAGCTCGAAATTCGAGACCCCTTCACAGTGGCCACAGAGTACCTTTGCCTGGGGTCCGCTGTCAAATACTTGTTGCCGCACCGGCGGAGTTGCCCGCCATTTGCAGGATACGTGCGGGTTCCTCCGGAAAGCCCGTTCGTGCCGAGAGATAGGCGGATTCGAACACGGCCATGTTCCTGAGATTGTCCGCCGCACCGCCGGGGAATTCGTGTTCGGCGCCGGCCCGCAGGCTGTCGGCGAAGCTCGCCAGGAGCCGCTCGGTGACGACCTGCTCATCCTCATCGTACTGCCATTTGCGATCGCCCTGGCCGTCGTGCGTCTCCAGTACGACGGCGCGGTCCGTGACGGTCAGACGGGCCCCTTTGCCGTGGATCTGAAGGGAGATGCCGCTCGGGGCGATCTCATTGCGTCGCGTGACCGTCAGGCTGCCCATAAGGACCTCGCTGAACTTCATGCAGACAAGGGCTGTGTCTTCCGTCAGGTAGAGCCGTTGCTGCTTGTCCGGGGCCTGATTGGCCGCGAGGGCGTAGACCTGTTCAGGGATTGGAAAGCTCCGGAGAATCTGGTCCACCATTTGATAGCAATCATGCAGCAGAACCCCTCCGCCGGCGAGTTTGGGATCGGTCTGCCACGCGGGCCGATCCGCGGCCCCCATCGTGCCGCACGCCGCGATCAGGAATACCTGCTCGATAAGGCCCTGTGAGATCAGATCGTGTGCGGTGGCGTAACTCGACCGGAACCGGGCGGTATTCGCGACGGCGAACCGGACCTTCTCGCTCTCGGCCAACTGCACGTACTCGAGCGCTTCTTCGAAGGTCCGCCCCGGCGGTGGGAGCTTGAGGATATTGAACTTCCTCTTCATGGCGGCCTTCAACTGCTCGTCGCAGGTGTGGGTCTCCGCCGCCACGAGGAGGCAATCGAGCTGATTCTGGACGATCAACTGGCGATAATCGCTGTAGGCTTCACATCCGAGTTCGGCGGCAGTCTTCTCGGCCTTTTGCCGGTCCTGATCGGCCACGGCCCGAATCTGGAAGCGGCCGGTCGCTGCCGCCGCCTTGAGCATGCGTTGCCCGGAATCGTTCAGACCGAGAACGGCCGCTGTTAATGTCTCTGAACCCATATGGTTACGGGGCACGACCGGCCGGCCCGTCAGTCCCGGTTGCCGTTTTTGGGCGGTATGATGAAATGCTCGGGGACCGGGAAGCGCGAGCATAACAGCAGGACTTCCTTGCCGACCTTCTCAATGGCGGATTCCTTGTCGATGTTCTCGGCGACACGATGAATGAAGCCGGCAATCTGGCGGGCCTCCGGCTCCTTCATGCCGCGGGTCGTGATCGCCGGGGTTCCCAGCCGCAGACCGCTGGGATTGAACGGCGGCGCCGGATCACCCGGCACGGTGTTGCAATTCGTCACGATGCGCGCCCGGTCGAGCGCCTTGGCCAGCTTCCTGCCGGGGATCCCCTTGTTTCTGAGGTCGATCAGGATGAGGTGGTTATCGGTCCCGCCGGAGACGAGGTTGAAACCAGATTCCATCAGCGTCTCGGCCAGGGCCTTGGCGTTCTTGACAATCTGCTTGGCATAGGCCACGAACTCCGGTGTGTCGGCCTCGGCCATGGCGACGGCGATGGCCGTGAGTGTATGCATGTGGGGGCCGCCCTGCAGGCCGGGAAATACGGCTCGATCCACTTTGTCGGCGTGCTCCGCCCGGGATAGCAGCATGCCGCCCCGCGGGCCACGCAACGTCTTGTGGGTCGTCGTGGAGACGATGTCGGCATGGGGCACCGGGCTTTTATGGATGCCGGCGACGACCAGGCCCGCAATATGGGCGATATCGCTGACGTGGTACGCATCGACCTCGCGGGCAATCTCGCCAAAGATGTCAAAATCGATGGTCCTTGGGTAGGCCGTGGCTCCCGAAATAATGATCCTGGGCCGATGCTTCTTGGCATGGTCGCGAATCCGGTCGTAGTCGAGCCGGCCGGTCTGGGTGTCCACCTCGTAGGGCACGGAATTGAAGAACTTGCTCGTGAGCGAGACTTTCCAGCCGTGTGTGAGATGTCCGCCGTGCACGAGCGACATTCCCATGATGGTCTCATGCGGCTTGATGAGGGCTGCGTAGGCCGCCAGATTGGCCACCGACCCCGAATACGGCTGAACATTGGCGTGGTCGGCCTGGAAGAGCTTCTTGGCGCGATCCTGGGCGACTTTCTCGATCAGGTCGGTGACCTGCTGGCCCTCGTAATATCGTTTGCCAGGGTACCCCTCGGCGTACTTGTTCGTCAGACAACTCGACGTGGCCATCATGACGGCCCTGGAAACATAGTTCTCCGAGGGGATCAGGCGGATGGAGCCGCTCTGCCGCGTCTCCTCCTGTCTGATGAGCTCATAAATCTGTGGATCGTACTGCTCGAGGGCGGTCCTCATAAAGGCATTCTCCAGAACGTAGAAACGTACGAAGCCACACGGACCTTCCGTCGGCCCAGTATTGCCTGTACGGTTGTCGGGAGTCCTTATAACACAGCCGGAATTGGCGTACAAGGATTTATTCATTGACAAAATTGAGCCGAATATTACCATTAAAGAGGAGTACATCATTTGAACGGACAAGCACTTAACGACACTATGCCTGAACCGGATCTTCGAGCGCAAGCCAGGGCTCATTTTCAGAGGGCCCGCCAGGCAGCCGAGGCGGGTGACCTTGATCGCGCTATCGATGCGTACCTTGAGGGCCTTCGTCTGACGCCGGATGATGTCTCCGAAGGCCATATCGAGCTCCGCGTCCTGGCCTTGCAGAGGCAGGAGCGCAACGGGCCCCCACCCTCGGCCGAGGAGGCGCAGCAGCGGCTCTCTGCCGGGGACGGTCCTCTCGAACAAATGCTCAATGCCGAGTACCTCCTTGCCAAAGACCCGGAGCATCTCGCCTACGGCGAGGCGGTGCTGCGGGCGGCTGTGGCGGGGGGCTACGGCGAGGCGGCGAAGTGGATGGCCGATCTGATGTTCCTGGCGAACAACAAGGCCAGGAAGCCATCGGCGAACCTTTACATCCTCCTTGAGGAGGCGTATGCCACGATTGGGCAGTATGATCGGGCGGCCGCGGCCTGCCAGCGGGCGCTCCGACTGAAGCCCAAGGATAGCAAACTACTGGGGGATCTCAGACAAATCCGGGCCAAACTTCTTTCGAACGGCCAGCCGACGCCCGCCAGGACGGCGTCCCGGGCCCCAACGTCGGGCCGAACCCGGCCGCAGCGAACTCGTGTTAAGGAGGAAGATCCTGTGGCCCCGGCGCAGGATGCAAATGACAAAAAGATCGAGGCAGTGATGACTGAATCAGCCGGTATGCACGATCTCGCCGAGGCCCGGCCGTTCTTCGAGAGGGCTCGAAAAGCGGCCGAGACGAAACAGTATGATTACGCCATCGATATGTACCTCGATGGATTGAAACGTGCGCCCGAAGCACTCGAGGAAGGGCATCTGCCCTTGTGCGAACTCGGCTTGCAGCGCCGGGGCAAGGGCGGCAAGAGACCCTCGATGGTCGAGAAAGTCAAGCGAATGCGGGGAAAGACCCCGCTCGAACACATGCTCAACGCCGAGTATTTGTTCGCCAAGGACCCGGACAACCTCTCGTATGCCGAAGCCATGCTCCGGGCGGCCGTCGATGGCGGGTTCAATAAGACCGCCCACTGGATCGCCAACTTGATCTTCCAGACGAACAACGCAGTGGAGAAACCTTCGCTGCACACGTACCTGTTGCTCAAGGACTGCTATAGCGCCATGGGCCAGTACGACAAGGCGGTGGCGGCCTGCCAACGCGCCTCCCGCATGAGGCCCGACGACAAGACTCTGGCGGACGAGTTCAAGGACCTTTCCGCCGAATTGACCATGTCCAAGGGCAAGTACGACATGGCAGGCGATTTCCGACAGTCCATTCGCGATCAGGAAGCACAGGCCAGGCTATACGCTCAGGACCGAGTCATCAAGACCAAGGACTATCGCACCGAGGCGGTTGAGGAAGCCCGGAAGGCGTATGCCCGGGAGCCGGACCAGCCGAAAAGCATCTTCAATCTCGCCCAGGCGCTGGCGGACCTCGATACGGACGAGGGTGAAAACGAGGCCATCCAATTGTTCGAGGACGCCTATGTCGGGCGAAACGATTTCAGCTTCAAACAGCGTGCCGGCAAGCTGAGGATGAAGCAGATCAGACGCAAGCTGCGCCAGGCGAAGAAGACGGCAGGGGCCCAGCCGCAGAATGCCGCGGCCGAGCAGGCCGTGACCGAGCTGACGACCCAGCTAAACAATACGGAACTCGAGCATTACCGGCTCTCTGTGGAGAACTACCCCACGGACCTCACAGCCAAGTACGAATACGCCCTTCGGCTGACCCGAAACAAGCGGTACAACGAGGCAATTCCGCTGTTCCAGGAGGCCCAGAAGGACCCCCGGCACAGAATCTCGTCCATGGACAAGGTGGGCTATTGCTTTTTCATGAAGGGCTGGTATACCGATGCCGCCGAGATCTTCCAGAGAGCCATTGAGTCATATGAAATAAAAGATGATGCAACGGCCAAGGAATTGCGGTATAATCTCGCCCGTACCTATGAAGAGCAGGGTGAGAAGGACAAAGCCCTGGAGCTGTACCGGAAGATCGCACAACTGGATTTCGGCTATAGGGACGTCAGCTCGCGGGTGGACAAACTGCGGGCGTCCTCGGATCCGTCCGGTTCCGGAACTCCCGGACCCGACGGGGAATGAATGGAAACCAGCCTCTCGGCAGGTAGGCGTTAGAATAGAGCAACTGTTCAGGAGATCAATGTGGCACACTCGTTGTCGGCAAAGAAGAGAATCAGACAGAACGTGAAGAAGCGTGGAACCAACCGCTCTCGCAAGAGCCAGGTCAAGACGCAGATCAAGCATTTTGAGGGCGCGTTGGGCACCGGGGATATCGCGGCGGCCGAGGAGCAGTTCCGGCTTACCGTTCAGAAAGTGGATAAAGTGGCTTCCACGAGCGCGATGCACAAGAAGACCGCCGCGCGGAAGAAATCCCGCATGGCGAAGAAGCTCAATGCCCTGAAGGCCAAGCAAGGCGGCTGATTTCGCCCACTGGACAGGCCTTGTTCGGGCATTCGCTTTCTGCGGCAGGATCATGGATGGCGATGACGTAATCGACAGCACCCGGTCGAAACTGAATTCGGTTGGGTGCTGTTTCTTTGGGGAGAGCAGGGATGCCTCAGATTTATAAGGATCGAATCCTCAAGTTCCTCAAACGCGAGGAGTACCAGCCGCTCAAACTGGCCCAGTTGGCGAAGGCGCTGGGGGTCGACCAGGACGCCTACACGGAATTCAAGATCGCATTCGACGAGCTGCGCCGGGCCGGCTACGTCGTCATCGGCAGCGGCAACCTCATTACGCTGCCCTCGATCGCCGGCCAGGTGGTCGGGACGTTTCGTGCGAATCCGAAGGGTTTTGGATTCGTCAGTCCGCTGGAGCCAAACTCCCACGGGGATTTGTTCATCCCTCCCGACAGTACCGGCGACGCGATGAACGGTGATACCGTCCTGGCGAAGGTCCATCGCAAGGGCCGACGCGGCCCGGAGATCCGCTACACCGGCGAGGTCATCGAAGTGCTCGAGCGGGCCAACAACCGGTTCGTCGGCACGCTGACGCACCACCCGGAGGCGTGGATCGTGCAGCCGGACGGCAGCCGGTTCGTCGAGCCGATCGTCGTGGAGGACGTAACGGCCAAGAACGCCCGCGAAAAGGACAAGGTCGTCGTGGAGATCCTCTCCTACCCGACGGAGAAGTACCTCGCTCGCGGCGTCATCATCGAGGTGCTCGGCCGGGCTGGGCAGTACGACGCGGAGATCGCATCCGTCATACACCAGTACCATCTGCCGCGCGAGTTCGAGGCCGCCTGCCTGGAGCAGGCGCGGTCCGCCGCCACCGACTTCAACGCCGAGCAGGTCGACGGCCGTGAAGACATCACCGACAAGGTGATCGCCACCATCGACCCGCCGGATGCGAAGGATTTTGATGATGCCATCAATCTCGAAACGGACGCGAAGGGCAACCAGGTCCTTGGCGTTCACATCGCGGACGTCAGTCATTTCATCCCGCCGGAGTCGCCGCTGGACGAGGAAGCGCAACTGCGTGGCAATAGTGCCTATCTGCCCGGCAAGACGATTCCGATGCTGCCCGAGATCCTCAGCAATGGCATCTGCAGCCTCCAGCCCGAGCAGAGACGCTTCACCAAGAGTGTGTACCTGACGTACGATGAAAAGGGGAACATCCTGTCGCGCCGGGTCGCCAACAGCGTGATCCGCTCGACGGCCCGGCTGACCTATGTGCAGGCGGAGGGAATTCTTAAAGGGCGCACGAATGGCGTCAAGCGTGATGTGATCAAGCTGCTCCAGAACATGGACGCGTTGAGCCGGCGGATCGAGGCGCGCCGCAGGGCCAACGGGATGATTCATCTCGATTTGCCCGAGCCGGAGCTGATCTTTGACGAGGCCGGCCTTGTCGTCGATGCCCGGCCGGCCGAGAACAGCTATCCACACACGATCATCGAGATGTTCATGGTGGAGGCCAACGACGCGGTCGCCGCCATCCTGGACCGCCGCAACGTGCCGTTCATGCGCCGGATCCACCCGGACCCGGACATCCTAAGCATGAAGAACATGGCCAGGCTCCTGCGAGCGATGGGAATTGCCGTGCCGCGAAACCCCGACCGTGGGACGATCCAGGATGTCCTGAAGTCCGTGAAGGGTACGGAACACTCGCTGGCCGTGAATCTCGTCGTGCTCAGGAGTCTGGAACGCGCGCAATACGCCCCGACGAGCATTGGCCATTACGCCCTGGCCTCGACGCATTACTGCCATTTCACGAGTCCTATCCGCCGCTATGCGGACCTGCTGGTCCATCGCATGTTGCAGTACCACATCGAAGATCGCATGGACACGGCCAAGCAGGTGACCGCCAATCAGGACCTGGTCGGGATCGGCAAGCACATCACGTTCACCGAGGAGCGCGCCGCCGACGCCGAGCGCGAACTCACGAACGTCCTGATCCTGCAGATGCTCAGCAAGCACATCGGTGACGAATTGGGCTGCGTCGTCACCGGCCTGACCGGCTTTGGCATCTTCGTGCAATCGGAGAAGTTCGGCATCGAGGGCCTGATCAAGCTCGAGGACCTTGGCCCCGACCACTGGCGTTTCAACAAGGTCGCCCAGTGCGTCATGGGCGAGCGCTCCGGCCAGACCATCCGACTCGGTCAGCCGATCCGCGTCCATATCGTTGCGGTCAATGTGCCGGGCAGGCAACTGAACCTGGCCCCTGTCGAGCCTTTGGGCGAAGGCC
>CBFDBY010000071.1:0-32473 GCA_965603165.1 uncultured Phycisphaerae bacterium
CGGTCTGGCTGCCGGTGTTGGTCAGCTCGATGAACTCGGTGTTCGGGTCGTCGGGATTGCCGGTCTCGGCCGGATGGTACATGATCTCGCTGATGCGCAGACTCTCGGCCACCGGCCCGACGGCAAAGACCGCCTCATTCAACGCGCTCCACGTGTTGCCGCTGAGAGCCCTTGCCTTGACGTGGGAACTCTGCTGCAAGTGGACCGCACCGTCGTACCTGGCCGCCGTTGGTGAGATGCCGCTGGGGACGCCGCCTACTGTCGTGCTGCCGGCGACCAGTTCCACAGAGATCAGCATATCCGTACTGGTGGTGCCGGCGTTCAGTCCGTGAATCGCGAGGACATTCTCACCCTGCCGCAGCTTGTCGACATGGGCGCTGACGTTGAACGGCTGGAAGCGCATGGCGTCGGAATCGCTGTGCTGCGTGTCCGCCCCGGAGTTCCACACCGGTGCCCCCGCGAAATTGCTCCTGGCGATCTCGGTGCCATTCAGATAGGCGATAAATCCGTCGTCGTATCGGACCTTCAGCGTCATCTCGCTCGAAGTCTCGGGGAGCTTGCTCAGCGTGAATGGGATGCGGATATAGCACGTGGCATTGACGTTGTACATTTGCGCGCCCACGTCGGCGGTGATATACGCTTCGTATCCCGCGCTTCTCTCGTAGCCGACGCCTCCTGGAGCGCCGCTGAACAGCATCCATTGCGAATCGCTGAAGGGCTGGCTGCCTTTCCAGGCATCGCTGACGGGCCCGGTAGGAACGAGCAGCCTCTTGGGGGCGTTCTCAGGCACGAGGACGGTCTCGCTGTTGCTCGGCGCCGCACCGGCGCTGGAGACCCGCGGATCGGCGCCGTCAAGGGTGTACCAGACGGTCCCGCCGGCATCGGCCATCGAGAGCTGGCTGTTGGAGGCGACATAGCCGCCGTGCTGATCGCTTCCGTTGATGCGGAAGGTCGGGGCGCTAACGCCGGGATAAAGGCCGATATTGCGAATCTGGTCCAGCACGATCCTGGGACGCTGGACCATGTAGGTGTTCAGAATATAGTCCCGCTCGGCGCGCCACTGGTTGATGGTGTACGGGGAGCTGCTCTGGGTGTCTCCCCAACGGGCGGATTCGGCGACCATGGCCTTCTCGATATGGTTCGCCAGCTCGGCGTACAAGGCGGCGGCGCTGTTGCGCTCGGGGTGCATGGGGTCCCATTGGGGCTGGCTCGGGTCGGCGTACATCGGTCCACCGTTGAAGAACGCCCGGTGCGTGCGGTCCGCGAACAGCAGGCGGAATTCGGCATTGTTGCGGAGCCGGCCATACGGCTCGGCAATGCCATTGCCGACGCCGACAACGTTCTCGGAGAGATAGGAGTCCAGGCCGTGCCCGACGACGAGGTCGATGACCCACTCCGAGTCCCAGCAGAAGCACTTGAAGCCTGTGCTGTCGACGCGATTCATCGCTCCGTACCAGTTCTTGTGCGGCCAGTCCGTATTGCCGATGAAGAAGTTAACGATCATGTAGTCGACGTAGTTCTCGACATCGAGATAGTCTACGTAGTTGGGATTGGGCGTGCCGTCGGGATTGTTTCCCTGGAGGCGTTGATAGCCTTCATTCGTATGAACGCTCTGGCGGGCGGCACTGAGCAGGCCGCTCCATGATTGAGTGGTGCTCTCGCCGGTCGGACTGCCGGAGTTGTAGGCGTCCCAATCCTCCTTGTCGCCCCCGAAGTAGGAGGCATTGAACGACGCGTCCGGACGCTCCACGGGATTGTAAAGCCCCCAGTACAGGCCGTTGATGTACAGATGGACAAACAGACCGTGCGGGGTCGGCTGACCGAGAGCCAATTGCAGCCTGCGCGTGTACTCATCGCGGATGTACTGGGACTTGTGCCGGCCGAAGACGTAGCAGTCATTGAAGTTCGCGCGGAGGATCAGTTGGTCGAATTCCTCGGCGGCGTCCTCCCCGAACAGCGGGTAACGGAGCTTGCTTTGTCCGTAGATGCCTTTGAAGAACACGCGGAAGCTCTTCTTTCGATAGCTATCCTGGCGTCCGACGTCGCCGTACATGCGAATGCCGCAGTCGGCTTGGAACCCCTCCTGGCCATCCGGCCAGATCAATTCGAGCGAGGCCGCTCGCTCGTATCCCAGGCCGCGCCCGGTGGCGTGGGAGTAGATGCCGTCGCCGGCGCCGAAGATGTCGTCAACGTCCATCACGACCGACAGCGTCGGGAGCGATTCGAGGTTTTGCTTCATCGCTTCCGGGTCGGCATTGACGATGCTCGGGTCCATCGCGTAATCCGCGTTCGCTCCTCCCCAGCGGCTGGGAAAACCGGAGGGGGAAGGGGACTGGCGAATCACTCGGTCGAGGAAGAGGTAGGTCTGGGTGGCGATGCGGCTGGACATCCAGCCGGGCTTGATCGCCTTCGCGCGCAGGCACATCGTCTGCGTGATCCGGAGCGGGCCGGTGTACACCCTCCCGGTCGGCAAACGACCGCCCGTCCGGTAGGGTTCTTCGCCGTCCGTCGTATAGTAGATCGTTGCCCCCGGCGTGTCGCAGGTGAGGGTGACATCAAACGGCTCATCGTAGAAGCCTCTGGCGCGGCTGAACTCAACCTCGGCGACCACGCCGTCGTAGGTCTGGACGTTCGGCTGGCCGGGGGTCGGTTCGCCGAGGAACTGCCAGTCGCCCGTGGCGTCCGGGTGCCGGCCGTACGAGATGTTCGCGAACTGCTCGCCGAACTCGACGCTATCCAGCAGGGTCGTGCCGTCCGCGTCGTACAGATACACGGCGTCGCCGGTCGCGCTCAGCCGGAAGTTCGCGTGCAGCCCGCCATCGGCCGTATCGCCGTCGGCCCAGACCACCAGAAAGCCTCCGGGCGGGATATTGGTGAGGAGCCTGTCGTTGCTGGGAAACTGCCACTGCGTGGGCGCCTCCGGATCGTCGCTCAGATACAGGCCCCCGACGTTAACCGCCACGTCAGAGCCGTTGTGGATCTCGATCCAGTCGTCATACTGGCCCTGCGGGTCCGGCACGGCCGTACTGTTCGACGCCATGACCTCGTTGATGAACACTGAGACGTCCGATTCGTCCTCACCGACGGGGTTTTGGGCCGATGCCGTGCCATCGAGACCGCCCAGACAGGCAGCGCAAAGAACAACGAACGAAGTGAAGACGAGATTCTTGCCGGAATTGCTCATTTCTTCATCCTTCCTCACTGCGGTTTCCGCCGGCCGATAACCCGTTCCGCTCGGCCGCGTTACCTCGCATAGAAATAAATCAACTCGACCTGTCCTATTGTAGTATATTTTCGGCCCTCGCGTCAATGCAATCTGGTCGTGAGAGTCGGTGCTGGGCAGGGGCCAATCGGGGTGCTATAATCACGTTTCCCGAGCACGTACGTATCCGGACAGAAGCCTGTACGCGGCAGGATGGTGCCAGCCGCATCAATTCAGTTCTTGGAGGTACTGCCATGAAGCGTTCTTTCTCTCGTCGTACGTTTCTGAAGAGCGGTGTGGGTGGGAGCGCCGCGATAGTGTTCTCGGCAGCCAGCTACGGCCGGATCAAGGGGGCGAACGACCGCATTTCCATTGGGGTCATCGGGTGCGGCGGCCGAGGTGTCGGCGCGCATATGGCGGGGGTGGCTCCCTACGCCAAGGAGCAGAATATCGAGATCACGGCGGTTTGTGATCCCTGGCGGCTGCGGCGGGAAGAGGCGTCGGCCAAGGCGAACGAGACGTATGGCCGGCCGGCGCGGCAGTTTGCCTCTTATCGCGAGCTTCTGGCTCTGGAGGACGTGGACGCCGTGATGATCGCCTCGCCCGACCACGCGCACACGACGCACCTCAAGGCGGCGGCCGAGGCGGGCAAGGATGCCTATTGCGAGAAGCCGCTGGCGATGGATTTCGACAAGCTCAAGGCGGCTTGTGACGCCGTCAAGAAAGCGAATATCGTCGTGCAGATCGGCACGCAGTTGCGGAGCCTGCCCAGCTTCACGGGTTGCCGGGAGCTGTACAAGACGGGGATTCTCGGCACGGTGGGGCGGATCGAGCAGTGCCGCAACGGCGAGAAGCCGTACTGGTATGGGTACGTGAAGGACGTCAAGAAAGAGGACGTGGACTGGCAGGAGTTCCTGATGGACCGGCCGTCGCAGCCGTTCGATCCGGTGAAGTATTCCGGCTGGTACGGCTACCGCGAATTCTCCGACGGCCCCGTCCCCGGCCTCGGCAGTCACTTCATCGATCTGGTCCACTACATCACCGGCGCGAAGTTCCCGAGCCATTGCGTCTGCTTGGGCGGGACCTTCACCTATAAGGACGAGCACAACTTCACGTGCCCGGACCACGTGCAGGCCCTGTGGATTTATCCGGAAGGCTTCATGGTGAGCTACTCGACGAACTTCGGCAACGGCAGCGGCAACAGCTTCAAGATCTTCGGCGACCAGGGCGTGCTCGATATGGTCCAGTGGACCAAGCCGGTCCTGACGGCCGAGGGCGGCGCCAAGCGCATGGGCCAGATTCGCGGCCGCAATCCGGTTGAGGATGTGCCGCACGACGACCATTTCCTCGACTGGCTCAAATGCCTGCGTTCGCGCGGGACACCGAATGCGTCCATCGAAGCCGGATACCAGCACGCCGTCGCCTGTCTCATGGCGGTGCGTTCGTTCGATACGGGCAAGCGGACGATCTACGACGCGGCCAAGCGTGAGATTCGCGAGGGATGAGAAGAATATCGAAGATCATACAAATCGCACAATTGCGGAATCGCCGCCGGGTGGCGGTGGCTGGTTTGATGAGAGGATGACGATGAATCCATCTGGGCAACTGACGCGGCGTCGATTTCTCAATCAGTCGGTAAGAGCTGGGGCTGTATCCGCGCTTGCGTGGACTTGCGCGAATCCGTGGACGAAACATGCTTACGCGAGCGTAAGCATGGCGCCCGGGGCCTGGCAGATCGGCTGCTATACGCGGCCCTGGGCCAAGTACGATTATCGTGTGGCTCTCGATGCCATCGCCGAGGCGGGGTACAAGTACTGCGGCCTGATGACCACGAAATCGGAGAGCGGGCTCGTGATCTCCGTTACTACGTCACTTGAAGAAGCCGCCCGGGTTGGTGAGGAGATCAAGAAACGCGGCCTGAAAGTCGCATCCGTGTACGGCGGCGGGATTCCCGTCGACAAATCGCTCGAAGCCGGCATCGAGGGGCTGAGAAGGCTCATCGATAACTGCGCCGCCTGCGGGGCGATGAATCTCCTGATGGGCGGCATCGGGAGCAAGCAGCTTTACGAGCCCTACTACAAGGCGATCGCGGAGTGCTGTGACTACGCGGCCGGAAAGAAGCTCGGGATCAGCGTCAAGCCGCACGGCGGGTTGAATGCGACCGGGCCGCAGTGTCGAAAGACCGTCGAATTCGTCGGTCACGACAACTTCCGCATCTGGTACGATCCCGGCAACATCTTCTATTACTCGGATGCCAAGCTCGATCCGGTCGACGATGCGCCGACGGTGGCCGGACTCGTCTCGGGGATGTGCGTCAAGGACTACAAGCATCCGAAGAACGTGGCTCTCACGCCGGGCACGGGACAGGTCGATTTCCCGGCGGTGTTCGCGAAGCTCAAAGAGGGTGGCTTTACGGGCGGGCCGCTCGTGGTCGAATGCCTCGATCCGGGCGACCTGGAACACACGTTGGAAGAAGCGAAAAAGGCCCACCGGTTTCTCGAGAATTTGACCGGGCAGAAGTCTGATGCGGCCGACGATGCGGCCCCTGCGACGCCGCCGTTGCAAGCGGGGGTGGCCGTGGTGGATATCACGCCGCCGATGGGCTATCGGATGAGCGGCTATTTCCACGAGCGGCTAAGCACGGGCGTCCTGAACCCGCTTCATGCGAAGGCGATCGTGTTGCGGCAGGGAAGCACGCGGGCCGCGATGGTGTTCTGTGACATCATCGGATTGTCGCCTGAGGTCACGAGGCAGGCTCGGGAGCAGGCCGAACGCGAGACGGGAATTCCGGCCGAGAGCATCCTCATCGCCGCGACGCACACCCACACCGGTCCGCTCTACTTCGGCGCTTTGCGGAACCACCTCCACGAGAAGGCCGTGGCTCAACATGGGAACGACCCGTGCGAACAGACGGACTACCCGTCCCGACTGGTCGCGCGCCTTGTAGAGACGATCAAGGAGGCCGCCGCCGCGGTCCGGCCCGTACAGATCGAAGCGGGAAAGACTCAGCAGAACGGCCTGTCCTTCAACCGGCGGTTCCACATGAAGGACGGGACCGTGCGGTTCAATCCGGGCGTGCTGAATCCCGACATCGTGCGAGCCGCCGGGCCCATCGATCCGGACGTGGGCGTCGTTTTGTTCCGCGACGCTGATGGGCGGGACGCCCTCGCCGGCCTGGTCAATTTCGCGCTGCATCTCGACACGGTCGGCGGCACGCTCTACGCGGCGGACTATCCCTTCTCTGTCGAGCAGGGCCTGCGCGAGACGCTCGGCGACGACTTCGTGTTGCTCTTCGGGACCGGCACCTGCGGCGACATCAATCACATCGACGTCACCCGCAGAGAGCGGCTGAAGACCGATACCATCGGCACGACGCTGAGCCGAACCGTGGCGGAGAGTCTCGCGGGTCTGAAAGCTGCGACTGTGCCGGCCCTCGCGGCGAGACGGGCGGTCGTCGATGCGCCGCTGCAGAGCTTCAGTCCCGAGGAGATCGAGCAGGCGAAGAGGGACATCGAAAAGGTCGGCACGCGCGAGCTTTCCTTTTTAGACCAGGTTCGGGCCTACAAGATCCTGGCCGTCCAGTGGCGCGGCGGCACGACGATTCCGCTGGAGGTGCAGGTGTTTCGGCTCAGCGACGACGTGGCGGTCGTGGGATTGCCGGGCGAGGTGTTCGTCGATCTTGGCCTGGCGATCAAGAAGGCCAGCCCATTTGCGACGACGCTGGTGATCGAACTGTGCCAGGACGCCCCGGGCTACATTCCGACGCGCAAGGCCTTTGCCGAGGGCAGCTACGAGACGGTGAACTCGCGCATCGCCCCCGGCGGCGGTGAGATGATGGCCGAAGCCGCGATCGAGCTGCTGAAGGAATTGAGCCCGGCTCGCACGTAGCGTTCGGTCGATGTTTCCGCTGCCTGGATGGCACCCATGTCCGGGGTCACGGTCTGTGTTTCCGTTGGAGTGGGGCAAGGACTTCAGCGGGTGTCGAAATACTCGACGAGCCGGTAGGCATTGGAATTGATTTCTCGCATGGCCTCCAGGAGCGGGGCGTACGGCTCGAATTGCCAGTTGATGATGCCTTTGTTGGAGTCGCGATTGGACGGGTCGGTGCTCAGGTCGAGCGGGTTGTTGTCGCGATACTTGAACCAGTGCCAGCCGACGCAGCCGCGGGATTCGAGCAGGGCCAACGTGAAGTTCTGATAGAAGCGGCCCCGATCCTGTTGGGTCTTGACGGTCCAGCCGGCTCCCGTATTGTTCGGCAGTCCCGAATCCATCCCCTTGGCGTACCACTCGGTGATGAGGAAGGGCTTGCCGGATTCACGCCCCCACATTTCCATGCGCTGCCGATCCGGCGTCCAGGCCCCATAGTAGTTGACGGCGACCACGTCCAGGTGCCTGCCGGCGGCGCGGAAGACCTCCGGCTTTCGCAGCGAGCTGCCATACAGCCGGGGACCGAGGCACAGATGGTTTGGGTCGTGTCGGCGGATCGCCTGCGTGGTAATTCTGAAGTACCGTTCGCACGCGTGTTCGAGAAACGCCGCGCGGTCGGCATCGGTGATGTCGTCGGGTCCTGCGGATTGCCCCTTGCGTTCCGTCAGCCATGCCCTCGCGGCCTCGTAGCCGGGACGCAGATCCGGATTGTTGACATCCAGTTCGAGCGATCGGTCCAGTATGTCGCTCGCAAGGGGCAGCTCGTTGTCCGAGAAGTGCCCGAGCAGATACGGATCGCTTCGTTCTTCGACAAGTCGCTCGGCGTACGTGTCACAGAACGCTTCGAATTCAGGATGGAAGATGGGAATGCAGTTGCCGGCGTACCCGAGATGTCCCGGCTCCTGTCGGACCAGTTTCCTGGCTCGGCCAAACGCGCCCATGAAGGACCACGTCTGCGTGTAGACGGGCGGCTTGTCACTAGCTCGCAACACATCGGTCGCCGACCAGGCGCCCGTCCCGTTGAAACCATGTTCATGCAGCAGGGCGCTTGTCGCTCTCGCCCATTGTTCGTCTGTTCCGAATCGCTTCAGCGTTGCTTCCCGGCTCATGGCGCTCTTGCCCGGCGAGACGCTGCACACGCCCATGTGGAGGAACGGATGGCCGAGCGGATCGATCAGCCACCAGCGATCCGCGATCTTTCCGGTGTGGAAGAAACCCGTAGCTTGTTGCCGGTCATCAGTTCGTCCGCCGTATTGGTCGAGTTGGGTTTCCTCTGCGGCGAGGTTGAACTCCGGCAGGGCGGCAAGGGTCCGCGTCTCGCGGTATTGCCAGTCGCTGTCCGTCGGCTTTCGTTTGACCGCGACCTTGAGGGTCGGTTCGGCGGGTTTCTCGCCGCCCGGCGGGCGGGTGATCTTCGACCGCAACGGCGTGTGGTTCTGCGTGTCGCCGCCGGTGGTGAGAAAGAAATCTTTGTCCTGCACGCCCGCGTCGATGTTGAGCGTCGGCGTGTTGTCGGCTGTGAACGTCGCATCGGTCAGTGCGATCCAATCGCCTTGCGCCGTTCGGACCCAGCCGTTGCCGTACCGGGCGCGGCGCTGCTGGGTGGCGCTGACACCGTTCCGCCAGAAATCCTCGACGAAGGAGTAGTAGCCGCTGAGACGGTCGCCGCCGGTGATGGTCTGAAATGTCACGAGGTGTTTCCACTCGCGGGACTCGTTCAGATAGAAGTACGCAGCGTAACTCGTGCGGTCCCCTTCGACCTGGGCCTTGACGAGAAACCGGTATCGCTCGCCTACCTTCCATTGGTAGGGGAACATGCTCTTGCCGCCGGTGCCTTCGTTGCCGAAGCGGCTCACCCGCACGCCGTCGCCCTCGTGCAGCACCTTCACTCGTCGGTCCGGATCGACCTCGCTGGGGTCGTCCTGCTTGCCGGGGTCCCAGACCGAGAAGATGACCACTTTCTCGCCGGGCCGGATGAGCTCCTGAATCCCGAAATAGCCGTGATTGAATCCGCACACGCAGAAATACGTCCCCGGATACGATTCCTCCACCGTCACTTCGTTGTAGAAGAGAACCGCCTGCGGCGCCGCGTACCACAGATGTACAGAGCGTGCGGCCCTCGGCGGCTTCTGCTCACCGGCGCACCGCTGCGATGGACTCAGTATGAGTGGCGAAAGCGTCAGTGCAAGCAAATAGAGCTGAAGCCCAGAGATGCTTTGGCGGATGGGGGCGACATACTCACGCTTACGCAAGCATGCCCACGCAAGCGTGGACATGGCACCCGGTTCTGTTTGGTTCGTCGCATGTGGATATTCTCTCATGTGTCTTTACCTTCTGGGGTTCAGACTGTGGGTCCGTTCTATGTGACGCGTTCGGCGAGGAGACTGCGGCGCATGTATTCAGTGACACGGACGTTGAAGAATTCGTTCAGCGGCAGGCGCTCGCGGACGGCTACGACGATCGGATAGCTGCCGAGCTGTCGCATGAAGGTTGTATTGCCGTTGTGGACCTCGCTGCACAGATCTCTCAGTACGGTCCCGACGGGGAAGAGCCGCAGGAGCATCGGGATGTCGATCTCCTGGCGGACCTTCTCGATCCAGGGGGCGTAGTACCGCTGGTTCTTTCGCAGGACTTTCTGGCCGACCGCTTCATAGAGCGGCGTGCCCGGGAAGGGGACGACCCGCCGGATGTTGATCCGCCGGATCAGCAGACCCTCATCGTAGATGCGCTTCAGTGCGGCGAAGTTCCGGTCCAGCGTCTCGGGCGTCTCGCCGGCCAGGCCAAGCAGGATGTTGACGCCCGGCAGCAGGGCGTGACAGCCGTTCTCGCCGCGAAAGCCGCCGATGCGGTTGACCGTCCGGATTGCCTCAAAGGCCATGTCGTACGGGCAGTTGAGGTTGTTCGCCTTTGTGACTTCGGGGTCGAAGGACTCGATGCCCATGGCCGCCGTGCTGCCCGGCGTGAGGTACTTGACGAACAGCTCGGTTCGCTGCTCGTTCACCATCGCGGGGTTCGCGTTGTCGAGGTGCAGGACCGAGGGCTTGAGGGCCGCCAGGCCGGAAAGCATCGCCTCCAGTTTCTGCGGATCGCCGCCCTCGTAGCTGTAGATGCAGGATTGCTTGCCGAGTCGAAAGGCCCTGGCGCCGAGCGACATCAAAGCCTTCACTTCCTCGATGACCAACTCCGGCCGGCGCCACAGTACGGTCTGCTTGATCGGCTCGGTGCAGAACGAGCAGCCCTTCTCGCGAGGGCAGCCCCGGCCGGTCTCGATCTCAACGACCCGGTTCGCCCGTCGCGGCATCTGCGCGATCAGATGAGTGCCTTTGAGGGCCAGGGGCTGCAATTCATCGTACGTGTCGAAAACGAGCGGTTGCAGCGATTCGAAGTCCTCCGCCTCCGGCAGTTGGGGCCGGGCGCCGCCTCGGAATTGCGTGCCGCCGGAGAGGACCGGTCCGGTCAGAATCTTGCGCAGGTTGTAGGAGGCCAGCAGCTTATTGACCTCGTGCAAGGTCCCCGGGCGGGCACTGAGGTACTTTCCCGGGGTCTGCACGCCGACGACGATGACCAATTCGTCCGTGTCCTCGAGGGCCCGGCGGATCTCCTCGTAGCTCCGCGTGTGATTGAGGACCTCGATGTGGGTCCTACCGGCGGGCGGATCGATCACGACTTTCGGGACGGACTCGACATATCGAAGCAGCCGCAGATCGTCGATCGTCAGATAGGTCGGCTCGTCTTCGCACAGACCGGCCGTGTAGCGCGGCCAGACCCCGATGAACGGCGGAACGCCCAGCCCCGCCGGCTCGTCGGTGTAACAATCCAGAATCGTCCTGTTCCGTGCCATACGTTTCGATTTCCTGCGGAGCATTTGCCTATTGGCCGACCCCCAGATTGTAAATCGTCAATCCTGAATTGTAAATCCGCTTCGCTGCCGCTAAGATGGCCTCGCATGATCGTGAGTTCTGTCAAGGAGTCGCTTATGAGGTCCGCATACGCTATCCCTTCGTTTTTTCTGATCCTTGCGTCCTTTCTGGTTGCCCTGACGATTGCTGTTCCTGCCTTGGCCGCTGAGTCGATAACCGTGGTCGAGCCGCAGCAGGCGGAAATGCCCGAGCGTCTGGCTGCTCGCGAGGTTCGACGCTATCTCTACCTGCGGACCGGGCAGCTCCTTCCCATGGTCGTGAGCGAGGGGCAGCGGCCTCTGGGCAGGAGCATAATCGTCGGGCACAAGGATCAGCCGGTTGTCGGCGCCGTGCTTGGAGGAGCCCGGCAGCTCACCGAGTCGGTGAGATCGCTTCGGCCTCAAGAGTATCTGCTGAAGACCGTCCCGTTGGCCAGCAGGGATAGGAAGCCGGTCCTTCTGGTCGTTGGCGGCGACGCGGTGGGCACGCTCTACGGGGCGTACCGGCTCGCCGAGCACCTGGGCGTGCGGTTCTACCTCCACGGAGACGTCGTGCCGGACAGCCGGCGGGTCCTCGCCCTGCCGATGCTGGATGAGCGGGGTGCGCCGCTGTTTCAGACGCGGGGGATTCAGCCGTTTCACGATTTCCCGGAGGGGCCGGACTGGTGGAATACCGACGACTACAAGGCGATCATCGCGCAACTCCCGAAGCTGCGCATGAACTTCATCGGCCTGCACACCTATCCTCAGGGCGGCGCCGGCCCGGAGCCCACGGTCTGGATCGGATTGAAGGACGACGTCGATCCGGATGGCGCGGTGCGGTTCAGCTCGCCTTCGAGCTATCAGAACACCCTTCGCGGCAATTGGGGGTACGCATCGAAGAAGACCGGCGATTTCTCTTTCGGTGCGGCCCAGCTCTTCGAGCGGGACGACTACGGGCCGGAAGTGATGTTTGACGCGATGCCCTGGCCCGGGACACCCGATGAGAATAACGCGGTGTTCAATCGGACGGGGCAGATGCTCAAGGAAGCCTTCACACTTGCCCATAGTCTCGGCGTGGAAACCTGCGTCGGCACGGAGACGCCGTTGATCGTTCCCGACGCGGTCAAAGAGCACCTCAGGAGCAAAGGCAAGGACCCGACTGACCCTGCCGTCGTTCGTGAGCTTTACGAAGGGATGTTCCATCGGATCGAGAAGACGTATCCACTCGATTATTACTGGTTCTGGACGCCGGAGTCGTGGACGTGGGGCAATCCGAAGGATGAAGAGGTTGAGGCGACGGTGGCGGACCTGAAGGCGGCGATTGAAGCGGTGAAGAATGCTGGCTCGCCCTTTGCGCTCGCCACCTGCGGCTGGGTGCTGGGCCCGCCGAAGGATCGCGCGTTGTTCGACAACTTCCTGCCGAAGGAAATGCCGATGAGCTGCATCAACCGCAACGTTGGCTTCGCGCCGGTGGAGGTCGGTTTCACCCGCGTGGAGGGTCGCTCGCAGTGGGCCATTCCTTGGCTGGAGGATGACCCCGCTTTGATCGTTCCGCAGCTCTGGGTGGGCCGGATGCGGCGTGACGCCGCCGACGCCCTGGCCTACGGCTGCACCGGCCTGCTCGGGATTCACTGGCGGACGCGTATCCTTGCCCCGAATGTCTCGGCCCTGGCCAAGGCCGCCTGGGAGCAGGAGCCCTGGAATCCGTACTTTGGCAAGGAGATGCCGATTCCCGACCCGACGCATACGGAGGGCCGCGAGGGCGGCGCCGTCGCGGCGTTCCCCAACAACGCCATCGCCGACACCGAGCGCGACACGCTGTACCAGACGGTCACCTACGATATGAAGGCGTATCGGCTGAAAGTGCCGAACGGGGTGTACACCGTGCGACTGCAATTCTGCGAGCCCCATTATGGCGAGGCCGGCAAGCGCGTCTTCGGCGTGGCGTTGCAAGGTCGAAAGGTGATCGAGAAGCTGGATCTCTTCGCCATGGTTGGCAAGAACCGCGCATTGGATTACACCTTCCCAGGCGTTGAGGTTTCCGACGGCTTGATCGAGATCCGGTTTGACGGCATCATGGAGTTCCCTTGCATTGCCGCCTTCGTCGTTCAAGGCGAGAGTATCACGCGCAAGATCAACTGCGGCGGTCCGGCTTATGAGGATTACGAGGCCGATCTGCCGCAATCGGACGCCGACCCTCGCCCGCGTGACCTCCCTGCTGCGGATTTCTACCTCGACTGGGCGCAGGCGGAGTTTGGTGAGGAAGTGGCCGAGCCGGTCGCGACGCTCTTCGCGAAGCTTGACGGCGGGCCCGACACCGGCATGGGCAGAACGCGCCAAGCCTATCTGCCCCGGCCGTCGACCTGGGTGGGTGGTCCCGGCGGGATCGCGCCCGACCCCAGGCCCTGGGAGGAGGTTGAGAAGGAGTATGCGTTCGTGGAGGAACTGGCCGCTCTTCGGTCGAAGGTGCGCGGCCCGGGCCATCTCGAACGCTTTGACTACTGGCTCAACAGCTTCCGGTACCTCAAGGCGGTAGGGCGGGTCAACTGTACGTGGGCTCGCTTCAATGCCGCCATGGAGAAGGTCAAGCAGGAGCAGGACAAAGCCGGCCAGAAGGCATTAGCTCGCGAAACGGCGCTGCCGATCAGGAAGGAACTGGTCAGGTGGGTCGAGGAAGTGCACCGGCTGCTGCTGGCGACGATCACCACCACGGGCGGGATGGGAACGGTCGCCAACTGGCAGCAGCACCTATTGCCGGCCTTGCTTACTGAGCCGGGAAAGGAATTGGCCGACATCCTGGGCGAACCGCTACCGGCCGACGCCGTGCCCCCGTCGTCGTACGCCGGACCGGCGCGCATCATCGTGCCCACGGTACGGACGAGTCTGATCGCGGCCGAAAACCTGCGTCTGAAGGTGATCGTCCTCGGGGCCCGGGACCCGGATGAGATCACGCTCTACTGGCGAGGTCTGGGCTCGGGCGAATTCACGGCCATCCGCATGGAGCACGTCGCTCGGCGTGTCTACTCGGCTGCGATTCCCGCGAGCCGGATCGCGAATGCGGACATCGAGTACTACGTGCAGGCCTCAATCGGCTGGGACCAAGTCCGATTCCCCCCGACGGCCCCGGCCATGAATCAAACGGTTGTGGTCGTGCAGAGAAACTGAGGGAGGGTAAAGCTTCTGCCCGGGCCGCGTTGCGCTAATAGACCGAGCGCAGGCCGCTCTCGTTGATCTTGTCGAGCAGGAGCTTGGCGTCTTCGAGCAGGACGTTCAACTGGGTGCTCGTCTCGAGGAGATTTTCGTAGAGTCGGCCGTCGTTGATGAGGCGGCCGGCGGTGCCGTCGCCGCTGTTGACCTTCTCCATGGCCAGGCGCAATTGCGAGGCGACCTTGCCGAGCTCATTGCTGGTATCGACCAGCGAGACCACGAGCCTCTCGGCTTTGGCGTCGATGCTCTGGATGGCCCCGGTCCCGGTCGTCGCGAGCACACGGAATTCCTCCAGCGTCTTCTCGAGGGCTTTCATCATTTCCGTGGCCTGCGTGATGGCCGCGGGGACCTGGCCGGAGGTCTCCGTCAGGTTGGCCATGATGGTCCGGAGGTTCTTCTGATTGTTCGGATCGCCGATAATGTCGTTGACGCCGGCGATGAACACCTCGATCCCTTCGATCAGATTGTTCAGCTTCTTCTGGCTTTCCTCCGGGAAGAACTCGCTCGTCATGCCGGTGGAGCCCTGCACCAGCATGCCCTGGCTCAGGTAGCACGAGTTGGGATCGTTCGGGTCCATCAAGGGGGCGGGCAGCTTATCCGGATTGACCTGGAGTTCGATGTAGCTGCTTCCCAGCCCCCGCGTCATCAGTTTGACCTCGACGTTGCAGGGGATGTCGGTGTACATCTTGTTGATGCTCATGGTGACGAGAGACTGATGGTAGGACTGGCCTGTATTCCGGTCTTTCCGTACGGCGGGCGGCGCCACGTTGGTGACCCTGCCGATCTGATAGCCGGCGAAGCGAACGGGGGTATCCTTCTGCACGCCGGGGGCGGTGGGGAACTGGACGTAGACCTGGAAGGACCGCATGCGAGTGACGGCCGTCGGCAGGTCCCCGAACTTGAAGGTCATCCACCCGAGGGCTGCCAGACCCACGATCACAAAGAGGCCCACGATGACATCTCGCCGCCTCTGGGTGGCTTCGTAATCACTCACTCGTGTCTCCTTTCCCGGCCTTCCATAAACAATTCCCGGATCGCACGCAGGGGATAGCCACTGTCGTTCAGTCTCTTGATCAGCCGGATCTGCTCGACGGCCCGGTGGTCAAACAGCCTGCGGCCGGTGGGGGTCGTCTTCGTTGGTTCCAGCAGGCCGATCATGAGATAGTACTGGAGCGACTGCCGGGAAACGCCGGCCTGCTCTGCCGCCTTTCCTATGGGGACCAGTTCTTCTTTGTCCAACACGACCCTCACCGTCTCACGAATCCGTGCCTTTGGCGTTCTGGGGCCAATCCCGCAGTGCAGTCTCAACCAGGGAGACGAACGACTCCTGCATGCGCTGAAACGTTAGGGATGCCAACACCCTCGCTCCCCCGTCGGGGCGTTTGAGCCTTCGCGCCAGCGCGGGGGAGACTCTCAGGACATAGTCGAAGCCCTGTGGGACGCGGTCCTGGTTCTGTCGAAAGGCCTCTCGCAGGAGCCGTTTGAGCCGGTTTCGGACCACGGCGTTGCCCGCGGACTTGCCCACCGAGACGCCCAGTCGCGGATGCCCGCAACGGTTTGGGGCCGCGCAGAGGCTGAGTACGCGATCGCCGGCCCGCCGGCCGCAGTCCAACACGGCCTTGAACTGACGGTTGCTCACAAGCCTGCTGCTTTTGGGAAGAGCCAAACGTTTCAAGATCACACGAGACCAAAGCACGACCATTTCGAGGAACACGAAGCTTTCGGAGCAGGCACACGCCTTTACCGGTCCGGCTGAAATCCCAGGGCCGGCTGCCCCTTGTCCGGCAAGCCTGAATCACGCACCTTGCGTGTCATGCATAGTATCGGCTTTTTCCTGTCGAGACAACACCTCGGCGCTCAGGAAGCGATGGACGGCCGGGCAATTGAGGACGCCGACGAACACGGCACTGTCCTGCGAGCCCACCACCGGCAGGTACTCCACGTCATGCCGTCTTGCCTGTTCGAGGGCCTCCACCAGGGGCATCTGCGGCGTGATCTGGGCCACCACCGGCTCCATAATATCCAGGGCGATGAGCCAGTCGTTCAGCTCCTGGGTCGCGAACGTGTTGCGGATCCCGTGCAGAGTGATGGCGCCGACGAGCTTGTTCTCGGTGGAAACAACGGGATAGTAGAAGCTGTCCGTGCTGCTGACGAGATGGATCACCTCGCCGAGCCCCATGCCCGCGGGGATCGGCGGCGCCTTGCTGTCCATTACGTCGCTCACCGAGTGCAGGCGGATGAGATCGTCCTCGGTGATATTCATGCCGACCTCGCCGGCCCGGGCCACGCCGGTCTTGACCAGGATCGGACCGATAATCTGTACGAGAAAGGTCGTCGCTGTAACGATCAGGACGATGGCCTCGCCCATGCTGTTGCTGAAGCGCTGACTGGCGAGCAGCGACAAGCCGACGGCGACGCCGGCCTGGCTGAACAGGCAGATGCCCAGGTACCGGCGGACGGTAGCCGGGGCCTTGGCCACCACGGCGCCGAGCCAACTTCCCGCGATCTTCCCGGTGCTGCGGCCGATCACGTATACGACCGCCAACACAATGATCCAGAAGGGTACGCCCGTCAGTTTCAATCGGGCGCCCACGAGAACGAAGAACAGCACATAGATCGGCGGCGAGAAGGTCTCCACCAGCTCGAATGCGTCCCGGCTGCGGCGCGGCCGGAAATTGACCAGCGTCGCACCCAGCACCATGGCGGCCAGAATAGACTCGACTCGCAGAATGATGGACAGCCCAATGGTCAGCGTCACCGACGCGATCGTGAAAGTCAGGAGTTTGTCCGCCTCCTCCACGTACCGGAAGATTAGTACGAGCACAAAGCCCGTGGCCGCGCCGAGAGCGACGGCGCCAAAGATCTCCCACAGCGGCACGGCGAGGTTCATGAGCCAACTGGCATGACTCTCGCCCAGCAGCGCGCCGGCGAAGCTCGTGGCGAAGCCGTAGAGCAGCAAGGCCAATCCGTCGTCCAGCGCGACGATGGCCAGAATTGTCCGGGTCAGGATCCCCCGCGTCTTGTATTCCCAGAGCACGTCCACCGTCGCCGCTGGGGCCGTGGCCGACGAAATGGCTCCCAACAGGAGCCCCAGGGCCAGCGAGCTGCCGGCATTGCCCGTGAACAGATACGACACCAGAGTCGTTGCGGCGCCTACCAGAAGGAAGGCGGCCAGACCCTCGGACAGCAGGATGATGATGAACTGCTTGCCGTACCGCTTGAAAATGTCGTACTGGAGTTCGCCCCCGATCATGAAGCCGATGATGCCCAGGGCGAAGATGTTAAAGGGCGAAAGAGACTCAGCGACTTCGGGCCCGATGATATTCAGGGCCGAGCCGCCCAGGATGACGCCGATCACGATATAGCCGACGACCTGAGGGATACGCAGCCGTTGAAACAGCTTGGCTCCGACCGTGCCTCCGAAGACCGCAATGCCCAGCACCAGAATGACATTCAGGTGATGAACGGAGGGCCCCGTTATTTCTGCGAACAATTCTTCTATCATAATTCCACGTACTGGCGATCCATGGTGTGTTGACTACGTCATGGCGGCTCTGGCCATATTATCAGCTTCTTTCTGCTTTTCCAGTACTTCGGCGCTGAGGCGGCGATGGACCGACTTCGTGTCGAGGATCCCAAGATAACGCCCGCCGTCTGCGGCTGTGACGACGGGCAATTGCTCGATGTCCAGTTCGTGCGCCCCCTCAATCGCGTCGGCTAACGGCACGTCCGGCGTCAAGCGTTTCTCGACGGGCTCTGCGATATCCAGCGCCACCAGCCACTCGTCCAATTCCTGCGTGGCAAAGGTCGCGCGAATCCCGTCCATGGTAATGGCGCCGATGATCTGCTGCTCGCTGTCCACCACGGCGTAGTAGGCGCTGGTCGTCTCACTGACGAGCCGAATCACCTCGGACAGCGTAGCGCCGGTCGCGATGACAGGGACGTGTGGATCCATGACATCCCCCACGGCATACCGTTTGATCAGGTCGTCTTCCGTGATGTTC
This sequence comes from uncultured Phycisphaerae bacterium, assembly GCA_965603165.1. GTDB lineage: Bacteria > Planctomycetota > Phycisphaerae > Sedimentisphaerales > Anaerobacaceae > PLanc-01. Next base: position 18,221 of record CBFDBY010000071.1, read on the forward strand.
AGGCCCACCTCGCCGGCCCTCTTCGCGCCGAACTTGATCGCGAAAGGCCCGATGATCTGAAGAATGAAGGCGCCGATGATGACCACCAGCAGCATGAAGGCGCTGGTCTCGGGGTCGAATCGCCGGCTCGCCAGGATCAGCAATCCCACGACGATCGTGCCCTGCGGGTAGAGGCAGAAGCCGAGATAGTTCCGTACCGACCGCGTCGTTTTCGCGTATCGCCCTCCCAGATAGGCCCCCGCCGTCTTTCCGACGATACTGCCCCCCACGTAAGCGGCCACCGCCCATAGTACGATGGCATTGGCGGCGCCCAGTTGCAGCCTGGCCCCGACCAGCACGAAGAAGAGAATGTAGATCGGCGCCGAGAACTGACGTATCAGCTCGAATACGGAGGCCATCTTTCGGGGCTGAATATTTATCAGTATGACGCCCAGCACCATCGTGGCGAAGATGATGTCGAGGTGGAGCCATGAGGCCAGTCCGACCAGCAGCAGCACCACGCCGGAAACGAGAGCAAGGACCTTCTGTACGTCATCGCTCACCCATTCGAGAATGCGATACGCCACAAGACCCGCGGCCCCGCCGAGCAGGACCGATCCGATGATGTGCCACACGGACAGGAGCAGTGCCATCGCGGCCCCTTCCTCCTGATGCCCCGTGATGGCCCCGGCGATGCTCACCCCGATAGCGTAGAGCACGAGGGCCAGGGCGTCGTCGAGAGCCACCAGCGCGGTCAGCATCGTGGTCAATGGCCCACGCGTCTTGTACTCCCATAGGACGCTGATGGTCGAAGCCGGGTCGGTCGCCGCACAGATGGCTCCGAAAACCACCGCTACGGCCACGGCGATTTGCCATGATGTGAAGAACAGCATGACCGTGAGAGTCAGGCTGGCCACCAGCAGAAAGGCCACCGATCCCTCGAATAGCAGGATCAGGAGGACTTGTCGGCCGTAGCGGGTGAAGATCTCGCGGCGCAGTTCGCCTCCGATGAGAAAGCCGATCATACCGAGCGCGAAAACGGTAAATGGCTCCAATTTGGTCACCGTTTCGTGGGAGATGACTCCGAGCACCGGTCCCAGGATGACCCCGACCACGATGAAGCCGATGATCTGGGGCGTGCGAAGCCTCTGGATGACCTTGGCCCCGATGGTCCCGCAGAATACGGCGATCCCCAGCAGCAGGATCAGGTTCAAATGCGGCTCGGCGTCGGCAACAGCCTCTAAGAGAATTCTCGACATGGCGCTCATCATACTTCCTGGGGGTTGTCATCGCAAAGGCGCCTCCGGGTTGCGGATTGCCTGCGCGGTCGGGTCCCATTGATCCAATCGGTGCTATTCCGCCGGCGTTACACTCTGCAGCCTGATTGCGCCGGCGCGTGCACCCCGTCATCTCCGCGTGCGTGCAACAGGCAGGTGGAGTCTCACCCCATATATAGAAGGCTGTACTTGCGGCGGGTAGAGGGCCGCTGCCGATTCGCGCTCAGCCCTCACTTATTGTTCACGGTTACGCCGGGCCAGGTGTCCGTCCGGAACGGGGAGGCCGGCAGACCCGCCTTGTTGTAGAGATTGCAGACGGGATTGTCCGCCCAGGCGTAGCGCACGGCGATCGGTTCGGCGACCGTTTCGCTGCCGACAACGACCGTGTCGCCTTCAATCCTCGCGTCCGCCCAGACAAACTTGCGATCCGCGCCGGCAACGGCAAAACCCTTCAGAGATTCACCATCCTTGGCGACCAGGCCGCCACCCACATGGTCGAAGTGCAGGACGATCTTGCCGGCCTTGGTCTCCATGGATCGGTAGATCGGGCCGGAGTATACGATGTCTTTGCCGTAGGTTTCCGCAAGGGCCCACAAGGCCAGACGCTTGCCGACGTCCTGTTTGTTCTTGGGATGAATATCGTCGGCTTCGCCGATATCGATGATCACGGCCATGCCGGTATTCGGCAGCTCCAACGTCATCAGTTGTGCCTCCCGCAGCTCGGCCCAATCGCTGTCGCCGGGGTCGGGTTTGACCGCCTTGAAGTTGGCTAATTGGACGAACAAGAACGGGAAATCATCCTGGTCCCAGTTGTCCCACCAACTCTTGATCATCGTCGGGAAGAGTTCGCGGTACTGGTAGGCCCGACCGGCGTTCGATTCCCCCTGATACCAGATCGCGCCGCGGATGACGAAAGGAGTGAGCGGTGCGATCATGGCGTTGTAGAGGCCGCAAGGTGAGTGAGGATGTCCGGGTCCGAAGGGCGCCCATGGCCTTCTCGGGGCCTGTTTGCCCTCGGCTTTGGCCTTCTCGGTGGCCTCTTTCCACTTCTCGACGTCTTCCTTGTACTTGGTCATGGCCCTCGGATAGTTGGCCACGGCCTGCTCGTAGCGTTTAAGGATGGGCTCGAAGGAGGGGTTGTTCTCCAGCATGGGTCGGCTCGTCCAGGCCTCCGCAGGCGTGCCGCCCCAGGAGGTATGGATCAGCCCGATGGGCGCATCCAGCTTCTCATGCAACTCCCGGCCGAAGAAGTAGCCCGCGGCCGAGAACCCCCCGACCGTCTCAGGGCTGCACTGAACCCACCTGCCTTCACAATCGTCCTGAGGGGTGTCTGCAACCTTCCGCTGGACGGAGAAAAGCCGGATTGTGGGGTAATTCGCTGCCGCGATTTCCTGCTCCGCGTCGTTCGACTGGCTGACCGGCCACTGCATGTTGGATTGACCCGAGCAGGCCCAGACCTCCCCGGCCAGGACATTCTTGATCGTCACGGTGTTCTTGCCCTTGAGCGTGATTTCATAGGGGCCGCCGACCTTGGGCGCCGTCATATGGAACCTCCACTTGCCCTCGTCGTCGGCCTGCGCCGTCCACTCCATCTTATGCCAACTGACGTTAACGCTGATCTCCTCGTTCGGATCGGCCCATCCCCATAATGACACACGGTCACCCGCTTGCAGAACCATGTTGTCGCCGATGATCGCGGGCAAGCGAATGTCGGCATACGCCGCCGCCGACAGCAGCAGGCTGGCAGAGAAGCACAGAATCAACGTAACGAATCGGTGGGAAGCGGTGTTCTGGTCATTCATCTCTCGACTCCTTTATTGACAGCCCGGACTCCATACGGATGGTTCTAAGCACGAAAAAGGGCCTTGGCTTCAAAATCATGGCGGCTTGTCCGCAGTATACGGCGGCGGACGGGGATAGCAAACAGAAAATGCCCCTTGTCACGGCGGTGAACCGTAAAGCCAACGGCCCAAACGCCTTATCTTACTGCCGGCTGCCCGCGAGAGCCGGTCGTTCACCGTCCGTGTCAGTCTGCTGATTGGAAGGGGCCGGTACAGCCTCGGCGGATGGGAAAGATCGGACGCATCCGGCCGGGTGTGATACATCGGCGGATCGGCAGCCCCTGCCTGCCGGGTAGAGGGCGGAAGCTCTGGCCTTGCAGGCGAACCGGGCGCGTATTCGGGGCGTACGATGGTCGGCTGTGCCCCGGGCGGATGGAGTGGGCGGAAATTTGTGACTTTTGGCCTTTACGCGATAATCGACGAGGGGTATAGTGATGCACTCGGAAAGATGATCTCAGGGAGGTCTTACGTATGGGCGCAAGAGAAAGAAAAGGTATTCTCTGGATCACAGCACTGTTTCTGGTGTTTGTGGCTGTGATAGGGGTATTGCACGGGTGCAAGAAGGACGAGGGGGACCAGGCGGCCCCTCCGCCGCAGGATGGCAATGTCGCGCAGGTTGCCGCCCGCACGGGCCCGATTGAAGCCGCAACGGATTTGTTCCGCGAGCCGCGAGCGAGTCTCCAGAACATCATAAAGGCGGCACAGACGTGGTATCCGGCGTTCGAGACGTGGCAGGGCCGGCCGGCTCCGGACTTCACGCTTGCGGATCTCGAAGGCAACACGCACCAGCTCAGCGACCATCGCGGCAAGAACGTGGTCGTCGTGTTCTTCGCGACCTGGTGCGGGCCCTGCAAGCTGGAAGTGCCGCACCTGAAAGAGCTTCGGGAGGCGTATCCGCAGGACAAGCTCGCTATCCTGAGTATCTCGAACGAAAAGCCGGACATCGTGAAGGCGTTTGTCAATGAGCACGGAATCAACTACACCGTTCTGCTGAATCCGGGCGAGTTGGCGGGGCCGTTCGGTGAGGTAACCTCCATCCCGAGCAGCTTCTTCATCGATCCCGAGGGCAGCATCAAGCTGGCCGTCGTCGGAATGGTCCCGACCAGCGACGCCAAGGCAATCGTACAGGCCCAGTAAAGAAATTCAGAAAAAAGCTGGACAGATCGGCATCTGGCGGGTAAACTTCGGGGTTTAGGCCGATTTCGGTTCAACAGTAAAAAGCAGGGGTATCAGGCTATGGCACATAAAAAGGGACAGGGTTCGACAAGAAACGGTCGCGACAGCAATGCCCAGTATCGCGGCGTAAAACTGTACGGCGGCCAGGCGGCCAAGGCCGGCTCCATCATCGTCAGGCAGTGTGGCACGAAGTTCTTCCCGGGCAACAACGTCGCCATGGGCAAGGACTACACGCTCTTCGCCAAGGCCGAGGGAAAGGTGCAATTCCAAGGCCGCCGGGTGCACGTCCTCTGACCGACGCGCGTCGAAGCATGTTGAGAATCTGAAGGGATGGTCGTGGGCCATCCCTTTTTTTGTAGGGGTCGCTCCACGCTATGTTTGTTGATGAAGCCAGAATCTATGTCAAGGCCGGCGACGGCGGCAACGGTTGCCTGAGCTTTCGCCGGGAGAAGTTCGTGCCCAAAGGCGGCCCGGACGGCGGCGACGGCGGCCGGGGCGGAGATGTCTATTTCGAGGCTGTCGAGGGCAAGAGCACGCTCCTGGATTTCGCCGGCAAACATCACTGGCGCGCCCAGAACGGCAAACACGGCCAGGGCAGCAACAAGCACGGCGCCGACGGCGAAGATCTGATCATCCGCGTCCCGCCGGGCACGCTCCTCTACGATATGGACCTGGACCTCCTGATCAAAGACCTCAACGAGGTGGGGCTGAAGGTCGTCGTCTGTCGGGCGGGCAAAGGCGGCCGAGGCAACAAGGCCTTCGCAACCGCCATCAATCAGGCGCCGCGACAGGTCGAGTCCGGCAAGCCCGGCCAGGAGCGAAACCTCCGCCTGGAGCTCAAGCTCATCGCAGACGTCGGCCTCGTGGGCATGCCGAACGCCGGCAAGAGCACGCTGCTGTCCCGCTGCTCCGCGGCCCGGCCCAAGATTGCCGCCTATCCGTTCACCACGCTCGAACCGGTCCTCGGCATCGTCGAGCTGACCGATTTTCGCCGGTTTGTCATGGCCGACATCCCCGGCCTGATCGAAGGCGCCAGCGGGGGGGCCGGCCTCGGGCACGATTTCCTTCGGCACATCGAGCGAACCACCCTCCTCGTACACATCCTCGACGTCATGCCCACGGACGGCTCCGACCCGATCGCCAACTACCACGCGATCCGAAAGGAGCTGGCCCAGCACAGCCCGGTCCTCGCCCAGAAGCAGGAAGTTGTCGTGGCCAACAAGATCGACCTCGATCCCGACGACAGCCGCCTCCGCGATCTAAAGGAGAGGCTGGATCAGGCTATCCTGCCCATCTCGGCGGCAACCGGTCAGGGGATCAGGGAACTCACGGAGTTGCTCTGGCGAAAGACCCAAGGGCCGCCGACCTGATGCTGTAGAAATGGAAGGCAGGACCAGAGTGGCCCGGCCTTCCAGGAATCGTGCGAATCAATTCTGCTTGGGCGGCCACGGGACTTGGGGCAGATCCCCTGGTGCGACGTCCCGCACGCTCAGATCGCCGTAGACGACACGATAGGTCGTCGAGCCCTGTGGCTTGTACCAGCACACCGCCTTGGTGGCATCGCCGAGCTTGATGTCTTCACCCACGTATTGATAGTCGCTGCCCTCCGGCAGTTGCTCGATGAAGGCACAGCCCAGAGTGCTCTGGTGGCCTTCCTCTTCGGACCAGTTTTCGATCCTTTTGACATCGGCCCGGCATTTCTTCCTGACCTCGTCTGTCCGGGGTCTGCCGCCCATGTACCGGGTGGGGAACTTGCCATCCAGGTACTTGGGGTACACGGCCAATCCTTCCAGGAGATGTTGCTCCGTCAGTTCAAACGGCGTCGTCAGTACCTGTGTCTCAAGGTCCAGGAGGCAGTAGTCCGCCGGAGGCTCGAAAAGCCCCTCATCCAGTTCTATATCAAACCGAATGTCGCTCATCAGCGTTCGTGTCCGGCCGTTCTCATCCGATACGGTCTCAATCTGTATCGGCAGAGCCGTATTCGGATCGGCCCAGACCGTGGTTCTACCCTTCTCCCGGGAGATTTCAAAGCAGACGGTATCGCGACCGTTCAATTTGACGTGCCCGAGATCCTTCTCCGTGCCGTCTCGCAGGTCTCTCTTAAGCTTCTCGTAGGTCCGTATTTGAAAACCGGGGCCATCCTCATTGCCGATCACGGCCGTTTTGGTACGAGGATGGAAGGTGATACATTTGCATTTCAGGGTGTCGAGTATGGCCACGTTGGATGTGCCGCTGCCCTCGATGATATCCGACCGACGAAGATAGGGCTCCATGATCCTGACGGTGGCCACCTCCCTTGTCTCGCCGCTCTCAAACTCGTTCCGATACATGATCGTCCGCGCCGCCTCGACGTTCTTCAGCACGTCGGCCCAGGCGATGGTTGCTCCCATGGGGGAGCCGCCCAGATGGTGCAGACCGAGCAGCACGGTGACCACGATAGCCGCCGCCGCGGTCAATTTGGCTATTCTACTGTTCATGGCGAAGCCTCCTGTGAATCGGCGCAGCCGCATGACCACGCCGGATCGTTTCTCTTGTGTCGCACTCTCCGGCAGCGAGGCCATCAGTGCGTTGCGTAGTGCATCATGATCCTGTCTGAAAGACTCGTATGCGGTATCCAGATTCTCATCCAAACGCGCGCTCATTGGATTCTCTCCAAATCCTGCTGCAACTGTCGTCTCAACTTCGCTCGGGCGCGGCTCAGCAGCCTGTAAAAACCGCTACGGGACAGGCCCGTGATTCGCCGGGCTTGCTCGGCCGACTTGCCCTGCAGATAGAATGCGTGCAGGGCGAGCCGCTCGTTCTTATCGAGCGCGCCGATCAGCCGGAGCAGTTGCCCGTCTTCCATGCCGCTGAGGCGATCCACGACGAGCGGATTCCCATCCACGGCACTGTGCTTGCGTTGCTCCCGCAGGACCTTTCGTCGCCATTCACGGCAGCGGTGCCGGGCGATTCCGACCAGCCACCCGCCGAAACGGTCGGGCCTGTGGAGCTGGTCGAGTCGCTCATAGGCCCGCAGGAATACGTCCTGAGCAAGGTCCTGGGCGTCCGCCAGGTTGCCCGTATGGTCGTAGCAGATGGCCCGAACCAGCGGCGCATACCGGTCGTAAAGGATTCCGTAAGCAGTTCTGTCGCCGGCGATTACGGCTCGCACGAGCGCTGTTTCACTCGATTTGTGCAACCTGAGGCCCTCAAGCTTTGGTGTATCCACAAACATAGTGGCCGCAGGAGCGGGATTGTCTACTGCAAAATCACGTTTCTGAATCTGGGGACTGTCGAGATTGACAGCAGCGGCCAAATACGATAGAAACGCGTGTCGCAGCAGGAATATCGCGACGCCATCGAATTCGGAAGGCATGTGAATACCCAAGCGTGACCTATGATGAATATCATCGCCATAGACATTGGCAGCACGAATATTAACATCGGGCTCTTCCTCGACGGCAAGGAGGACTTCATCCGCTCTTTCCCGGGGGCGGAGGAGGCGGAACTCCGGGAGTGCCTGGTCGATGCCTGGCGTAAGATACCCGTTCTCGAAAGCTCGAAGGAGGGCAAACGCAACGGCGTGATTGTCGTCAGCAGCGTCCGACCCGCATCGACCGACATGGTTCGGCAGATTGCCGAGGAGAGTTTGGACGAGAAGATTCGCGTCATCGGTGACGACATTCCGCTGCCGATTTCCGTCTGGGTCGATGAGCCCGCCAAGGTCGGTACGGACCGGATCGTTTCCGCGGCGGCGGCCTACGCGGTCGTCGAAGGTGCCGTCGTCGTGGCGGATTTCGGCACGGCGGTGACGATCGACTTAGTCGATGAAAGCGGTGTCTTCCAGGGCGGGGTCATCTGCCCCGGCTTCGAGATCAGCGCCCAGGCATTGAAGGACAATACAGCTCAGTTGCCCAGGGTGAAGGTCCACAAGCCGAGCGGGCCTTACGGCAGGAACACCGCCGACGCCATCAATTGCGGGCTGTACTACTCGATCATCGGCGGGATGGAAGAGATCATCCGACGCTACGCCGAACAGATCGGCCGATGGCCCCAGACGATCATCACCGGCGCCGGCGCCGAGACCATCAAGGACGACTGCCCGTTCGTGGACAATTACGTCCCGCATCTCGTCGTCAAAGGCATCGTTCTGGCGTACAAGAAGTACATCGAAGAGAAGAGCGAGCTGGTGTAAGCCATGTCCGTCTTCGCCGCCGTCATGACCGGTTCGGGTGCGGGGGCCATTGCCACGATCCAGCTCTTCGGCGACGCAGCCCAAGCCGTCGTGAGAACGATCTTCCGCCGGCCGGAGGGCAAATCATGCGAGTTGACAAGCGGTCGTATTCTGCTTGGCCACATCGTCGATGGAGGAGAATCCGTCGACCAGGTGACGATCGGCTGCGAAAGCCCCGATACCTTCGCCATCCACTGTCACGGTAACCCGCTCATTGTCGAGCGGATCATGAGACTGTTGCGGCGTCACGGAGTCACGCCGGTGTCGGCTGAGCAGATGCTGGCTCGAACGCTGATGAGCCGGGGACGCGGAGAGGCCATCGGCGTCGAGGCAAAGCTGGCTCTGGCTACGGTCAAGACCATCGAGGGGGCCGCGATCCTTTCGAACCAGGTGAGGGTGGGGCTATCCGAGAAAGTCAGGCAATGGCGGGAGCAACTTGATTCGCTGTCGCTGGAACAGATTGCCGCCGAAGCAGCGCAGGTTCTGTGCGACAGCGAGCCCGCCCGACTGATCGTTTCGGGTTGCACCGTCGCTCTGATCGGCCCACCCGGCACCGGCAAGAGCACGCTGCTCAATACGCTGGCCGGCCGCGAGAAGGCCATTGTCACGGGTGTTCCGGGCACCACGCGCGATTGGGTCTCGGCCGAAATTCACATCCCGCCGCTGGCCGTCACTCTCATCGATACGGCCGGCCTCGATTCCGAACTCGCCGCCGGCGACATCGACCGGACGGCCCAGCGCAAGAGCATCGAGATTCTCGAATGCGCCGACCTGATCCTGCTGGTCCTGGACCTCAGCCGGCCGGCCGAACAACTCGCCGACGACCTTTTGCTCGCGGTAGCCGGCAAGAAAGTCGTCACGGTTCTCAACAAAGCCGACCTGCCGGCGCAGTTCAACTCGGATCGCCTGCCGGAGCAATTGGGCCGGTCAATCCCCATCAGCGCCAAGCAGGGCACCGGGATCAGCGATCTGATTCGCGCGGTGCATCAAGCATGTAACGTAGCGGGGTTTCCGTCTGATTGTGTTGTTGCTTTCACAGGCCGCCAGAATCGCCTGCTCAGCGGGCTCGAGCACGCGAAGTCCAAGAGCAAAGCGGCCGTGATCTTAGCAGAGTTGTTGCAGGGTCCGATTCCTGTATAATTGGCACTGTCACGGTACTCTATGGGATCGTGTGGATGCGAGGCTGCTGCGCTCGCCGGCACCTCCCGTGCAATGACCCGAACGTGCCACCAAATGTCATTGCGAGGAGCGGAGCGACGAAGCAATCTCAGCCAAACGAGGGGGGCCATGCGCAGTTACTGGGTGTACATCATGACGAACCGAGGCAACACCGTGTTGTATACCGGTGTCACGAATGACTTGCACAGGAGGGTCGCTCAGCATAAGGCTGGAACGGGCTCGAAGTTCACGAGCAGGTACCGAATCACCAAGTTGGTGTTCTGTGAAGAGTTCGGCCGGATTACCGATGCGATTGCCGCAGAGAAGAGAATCAAGGCCGGACCGCGTGCACGGAAGATCCAATTGATCGAGGCCGTCAACCCGGAATGGCGGGACTTGGCCGCTGAATGAGCGTGTAGATTGCTTCGCTTCGCTCGCAATGACATTCGATGGCACGTTCGCGGCGAGCGGGACGGTCTTCCTGAGAGGCGATGTCATTCCCGGCGGCTGGATCGCCGCCGTATCATCGTGACAATCAGGCCGACGTGCTTTCCGGAGCCCTGGTGCGAATGTCATTGCGAGGAGCAAAGCGACGAAGCAATCTCTGACCGTTCGAATGCCAGATTGTCGCCCCGGCGGGTGGCTCACTCGCGATGACATGCAGAGGCTCGGCCGCAAGTCTGTCGTAGTCCTTAACTCGCTCAGGCGCACCCGACTCGATTGTCAAAACGGCTGAAGTCTGTATAATCGTTTCGTATGACGCGACCGATGGAAAACTTGAGCCCGGCGATGCGGCAGTTTCACCATTTCAAGCAGAAGCACCCGGACTGCATCCTGTTCTTTCGCATGGGGGACTTCTACGAGACCTTCTATGAGGATGCGAAGACCTGCTCGCGCGTGCTGGGCCTGACGCTGACCAGCCGGGACAAGGGAAGCGCCAATCCCATCCCACTGGCCGGCGTGCCGTATCACGCGATCGACGGGTATCTCAAGAAAATGCTCCAGGCTGGCTTTCGCGTGGCCGTGTGCGAGCAGGTCGAGAATCCCAAGATGGCTAAGGGCGTCGTCAAACGCGACGTCGTGCGCATCGTCACGCCCGGCACGCTCACCGACGACATGCTCCTCGAAGACAAAAAGGACAACTTCCTGTGCGCCATCGACCTCGACGTCAAGGGCTATGCGGCCCTGAGCTGGGTCGATATCTCGACGGGGCATTTCTTCGTCCAGCGCGTGCCGGAGAGGGAGCTTCTCGACGAGCTTCAGCGGCTTTCGCCCGCCGAGTGTCTTCTCGCCGACCGTCGCGGCGAGCTGTTTGAGGTGGAGACTCGAAAGTTGGCCAACGACATCGGTCGGCTGAGCCGTGCGATCGTCACGGAGCGCCCGAGCTGGTACTTCGATCCATATCAGGCCAGGCAGCGGCTGCTCAAGCACTTCGGCACCGCCACGCTGGAGGGATTTGGCATTGGCGACAACGACGAGGACCTCATTCCGCCCGCCGGCGCCATTATCGAATATCTCAGCGAGACCCAGAAGACCACGCTCGGGCACATCCAGAGCCTGTCTCGCATCAGCCGCAGAGATTTCCTCCAGATCGACCCGGTCTCGCTGCGAAGCCTGGAGATCCTGCAGACGATTCGCGCTGAGAGCTCCCGCGGGGCGCTGCTGGCCTGCCTGGACGAGACACTGACGGGTATGGGCGGCCGGATGTTCCGCAACTGGTTGTGCATGCCGCTGTGCGACGTGTCGGCTATCGAGTCACGACAGGATGCCGTTCAGGAACTGAGAGAAGATGCGAAGACGCTGGCCCAAATCCGCGAACTGCTCTCCGGCGTCGCCGATACCGAGCGGATCGCCGCCCGCATTAGCACGTTCCGCGCCAGCCCGCGTGACTTCCTCGGCCTGGCCCGCACGCTGCGCCAGGTGCCGCAGCTCCGCCAATCGCTCACGGAGATGCAGGCCGATTTGCTCAGGCATTTAGCGGATCGCTGCGATAGCATGGATGAGCTGGCCGACCTGCTGGACTCGGCGATCGAGCCGGATTGTCCCACCCATCTGCGCGACGGGGGCGTCATCCGTGGCGGCTTTTCCCAGGAGCTCGACCGGCTGCGCTCCATCTCCAGAGACGGTCAGAGCTGGCTCCGCAACTACCAGAAGCAACAGGCCCAGCGCACCGGCATTGCCAACCTGAAGGTCGGTTACAACAAGGTGTTCGGCTATTACATCGAGATCACGCACGCTTCCGCCGACAAGGTCCCCGGCAATTACGTCCGCAAGCAGACCATCAAGAACGCCGAGCGGTACATCACCGAAGAGCTCAAGACGTACGAGAACGAGGTGCTCACCGCCGAAGAGAGGGCCCTGGAGCTGGAGCAGCGATTGTTCGAGGACGTGCGCCGAGAAGCGGCTAAGTATGTCGCTCGCCTGCAGCAACTTGCGGACACCGTCGCGCAATGCGATTGTCTGGCCGGCTTTGCTTATATCGCCGCCCGGCGGAACTACCATCGACCGAAGGTCACCGATGACGGGCGGCTGGTGATTCGCGAGGGCAAGCACCCGGTCCTGGCTGAGGTGCTCGGCGCCGAGTTCGTGGCCAACGACGTCGCCCTGGGCGACGGGACCGGTGACATCGCGCTGATCACGGGCCCGAACATGAGCGGCAAGAGCACTTACATTCGCCAGGTGGCTCTGCTGGTGCTGATGGCGCAGGCCGGCTCGTTCATCCCGGCCCAGGAAGCCGAGATCGGTCTCCTCGACCGCATCTTCACCCGCGTCGGCGCCTCGGATGAGCTGGTTCGCGGCCAGTCCACGTTCATGGTCGAGATGACCGAGACGGCCAATATCATCAACAACGCCACGGCCCGGTCTCTGGTGATCCTCGACGAAGTCGGCCGGGGCACGAGCACGTATGACGGCCTGGCTCTGGCCTGGGCCATCACCGAGCACATCGCCACACGGCTTAAGTGCCGCACGCTGTTCGCGACGCACTACCACGAGCTGACCGAGTTAGCCGAACTATTCGGGAACGTTCGCAACTACAACGTCGCCGTCCGCGAGTGGATGGACGAGGTCGTCTTTCTGCACCGCATCCTGCCGGGCGGCACGGACAAGAGCTACGGCATCCACGTCGCCAAGTTAGCCGGCATCCCCAAACCCATCCTCGACCGCTCCGGCGAGATCCTCGAAGAGCTCGAGTCCGCCTTCGCCAAAGAGGCTACCGGCGAGCACCTCGCCCGGCACAAGACCAAGGAGCCCGATCGCGACGCCCTCTTCGTCCAGAAGCACAAATCCGTCCTCGACAAGCTCGCCACCACCGACGTCAACCGCCTCACCCCCCTCGAAGCCATCAACCTCCTCAGCCAAATCAAAAGCGAGATCGCCGACGTGTGATCCCCGCAAATCGGGAGTCTGATTCCGAAAATGCGAGGATGATCCGATTCGCAGCGTTTGCTGTGCACGCCTCCTTCCTGCCCCTTTCAGCTTCCCTGGAGCTAAAGGCCATGATACTGAAATCCGAGGACTGACCCCTATCCCCGCAGACTCGCTGTCCCCGTTATAAACGCCAGGAGACCTGGGGAGGGATCCCGTTGATTGCTCCGAACAGGCGCGCATTGCGAGGGGTCTGGCATACAATCCTGTCGGCAACCCCCAAAGCGAAGAAACGCGTTTTGGCTGCGGCCGAAGGCCGCGCTGTGCTCTTCGGGGCCTTCGTGGTTTCTCATAAGCGATTTCTGGAGAAAGACTTATGTCTCTCGCGACGCTGCGAAGGTCGCCAAGGGTAGAAGTTCTTGCCGCCTTCTGTCCTCCGTCATCCGTCCTCCGTCTCTTACGTTTGGAGTGCCGGCGGCCGGAAAGGGCTCCCGCCGCCGACGGCTGGCGGTGTGCGGGGGCGGGTCCGCCGCGGAATGGAGTGGCGTGCGATGGGGTCGATCTGGGAAAAAGCGTTGCATGAGAACCGGATTGGGGGCTTAATAGTAGACCGTAAGAACGGAGCGCGTGTACGGTTCTCGTGTGGGGACGCGCGTTGTGGCGTAAGACCTTTGGAGATACTGGGAGAACGACTTATGAAAACGATCAAAAGATCCGTTGTTGTGGCTCTGCTGTCCCTGTCATTCATCTCGGCGGGGTGCTCGGAGGTTGGGATCACGGGCCGGAAGCAAATCAATTTCGTCCCGGACTCGATCATCAACTCGATGAGCGTGCAGCAGTACAGTCAGTTCATCTCCGAAAACAAGCTGAGCGCCGACGCGCCCAAGACGGCCATGGTCAAGACCGTGGGGACGCGGATCCAACAGGCCGTGGAAGCGTACTGTGCCGAGTCCGGCGAGAAGAATCCGTTCGCTGGGTACGAATGGGAGTTCAATCTGGTCGAGGATGAGGCGGTCAACGCTTTTGCCATGCCCGGCGGCAAGGTCGTCGTCTACACGGGTATTCTGCCGATCACGCAAAGTGAAACCGGGCTGGCGGTCGTCGTCGGCCATGAAATCGCGCACGTCTTTGCCAAGCACGGCGGCGAGCGGATGACCCAGGGTCTGGCCGTGCAGCTTGGGGGTATGGCGCTGTCCACGGCCCTGAAGGAGAAGCCGGAGGAGACCAAGAACCTCTTCATGAC
>CBFDBY010000072.1:0-32084 GCA_965603165.1 uncultured Phycisphaerae bacterium
GCCGGCATGGGCAGGTCGCCGAACTCATACGACGGAGGCGTCAGATCGAGTTTCGAGGCGTTCATCGCCCAATCCCACTTCAAGGCCCGTCCCGTATATGCACTCATCCGACCCATAATAGAGGTCAGGCTGCTTTCGGCGATCCGCCGGCCCTCATTTAACCGCTGATCCCGACGAATCGCCTCAATCTGATCGGCGTGCTGTTTCCAGCACGGATCATTCTGGTCCCATGCAATCTCGGCGGGGTTCTCACCCGTAATCACCGCCCGGCCGAAGTCATTGTACAGCGAACCCTTCGTGCCGACCAGCCGCTGATCGTTCCGGTTGGTCATCCCGTCAATCTGCGAACCCATGTACTCGACACGCAGTCCGTTCGGGTATTCGTACTCCACGGCGAAGTGGTCGTACGAATCGCCGAACTCGGGCTCGGTCCGCTGCTGCCGGCCGCCCATGCCCATGCACTGCACCGGATGGGCGCCGATTAGCCAGTTCATTAGATCGAGATTGTGCACGTGCATCTCAACGATAAAATCGCCGCTGAGCCAGGTCATGAACAGCCAGCGGCGCAGTTGCCACTCCATATCCGACCAGCCCGGCTGTCGCTCCTGTGGTCCCCAACTCCGCATCGCGCCGCCGAGGCGGACGCACTGACCGCCCACAATCGCGCCGATGGCCCCGTCGTGGACCCTCTGCGCCGCCTCCACGCAGTGCGAGATCCTCCGCATCTGCGTGCCTGCGACAATCGTCAGGCCCTTCCGCTCGGCCAACTCCGACGATTGGATCACGGAGCGAACGCCAACCGGGTCCACGGCCACGGGCTTCTCCATGAATACGTGTTTGCCTGCCTCGACGGCGGCTTTCAGGTGCGCAGGTCGAAAGTGCGGCGGCTGCGTCAGAATCACCATGTCCACATCGGACGCAAGGACCTTCTCGTAGGCGTCCCAGCCAACGAAGCAGGTATCATCCGTGACCTTCACCTTCTCCGGCAGGCTCTTGGAAAGCGACTGTCGGGATTGGTCCAGGCGATCCTTGAACACGTCGCCCATCGCCACCAATTCGACCCCCTCGTTCGCTTCCAGGCAGTTGCCGGCGTCGTAGGTGCCGCGCCCGCCACAGCCGATCAGGCCCAGCCGCACCGTGTCACTGCCGGCGGCGAAGGCCCGCGGGCTGAAGGTCGTGGCCGCTGCTAACGAAACCGCTCCAGCCGCCTGCTTCATGAAACCGCGTCTTGACAGTCTCCCTTGCTCGTTTTCGTCGTTCATTGCCGTACCTCGATCTGAAAGTCACCGGATGCTTGCCGCAGCATCGACCTGATACCGATATCGAAGAATCCGACGGGTGCTATGCCGTCTGTCGGGCGCCATGCTTCCGCTCACGCGAGCGTAGCCATGGCACCCATGAATAATCAGTCACCAATGATCCTCAGTCAACGTCAAACAAGCGGGGTCTTGCCGGGAGTGGCGACCGGCCACACCGGCAGGTCGATCCAGTCGTACTTCGGCGGCGTCAGGTCCAGCTTCGACGCATTCATGGCCCAGTCCCACTTCAAGGCCCTGCCGGTATAGGCGCTCATGCGGCCCATGATCGCATTCATCGTGCTCTCGGCCACGTTCTTGCCCTCGTTGATCGGCGAACCATCGCGAATGCTGGCGATCAGGTCGGCCATCTCCTGCTGATAGTGGTCGGGATCGGGCCCGTCGTACTTGAACGGCTTCTCGCCGGTAATTACGCCGCGATCGACTTCCGCCACGCCCTTCGTACCGACGATGCGCTCGGCGATCCGCGAGGTCGTGCCATTGATCTGCTGACACATGCTGGAGACCCGCACCCCGTTGGGATACTCGAATTCGACCGCGAAGTGGTCGTAGATATTGCCCAAGTCGCGCACCGCCCGGCCGCCCATACCCATGCACTGCACCGGATGGGCCTGGATCGCCCAGTTCAGGACGTCGAGATTGTGAACGTGCTGCTCGACGATGTGGTCGCCGCTGGTCCAGGTGAACCACGGCCAGCTCCGGCACTGCCACTCCATGTCGGAGCGGTTCTCCTTGTCCCACCACTTCCAGTAGCCGAGCATATCGCCGCCGTTCCAGTAGCCCTGGGCCGCGACGATATCACCGATTTGGCCGTCATGAATCCGTCGAATGGTCTCCTGGTACTTCTTGCTGTGCCGCCGCTGCGTGCCGGCCACGACGGAGAGCTTCTTCTGCTGAGCGAGTTCCGCCGTCTGGATGACGGAGCGGATCCCCTTGGGGTCCACGCCCCCCGGCTTTTCCATGAACACGTGCTTGCCGGCTTCCACCGCAGCCTGGAAATGTTGTGCCCGCCAATGCGGCGGTGTCGTCAGGACGACCATATGTACATCACAGGCCAGGACTTTCTGGTACGCATCGAAACCGACAAAACGCTTGTCCGGCCCAACCTTCAGGGCCGCCGGCACGTCCTGGCTGAGCTTGTCGAATGACTCTCTGAGCCGGTCCTCGAACAGATCACCCATCGCCACGATTTCCACTCCCGGCGAGCTGTTCACGCAACTGACAAGGTCGCGGGTGCCCTGGCCGCCGCAGCCGATGATGCCGACGCGGACCGTATCCGAACCGGCCGCATACATGCGACTCGCGGCGCCCATCGCCGTCAGCGACGCGGCCGATGCCTTGATGAAATCACGACGCGAAAACCCGCTTGTGCCCATAGCTGTCCCCTTGCTATCTTCGATTTACGATTTGCGATTTACGAATGCCGCCCATGGGTAATGACGGCACGCTGCACGCACAGCTCTACCATCATAGGTTCCCTTGGTCCCATAGGTCCATTCACATTATCTCCGGTAGTTCGCGAATCCTGATATTACGAAACTCAACCCGGCTGCCGTGGTTTTGCAGGCCGATGTAGCCGCGCTGCCGTTTCAGTCCGGGATGCGTATCGAATTTGTACGGAAAGTAGGCCACGTCGGTATCGACGACCTTCTCGCCGTTAAGAATCACGCGGACCCGCGTCCCTCGCGCGGCGATGACCATCGTCTGCCATTCGTCCGCTTCTCGGCCGGCCCGCTCCGAAGGGGCCTGAACGTCGTAAATGCTCCCGGTATACTGGTGCGGCTGCAAGTCGCGCCATCGCTCGGCGTAGTCGTCGAGGATCTGGATCTCCATGCCCGCATAGGCCGGATCGCCCTCGAGCGGCGCTCGGATGAATACCCCGCTGTTGCCGCCCGGCGAGACCCGAAACTCCAGCGACAACATGAAGTCGCCGTACTGCCGCAACGTCGCCAGCCATCCGCCGTCTTCCCCTTCGGCGGACAGTATCCCGTCCTCGAACTGCCAGGTCTCTTCCTGCCCGCCGATCTGCTGCCAGCCGACGAACCCTGTGGAGAGCAGGTCGATGCCCTGGGAGCGGGCCTGCATTCGCGTGCACGAGCCGGCGCCAACCGAGAATAGCAATAGCGAAATCACCGAAACGGTCTTCATCCTGTCCATCTCACACCTCCTGATCCGATAGCAGTCGCCCCCCTCGCCCGGACTGCAGGCGCCACGCTCACACCTCCATGGACATGCTGGGTCCTGGGGTCGAACACATGCTCATGCCTGCATAAGCATGGCGCCCGGCACCCCGTATCGAGACATACGCCTTGTCAAAACTGCCGACATAACCTTCGGGTTGAGGGTACACAGCCGACCGCCGTGCGTCAAGTGTATTCCGCCGCCGGCATCCGCCCGTGCCTGACTACGTTTCGTGGCAGGATAGGTCTTTCTGTCACCCCGAGCGAAGTCGAGGCCTCTGGCTGGGAGTCGGGGGCGTCCTGCAGTCGCGGGCAGATGTCTCGACTACGCTTCGCTCCGCTCGACATGACAACAGGAAGGAGAGGCTCGGCTCCACATGGCGAATGACAGGAGGCCCGCCACGATATTTGGGCACACACACCAGCCCGCGCAATGCTGCGGCACGGCGGGCTTGACCGTCGGATGCATGGGAACGTATGATAGGATAGGCAACAGACGAATGACCACCAAGGATAGAGCCGAATCGTGTCGGAATTCAGCATAGCAACAGATCGAACGGCGAGCGAGACGCCAACCGTCCCGCAGGATTCAAGCGGCGGTCAAGATACAATGCGAGCGATCGTGCGACACCTCATCCCGGCCATTCTCTGGCTGGCAATCATGCCCACCGGTATGCCGGCCCAGGAACAGAAGGCCGAACCCGAGTCAAAATCCGACGGCAACGATGTGTCCTCGCAGATCGAGGTCTCATTCTACACGTACAAAGTCATCCGCAGCTATCCGCACGATCGCCGGGCGTTTACGCAGGGACTTGTGTACGAAGATGGGCTGCTCTACGAAGGAACGGGCCTCCGCGGCCAGTCGGCCATCACCAGCCGGAACCTGGAGACCGGAAAAACCGTCAAGAGACTTCGCCTGCCCGGCAAGTACTTCGGAGAAGGCATCACCCTCTTCGGCGACAGGCTCATTCAGCTTACCTGGAAATCCAACACCGGCTTCGTGTACAAGAAGGATACCTTCACTCTTCTGAGGGAATTCAGCTATCCAGCGGAGGGCTGGGGTATCACGCACGACGGCGAACGACTGATCCTCAGCGACGGCACCGCGACCCTGCGCTTGCTCGACCCGAACACCTTCGCCGAGACCGGCCGAGTTGAGGTTCGCGACCGCGACCGGCCCGTCCGCCGCATCAACGAGCTCGAGTTCATCGCCGACCCGGAACAACCCTGCGGAGATGGCCGGATCTACGCCAACATCTGGCCGACCGACTACATCGCCATCATTCACCCCAAGACCGGACGTGTGACAGGGTGGATCGATTTGACGGGTCTCTATACCGCCGCCAACGGCCGTGGGTCCGAGGACGTCCCCAACGGCATCGCCTATATCCCCGAAACCAAGCACCTCCTCGTCACCGGCAAACTCTGGCCGAAGCTCTACGAAATCGACCTCGTCGACAGGCCACCTCAAAGATAGCGGCACCCAGGGAACACACGCCGACGGGCGCGCATCTCTAAGTCAAGTGGAGTCATTGACAGAGAAGCCAATAACCTGGTGATGGGATCCCGGGGCGCCAATATGCGCAGCGAGGACTATCGCAGACTCTGGTGGGAGCGCATCCAACGGCCGTAGAGACCGGGCGTCTTTCCCATGGTTAGAGCAGATACCGACGCGGTGGGAAGGCATAGGCAGGGAGGTCGCTCGGCGCACATGCCGCGCGATTGGCTCAGTACGAGAAAGGCGTCTTGCCCTGCTTCAGGCGGCAGTCGTGCTGCATTTGGCGCAGTGTGTGGGTGAGGTAATCGGCGAGTTGCTCGTTGGTCATGGTGCGCGTTTGCTCCGGCGGTATCGGCTCGCCGAAGCAGACGGTGACGGGCCCGGGCGAGAAGATTCTTCGATGTCGGGGCCAGCACTCGAAGGCGCCGTCGATCAGGACGGGGACGACGGCGGCCTTGGCACGGCGGCATAGCAGGCCAAACCCTGGCTTGAAGGGCAAGATGCGACCGTCATACGTCCGTGTTGCCTCGGGAAACAGACAGACGCCCTCGCCCTGGCGAAGCCGGGTGATGATCGCCTTCATCGCCGAGACATCCGGCCTGCCCCGCCCGATCGGGATCGCATTGAGCGAACCGATGAGCCACGCGAACGGCTTGAACCGAAACAGCGAGTCGCGTGCGACAAAGGTCAGGTGCCGCCGGAGGCTTACGCCGCAAAAGACCGGATCCAGGAAGCTCTGATGGTTGCTCGCCAGGATGAAGGCCCCTTCCTCCGGGACATTTTCGCGCCCGCAGGCGCGAACGCGGAAAACGATCGCACAGATCATCCAGCAGCCGATCTGTGCGGCCCGATACCAGACCGCGTTCAGCCGGTGTTTGCCCCCCCCGCCGGGTCTCGCGACCCTCTGAGGGCCCGGACGCAGGATCTTTCCGCCCGCCAGGTGAGTTCGCTCTTCGACACGCCGGCAAGCACAGTCGACAACCTCCTGGATGCTCAGGCCCGTGGTGTCCAGGACGATGGCGTCCGCCGCCGGCTTGAGCGGCCCGACGGTCCGATCTTCGTCGCTCTTGTCCCGCGTCTCAATGGCCCGACGGATCTGCTTCAGGTCCGCACTCTCCCCTTTGGCGTCGAGTTCCGCCTTGCGTCTCCTGGCCCGCTCGGCGGCATCGGCCGTGAGGTAGAACTTGACGTCGGCATCCGGGAACGCGACCGTCCCCTGGTCACGCCCTTCCGTCACGATTCTGCTGTGCTTTGCCGCAAAGGCCCGCTGCATCTCGACGAGCCCTTGCCGCACCAGCGGCGCCGAAGCGACGTGTCGAACCTTGGCCGTCAGATCGTTGTCTCGAATGGCCTCCGTGACATCGTCGCCATCGACCCGCACGACCATCTTTCCGCCGGCAATCTCAAAGTCGAATCGGTGTCTACCCAGGACGTCAAGCAACCGGCCTTCATCTATCAGATCGACGCGATCTCTGACGCCGGCGAGCGTCACCGCCCGGTACATGGCGCCGGTGTCAAGGAACGTCGCGCCGAGCCGGTCGGCCAAGAGTCGAGCCACGGTGCTCTTGCCGCTGGCGGCGGGACCATCGATTGTGATTATCAGTTCCGCCATCGAGAACTCACGGGCTCTCTCCTGCTTCTTCAAGATCGCTGTCACCTTGCACCATTGGGCACTGACCGCAATGGTCGCCCTTGCAGGGCTCACCGATCTTCACCACAATGATACTCGTATCGTCCACCTGCCGGGCCAATCCCGCAAAACGCCTCCGATAGGCCAAGACGTTCCTGACCACGTGACTGGCAGGGCAATTCACGAATCGCTTGGCCGCGGCCAACATGTGGTCCCGGCCCCAGATCTCGTTGCTGAAATCCATCGCGTCGACCAATCCGTCGGTGTAGAACAGCAGGCAATCGCCGTCTCGCAGCTCGACCGTCTCAATCTCGTACTTCGCTTGGGGGTCCACACCGAGCACGAGCCCGCCTGTCGACAGGTCCCGCACCTGGCCGTCCCGAATGAGCACGGTCGGTTCGTGGCCGCAGTTGCAGTACGTGATAGTTCGCTCGGCCGCATCGATTGTCGCGTAGTGCAGCGTGATGAACTCGCCGTCCTGACATTCGAGGCAGGCCATCTTGTTGAAATTCTCGATCGAATTCCGGGTGCGAATGGCGGTCTTCAAGCCGCTGTTGAGGTCTCCCGTCATTGCCCCCGTGTCACGCAGGACGTCCCGAAATCCCTCGGTATACGCCTGGACCGCGCCGCGAAACCAGCTCATCATGATCGCCGCCGGGACCCCCTTGCCGATCACATCGGCAATCGTAATCACGAGCCGATTCTCGTTGATGGGCAGAAAGTCATAGAAATCGCCCCCCACGTCGAAGCAGGGAATGTAGGTCGCGGCGATGTCCAATCCGTTGACCTTCGGGGCCTTCTCGGGAATCATCCGCCGTTGAATCAGGCCGGCCAGGCGCATCTGTTCGGCGAATCGCTGGGCCTGGATGGCCTCCGCATAGAATTTCGCATTCGTGATCGCTACGGCGCACTGGGAGGCGACCGCCCGAGCCACGACGATATCATTTTCCGTGAAATCCCGAGACCTCGGACTGTACAGCCGCAACACCCCGATGGGCTGATTCCGGAACTGCATGGCGACCGTCAACTGGCTGACCAAGCCCTCCTTGAGCGTGGCCTCCCGGTACAGAATGCGCCCGTCGACGCGCATATCGTCGATCACAACGGCCTCGCCCGCAAACGCCTGCTTGATGACCGCGTTGTCCTTCGTGACAACGCCTTTGCCGCGGTACTCCTCGCTGAGTCCGTACGTGCTGCGCATCTTCAGATCGTTGGTTTCTTCGTCGAGCAGACGGATCGAACACGCCTTGGCCCCAACGATCTTCACGGCCGCCTCCGCCAGCTTGTCCAGCACCTCCTGAAGCGAGAAGTCACCCGCCACCAGTGTGCTGAGCTGGTAGATCTGCTCATCCATCTCAATTTGTTTTCTTACGCTTCGCATAATACTCGAATCATAGCCCACGAACTCGAGGGCATTATAAGCCGCCGTGGGTCATCCGTGAATGACAATCTGTGAGAATGCACGCGAATGGGTATTCCTTGCACACGCGCGAGCGCGTCGGTAGGATGATCGTGCAACGAAATGCGATTGCAGGATGATCCCGAGCCGAGAGGGATCAACGGAAAACGGACGAGAAGCCATGGACCAGACGGCCAAACAGGCCATTTTCCGGGGCCGCGTGCAGGGCGTGGGTTTCCGCTACGCGGCCAGACGTATTGCCGCCCGCTACGATGTGACGGGTTTTGTGCGGAATCTGCCTGACGGTACGGTCGAGATGTTCGCCCAGGGACCGGCGCAAGAGGTGGACAACTGCATCCGAGAGGTCCAGGAGTTCTTCGGCGGCTACATCCGTGACACCCGGATCGAACAGGCCGCTTACAGTCCCCGGTACACCGATTTCCAAATCACGTTCTGAGTGTTTTCACGAAAATAGCTAACAAGATGGCCTCCGAGGCTTCAGGTGAGAAACTGAAATGATGTACGAAGTCACGAACACAATACAACGAAAGAACCTGATCCTCGTCCTGGCCGCGATGGCCGTGACGGTATTGGGTGTTGATCTACCTGCGGCCGATGGGCTGAAAACGGCGTCCCCCGAAGGCCCCGCGAGTGAGTACTTCACGATTCAGGTGGTCGATCGCCAGAGCGGTCGGGGCGTGCCTCTCGTCGAGCTGCGCACCACCAATAACGTCCGCTACTTCACGGACAGCAGCGGCCTCGTCGCCTTTCACGAGCCGGGCCTGATGGACAGAGAGGTCTTTTTCTTCGTCGAAAGTCACGGCTACGAGTTTCCCAAGGACGGATTCGGGTTCCAGGGCGTCAGGTTGAAGACAACACCGGGCACGAGCGAGGTCCTCCAGATCGACCGGCTGAATATCGCCGAACGGCTGTACCGCGTGACGGGCCAGGGGATCTATCGGGACAGCGTCCTGACGGGTCGCCCGGCCCCCCTACAGAATCCCGTTCTGAACGGACAGGTTGCGGGACAGGATTCGGTATTCACGTGTCTCTATCGGGGCTGTTTGTTCTGGATGTGGGGTGACACAGGCCGGCCTTCGTATCCCCTGGGCAACTTCCAGATGTCCGGGGCCGTATCTGAGCTTCCCGGACGGGGAGGATTGGACCCGGCGGTTGGTGTCGATCTCGAATACTTCGTCGATGAGAAAGGCTTCAGTCGGCCGATGTCTCCGTTGAAAGAACCGGGGCTGGTCTGGCTCGACGGCCTGCTGACCGTCAAGGACCATGCGGGCCGCGAGCGCATGGTCGCCAAGTTCGCGCGACTGAAGGACCTCGGGCATGTGCTTGAACGGGGACTGGTCGTCTTCAACGACGCCACACAGACCTTCGAGCCGCTGGTGCGCGAGAAGCTGGATTTCCTGCCCTATGCCAACACGGGGCATGCTTATCCGGTAAGCGTCGGCGGACGGAAGTACTACTATTTCACCAGCCCGTCGCCCATGGGCCCCCGGCTGCGCGTTCGCGCGCAGTGGGGTGACGTCGTCGATGCCAATCGTTATGAGATCTGGACGGCCCTGGAGACCGGGAATGCTGCCGGCCGGCCGGAGCGATCCTGCCGCTGGGTCCGCTTTGCCGATCTGACCGGCGACGACCCTGCCGCCAGACCTGCCGTCACCAAGGCGCTCGCAGAGGAGGCCGAGGACGTGCATGTGTACGATATTGAATCAGGCCGCAGAATCTCTCCCCACAACGGGACGGTCTACTTCAACAGGCACCGGCAGCGATGGATCGGCATCTTCGTTCAGCACTTTGGCAAGCCCTCCAACCTGGGCGAAGTCTGGTACGCCGAAGCGGATACACCGATCGGGCTGTGGGTCTATGCCCGCAAGATCGTGACGCACAACAAGTACTCTTTCTACAACCCCAAGCACCATCCACACTTCGACCAAGACGACGGCCGGACCATCTTCTTCGAGGGCACATATTCCTTCACCTTCTCGGGCTCAGAAGAAAACGCAACACCTCGATACGACTACAACCAGATCATGTACCGTCTGAACCTGGATGACCCTCGTCTGCTTCTTCCGGCGGCCGTCTATCAGGTGAAAGACAAGGAAGCTCGGACGACCTATCTGCTGCGCGATGGCGTGACACGCGCCGGACAATGGGGTTCCGTCGAAGCCGTGGCGTTTTACGCCGGCGAACCGAGCCGCTCTGCCGAAGGTCTGATCGCGGTTTACGCAAACGAGCAGTCCGATGGGAATGTTCGCCTCATGACTGAATCCGACAGGACAACCGCCGAGCCGCTGTTCCGCGCCATGCCGCTGTCTGAGGAAGAGAGCGGAAACGCACGCCTGGTCTGCCTGTACGAATATCACCACGCGGGGTCAGGTCGGTATCATTATTCGACGAACGCGACGTGGGACGAGGATGGATGGGATCGTCGCGAAGAACCCTTGTGCATGGTGTGGAAGGCGCCCTCCGGGCCGCTTTTTCTCGACACCACGGCGGAACCGTCAGCGGTCCGCTGACTCGCAACGACTATTCTCCCTCGATCTTGAGGCCCGCCTTCTTCAACGCGGCGAGCATGCGCTCGTGGCCTTTCTCGTAGCCGTACACCGCGCCGGCGATCTTCCCTTCGCGGTCAATGACGTAGTTCACCGGTACGCCCGGCATCCGGTAGCCGCGAAAACCGATCTGAACCGCCGCCTCGGAGGAATCCAGAACCATCGGGAATGTCGCCCCGTTCTCACGAAGGAACTCGATCGCGATCTTCTTATCGTCCGAGCAGTTGAAACCGAGGATCATCAGCCCCTTGTCGCGGTACTTCTCATGAAGCTTTTGGAGATGACACATCTCCTCGCGGCAAGCCGGTCACCCGGCCCTCCACATGTAGAGCCACACGATCTTGTCCCGATGATCCGAGAGCTTGATCTTGCTCCCATCCACCGCCGTCAACTCGAAATCCGGCGCCGGCGTCCCGGGCTTCAAGAGCTGCTCGGCCGGGTCCGGCCTCTCCCACGGCCGCCACCCTTCCGGCGGCGTCCACACGAACTTGTCATCCGGGATCTCCCCATCGATGACGAGGTCGAACCATGACTCAAGAATGACCAGGTCCTCCGAGACACGAACGACCTCCTTCATCTTCCGAGGCAGATGATCCTTCTGCGACAACCACAGATACCAGCTTCGCTGATGCTTCATGAAGCTCACTTCAATAACGTCACACGCCTCGCCTGCAACATCCTCGGTACCCATCTTCTTGGCCCCGTCCAGATAAGGATGCAGCGAATCCGTGTAGCCGTGGAAGGTACTCGGATCGACGATCGTTCCCCCGCCGATCCAGGCCACCTCGTGGCCGATCGAATGCCGCGCGAGAGGCGTCTTCTTGGTGATGTACACGTTCTTCCGCGTCTTTTCGTAGGTCTCGTCCTCCTCGAATTGCAGCCTCGGCCGGTCCCCGGACCAGAAGAGCCACAAATGCTCGCCATCGCCGACGAGCGTTCCCTGAAGACTGCCGTCCCGATTCAGCGTCTCGACGCGGAAACGATTCGGCTTCTTCAACCATATCCGGTACTTGCCAAAGCTCTGCACCCAACCCTCCCGGCCAAATGCGTGCTTGGCCGTGTACGACAAGGTTCTGGCCCCTCGCATCGCCTGGACCATCCGCTCATACAGCGCCCGCGCCGCCGGCTCATCGTGAAATACGTCAGGCCCAGTCTCTGGCCTCTCCGGCGGTATGGCGCCTCCAGCGAACAAGCCGACGCAAACGGCGAGAATCAGACCGAGACTAAGCCAAACTCCCGCATTAGGACGATTCACAGTCATTGCCCTTCACTGTTTGACAAATCTGCTTACTCTGGCGTGCTCGCGGGCCGCCGTGCGTCTGGGGCAAACACCCATTAATAGGACGCCGTTAAGCGGGATCTGTTGCGTTTATTCTGCGATTGAGTACACAATCTTTGGCCGGACAGCCGCAGGTCCCGCGGTGTCAATCGGCAATCCGTCTTATGTAAACGGCGACTTCGTCCCCGATATCGCCGGGAATCGGCCAAGCATGGTTGCCGGGTTCTGCGATCACCGCTTCCCGGGCCACGATCGTTCCCGCGGCACAGTCAAACCAGTCGAAGTGATAGGTTCCCGCCCGCACTGCTTTCAATCCGACTGAGTCGGGGCGGTCCGCAGCATAGGCCACATAACGTTCGCCGGGGAGTGCCAATACGTATTGTGTGTCCGCGTGTGCCAGTTCGTCGTGCGGCTCCAGCCCAGTCAGGTCCACCCTGTCAAAGAACCGGACCACGTTGCCGCAATCCCTCAGGTCGCTCGTGGCCGTGCCGGCAACGTCCATCCGCAGAACCATCACGGACGCTCCAGCCATGGCACATGCCCAGCACTTGCCCCGCGATTCCGGACCCACGCCCCAGTCCGCCGCCTCGGCGAGATTCAAGCTGTAGCGGCCGCGCGCCTCCCGCCATGCCTGGACGACTGCCACGTGCAGTTCTTCAGCGGTCGGCACGTTGTACTGGATGGCGAACTGATCGATATTCGGATCGTCCGCGAACTCGGAGAAATCCAGCCCGTGGTTCTTATGCACGGCGATGGGATGGTCGAAATCATCCTCGGCCCGGACCAACGCCGCGATTCGCCGGACCCGCTCCGCGGTGAGTCGCTCCCCATATTCCTCCGCGACGCACCAGATCAGATGCCCGTGGTGCTCGAACCGATTCACGAGCGTCCGAATGAATTCACGTTCCCGCTCGCCGACTTCGTCACCCGTGTTCCATACCCGCGTGCTGTCATCGTAGAGGAAGAAATAGATCACAATGCGACTGCGATCCATCTCCGTGAACCACTGCTCCCACTGATCGAGGGCCGCAGGATTGACGCCCTGGGCGGGATCGTGGCCGAGAAAAGGATTGTGCGTGGCATCGCCGTCGCCGCCGTGCGAGCGCACGGCCATGAGGTAGATGCAGTTGGCCCCCGTGCCCTTGAGCTTGTCGATCAACCGCATTTGGTCGCCGTCGCGCGTGCCGTCCGGGTTCAGTGCGCCCCGATAGAGGAAATCCTCGGGATCGCCCGGCCCGCACAGCAAGAACGGCTTTGCATCATCGCTGCCGGGGCGCACATAGACCGGCCACTGTGGCTGCTTCGGGTCCACCGTGATCCGGCCCTGGAATCCACTCAGTTCCCCTCCGGCCCGTCCACCGAAGTCCCCCACCGCACAAACCCAATCTGAGCGATACGGCGCGGAAAATGCGAAGGGCCTGCTCGAAGACGGATATTTCCCCACATCCTGCCGAGACGCTTCCTTCAAAGTATCGAAGGCGACGACTGCACGCCGTTTCGCTGTGGCGGGAAGCTCACCTTTGAGCCGATCCGCATCCTCTCTGTAGAGAACGGCGCTATCGCTCGACGGCGACCGTAGAGCATGGCCCGACTCGATCATTTCGTTCGCAAGTTGCATGTCGAGCACGAATCGCCCGCCCTTGCGCCAGAAGTCGTAATGCATCCGCAACTGCTCCGGATTCGGATACGGATACGGGCTATCCGGATAGAATCCGAAAAAGCCGCCCATGCCGCCGGCCATCGCCTCCCACCAAAGCAGCCGGCGCGTGCCGTCCATATCGAGCGTGAACCCCTCGCGGAGGTAGCTGTGTCGCTCCTCGTACAGGTGCGGTCGCGTGACATCGCCGTTCAGATCCTCGACGATCTCCTCGTAGCTCTGCGGACCGTGGGCCGTCGTTGCCAACGGGACGTCGCGTCCGAAGCCGTCGTAGGAGTTGACATTGTATGAGCCGTGCAAGCGGTGTCCCCGTGCGCAGAGCAGATGCTGCCAGCCCATGTGCTCGTGGAGATACTCGGCCCAGGCATTCAATTGGGCCTCGTTCGTCCACTCGTGCAGGTCGAAGCCATAGCCCATCGTCCAGCCGGGCAGCGGCCCGAGCCGGGCAGCGATGTACCGCTGCAGACGCCGGTCGGCCGCACCGTTGATCCCGCCCGGAACACCCCTGGGAGTCCACCTGCGCATCTCGTCGCCCCACGCCCAGATGTGCACCCGCCCGCCGGCCCGGTGCACGGCAGTGATGATCGTCTCCAGCACGTCAAACGTGAGTGGATCCGGGTTGACGCTGTCGTGCTTGTCGTGCTCGCGCACACCGAACTTGAGCCAATTGCTGTTAACGTGGATGAAGATGACCTCGAAACCGTTGGCCCGCGCATCGGCTAAATAGGCCAGAGCCTTCTCCTTCACTGCCGCCAGGTTCGATCCAAAGTCGTCGAGGAACGTCGGATGTCTGACGCAGTCCATATAGACATTGAACAGATAACCGCGGACATCCGTCTCATCGTGCACCTGGATCGCATACTTATTGCCCACGTGTGTCAGAAAGCCTTTGACTGTCTCGTCGTCGTTGTCGAAGACTTCCACGGCACCGCAATGACCATCCAGGCGGGGCACATTGCTGGACGTCTGGAACGTCCAGTAGCCAGCGAGCGTTCCGGGAAAGCGAAACTTCCACCTGCCCTCGCCGTCATAGAACATCTGCGTTGTTCGCTGGGCCCCGCTTTCCCAATGTCGGAACGTCACCGTCGCCGTGACATCGAACGGATTGCCCGTGTACTCGACGTCCGGCGATTGCCACTCGACGCACTCCCACATCCGGATATTGTCAAAGTCCCGGCTTCGGCGCTTCTCCTTGGCCGCGTCGAGCAGCAGGGCCAGGGCCTTGTTTTCCATGTCGCGCCCCTCGATGCGGGTATCGTTCCAGCTCACAATCAGATCGAGCCCGGGCAGGACAACTATGGCTCGCTTGCCGCCGTGGCCGAAGCAGCCGAACGCGTTAAGCGGCGCGTCCCGCCAGTGCCACTTGCCCTCGCGGTCCACGCCGTTGATCCACCATAGCCAACTGTAGCTGCCCATGTGGTCGGTCTGGTTATCCGGGATCCGCCGCGAGCCGATGCTCCGCTGACCGGGGATCATCTCCGCCGCCTCCGTGCCCGCCCGTGGAATCGAGTTGGGCACCGGGTCCGTCACTGCCATTCGCGCAAGCTCCGGACTGAGCAGTTGTCGCTCTTTCCACCTGCCGCCGCGCAGGTAAAGCAGCCCGAACCGGGCGAAGTCGCGCGGCGAGATCGCCAACCGCCCGGGCCGGTCCCCCAGGCCGAATGCCATGAACGTGGGATTGTCCTCACAGCCGATCAGATTCGTGAGTTGCGGATGCAAGACTTGCGCATCGACCGTCTTGTGTGTTGCACCGTAGACCTTGGTGAACAACGTATCGAAGAGCAACGACATCTGCCAGTCATTGTAGGCGTACGCCGTGCCGGGCTCTTCGACCAGACCATAACAGGAGACCTGGTTCGCCATGTGCCGCCAGGTGATGCGCGAATCCTTGCAGCGCAGGTCGCCGTTGATGCGCTTCAATCGCGGCTCCCATCTGCAAACCGGCTCATCGACGCTGAAGATCCGTCCGTCCTCGACCGCCTTGAACAGAAGGTGCGCGTAGACCGGCTTGGCCGCCGAGGCGACATCCATTCGCCGGGACGCGTCGCCCCACGTGTACACCATGTAGCCGTGCCGGACCACACAGCCGAACCCGCCGGCGTAATCACTGAACGCCTTGAGCTTGGCCATCGACAAGCCCACCTCCTCCGGTGACTTCGTCGCCCACTGCTGCCCCGGATACACGGGCTCACCCTCCCAAGCCGCGCGGCTCGCGCACGCAATAAAGACCAAGACCATCAACGATGGAATGCTGTACTTCTTCATCTCACTTCTCCCAGCAGTCTCCATCCGGGTATGCCGCCGAGCGCAGGCCATCAATGGCGCGGACGCGTCGAGACTCAACTATCGCCAGGACCTTCGGCTTTGAGGCTGCCCGCCTCAGCCTTCCCGGAGGATGTTGTCGTCGTACTCGATCTCGAAGCGCAGCTTGTGCTTGGCCTCCTCGCCCGCTAACGAGAGAAACAGGTTCTTCAAGGAGTCGTCGCCGGCCATGGCGGACAGGTCCAGGTACAGCTTGTAGGCCGCCTTCTCCTTCTTCATCGCCAGGATCAGCGCCTCGGGATAGCTCATGTCGGGCGATGGCTCGCCTTCCACGAGATACTCCGCGAGTCCGAGGCCTTTTGCCGGCCCGGCGCCGGCCCCAAAGACGTACTCGCCCCGCTTGACGGCCTCCAGCTTGGTCTTGTGCCCCATCTCCTCCTTGGCGAAATCCTCCAACACCTTTTTCATCGCCGGGGCGTCCATTTGGGCCGCCAAGTCGGTATAGAACTCACTTGCCTCGATCTCCCGCGCAATCGCAAAATCCAATACCTCGTTCATGCTCCAGTGTTTCTCGTCCATGCCGTCCCCTGACATTGTCTCAACCTAAGACAAATTCACTTGGACACGTGGTGCCCTTCTGCACGCGTGGGATTCTACCGGCAAACCGCGCCGGCCAAAAGGTCAAAATCGTGACGCCGCATCGCCTCTGGGCACCCGGCAATGCGGCTGCGAGGCCGGCGTTTACCCAACTTTTACTCGACCGGACCAGCCGGCCACCGCAGAATCAGCCACGATTGTCAGTGGAAATCGAATGTGCTGCTGTGGTTTTGCCATGAGAATACAGAGGATCGCCCGCACCAGACGCCTGGATCTCCTGCTGGTCCTCATGGGAATCGCCCTGCTCGTCGCCACCTTCGCTCCCCGGCTCTGGCTGCTCCAGCGTCGTTCGTTCGACCCGGATGAGTTTGAGCACCTGCACGCCTCCTGGCTGCTGTCCAAGGGATTCCTACCCTATCGAGACTACTTCGAGCACCATACGCCCGCTCTGTACTTCTTCCTCGCGCCCGTCTTCGCTTTCTTCGACGTCGAGACCAGTTTCGCCGAGGCGAAGGCGATGATGATCTTCGCGCGCCAACTCATGTGTATGCTGACGGCCCTGGCCCTGCTGCTGATCCTGTGGCTGGGGTGGCGGTGGCACGACTGGCGCGTCGGCCTTGTGGGAGCGGTGTTTGCGTCCAGTACGATCACCTTTCTCAAGAAGACGCTGGAGGTCCGCCCGGATGTGCTCTGTGCGGCCTTCTGGATGGCGTGCCTTCTTCTCGTCGTTCACGCCGTCAAGCAATCCGACGCGCGCGCAAGACAGACAAGAGGATTCTTTTTCGGCAGCGGCGCACTGCTCGGTCTGGCCGTTCTGACAACGCAGAAGATGCTGTTCACTTTTCCCGGCTTCGCTCTCGCCATGATTTGGTACGCGGCTGAGCGGCGCTCCCACGGCACGTTCCAGATGCGTTGTCACAACATCCTCTGGCAATTGGCCGGGTTCGTTGTGCCCATCGCGATTACACTCGGCTATTTCGCGTGGCGGAATAGTCTGTACGAATTCGTGGAATTCAATCTACTGCTGAACCTGCGGGTGGCAAATCACTTTCCTCCATACGGAACGATCAGAACCGTCCTATCCCAGAATCCCATTATCCTTGGTCTTGGCACGATCGGTTGCGCGCACGCGGCGGTCGGCATGTTCAAAGGGGCGGCCTTTCGTCGCGGAGATTTCGTGTTGGTCGTCAATACGCTCGGGCTCATCTTCGGGCTGTTCCTGCTCCCTCAGCCGTACCGGCAGTACTTCCTCACATTTCTTCCCCTGCTCGGCCTTCTGGCTGCGGCTGGGCTCGTTGACATGGTCGATTTGCTCCTGCTCCTGCATGAACGCATTCCATCCGAGTTCCGGCTGTCTCGTGCCGTCACCATCGCTGGGACGTTCGCAATCGTGACGGGGTTCGGACTATGGTGGTCCCTCATGAGCTCGGACTATACGGTGGATCTGTGTGTCCAGGTTTTCGTCGCGGTCTTTGCGTTGACGTTGGCGCTGATCCCGATCTCCTTCGGCCAGGGTGGCCCGGCACTGGCGCTGGTGCTGCTGCTCTGGAGCATTTATCCGCTCAACCAGGTCCGCGCCGCCTTCGAATGGGACAATCATCGGCAGCTTGCCATCCTTCGGTACGTTCTCGAAAACACCACACCGCAGGAGACGGTGATGGACGGATGGTCCGGCATCGGCGTCTTCCGTCCCCACGCCTGGTTCTACTGGTTTCCGCACGGCGACATCAACCCTTTGCTGACAGAGGAACAAAGGCAACAGCTTCTCGAGGACTTACGCAGCGGGAGAATCAGTCCGAAACTCGTGAATCTGGACACATCCGTGCAGTCCATCGACCCCGAAGTCACGGAGTTCTTCATGGACAACTACGAACCGGTCGGCCTGCTGAGCATCCGAAAAAGAAGCCGCTGGCTGGACCTCGCCATTCTCCCGGCCGAACGGCAACCACACTCTCTCCCGCCCTCCTTGTCACCTGACAAATAGAGGAATTCTTCACCCAAGAGCATCCCGGAATCAGGTTTTTGGGCGGGATTCAAGATACACTCTTATTGCCAAACTTGTTGATTCGCCGCACGCGGCGTGCTATCATTTTTTGTTCAGGCAAAGAAGAACCGGGTGCCGGGAGTGTCTGGGACGATCGAATATCACAGTCATGAGGGATAGGACATGGCATATCAGGCTGAGACGAAGAACATGGCGCTTTTCTGCGATTTTGAGAACATCGCATTAGGGGTTCGCGACGCAGACTACGCCCAATTCGACATCGACAAGGTGATCGAGCGGCTCCTGCTCAAAGGCAGTATCGTCGTCAAGAAGGCGTACTGCGACTGGGACCGCTACAAAGAGTTCAAGCCGCCCATGCACGAAGCGTCGTTCGAGCTGATCGAGATCCCGCACGTACGGCAATCGGGCAAGAACTCCGCCGATATTCGCATGGTGGTGGACGCGCTCGACCTCTGCTACACGAAGGAGCACCTCGACACCTTCGTGATCTTGAGCGGCGACTCGGATTTCTCCCCGCTCGTCAGCAAGCTGCGGGAAAACAACAAGATCGTCATCGGGGTCGGCGTCAAGAACTCGACGTCGGACCTGCTGATCGCCAATTGCGATGAATTCATCTACTACGACGATCTCGTGCGCCGCCAACCGCCCCGCAAGAAGAACGGCGGCAAAGGGGCCGGGCGCAAGCCGGCACGGGGCTCGACGGCCAAGGCCGCCAAGCCCGCCGCCGACAAGAAACAGGAGGCATGGGACCTGATCGTCGAGACCTATGAGGCCCTGGTCGAAGAACGCGGCGAAGGCGAGAAGATCTGGGGCTCCATGATCAAGCAGACGCTGAAGCGTCGCAAGCCCGGTTTCAGCGAGTCCTATTACGGCTTTCGCTCGTTCAGCCAGATGTTGGAGGAGGCCCAGGCGCGCGGCATCCTCGAACTGGAGCCCGAGGAAAAATCAGGCGGCTTCATCATCAAAAGCTGTCACGCTCCGTAACGCCGGCGAGCGAAGCAGCCCTCAGGAAATACTCGAAGAAGATGCAGATCTGGGCGTTGGATGCGGGGGTGGGGGCGTGGGTTTCGCGGTTGGTCATGGCGACGCGGTTGGTGTAGCCCAGGAACTTGTTGACCGCAACGGCGTGGTTCAGGGCCTGCCAGCGGTTCGGTGGGTCCTCGGCGCCGCCGGAGACGAGCAGCGGTCGCGGGACCATCAGGACATGCAATTCATGCAGGTCGCGACCTGTCTCGATCATGGTCCTGTATGGGCCGGTGCGCGGGCGCGTGTCGCTCGGGACGCCTCGCTGTCGTTGCAGCTTCGGGTCCCAGCCGAGGTACCACGGCTCCCAATAGTTGACGTTCGGGCGGGTTTCGTCGAAGACAATCCCCGGGTCGGACCAGACGGCGCAGGCGAACTTCTCGTACAGGCATGAG
The DNA here is from genome assembly GCA_965603165.1 of uncultured Phycisphaerae bacterium. GTDB lineage: Bacteria > Planctomycetota > Phycisphaerae > Sedimentisphaerales > Anaerobacaceae > PLanc-01. Next base: position 19,809 of record CBFDBY010000072.1, read on the forward strand.
GCAAACATCGCCCACTTGCCGCCGTAGGAGTGGCCGACGATGCCGATTCGCGCAGGATCGACGTTGGGCATGTTCGCCAGGGCCGTGTGGCAGTTGGCGGCGACGTACGCCAAGGCGGAAAGCGGCTGAAGCGGCGCTTGCCCTGCGGGCACGTGCCAGAGCGGCTTGTACGGGGCGTTGAGGCTGGCAAACTCCGGCGTCCCGACCGAGAGAGCCACGAAGCCTCGCTTCGCCAACTGATAGCCGAAATCGCGCAGCTCCTTGCCCAGGCCTGCGCCGGTCTCGGCATCGTAATAGACCACGAGTACGGCCGGAAACGGGCCCTCGCCATCGGGAACGAGCAGGTAGCCGGACACGGTCTGCCCGCCGGGCGCGATCTCTACCGCAACCTTGTGCTGAATCAGGTCTCCACGCTGATCCTGCTTGATGTATGCGACGTTCGGCCTTTCAATCAGCGGAGGCCAGGAGCCCGTCAGCTTTCGCCACGCGGCGAGGATCTCCGCCCTTCGTCTCTGCCACTGGGCCGGCGTGCGGACGAGGGTGCCGTCGTCGAATTGCAGAGGCGAGCGGTAGTCGCCGAAATCGTCGGCGAACTCCGCCGGCGACGCGAAGAACCGCCGGATCGCCTCCGGAATGTCGTTCGCGGTGTTGGGCTGATTGGCCGCGAACAACAGCGCGATCGCAAGAAAGACGTGTGCCATCTTCCGCTCTCCTTCAAAGAGGACCGGTGGGCAGAGCCCACCCTACCGCTGTCGCCTGGATGTGGGCCCGCCGTGTTCTCATGCGCGTTCACCACAAAACGTCATCAAGAAAAAGGCCCGACGCGAGCTTCGTTCGCTACGTCGGGCCCTGGCTATACACTTCCGTCGGACGCCGGCGGTTGCAGGCGTCCTCGACGACGAGAAGTTACACCATTGGATCGCGGCCGGTGGCGATGGGGTGGTACAGAGGCTTGCCGGCCATGAGGTCCGCCTGGCTCGGCACGAGGCTCTGCTTCGATTCCTTCATCAGCCAATCCCATGTGATGACCTGGCCCGTAAACGCCGCGATGCGAGCGCCGATGGCCGTCAGCGTGCTCTCGGCGATCCGGACACCCTCGTTCAGCGGCTTGCCCGCCCGGATGCTCTTGATCAGGTCGATATGCTCCTGCTGCTGGCCGTTCACGTTCTTGCCTTCGTAGCGCCAAGCGTTCTCGCCGTTGATGTTGTGGTTGCAGTCGCTGGTGCCCTTGGTGCCGACGATCTTCTCGCCGTTGCGTCCTTTGCCCGGGCTGTGTCCACTGAAGCTCAGGCAGCGGGCGCCGTTGGGGTACTCGAACTCGGCGTAGATGTGGTCCCAGATATCGCCGTTGAACTTCTCCCAGTTCTCCTCGCTGCCGGTGTACTTGCGGCAGACCGCCTTGGCCGTCCTGACCTGGTCCTCGTTGCTGCTGCGCCACTGGCGGCCGCCCACGGCCATGAACTTGGCCGGCGGGCCCTGGAAGCACCAGTTGAGCACGTCGATGTTGTGGATGTGCTGCTCGCAGATCTGGTCGCCTGAGAGCCACGTGAAGTGGTACCAGTTGTGGCACTGCCAATCCAGCTCGCTCATCTGGGGCTCGGCGCCGCGGAACCAGATGCCGCCGCCGTACCAGTAGCACTGGCCGCCGACCAGATCGCCGATCGCGCCGTCGTGGATTCGCTTCATCAGCTCCAAACGACTGAACTCGTGGCGCCGCTGCGTGCCGCAAACGATGGCCAAGCCCTTGCTCTCGGCCAACTTCGAAGCCGCGATCACTTCGCGACACCCGGCCACGTCGGTCGCTACGGGCTTTTCCGTGAAGATGTGCTTGCCGGCCTTGATCGCCGCCATCATCTGCCGGCCGCGGAAGGCCGGGGCCGTCGCCATACACAGCAGGTCGGCCTCGCACCGGGCCAGCTTCTCATGGCAGTCATAACCCCAGAACATGTGGTCGTCGTCGACCTTGATGCGGTCCTGGAACTTCTCCTCTCTCATGATCCGGTCGCGAGTTCTCCTGACCTTATCCTCGAACAGATCGGCCAGCGCGATCACCTCCACGTCGGGATCGGCCTGCAGACAGTGACGCAGAGCGCCGTTGCCGCGCCCTCCGCAGCCGAGCAGCCCCACCTTGATCTTGCCGGATCCTTGTGCGTGCGCCATCCCGGCCATTGCCGCGGCCGCGGCGGCCACGCCCGCCTTCGTTCCGGATACGCTGTTTGCTTGTGATGACATATTCTGAATCTCCTATCTTCGAGCCGTTTTCATCAAATCAGCGGATGCACCGTCCGCCGCCGTCAACCGCGCTGCCCCATTCCGGGCAGTTCGTACTGACCCGGGATGGCCACCGGCGGAACGGGCTTGGCGTCGCTCAGCTTGAGGTCGTCCGGCGGCAGCAGGTCCAGCGTGCAGCGGTTCATGAACCACGAGCGCTTGAACTGCTGGCGGGAGTAGGCCGACTCGCGTCCCATGATCGCGCACAGCGTACTGCCGGCGATGCGCTCGCCTTCGTTCAGCGGCTTGCCTTCACGAATGCTTTTGATCAGGTCGGTGTGCTCCTGGACGTAGGGGTCGCTCCTGGGCCCTCTGTAGCGCCAGGCGTTCTCACCCTGGATGACACCGGCACAGTTGGTGACGCCCTTGGTGCCGACCACGCGCTCGCTGACGTTGCCCGCCGTGCCTTCGATCTGGCGGCACGTGCTGATCGTCCGCACGTCGCCGGGATAGGTGAACTCGACGCCGAAGTGGTCGAAGATATTGCCGTACTTGGGGTCCGTGCGGTATTGCCGGCCGCCGATGCCGTGGATGGTCTCAGGCAGGACGTCCCCGAAGGCCCAGTTCACCACATCGATGTTATGCACGTGCTGCTCGGTGATATGGTCGCCGGACAGCCACGTGAAGTACAGCCAGTTGCGGATCTGCCAATCGACGTCGCCCTGGCCGGGCTTGCGCTCGTTGACCCAGAGCCCGCCCATATTCCAGTAGCATTGGGCCGAGACAATCTCGCCAATCGCGCCGTCGAGGACGCGCTTCATCGTCTCGACGTATTCATGCTGGTGACGGCGCTGCGTACCGGCGACAATACCGAGGCCCTTTTGCGAAGCCAGCTTGGAGGCCTCGATGACCATCTTGATCCCCGCGGGGCAGACGGCGACGGGCTTCTCCATGAAAACGTTCTTGCCCTGCTTGATCGCTTCGGCAAGCTGCTTCGGCCGAAAGCCCGGAGGAGTCGCCAGGATGACCAGGTTGATGTCGTCGAGGGCCATGAGCTTCTTATAGGCGTCGAGGCCGACGAAGCAGCGGTCGTCCGGCACCTTGAACTGGTCCTTCAAGCGTTTCAGACGGTCCTCGAAGGCATCGGCCAGGGCCACGATCTTCACGCCGGGCGAGGAGGCCACACAGTTGTGCGCTGCGCCGGAGCCACGCCCGCCACAGCCGACCACGCCGACGCGTATCTCGTCGCTGCCCTGTGCAAACGCCAGCGGTCCGGCCGCTCCGGAAAGGACCAGAGTTCCGGCCGCCGCGGCCGAACTCCTCAGGAGTTCTCGTCTCGTCCAATTTCGTCTTTTCACCATAATTGAACTCTCCAATGCTGTATCTACGGGTTACCTCCGTTTTGCTTAACGGCACGATATGCAGACCGATCAACCCTTTGCCCTGTACGACGTTTGTGTCGGTGGCAAGGCGGGACGAACCCGGCCGTCCTCTGTGCTGATCGATGGGCCATATGCTCTGTAAGACGCTCCTTATCAGTCGATTATTGAGAATAAACCACCATCGGCCGGGGATTGCAAGTCTGTTTTTTGGCCCTTGCACAGCCGTTGACACGCCTCTCCAAGCGGCACTTGCACCGAACGGCGGCGACGGGTAGCATAAGTACGGGCTTCGGCCGAGGCCGTCATGCCCATGTCAAAGAGCTCGGACGGACGGATCGATGGGCAAACCGTGTCCCGGGCACGTCCGGCGCTCGATCCGAATAAGGACGGTAAGAAACTCGTAGTCCATGGCGATCGTCACATTGCAGGATACTCATAAAGCCTTCGGCCCGGAGGTCGTGCTGGACCATCTGGACCTGCAGCTCCACGCGGGCGAGAAGGTCGGCATGGTCGGGGCCAACGGTTCGGGCAAGACGACCATCCTGAGACTCATCACGGGCCAGATCGCTCCGGACATGGGTCGCGTCATCCGGCAGAAGGGCCTGCGGATTGGCTATCTGCCGCAGGAGGCCAGCTTCGGTGGCGACCGTACCGTTCTGGAGGAGATGCACGCGGGCATCGAACATCTGTTCCGATTGCAGGAGGCGATTCACAGAGCTTCTCACGAGATGGAAATCCTGACCGGTGCGGCGCTGCAGGCAAAGATGAGGCAGTACGACCGCCTGTGCCACGAGTTCGAGCTCGCGGGCGGCTACGAATACGAGACCCGCATCCAGGTCACGCTGGCCGCCCTGGGCTTCGAGCCGGAGTTGCACCACGTCACGACGACCGCCCTGAGCGGCGGGCAGTTGTCCCGGCTGGGCCTGGCCCAGGTCCTCATGCTGGAGACCGACCTGCTGCTGCTCGACGAGCCGACGAACCACCTGGACCTGCAGGCCACCGAATGGCTGGAGCGATTCATCGGCAACTATCGCGGGGCCGCCGTCATCATCAGTCATGACCGGTACCTGCTCGACCGGGTCGCGTGCAAAATCATCGAGGTCGAGAACCGCCAGGCCAAGGTCTGGCCGGGCAACTACAGCAACTATGTTGAGACAAGAGAGACCGTCCGGCTGCAGCAGGAGCGCGAGTACACACGCCGGGTCGAGATGGTCGAGCGGACGCGCGACTTCATCGCCCGCAACAAGGACCAGGAGGGCATGCGGGGCACCGCCCGCGGCCGCAAGACTCGCCTGAACCGCCTGCTCAAGGAGAACCCCGACTTCCTCGAAAGGCCCACCGACCAGAGGACAATCAGTTTCTCCTTCGGCAAAACCGGCAAGACAAGCGACATCGTCCTGCGCTACGAGGGGCTGGGCAAGTCCTTCGGCGACCTGGCCCTGTTCGAGAATCTGACGTTCGACATCCTCAGCGGCGAGCGGCTCGGCGTCACCGGCCCCAACGGCACGGGCAAGACCACCCTGCTCGAGCTGGCCCTCGGCCGCATGGAGCCTTCCGCCGGCGGCATCCGCATGGGCGAGAACCTCCGCATCGGCTACCTCGACCAGCACGGCGACATCCTCGACCCGAACCGCACCGTCCTCGACGAGGCCGCCAGCGCCAACCCCGAGCTCGTGCCGGAGCAGGTCCGCAACCGCCTCGGCGCCTTCCTGTTCACAGGCGACGACGCGTACAAACTCTGCGGCGAGCTCAGCGGCGGACAACGAAGCCGGCTGATGCTCTGCAAGCTCGTCATCTCGCAGCCCGATGTCCTGATCATGGACGAGCCGACGAACCACCTCGACATCGCCAGCCGCGAGATGCTCGAAGCCGCTCTCGACGACTACACCGGCACGATCATCACCGTCAGTCACGACCGCTACTTCCTCGACCAGATCGTGGATAAGCTCCTCGTCATCGGCACCGACGAATTAGGCAACCGCCAACTTGGCCGCACCGAACTCATCAGCGGCGCCCCTGCCTATTCCGTCTATGCCGAGACCGTCCGCAAGAGAGTCGAAGCCCGCGAACAGCAACAGGCCGCCGAGACCCGGAAGCGCCAATCCGCAATCCGAAATCCAAAATCCAAAATCGCGCCGCCGGCCAATCGGACGCCGGAGGAGCTCAAGCGCTTCAACAAGTACTCCGTCGACGAACTCGAAGAGACGATCCTGCAACTGGAACACGAGATCGAAGAGATGAAGCAGCGTTTCGGCGACGCCGAGCTCTACAAGAACCCCGGCCTCCTCGCCGACCTCCAGCAAACCTACGAAGCCAGACAATCCGAGCTCGACCTGGTCTACCAAGCCTACGACCGAAGAGCGGGATAAAGCAGATGGCTGCATTCCGACTACGAAACGGCCGTGTAAACCTTCGGCTTCGGCATGAAATATGGCCCCACGGGGCGGAAAATGGCGCATGGTTTATACAGAGGCTGAGGCTGAGGCGGTGGAAGATGGGCCATGTGATGAGGAGTCCTCGTGAGCCGGGGCGCCGGCGTTGAGCTATGGGATCTTGCCGCGAATGTCGTCTTTGCGTCTGTGCTGCACTTACGAGACGGGCTCGTGCGTCTGAAAAGGCTCTTCCCGGCCGAACTACCCGGGGGTGTCTGAGAGGGCCATGGCGGTGTCGATCAGGGCCAGGTGGCTGTAGCCCTGCGGGAAGTTGCCCAGCAAGCGCTTCGTCCGAACGTCAATGTCCTCGCTGAACAGCCCCAGGTGATTGCCGTAACTGAGGACTCGCTGGAAGAGCTGCCGGGCCAGTCTCTTGCGGCCAACACGATACAACGCCTTGATCATCCAGAAGGTGCAGGCGGCGAATGACGATTTGGGGACGCCGAAATCGTCCCGCCCGCGGTAGCGGTACGTGAGCCCGTCGCTGGACAGCCGTTTGTACGTGTCGTTTACCGTGTTGACGTACACGGGATCCGAGGCGCTGAGGAAGCCGTAGGGCTCGGCCAGGAGATTCGCCGAGTCCAGACTCCGGCTCCCGTAGAATTGGGTCAGCGCGCCGGTCTCGGGGTCGGTGCCCCGCGCGAGCACGTCGGCCTTGATCCGGTCGCGCAGCGCCCGGTAGTAGCGGGCGTCGCGAGTCTTTCGGAAGAGCTCGGCGATGCGCATGGCGCGGTCCGCCGCAACCCAGCAGAGGATCTTGGAGAAGGTAAAGTGATGTCGCCTCGTCCTGAACTCCCAGATGCCCGAGTCGAGGCTGCGCCAGTTGTTGGCCACGTGCCGGACCAGCGAGCGTACGACCGTCCAGAGTCCTTCCTGATTGTCCAGGGTCGGGCCGAAGATCTTGAGGCTCTGGTAGATCACGTCCATCACGACGCCGTACATATCGTTTTGCTTCTGCTCGTAGGCCGCGTTGCCCACACGCACGGGCCGGGAGCCCGCGTAGCCGCTGAGCCAGTCCAACTCGCGCTCCGTGAGCACCTTCTGCCGGTGAATGCCGTACATGATCTGGATCTTCTCGTCCTTGAAGGGCACCAGCGCCAGAACGAATTGCAGGAAGCGCTTGGCCACGTTGTAATGGCCGAGCTTGGTCAGCACGGAGATGGTCATGGAGGCATCGCGAATCCAGCAGAAGCGATAGTCCCAGTTGCGGACGTCGCCGATGGTCTCGGGCAGGCTCGTCGTCGCGGCCGCGAGGATCGCGCCGGTCTGCTGGTAGGCCAGGAGCTTGAGCACCAGGGCGCTGCGCTCGACGGCCTCGCGGTAGTCTGAGAACCCGGTCGTCCGGGCCAGCCAGCTCATCCAGTAGACCTTCGTTCGTTCGAGTTCCAGCTCGGCCCAGTCGACCGTGGGGTGGACGAGTTTCTGGTTGTAGCTGAGCAGCAGGAAGCCGTCTTGTTTGATCTCGACCGGTCGGCCCTCGGCAATTCGTTTGAGCGGCAGGCTGGAATACAAATACACGGACTCGTATTGTCCGCGGGTGGTGCAATGCTTGAGGAATTCGCGGGTGAGCGTGGCGCGGACCGGGTCTTTGGCATAGCCCGGTCGTGGGTCATAGTGGAAGCGCACGCTCGGCGTCCCCGACAGGGGTCGAATGTAGCGGATGACGTCCGGCGGGCAGTGATAGGACCCGCGCTCGGTCTTGTAACGCGGCATGAAGTCGATCAACTCGAAGGCGTCGGCGCCGTTGGTGAACGTCGTCACCAGGATATTGGTGCGGCGCAGGTATTGCTGGCGGACCTCGAAAGGCCCGTCGAGCTCGACCGCGAAGCAGCCGCCCTTTGCCTCATCCAGCAGCTTGGCGAAGACCGACGACGAGTCAAAGTCCGGCAGGCAGCACCAGTCGATGCTGCCCCGATCGCTCACCAGGGCCGCGCTCTTGCAGTTGCCAATGACTCCGTAGTTCAAGTTGTCCATCTGGGATTCCTCATACGACTACGCCTATCCTGTCCTGGCTCAGCCTCCCCGTCAAGGACCTACTGTTCCAGCGCGAAAGATCCCGGCGAGGATTCTCCCTTCGCCAAGTATGTTCCACCTTCATTCTGCAGGGCCGCTGCCAACCGAAGCGCGGGCGACACGTGGGTGACGATCATCAGTCGAACTCCGTGGGCAGGGCGCGATTGCGGTCGTGCTCGAACATGCGGGCGATCTGGAAGGGCAGCGTCCGCGAGCTCGACAGCGGCGGGATCTGGTCCTCCGCGAAGAAATCCACGCCGGTGGTCTCGTGGCTTTCCGTTGCCTGGCCGCCCGTGATCTCGCAGAGGAAGAACAGCTTGTAGAGGTGGAAGGGCATCGGCGGTAGGTGCGGGTGCTTGCTGCGATCGTAGACGGCGGCCAACTTGGCCACGCGGACCTGGAAGCCGGACTCCTCGAAGACCTCGCGGACCACCGCCTCGGACGGAGACTGGCACGGGTCGGCCCAGCCGCCCGGCAGCGTCCAGGCATCGTCGATCTTCTCCTTGACCAGCAGGATCTTGCCGTCGCGGAAGGCGGCGCCGCGCACGTCCACCTTGGGCGTCGCGTAGCCCTGCTCCCGCGCGAAAAGCTCGACGAAAGTCTGATCGTCGAACTCGGAGCCGGCCGACATCATCTCGGCGGCGATTTCGCGGATTTGCTCATACCGCTCAATTTCGTATTGGCTCTGCGAATAGGTTAGGCCGTCTTGCGACAGAGCGGCTAATTGCTTCGCCCACCTCAGCCAGTTCGGTTCCATACACGATCCTGTGAACACCCGTGTCTTTGCACCCACAGCCCATGCCGCGGCCTCACCAGGGTGACACATATCGCCACGGAACGCAACCAAAGACTGTGGAATTCGCTGTCGCGATGGTGGGGACGAGCGCAGCCGTCAGAGCAGTCAGACACGGGTTGACGCGGGATTCACACAGATTCGACTTTGCCATTCCGGCCAAGGCAGGAATCGAGCCTCCCTTGTTCAGGAGAAACCGCTGATGAACGTCGATGCACGCAGACAGAGAAGGCCGTGGTAGGGTGTGCCGTGCACACCGTCTCTTTCTCTTCTTGGTAGACACGAAGTGACGCGGGATTCACACGGATCAGAGCGGTCAATAATCCACCATCAATGGCGAAGGCTATCACTTGCCCCTTGTCACTTATCGCTTCTCATGGCCTCTCGCCCTCGATCATCCCCTCCGACTCCGTCAGCACGATTGTCTTCTGTGTGACTGCCAGCAACGTTGACAAGTCGGTCCGGTTCTCAGCACGTCATAGGGCCAATCAGATTGCCACTGACGACGACTGTGCCGTGCGGTGCTTGACTGACGGTACTTCCCGAACACTCTTTTCTTCGAATCAAACCTGCGATGACCATAAGGGTCACTCGGCTGTATGCGAGGCTTGACTCTCACCCGCACCAACAACGGCGGGGCGTGGGCCAGATTCCCACAGCATGATCTCTCCGTCGCCTCCGCCAGCGATGGTCTTGCCGTCCGGACTTATCGCTACTGACGATATGCCCCTATCGTTATGCCCGCGGAGAGTCATCACTTCTGTTCCGGTTTCTATGTCCCAGACTATGACTGTGTTATTGTTATCCAATGAGACAATGCGATTGCCATCGGGGTGAAATGCGACGCGGATGATCTGTTTTGAGTGCCCGCGCAAAGCCATTAACTTGGCACCGGTTGACGCATCCCAGACCTTGACTATCTTGTCCAAACCTCCCGAGATGAGGCGATTGCCATCCGGGCTAACCGCTATCGAGTAGACCATAGAGCCATGCGGGCAGGTCATTACCTCACTGCCATCGGCTGCGTCCCAAACCTTCACAGTGTAGTCAAAACTACCGGAGACGATGCGCTGGCCATCCGGGCTAAAGGCAACCGAGGCAACGGCGCTAAACTCGGGAAAAAGAGGGCAATCGCCATGGCCGCTAAGCGTCATAAGTTCCTCTTTGGTTGCCGTATCCCAAATCTTGATCGTTTTATCCAAGCTGCCCGAAACAATCCGTTTGCCATCCGGACTAAACGCTACTGACCAAACCGGCCTTTCATGCCCAGAGAGAGTCATCACCTCGGCTCCGGTTGATACATCGTAGATTTTGACTGTCTTGTCGTCTTCACCTGAAATGAGGTGTCTGCCGTCTGGGCTCAACGAAATCGCCCCAGGCCCACCCTCACGCCCACCGCTGAAGCTCATCAATTCTGTGCCGGTTTCGGTGTCCCAGATCTTGATAGTCTTGTCCGAACCGCCCGAGATAATTCGCTTGCCATCTTGACTGAAAACTATGGAGCTGACACCTTTCTCATGTCCACGTAAGATCTTCATTCGACAATCAGTAACGGCATCCCACAGCTTAATCGTGGTATCCCTGCTTCCCGAAACGATTCGTTTGCTGTCTGGACTGAAGGTGATCGAACGGACCGAATGGTCATGTCCTTGGAGTGTCATCACTTCGGCGCCGGTCACAGCATTCCAAACCTTGATCGTTTTGTCGAAACTCCCCGAGGCGATGAGCTTGCCATCCGAGCTGAATGCAACTGCACGGACAGATCCGTCATGCCCGCGCAGTGTCATCAACTCGATGCCGACTGTGGCATCCCAGACTCTGACTGTATTGTCCTGGTGGCCGGAAACGAGGCACTTACCATCCGGGCTGAATGAAACGGAATGCACTTCCGAAATGATCTCTCGGAGAGTCATCCGTTCGACACCGGTTACAGCGTCCCAGACCTTGATTGTTTTGTCGTCACTGCCCGTAACAATACGCTTCCCGTCTGGGCTGAATGCGACTGACTCCACGCCATCTGCATGCCCACGGAGAGTCAATAGCGTGGCGCCGGTCGCAGCATCCCAAATCCTGACCGTATCGTCGTAACTGCCGGAGGCGATCAGCTTCCCATCCGAACTGAATGCAACTGAACGGACGGCTTCCTTGTGCCCGCGTAGCGTCATCAACTCGGTGCCGGTTGTAGCATTCCACACCTTGACCGTGTGATCGAAACTCCCGGAGACGATGCGCTTGCCGTCCCGACTACATGCCACGCTCCAAACGGCTGCCTCGTGCCCACGGAGTGTCATCAGTTCATTGCCGTTTGCTGTTTCCCAGACTTTGATCGTTGTGTCGTCATGCCCCGAAACAACGCGCTTGCCATCCGGACTGAACGATACAGACATGACATCTGTCTCGTGCCAGTGGAGTGTCAGTAGGGCTTGGTTAGACAGACGCCACAGGCGATACCACTCCCATCCGCGAAGATTATCAGGGCATACCTCTAGCAGCTCGCGGGCACGGCCCATGTTTCCCTCGCGGTATTTGTGACCGGCTAAAGCAATGCGATTGAAGTAAAGGGAACGCCGGTAGTCTTGAGCTTTCCGTTCGGCGACTCTTCGCTGTTTCTCAGCGACCAGTTCTGCGTCCTCCGCGCGCTTCTGTGCTTGCTCCGCTTCTGAACGCGCGATGGCCTCCGCTTTGTGTGCCTGCTCAGCCTGCATACGCATCGCTTCCGACCTGAAGTACATCACGGTACTGATGACAAGACCAAGGACGATGGCGGCGGCCACGAGGGCGGCGGTGGTGACAGAGCCGGCGTGTTTGTGGACGAATTTGTGGACGCGGTAGATGGTCGTTTCGGGGCCGGCGAGGAGAGGGTTCCCGTCAAGATAGTGCCGCACGTCGTCAGCCATTTCCGAGGCGGATTTGTAGCGGCGGCAGCGGTCTTTGCGCATCGCCTTCAAGGGGATCCATTCGAGCTCGCGGTGGAGACGGCGGGCTAAGGGGACGACCTGCGTCCCGCGACTGGCGGCGATGGTCTTGGCCTTCTCGCCTAAGCTCGTCAGGCGGATGCTGGGGGAGGCGGGCTCTTGCTCGCGGATCGTCTGCTGGATCTCAGCTAAGCCGGCGCGCTCGAAGGCTTCGCTCTCGAAGGGCAGGACGCCGGCTAACAATTCATAGAGGACGACGCCCAGCGAGTAGATGTCCGAGCGCGTGTCGATGTCCTGCGTGGCCAGGTCCACTTGCTCGGGACTCATGTATTCCGGCGTGCCCAACAATTGGCCCTGGAAGGTGACGAAAGTCTTGTCCGTCAGCGGCGACGTGATCGCCTTGGCGATGCCGAAGTCGATGATCTTGGGGACCGCTCGGTCGCCGTGGACGGAGACGAGGATGTTCGAGGGCTTGAGGTCGCGGTGGATGATGCCCTTCTGGTGGGCGTGGTGGACGGCCTCGCAGACCT
>CBFDBY010000073.1:0-31473 GCA_965603165.1 uncultured Phycisphaerae bacterium
AGGATTCGAACCTCTAACCTTTGGCTCCGGAGGCCAACGCTCTATCCAATTGAGCTACGGGGACGATCCATCGTATTCTGCCTTTCTTACGCAAAATCGCCCCTGCCGTCAAGGAGTTCTCCACCAGAATCTTCCGACCCGCGGCCGGCCGCATACGCCCAAGGCCGCTTTGCTTGCGTGGATACCCCCGAAAATGGTATAATGCTGGTGTCGGGGGTAGAGGAGGGCGTCTATATATGGAGAGCCGAACTGATGGTTAAGAGGGTGTTGGCCGCAGGATGCATCGCCGTATTGTACTTGAACGTCGAGCTTTGGGCCGTCTCCGCACAGATGTCTCCCCAGGACGGCGGCAGCCGCCTGCAAGGCGATCACGAAGCTGCCGAGGCCGCTTCCCCGCTGAAGTCCGTCGCGGCTTCCGAGAGAAAGGAGGCGGTCGATAAGTGGCAACGCCGCCAGGTGGATTGGCGAGCCGGCGGCAACCGGCGCATCAAGGCGATCCGCTTTCCCTCGGGCAGGACGCCGCCGATCGGTCCGAAAGCACAGAGAAAGCCGAGCAATCCCCCCGAAGGGAACGATATTAAGATCGCTGCGTCCTCAGAGCCCACTGCCTCGGTCCGGGCTTTGGCGGCTGCAGCCTCCGCCGACATCCACATCGAGGCGCCGCCCGTGTCGGGATTCGTGCCGCATATCGTCGTCGCGGTGACCGACAAGGCCTCTACGGATGATGATTGGGTGGCGCAGACACACAGCTCGGTCGTGGGCAGGTATCTGACCGACCGGCCCGAAGCCGATTATGTCCTCGGTTTGTTCGACACGGGGGCCGGGGCCCACGTGATGGGATATGCCCCCGCACAGCGGACCGGCATAATTGCGACTGACCGCGTGACGGATAACCAGGTGGAGCTTTCGGGCGCCACCAACTCGATCTTTGCCTCCGTCAGCTATCCACTCGCTCTTTTCGTAGATGGGTTGGCGGCACTCGATCCGAACGGCATGCTCTCGGATGATTCGCGCATGGTTGGGCAGAGCAATGTGGCCATCGTCGTCGGTGACGAGCCGCCGTCGGGAAGACCGGACCTGCCCACTGCCATTGGCTCGCCTTTGAGCGTGAACTTCGTGACGACCATTCTCAACGACCGGCAAATCGCCGTGACGTACGACGGCAACGAATACGTCGGACCCGATATGCGATTCTACGACTTCGGCGATAGCCGCATTCCGGAGTATGCGGGCTACATCCCGCTCAATCTTATCCCGGCGGGCGGCATGAATATTCAGTACGTTCCGGATTATGAGGCGATCTTCGAGTTGATCTTCGAGCCGGGGCAACCCTCCATTATCGTGGGCGTCTCGGCACAGAGCCTGTTCTTTGTGGACAGCGTGGACCTGCACCACGGCATCCGAAGTGCACTGGACAAGCGGCGTTTCATGCTGGATACCGGCGCGCAGGTGACCGTTATCGGGTCCGGCATCGGCTCGCGGTTGGGCCTGAACCCCGCCCAGCCTGACTTCGAGGTGGAGATCACCGATGTCACCGGCGAGACAACGATACAGCCGGCGTTCTTCCTCGATTCGCTGGAGATTCCGGCGCTCGGGGGCTGGATCAGTTATTCCGATGTTCCCGTCGTTCTGATGGACATCGGTTCGCCGGAGGGCGGCTATCTGGAGGGGATCATCGGCATGAACCTGTTCGTCGAGTTCAATCTCGTCCTGCGGGGCGGAGGTCTGCTCGGTCAGGATGTGCCCTCTCTGGAGTTCAAGCGCATTGCCCTGCCTCCGGTGGGCGACATTGCTCCCGGCCTGGGTGACGGCAGGGTCGATGCTCTCGATCTGGCGGTCTTGGCCGGCGCGTGGCTCAGCACCAGCAACGATGCCGGCTGGAATCCCAGAGCCGACCTGGCCCCGAGACAGTTGCCGGATGGGATCGTGGACAACGACGACCTGACCATATTTGCCGCCCACTGGCGGGAAGCGATGCCCGCATCGGTTGCGTCCGAATAAGACCGGCGGCAAGCGTATCCCACGTCTGGGACACGGTCTGCAGCCCACGCAACACGATTTGACACACCGGACTGCGCCCCCTATGATACTGTCTTCGCACAGCGATGTCTCAGTTGTGAAGGATACGCATGAGGTTCATCATCGACTCACTCTATCTGCTCCTGGCGGCTGCATACAGCCCGGTGGTCGTGTATCGCATGGTGCGGCATAATCGCTACCGCGCCGGCTGGGGGCAGCGGTTCGGCAAGGTGGACCGACGCGATCCATGGAAGCCGTGCATCTGGCTGCACGCGGTCAGCGTCGGGGAAGTGAATGCGGCCCAGACCCTCATCGCGGAGATCGAGAGGCAATTCGACGACTTCGAGATCGTCGTCAGCACGACCACCGACACCGGATATGCCCGGGCCGGGAAGCTCTTCGGCGGCAAGTGGAAGGTCTTCTACTTTCCTTTCGATCTGTCACGGGTCATGCGCAAGGTGTTTCAGCGTCTCAATCCGCGTCTGTGCCTGCTCATGGAGCTGGAGGTCTGGCCGAACTTCGTCTTCACCGCGCACGAGCGGAACGTCCCCGTGGTCGTCATCAACGGCCGCATCAGCGATAAGAGCTTCGCCCAGTACCGCAAAGTCAAGCGCCTCACTCGCACCTTCTTCGGCAAGATCGACCTCGTCCTGGCGCAGACACAGGAATACGCCGAGCGGTTTCGCACGCTGGGCTGCCCCCCCGAACAGGTCATCGTGACGAATTCCCTCAAATACGACACGGCACAGACCGCGGATCGGGTGGAAGGCGCCGAGACCCTCGCCGAGCAACTCGGCCTCAGTGGCGCGAAGCTCTGGGTCGCCGGGGGCACCGGAAACGACGAGGAGAAGATCGTTCTCGACGTCTACAAGTCACTCGTGCAGGACGGACGGTTCGCTGATCTGCGTCTGGCCGTGGTGCCGCGCAAGCCGGAGCGATTCAACGAGGTCGCGCAGTGCATCGAGCAGATGGGCCTGCCGTTCGTGCGCTACAGCCAACTGAAAGGGACAGCGAACAAGGTGGAGGCGAACAGCAACGCCGTGATCCTCGGCGACACGATGGGCGACCTGCGGAAGTTCTATTCGCTGGCCGGCATCATTTTCGTCGGCCGGTCGCTCGTCCCGATGGGCGGCTCGGACATGATGGAGGCGGCCGCACTCGGTAAGTGCACCATCTTCGGGCCGCACGCCTTCAACTTCCGACAGGCGGTCGACGCCCTGCTCGAGGGTAGCGGGGCCATTCAGGTGAACGATGGCGGCGAGCTGCTGGCGACCATGAAGAAGTGTCTTTCCGAGCCGACGTATGCGAAGAGAATCGCCCAGGCCGGCCGGGCGATCATCAAACAGAATCAAGGGGCCACGGCCAGGACGATGAACGCCCTGCGTGAGATCCTCGACTCTCAGTAGCACGCGGACGGTCCGCGGCACATGTGGGCCAGAGTATGGTACTGACGCTAAGCATTCCTCGGACGGACAGCCATCCGGCACCGACACGCCGATATGATGTGGACTGGCTGAGGGTCCTCGGGATGGCGACGGTGTTCCTGTTTCATTGCGCCCGCTTCTTCGATACGGAGGGCTGGCATGTGAAGAGCGCACGCAGGAGCCCTACTCTCGACATCGTCATCATCTTCACGGTGCAGTGGATGATGCCGCTGTTCTTCATCCTGTCCGGCATCGCGGCGTACCACAGTCTGTCGCGCCGGCATTGGCCGCAGTATCTCGCCTCGCGATTCAAGCGGCTGGTGGTTCCACTCGTGTTCGGGATCTTTGTGATCATCGCCCCGTGGCAGGTCTACCTGGAGCGCGTGAGCCATGGCCAGTATTCGGGGTCCTTCCGGCGCTGGTTCCCGCACTACTTCGATGGGTGGTACGGGCTGGGCGGCAACTTCGCCTGGATGGGAGTTCATCTCTGGTATCTTGAGATTCTGTTCGTGTTCTCGGTCCTCGCCCTGCCGTTATTCCTGTACCTGCGCTCATCCTCCGGCGTCCGCCGGGTGGAAACGCTGTCTCGCTTCCTAAGCCGGCCCGGGTTTTTGTTCCTGCTCGCGATTCCCATAGCGATCACGGCGTTCATCGGTATGACGCCGCCTGTCGACCGGACAATCCTGGGCAACGAAAGCTTCGGCGGCTGGGGTCTATTGCCCTATCTGGTCCTGCTGATTTTGGGATACCTGCTCGCCGCGAATGAAGAGCTGGCGCGAACGATGGAGCGCAGTCGCATCGCCGGGCTCGTGACCGGCATCTTCGCATTCATCGTTGGCTATGTCATCTACCGGGCGACGGAGCAATGGCCCTGGCTGCCCCGCAATTTCGTGCTGTGCGTCCTTCGCGGCGTCCTCTGCTGGTCGTGGCTCATCGCGATCTGCGGATTCGCGAGCCGACACTTGCGGTTCAGAAACGACTTCCTCAAGTACGCCAACGAAGCGGTCCTGCCCTTCTACATTCTGCACCAGACGATCATCCTCACCGTCGGCTACTACGTCATCCGTCTGAACGCTGCGCTCTGGCTGGAGTATCTCATCATCACGATCATCTCGTTCGCCGCCATCATGGCGGTCTACGAGTTCCTCATCAAGCGACTGAACCTTCTACGCGTCCTGTTCGGCATGAAGGTCCGCCGTCGCGTACAACTGGCACCAGCCGCCCATCCATTGGGGTTCCGCTAACGCTTGAGCGTTTGGGCCATGGTGCGGATGTGGTCGGGGGTGGTGCCGCAGCAGCCGCCGAGGATGTGGATGCCGGCCTCGCGAATATTGGCGCAGGCAGCGGCGAATTCCTCGGGCGTGACTCTATAGGTCGCCTCGCCATCAACCAACTCGGGCTTGCCGGCGTTGGGCTCGGCGAAGAGCTGGACCTTGGCGTTCGCAGGTTCTGCCGCGGCGATGCAGGCTTTGGACAGATCGATGTATTCGTCGAGGGAGGCGGTGCCGCAGTTGAAGCCGACGGCGTCTACGCCGAGCGAGACCATCTTCGAGACCGCCGTGAGGATGTCCACGCCCATCATCGTGCGAAAGCCGGCGCCTTTATCGAAGGACATGGAGGCGAAAACCGGCAGACCGCCGCCGGCGGATCGGGCCGCATCGATGGCGACCTCCAGTTCATCGAGGGCCGTCATCGTCTCGATGATCAGGCCATCCACGCCGCCTTCGACGAGGCCTTTCACCTGCTCGATGTAGGCCTCGCGGACGTCGTCGACGCGCAGGGTGCCGAGGGGTTCGAGAAAATCGCCGGTCGGGCCGATGTCGCCCAGGACGTAACGCTCGTCCCCTGCCGCCTTTCGGGCCACCTGGGCGCCTGCCTGGTTGATCTGGAAGACCTTGTCGGCGCAGCCGTGCCGGGCCAGCGCGTAGCGGTTGGCGCCGAAGGTGTTCGCGATCACGGCGTCGCTGCCGGCGTCGAAATAAGCGCGATGAATCTCCATCACCATCGCCGGCATCTCGACGTTCAGCCAGTCATTGCAGCGGCCGGGCTCGACCCCGCGGGCGATCAGTTGCGTGCCCATCGCGCCATCCAGAATGAAGACGCCTTCCTGTATCCTCGTTCTCAGATCTCGTTCAGCCATTTCGGTTGCTCGCTGCTCCACATTGTCGAATCTCTGTTGGGTTGTCGCGCGGTGAATCGCAGAGTCACCGCTCGGGCATCCACCGGCTCTCTTCGTATCGGTAGACGTGCTCGAATTTGTCGGCCGCCGGCGGCGTGAAGAGGAACCGCCGCTGCCGCTCGTTCAGCTCCATGACTTTCGTGGACTGGATGTCGATGTCGATGGAGTCCTTTCGTCCGTCCGGTCTCACAGAGACCACGCGGATCGCGGTCGGCACGCGGAAACCTTCCACCACTGTCTCGTAGTCACGGAGCTGGGCCGTAGCCGCGACTTTGCCCTGGCGGTCGAAGTACTCGATCTTGTGCGCCACGTAGTCGCACGCATAGACGTAGACGTGTTTGATAATACGCCCCGTCTCGTCCTGGTGAGTGAGGATGTCGTAGGGTCCCTCATTCTCCAGGCTCCACAAGGCGGCATTCAGCTCGTCCCCCGGCTCCGCGACGATTCCCAGTGCCTCGAGCACGACCCGCGGGCTCATCATCAGCCCGTCGAAGTCGCGTGCGTTTTCCCACTCGCCGATGTAGTAGCTGCTGATTTCCTGGGGTCTCAGGGCGAGCCAGAATTGCTCTTGGTTCGAGCCGATGACCACGGCCCGGGGATCCACGGCGATGCTGCCCTGGATATAGATGTCGCCCGGCGGGCTGAACCACATCTTCATGGGCAGGTTGTGCCGTTCGGCCTTGGTTTTGTCCGGCACGTGGTACGTCAGAAGGGCCTGGCCGTTGGCCCGCAACGACACGGCGTTCCCGGCTGAAACCGCCAGAGCCCGCAAGGCTTCTTGCGAATTCAGCTTGCCCGGACAGACGTCGAGCCGCTGGGGTTGCGAAACACAGCCGCCGAGCAGGATCGCGAGGCACAAGCCCGGTAAGATAGCCCTCTTGCATCGCCCGAATATAGTGAGAAGTGCCATGTGCTATAGGTCCGCCTGAAAAATCTGCCCGATTTGCGACGAAAGCTGCTCGATCTGGTCTTCCGTGAGGTGGGGATTGGCGACCTCGACGAGATCCTTCTCGCCTGTCATGCGCAGGCACCAGATCTCGCGGTCGCCGTCCATCTTCGTGGAATCGTACTTGAGCCGGCGTTTTCGCATGAGCACGAGGGCCAGGACGAACCGGAAGTTGAGCTTCTCCGGGTCGGTCTCGTTGGCGAGCCGCTCGAAGAAGGCCATCAGCATATCATCGCTGATGAACAGCTCCCTTTTCTCATCGGGAGCCGCCAGCTTTGTCTTCCAGAAGCAGTAGACCTGCGGCTTCTCCCGCTCCCAGTACTCGCTGGAGAAGTCACGTCGCTGGAGGCCCTCCTCGCCCTGCACGAGGGCCCCGTAGTACTCCTCGCCGGCTTCGATTTTCCTGCCGCTGCCGGAACACTCACCCAGCGGTCTGTTGATTTCCCAATCGGCCATAATCTCCGTGCCTGAAAATACCGTCCTGTCTCCAGCGTGGCCTTTCGCCATGCTGCGATCGTTCGGTGCAAGGATACCAGAGACAGGCAGCATCTGGCAAGGTGCAATACGATAGACCCCGCGGTACACGCATCCAGGTTGTGTGCGCCGGCGGGACGTCATCGCTTATGGATTCACGCTGCCGGGTGACGCGTCGCCCGCCTTCCAGTTCTCGGGGTCGTTGCCATACGCCTGCGGGTCGATGCGACTCAATGACCCGCCCTGGCCGTCCGCCTCGGCGGGCCACGGATCAAGGCCTTCCGGGAAATCCTCCGGATGGGAGCCGTCGCTGTAGACGGCGCGGTCCACCCGAATCCATGCGCGATTTCCGTTGGCATTGTCGTCTCCCGGCTTGCTGAGCTGGATCTTCTCACCACCGTTGGACAAGCTGCCCGTCCCCCACGCGAGGACTTGCACGTCGGCCGCTACCGTGTAGCCGGCATGGAAGACCGTCAGGTCCTTGGCCAGGACCAGGTACTCGCCGGGGGCCAGGGTTACGGGCGGATCGGTGGGAAACAGCAGTTCGGTGCCCGGATTGTCCGGGTCGTCCGTGAACCGCCACGGGGCGCGTCTGATGGCATCGTAGAGCGTGACCGGGGTGTTGCTGATGTTGAGCAACTCGACATACTCCGCATCGCCCGCATCCGACGGGTGATACATGATCTCGTTGATCACGATGGGGCCCACCACGGGCTCGGCGTTGGCGGCTTCCGGCGTTGGCTGCTGCAGGGCCACGAAGTTGTACGCCCCGGTGCTCTTCCGCCATCGGCCCAGCGTCACGCCGGGATCGGAGGCGTCGAACTTCTCCTGGTCGGTATAGCCGGTTAGCTCGCCGGCCGAACCCGAGTGGAGGTATACGGTCTCGCCGCTGCGACTGAGCCCGAACGCCCGGGCGCAGCCGGGATCGGCCTGGTTGCCGAAGTGCTTGTCCTCGTAAAAGACCATGTATCCGCCCGCGGCGATGCTGGTGCCCGCCGCAATCTGATACTTGGTCAGGTCGTTGCAGTCGTCGCTCAGGAACCAGCCGCCGAGATCGATGGCATGGCCGGTGGTATTGTACAGCTCAATCCAGTCGGGGGTGTTTCCCGCGGAGTTGGCCAAAAGCTCGTTGATGACGACCGACCCGAGTTCGGGCACCTGGCCGCTGTCGTCCGTGCCGGGTGAGCCGCCCGCCAGGGCGCTGGGCCGCCACGGGCTCTTGTTGTCGAGACCGTCCAAGCCGGCTGTCGACGGTTCTTTGACAGTAAGCGAGAAGCCCGGGCCATCGCAGAGGTGATCGTACCAGCCGTCTCGGAAACGGAAGCTGTGGATCACGGTCCCCATCGCATCGGCCAATTCGACGCGTTCCCCGGCGTTGTTCAGACTGCCTGTATACTGCCCGACGACGGGCAGATCGGCCCCATACTTTGCCTCGAAGGCGGCGATGTCGCGTACGATGAGGCAATAGCCGCCGACGGGCAACTCGAAGCTGGGGAACGTGTAATCGACGCCGTTGGTGAAGCGGACCAGGTTCAAATTGATGGCCTGGCTGCCTGTGTTGGTCAGCTCGATGAACTCCGTGTTGGGATCGTCGGGATTGCCCGTCTCGGCGGGATGGTACATGATCTCGCTGATCTTCAGGCTCTCCGCCACGGGCCCGATCGCGAAAACCGCCTCATTCAGAGCGCTCCAGCTATTGCCGCTGCGGACGCGGGCCTTGACCAGCGTGCTCTTGTTCAGCGTCACGGGGCCTGTGTACAGCATGGCGGTTTCCGTGATGCCGCCGCCCTGCTCGCCTGCGCTCTCGCCGCCCTCCAGACCGACGGAAATGATGAAGTCCGAGCTGCTGACGGACTGGTTCAGCGCGTGGATGGCCAGGATATTCTGGCCTTGGCGGAGCAAATTGGCATGGCCTGAGATCGGGAAAGATTCGACGCTGTCACCCTCGTGGCTTCCGTCCGCCTGGGAATCCCATTTCGGCTCGCCCACGAACAAGGCTCGCTGGACCTCGACGCCATTGAGATAGGCAACGAATCCGTCGTCGTAGCGGACCTTGAGCACCAATGAGCTGATCTGAGCCGGGTCAGCGGTGAGATTGAAGGGGATTCGGAGGTAGCAGCCGGCGACCCGCCCATACATCTGGCTCTGCACATTGAGGCTGATGAACGGTTCATATCCGGTGCTGCGCTCGTAGCCGATGCCGCCCGGGGCGCCGCTGACGAGCCGCCACGCCGAATCGTCGAAGTTGTCGCCGCCCTTCCAGGCGTCGGGAACGTCGCCCGTCGGGACCAGGACGCGTTTCGTCGCGCTCTCTGAGACGAGCACGTGTTCGGCCGTGGTCTGCCGGGCCTTCTCTGGCTTTCGGGGGTCGGTGCCGTCCAGCGTGTAGTAGATATCGCCGGGGGCGTCCATCCGCAGCGTAAAGCCGTCGGCGACGTATCCGCCGTGCTGGTTGAAGCCGGGCGCACTGATGCTCAGGTACCAGCCGTCGGCCTTCAGTTGGCTGAGCACGACCTGTGTGCGGTTGGGCAAGCCGAAGTCGCCGTAGTCATTGATGATTCGATCGACTTCGCGCTGCCAGTGCTCCTTCGTGTACGGCGTGGAGCGTTTCGAATCGCCCCACCGCACCGATTCGGCGATGATGGCCGTCTCAATCTGCTCGGCCCGCGCCGACATGCGCTCCTTCGATCGGTTGTAGGTCAGCAGACCTTCGTTGAACAAGTGCTTGTGTGTGCGGTCTGCGAAGCGCATGCGGTATTCCGGGTGCCCGATGAGTTGCTGATGGAGCCATTGCGGCGTGAAGTAGTTGAACCGGGCCAGGTCCGGGTGCGTGTAGGGTCCGGTGCGATCCAGGCCCCAGCCGTAAGCATCGATCAGCGTGTGCTCGGCGTCGTGCCGGAACCACTTGAAACCCTCGGGGCCCTCCCGATTCAGGATGGCGTAGAAGTTGTTGGCGCGATTATTGCCGAGGAAATTGGATATGGGGCCGTCGAAATCGCCGACGTAGAACGTGCACAACATATAATCGATGAGGTTATCCACATCGACAAGCTTGGCAAACTCGGGATTGGCCGTCCCGTCCGGATTTATGCCTTGGATCTGATAATACCGCTCGTCATTGTCGAAGCCTTGCGTGGCGGCCTCCCAAAGAAGCCGGTAATTGTCGAGGGTGCCATCGGTGGCCTCGATTGTGTACCCGGCGTTCCGCCCCGCCGCCTTGACGACATCATAATCATCCTTGTTGCCGCCGAAATAGGACTCAGCATACGAGGCCTCCGGCCGCTCCTGTGTCTGGAAAAGGCCCCAGTACTGGCCGTTGAGATACAGATGGCAATACCCGCTCCGCGTGTACGGCTGGCCCATGTCGCGCTGCGTATCCCGGGAGAAGATGTCGCGCAGGAAGGTATTACGGCTGTCTCCATCGTACGCCCAGGAGTAATTCTGACTGGTTCGCAGGTCCATGTTCTCGAACTCGTCGACGCCTTCGGGCCCGAAGAGGGGGTACTCGAGTCGTGGTGCTCCGTATTCGGTCCGGAAGAACAGGCGAAAGGCATGCTTCGGGTTCGCGTCGATGCGACTGTATCCGCCGCGGATTCGCAATCCCGCGTTTATCTGGAAGCCTTCCGTGCCGTCCGGGTGGATCAACTCCACGGAGGCCGGACGCTCCCAGTCTCGCCCGTACCGCTCCGCATTCACGTAGATCCCCGTCTGTGAGTCGAACAGATTCGCCGGGTCCGTGACCAGCGAGAAGGATGGGATCGCGAGCAAGGCGTCCTCGATCAGGTCCTTGTAGCGCGGGTCGTTGATGACATCCGGGTCCATGCCGTAGTCGATTGTCTGGCCGTTGACGCTGCCGGAAGGCCACGTGGAGTCGGGCCTCTGCCCTTGCGGCGATTGTACGACCACATCCCGCAGGAAGATGTACGTGGATGTCTTCACGGGCGAGGCCTTCCAACCCGGAATGGACGCCACGGCCCGCACGCAGGTGGTCTTATTGATGCGTAGCGGTGTGCTGTACAGGCGGGCGGTGGCCCCCGGGCGCATGCGGTCGGGCAGATAGGGATCGGCGCCGTCCAGCGAGTAATAGATCATCGCCCCCGCCGTTCGGCAGGTGAGCGTCACCAGGATTTCATCCTGATAGAACCCGTGTTCCGGGCTGATTTCAGGCTCCTCAACAAAGCCCTGGAAGATGCGAATGTTGGGCGACATCGGTGTGGGAAACGCCAGCGGAGCCCACGTATCGACGGTATCGGGCAGTCGGCCATAGGAAACATCGGTCGTCTGCCGGTCGAAACGGATGCTGTCAATCAGAGTCACCCCATCGCGATCGAAAAGAGCGACGTCGTCCCCGCTGGCACTGAGCTTGAAACCCGCGTGCAGGCCCGGATCGCCAACGTCATTGTCGGCCCATACCAGCAAATAGCCTTGGGGCGCGATCGTCGTGAGCGTCGGATTGTCCGTGGGAAATTGCCATTGGGTCGGTTCGTCGAGGTCATCCGTGAGATACATGCCCCCGACATCGACCGGCGCGTCGCCCCGATTGTGCAGTTCGATCCAATCGTCGTACTGCCCCTGTGGGTCGGGCATGTTGTGACTGTTGGATGCAAGCAACTCGTTGATCACCACGGGAACAGCCTCGGTCTGCGCCCGGACGTTTGCAGGGCACATCGTTAGTGCGGCGATAGCGCAGAATGCAACCGCTGCCCAATCCGGAATTCTCACAGGTGTGTTCACTTGTTCCTCCCTTTCGCATGCTCGAGACGGTAGCGGTTCTTTCCCTCTGCTAACGCGCGCCTCGGGGGGCGTCTTTTGAGAACCGAGCCTTCTACATTCTACCAGATTTCGCCGGAACGGGGCATATTTCTGTCGCCATACAGCTTGCCTGTTGTGAGAGTCGGGAAGATGCAGCGGGGATTTCACGATTCCGCAGAACCTGATGGATATTCGGCGATTTTATCTCTCGGGAGACGTATCGCCGTCGGGGAATGGTCCGTCGAACTGAAGCCATGGCTGAAGGTTGTTCACGGTCGCCGGCCCAATGCCCTTTACCTCCTGCAGGTCGCGGGCGTTTCTGAAGGCAGACCGTCGCCCCGTTCGTTCATGGACTCCGTCGCGATGAGCGATAATTGCCCTGGCGCGGGCCGGACCGATACCGGGCAGTCTGGCCAGGCTGCTCGCCGGAGCGTCGTTCGGATTGACTCTCTCGCTTGCGGATACCGCCGGCGGATTTGCCGTGCGGTGGCGCATCCCGGCGGCAAAACCCAACGCAAGGGCAAAGCAGGCCCACACGCCCGTGACGAAGCCGATGGATTGGGCTGCCCGTACGGCCGGACTGTGTTCGGCCAGGGGGTAATTCGACGTCGCGCTTGCCAAAGGACGCCCTCCGAACGATCGGCCCGACTCTATCGTTTGAATATGGATGCGTACAAACGCTTGATCGCCTTGAACGACTCTCTTGGCTCCAAGGCCTCCGTGAGCAGGCCGCTATGGGCGATTTCCCCGGCGCCATCCGCCAGGCTGCCGTGGTTCACCGCCTCCACATAGGGCTTGCTCAGGGCGATCTTATAGAACCGCTCCAGCCATTGGCTCTGACGCGTGTGGTCCCACTTGCGGTGCCATACGCCGGCCTTCTCGACGTCAAACTTGCCTTTGCCGTTCCTGCTGGGAATCTCGACATCGGTTATGTACAGCGGTTTGGCCACCGGGGCAAAGCAGTCCAGGATGGAGGAGATCTGCATCATATCACGCAAGTGCATCCCGGTCTCATCCTTGCCGAACCGCATTTGCAGGCCAAACGCATCGAAGCTGGTGCCGCTCTGCACCACCATGTCCATGTAGACGAAGGGCGGGATGCTGTTGGGCGTGGTGGCGTAATATTCGCCCCAGGGGCTGCTTACCTCGACGATGCGGACGGCCCGACTGCCGGCGGCCCGGACGGCCATATTGGCCGCTCGCGTCATCTCGAGGATTTGCTCGAAATTGAAGTTGAACTGGTTGAAAGCGTTCAGTCCGCTGATGACGTACCACCGGTGGACGACCCCGGCGTAGCGGGCCACGACTTTGGAGACGAATTGGTAGGCCAACTCGCGGATCTTCTCGAAGCCGGCCCCCGAACGGAGGAGCCAGTCGGGCAATTGGTCCTCGGTGAAGCGCAGCAGAGGCCCGGCCGAGATCACGACCTTCCGTCGGCTCAATATGGCCATGCAGCTATCGATCACGGAGAAATCGAAGTGCCCCTCCCGGGACTCGACGCGGGCCCAATTGATCGGCAGGGTCACCGAGGTCGAGGATTCCAGCAGTCTTTCCAGGTACTGGGAGTCCGTGAGCCGGTTCGGGTCTACGCGACAGCCCAGGCAGCCCCGGCCCAACCCGTGGCTGCGGCACCGCTTTTCAAAAAGCGATTTGCCCTGCCGAACGGCAAGTTTTTCGGAGTAGACCATGGCCTTGCGGAGCGAGGCGTCGGCCAATTGGGAGGCCTTCGTGGCGTCGCTGATCTTCTGAATCGCCTCAATGAACAACTCCTGCGACTGCTTTGAAACGTCCTCCAGGCCCTCAAGGCTATCGAAGAAGGACCAATCCTCGCGCCGATTCGTGATTTGCATGAGCTTCGCACGGGCGATCTCGACGTTCAATATATAGGGCCGATCCCGCTCGGGCAGACAGGTGGTTGGCAAGAGGATTTTGCCGAAGCCTTCGATGGGCCACAGCAGGGCCAACCCGGCCGTCTCAACGTTCGGTCGGGTGCAATCGACATAGCCGTCGGAGAAGGAGATTCGTGCACGGCGAATGTTGATGCCGTCCGTGCCGAAGAGATAAGCGCCGGACGGCGTGAAATCAGTTACAGCCCTGCCATCTCGGAAAACCTGAAACTTCACTCAACTATCCCGATCCCACACACGTTTCGACCTCATGCACTCGCGAACGCCTGCGAAATGCCCACGCCGCATTATAGCAGCACAGTGTCCCGACGCAATCCCAAAAATCCCGAGCGTGTGCATCACCGACGAGGATTGGGGGCTGGGTCGCGAAGCCATATCCGAGTACGGCTGGATCATTCTATGTGGCGTGCATGTGCCGTATGGAGATGACTTCCTGCCGACAATCCATCGTCCGGCGCGTCAATTCAGTTCGAGGCCGCACCCAATCCGCCGTAGGCGCCATAGGGGTTGCCGTGCGCCTTGTTCAGCAAGCTGGTCTTCTCGATCAGCCGGGCGATCAGGGTAATCTGATTGAGCAATGCCTCGACGAGGTCGATGTTGGTGAGGGCCGACTCCGGACTATAGCGAGGCAGCGCAAGGACGACGTACCCGCAGTTTGTCTGGTCGGTGGCCAATTGGGCCACCGTTATGCTCGTTTCGCCTGCCTGGGTAATGACCGGCTCGGCCCCATCGTCCACCTTGGCCCGCAGATCCTGCAGAAGCGTTTCGCTCAGGTTGAGTTTGGTGAACGCCTCGGAGTCGCTTGGCCAGCAGTTTCCGCTGCGGTCCATGATGGCCAGTATCGGACCTTGTTCGGGCAGGATGTCGAAGACCTCCCGGGCGATCTGTTCGTTGAGGACGTAGGTGGCGGAAACCATCGCATCACATGTATCCACTCGGGCGACTCCTTCACAAAGACAGCGAATTTGCACGAACAGCAAGAGTTTCGGCCGGAGGGAGCGCGGACTTTGCCGAGGCCGGGTGGGTCGGACGGTAGAGGCTGTTTTCCGCCCGGCAAAGCATGGACCTTTCCTTGTTGGCGGATGTTATGGGACGCACGGGCGAGCTGTCAGTCAGCCGGGGAATCCCTCACATTTCCAGCATCGTCATCAGTTCGGCCATGGGGGATCTTACGCCGGGGCATTCTGTCGGCCGCACGCCGCGAGTCATGCCGTGCCTGTAGACGCGGCTGCCCCGGATCCGTTAGCGATGCTGAAGGAATCGAACGAGTCGCGTGGGAGAAGGCATTTCAGCCGGCGTGGGTCGGGCGCTGCTGAAATCACCAATTAGGCAGATGCCGAGGGCGGCTTCTCAGGCGGTTGCGTTGCCCTGTTCCGGAGCCTGCCGCCCCTTGTAGCGAATCATTCGCACGCCGTTGCCGCGCTCGTTGTATTCGACGAGGTGCATGTAGGCACTGATGAGCAGAAGCCCGCGGCCCTCGGGCCGGTACAGGTTATTCCCCACGCGGGGGTCGGGAATGTTGCCGGGGTCAAAGCCTTTGCCCTCGTCCGTCATATGGATCTCGACTTGTTGGTCGTCCACCGTGTAGTCGATGGTTACTTTCCTGGCCGGATCCATCTTATTCCCGTGCTTGACGGCGTTGAGAAAGGCCTCCTCAAGGGCCAAATGTACGGCAAAGGCGTCGTCCCGTGTGAACCCATGGGCCTCGAGGGCCGACAGGATTTCGCTGCGCAGCGGCCCCAGCTCGGACGGCCTACTATCGATGATAACCGAACCTTTCATCGGCGTCTCAGCCGCCATGCCATCCACCTTCCCGTCTGCAGATCCGAGAAATCGCCCGATCGCCATACTGGCTCGTTTCGGCCGGGCGCTTGTCGCACCGCGCGAGATACCCCTCGCGCGAGATCAAACGCTCACTCGCAAGAGGAGAGGCTCTGCGTCGCACTCTCGACATCCTCACAGATATCAAACACACTGGTCAATCGGGTGATTTTGAAGACCTCATAAATGCCCGGATGGATATTGCAGAGTCGCAATTTGCCATTCTGTTCATATACCCTTTTGCTGATCCGGATCAATAGCCCCAATACGGCCGAGGACAGAAATTTCACGTGCCGGAAATCCAGCACCAGGTGGATTCCCGGGGCCTGCTCCACGACCGACGCGACCGCTTCGCGCAGCGCGCGGACGTCTGTCTCTTCAAGGATCTTCTCATCGGTAAATGCCACCACAGTAGCATTCTCCTTATACTCCACACTGATTCGCGGCTGAATCGCAGCCATATCGATCTCCCATTGAGACATTCACAAGACCCGCAAATCCTAAGAGAGCCATCATGTCGTGTCAAGTTTTTTGAGAACATCCCGCATTTCCGCCCGGGGAAACATGGCCTTTTCATCCTCGGACCCATGGCTGGAGAAATTTTCGTTTTCTGATGAGAAATCTCTTGCTCTTTGTCGCAAACAGTAGATAATAATACCGATTTTGCGAACCGGTTCTCGCTGTCCGGCGAAACCGGCGAGCAGTATGGGGTTACGATACGACTCCCGTGATGATGCCGTCTTACCATGCCTTGTCTGTTTGAATGGTATGTCCGAGCGCGGGAGGCCATGTAGGGGCAAGCAAGAGGCACCGGACGTCGTGACAGGGTGCCGGAAAAAGGACTTCGGAACACGCTGTGGGCGGCCGAATTGCATTTGTTGATGCGGCATTCCGGCCACTCGCACACATTGTTTGAGAACAGTAGTGGTAACATCCTGATTGTATGGAAGGAGAATAACCATGAGAGTCAGTAGGTCTACAGGATACGCTTTGTTGGCCGTGGGCTACATTGCGAAAAATCAGGGCGATGGCGTTGTGCTGTCCCAGAATATTTCAAAACAATACGACATTCCGCTGGAATATCTGCTCAAGATCCTGCAGCAGTTAGTTCGCGCCAACGTGTTGCGGAGCAAGCGCGGGCCGCGGGGTGGATTCTCTCTGGCCAAAACCGCCAGCAAAATCACCATGCTGGAGGTCATTGAGGCAGTGGACGGCCCACTCACGGGCGAGTTGAACCTCTCCAGCCAGGCCGGCAGGGACGCCTATGCCAAGAAGGCCTCGCAAACGTATAACAAGGCGATCTCGCAGGCCAGGAACGTCTTCCAGAAGACGAGACTGTCGAGCCTGCTCGGCGGCAGATAAACAAGCCGGGCCCGGTCGGACGCAGGGAATTCAAAGCTCATAGGAAGTGCGTTCTTTATGATGGTGGGGAAGGTGTGCGCAGGCAATGGAGATTCGTGAATTCCAGGAATTGATTGCCCGGCGGTACAAGGCGCGGGATCAGGAGCGCGGCGTGCCGCGGACGTTTATGTGGTTTGTGGAAGAGGTGGGCGAACTCGCTACCGCGCTCGCCTCAGAGGACCAGGCGAACGCCGAGGAAGAGTTCGCGGACGTCCTCGCGTGGCTGTGCACCCTGGCGAATATCAGCGATGTCGATCTGGAGAAAGCCTGCGGCAAGTACACCAGCGACAGGGTCAAGGGGTTCAAACCCAAGTAACGGCTCGCCGCTCACTCGGAGGGTTGTTCTCGCCAGGGAAGGCCGGACAAACCGAACGCGAAGATGTGCGTCACCAGCAGCCAGCCGACACCGAGAATGATGACGCCCGAGATGGGATACCCCTCGTACGGCTCCCTGAACTCTCGAATCAGGCTGTGGACGATGGCAATTCCCAGTGCCACGGGGGTGATGAATCGAATGCAATACATCCACAGTTGCAGCACGACATAGTTGAACACCTTGTGATGCGTCCCGCTCAGTCCCAGGTTGGCAACGATGTGGGCTTTGAGCAGATCCGTGCGATAGAGCCAGCCTACCACCAGGGCCTCGACGATTCCCACGACGACCAAACCATAGTGATTGAGAAAATGGTCGACGATATCCAGCCAGAAGAGCCCGACGTTTGTCGTGAACAACAGTGAGCCAACAAAGCCAATCACGCAAATCGTGGTGACGATCTTCTTTCGGCCGAAGGAGAACTTATCCTGAACGGCCGATGTGAAGGCCTCGATAATCGAAATCGACGAAGAGATTCCGGCGACGGCCAGAAGGAAGAAGAACAGCAGGCCAAAGAGTCTCCCGTAAGGAAGCATGCTGATGGCCTCGGGATAGACGACAAAGGCCAGACCAAGGCTCTCGGCGACGACGTCGCTGATCTCCTTGCCTTGTCTCGTGGCCATGTACCCCAGGATGCTGAATACGCCAAAGCCGGCGAAAACCTCGTATGAGCTATTGGCAAAACCTACGATCAGACTGTTCTTGAAGATGTTCGCATCGCGCGCCAGGTACGACGAGTAGGCGATCATGATGCCAAAACCAAGCGACAGCGAGAAAAAGATCTGGCCGTAGGCGGCGATCCAGACCTTCAAATCCGTGATCCTGTTGAAGTCGGGCGTTACGTAATGCCTGACCCCCTTGCCGGCCCCCTCCAGAAACAACGCCCAGACCACAATGACAACCGTGACCAGCAGCAGGATCGGCATCATGACCTTGACGGCGCGTTCAATGCCCTTCCGGACGCCCCCGTAGGTAATGCCCCAGTTGATCAGCCAGACGATCACCACGGCGACTACGACCGACCACTGCAGGCCGGTAATGCCCCAGATGTCGCCCGGGTCCCCCTTCGCGAGAAAGTCGCTGAAGAACGCATTCGGATCGTCGCCCCAGGCCATCGTCAGGGAGAAACGCATGTAGTTGGCGCACCAGCCGATGATGACGATGTAATAGAGTTGGATCCCAAACATGACGAATAGGACCGCCCACCAACCCAGCCACTCCCATTTGGCGTTGATGTGCCGAAAGGCCTTGGGCGCCGATGCCTCTTTGTGGTGCCCGAGAGCAAACTCCAGCATGAGCACGGGAATGCCCGCCGTGAACAGCGCGACGAAATAAGGGATCAGAAAGGCGCCCCCGCCGTTCTCGTAGGCCACATAGGGAAATCGCCAGATGTTGCCCAGTCCGATCGCTGAGCCGATCGCCGCCAGCAGAAATCCGAGGTTGGTACCCCACTGACTTCTCTGCGCCATAGGTGCTTACTTATCCTGTTTTCCCTGGCCTGTGAGCTGGGTCTTGTGCTCGTGAAGCTTGATTTGCTCGTGCTCGATGCCCAGCAGTTCGAGCGAGTCCCTCTCGATCACGTTGCGGATGCTGCCCCGCGGGACGGTCGGCAGCTTCATGTCCGCCAGGAGCATGTTGAACCCCAGGAGCGTCTCAATGCACTCGCCGGCGTGCCCGAGGGGAAATCCGCTGCCGAAAAGCAGCTTGTCCATGACGTCTCGCTCGTGAGCCGCCACCACGATGTTGTAGGTCTGCCAGACCTTGCGAGGCCGGACCGTCAGGTCGGCAAATACGTTCTCGTGTTTCGATACCATCGACAGGGTCTGCTCGACAAAAGGCACGCCCATGTTCCCGATTACGATTTTCAGATCGGGAAAGGCCCTGGCCACATCATCCAGCAGATAGGGCTGGGCGTATTCGAGAATCGCCTTCGCACTGAGCGAATGGCTGCCATTGTGGAAGAAGATGGGCAGATGCATCTCCTGGGCCGCTTCATAGAGACGCATCGCCTGGCTGTGCGCCGGGTGAAAGCCGCAGATTGAGCAGTAGAGGACGATTCCCTTGAGACCCAGTTTCTCGGTCAGGAAGGTCAGGCTCTTGTCATTGGGCCGGTCCTGGGTGGGGTCCGCCACGGCCAGACCGACCATTTTCTCCCTGTGCTGGGCGACGTATTCGGCCAGCTTCTTGTTCGTTTCCTCCCGGGAGCCATCGTGCATGGCTAGAACAATGCACGCATCCACCGTCTCGGCGGCCGCGAGATGCTCGGCCACCTGCGGACCATCCAACGAACGAACGTGTGTATGACAGTCAACGATCATTGTCCCATCCTGTTCTTGCGGGGCGTTTGCCCATAGCCGACACAAGAAGGGCTCATCTTAAGACCCTTCTGGTTGGCCCGTCAAGAACAAATCTGCCGTGCCGGGGCGGCAATCGGCGAGGGAATCCGGTCGCTTTTGGGCGGCAGACCGGCGCATTCACTCTGCCGTTGAGGGGCGTCAATGACCGTTCGTGGGGCAAGAGCCGGCTTTCTGCACGGGTGCTATATGAGTTTGGGGGCTGGAGGCGGAAGCGAGGGCCTCTCGGCGGCCGATGTACAACACGGCAAACCGAAAGAGCGAAGACGCAGTCCGCCCGCCGCCCGCGTCTTCGCCATACCCACAGGCCGCCCTCGTAAGGGATTGGCTTTCCATTTTATAGGGCGGTTCTCAGAGGGCCGATGTAGATGGGGAAATCGGCACATCATCGAATTTTCTATGCAATTCCGTTTGCCTGCTGCTCTATAGAGTCGCTTGACCCCCCATACCCATATGATTACCATGGTCCTGCAGCGTCTGGAAGCCGCCAATGAGCTTTCTGATGCAGTGACGTGGGCCTGTGCTCGCACGGAGGCCCGGTTCGGCCTGAGAACCACGTTGAATATGAAGGCGAGCCATGCGTCTATACCGTTGGATGGTGGGATGGTGCCGGCATCCGGTCGGCCTGACGGTCATGAAACAGGCCGGGCCAAGCCGATAATGACCAACATGGAGTCTTGAACGACAGGTGAATTTGGAGCCACGGGATGGATTGCCCTGTATGCAAGAGCGCGATGATCACTCTGGAGTTGGCCGATGTCGAGATCGATCATTGCGTGCGTTGCGGCGGAATCTGGCTCGACGGCGGTGAACTGGAGCTTCTCATGGAGGATGCGGCCAAGGCCAGGCATCTTCTCGAATCGTTCCGCGAGGAGCCCGTTGCGGCGGAACAACCCCGCCGGTGCCCGATCTGTGATAAGAAAATGGGCAAAATCATCGTTGGCCGGTCAGAACCGGTCCTGCTCATCGATAAATGCCGTCGGGGTGACGGCCTTTGGTTCGACCGGGGCGAACTCCAGGATGTCCTCAATCGAGGCCAACTGGACGAAACCAGCAGGATTCAAAGCCTGCTGGCCGATATGTTCGGCACAACCGGCGAGCAGGCGGATACGGGGGCACAGTCATGAGAATCGGGGCAAACCTGACGCCATCGCTCCTTGCGTCTGTGCTGTGCGGTACCGCCTGGGCGGCCAGCACGGAGCCGGGCCCCTCCTGTGTCGATGTTTTCGTCAGCGGCACGGACGGCTATCACACCTATCGAATACCCGCTTTGATTGCCACCCGGGACGGCACGCTGTTGGCATTCTGTGAGGGCCGACAAGACAGCCGCTCCGACGCCGGCGACATCGACCTGCTGGTGAAACGGTCGGCGGATGGAGGAAAGACGTGGAACGAACCGCGGGTTGTCTGGGACGATGGGGCAAATACCTGCGGAAACCCCTGCCCCGTGGTCGATCAGACGACCGGCATCATCTGGCTGCCCATGACCTGGAATCATGGACAGGACACCGAAGAGCAGATCAAGGCCAATACGGGCCGGGATACGCGCCGGGTGTTTATCACACATAGCGATGACAACGGGCTGACGTGGGCGAGGCCGCGAGAAATCACCGCCGACGTGAAGCGCCCCGGGTGGCGGTGGTATGCGACCGGTCCCGGCGTCGGTATCCAGCTTGCGCAGGGCCGCTGGAAAGGTCGTCTTCTGGTCCCCTGCGATCACAGCCTCGTCTCGCCCGATGACCCCACCGGCTACAACTCCCACGTGATTTTCAGTGATGACCACGGTGCAAGCTGGCAGTTGGGCGGGGTCATCCGCCCGGCCGTCAACGAGTGCCAGGCGGTGGAATTGGCTGACGGAACGCTCATGATGAACATGCGAAACTACGACCGTTCGAAAACAACGCGAGCCGTCGCCACAAGCACCGATGGCGGGCTGACGTGGTCGGCGGTTCGGCACGATCCGGTGTTGGTTGAGCCCATCTGTCAGGCCAGTTTCCTACGCTATACAATGCGTGGGCTCGACGACCGCAACCGGCTGCTCTTTTCCAATCCCGCTCATGCCGAGACCGGGCAGCGGCGGGATATGACCGTCCGTATGAGCTATGACGAAGGGCAAACCTGGCCGGTCAGCCGGATGCTCCGGCCGGGGCCAGCCGCCTATTCGTGCCTCGCCCGACTGCCGGACGGCAGCATCGGCTGTCTCTTTGAGGCCGGAGAGAATCACCCATACGAGCGAATTGTCTTCGCCCGTTTCAGCCGTGATTGGCTAACCAGCTCGATAGTGGATCCTTAACGTGAAGATGGCCGTTATGGGACATGTTCTATTTCGGGACCGTTGAATGAAAGGATTGATCCATGAGCAAGTACATGCTGATCCTCGTCATTATCGCTGCTGTCGCCATCGTTGCGGCTCTCGTCTTGAAGAAGAAATCATCGTAACGTAGAAATCGTCCGTTGGACAGAAGGGAGAACGCATGGCAGGAGCATTGATTGTATTCATCGTGTTCCTCGGCATCCTGGTTGTCGTGGCGCTGGCCGTAATCGGCATTTATAATGCGCTGGTTCGTCTGCGCAACCAGGTCGACAACGCCTGGTCGCAGATCGACGTGCAGTTGAAGCGCCGCCACGACCTGATTCCGAACCTCGTCGAGACCGCCAAAGGGTACATGAAGCACGAGCGGGAAACCTTCGAGGCCATTACGAAGGCTCGCGCGGCGGCGATGGGGGCGAAGAGCGTTTCCGAGTCGGGCCAGGCCGAAGGCCAGCTTGCCGATGCCCTCAGCAAGTTCATGCTGGTCGTGGAGAACTACCCCGACCTGAAGGCCAACCAGAACTTCCTGGCCCTGCAGGAAGAGCTGACAAGCACGGAGAACAAGATCTCGTTTGCCCGGCAGAGCTACAACGATCAGGTTCTGTTCTACAACAACAAGATCCAGATGTTCCCCTCGAACATCGTGGCCGGCATGTTCAGCTTCACGAAGCGTGACTTCTTCGAGGTCGAGTCGGAGGCCGAACGAGCGGTCCCGAAGGTCAGCTTTTCCTGATAGAGGCGTGGTTGCCTCCGCATTGTGGGCATTGCATGCGCCCCGTCGGGCTCCCAGTGTCCTCTTGGACAGAGTACGGTTGTTACACCGGTCGGGCAGATTCGGCGCCGTGTGCGCGAGGCCGAGAGAGTTTGCCCATCGCGGAGAATCTATTTTGAGGTAAGACGACAGGCATGTGGGAACTCATCCGAGCGAATAAACGGAATTCCGTGGTCCTGATGGTCTTGATGGCCGTCGTACTGTTGCTGTTGGGCTTCGTGATCGGCATGGCCGTCGTCGGCCCCGAGGGCGGCCTGTACGGCGTGGGCGCGGCGACCGTAATCTGGCTGGTGCTGGCGATGGTCAGCTTCTCCTCCGGCGACCAGATCCTGCTGGCCGCCAGCCGGGCGCAGCGGGTCACCCATGACGTTCACCCGCAACTGTTCAACGTGGTGGAGGAGATGAAGATTGCCGCCGGCCTGCCGGCCATGCCCAAGGTCTACATCATCAACGACCCGGCCCCCAACGCCTTCGCGACCGGCCGAAGCCCTCAGTCCGCCTCAATCGCCGTCACCGCCGGCCTGCTGGCCCGTCTCAACCGCGACGAGCTTCAAGGGGTGGTCGCCCATGAGATGAGCCACATCCTGAACCGCGACATTCTGTACATCACGCTGGCCGGCATCATGCTTGGCGGCATCGTCCTGCTCTCCCAGATCTTCTTGCGAGGGATGTTCTACAGCTCCATGGGCTCACGCCGGCGCTACTCCTCCGGTGGCCGCGGCGGAGGCCAGGCCCAATTGGTGATGTTGGTGATTGCCATCGCGGCCGCCATTTTGGCCCCGATGATGGCCTACCTGCTGTATTTCGCCCTGTCTCGTCGGCGCGAGTACCTCGCCGACGCCGGGGCCGCGAGGCTGACCCGCTACCCGGAAGGGCTGGCCAGTGCGCTGGAGAAGATCGCGGGCGATCCATCGCCCCAACTGGCGACAGTCAACAAGGTGACGGCCCCGATGTACATCGCCAACCCGTTCAAGAAACGCGGCCAGAGGAAGCTGTCGGATCTGACCAGCACACACCCGCCGACCTCCGAGCGCATCCGGATCCTGCGCAGCCTGTCTCAGGGCGCATCCTATCGAGACTACGCCCAAGCTTACACGGCTGTGACCCATTCCAAGAACCTCATGCCGGCCGCCGCACTGACCAAGGAAGACGTGAAGATCCGCGAAGCTCGGGCCGAGGCCGCCAAGCAGGATAAGGCACAGAAACAGCTCCACCAGATCGGCGACATCATGCGGAAGGTCAACGGCTTCCTGTTTCTGGCATGCACCTGCGGTCTGAAGCTCAAAGTCCCACCCAACTTCAAGGCCGACACCGTCCAATGCCCCCGCTGCCACCGAACGCTCGACCTTCGTAAGCGAGGTAAGCCAGCATCCCATTGACACGCTGCCCGCTCATCGCCATACGTGAATGAGGGCTTGAAAGCCGCGGGCGACGAGAGTAATGTACTTCTGCCGGCAGCGGATACGAAATCGGCGAGAAGCCTGATTCTGTGAGGACCCGCATGGAAGAGAGAGCCCAGCATCATAAGCACGAGCACCTGGCGGAGGAGTTGGAGGATCTCCGCAAGGAACTGGAGTACTTCCAAGAGGAAAAGGAGCGTGTCCGTGCCATTGTGGGCAAGATCGGCGGCGTGCCCAAGACGCAGGCCAACCTGATCAACGCCCTGTTCATCATCATCATCGTGTTATCCGTGATTGTCTCGGTCGTCGCCGGGGAGAAATGGCGCTGGCTGACGATCGAGGTGGCCACCGTCACCCTTTCTATCAAGATCATCTATCTGATCCACGCCCAGATGCGCGCCACCCACTTCGAATTCTGGATCCTCTCCTCACTTGAATGGCGCATCAATGAGGTCGTGAAACAGCTCCGCGAGTTGAGAGGAGAACTGGACAACCGGTGAGCTTACCGTGGGCGCCATGCAGTGTCGGTCACATCTGCAACAGCGGCGACAAGGTGCCGCAGATGAGGGCGGCACAGGTCTTTATCACATAAGACGGGTATCACCTGCATAGTAGACCTGCTTGCCGCCCATTTCGATGATGAAACCCAGCCGGTCCTTTTGCTGGAATGGAATTGCCGGGCCGTGCCATAAGCCGGAACGCCGGTCAGTTTCTCCGGCTTCCCCTACTTTGCCGGCTGGCTATCATGTGAATCATTGCTGTCTTGCGTATTTGCTCCATTTTCCACCCTGGCTGGGTCTTCGCCGCGCGGGCGCATGAAAAAGGCCCCATCTCTTCGACGGAACCTTTTGCCCTCGACCGTCTGGTCTGGATCGATTCAGTTCGACTCAATTGAGCCGAACCTGCGTTGCCTGGGGTCCTTTCCGCCCCTGGCCAACCACATACTCCACCTCTTGCCCTTCCAGAAGCGACTTGAACCCGTCGGCCTCGATGTTTGAGAAATGCACAAACAGGTCCTCGCCTCCGTCGTCCGGCGTGATGAAGCCGAACCCCTTCTTTGCATCAAACCACTTCACCTTGCCTCTACTCACAGCATTGCTCCTTTTGACCCCTCGGTACTGCAGAAACATGACGCAATGGTTTTGTAGGGGGGATATTCCTTCTGAGGGAAGAAAGCCTACCTCCCCACCAAAATCAACCTTACTTTACACGTCCTACCGCCCGGACGTCAAGGAAAATCGCAAAAAAAGGGCCATTCAGCATCCACTTCATGGCCGGCGGTGCCTATCCGGAGAAGGCCAATCCTCGCCGCCAATGCGACCTCAAGCCCGGCTTTTCTTCAGGGCGTTCGACCGGCCGCGCCTTCTACGTCGTTGCTTCTGTTTGCGGACCTTCTCGGCCTTCAGGGCGCCGGGGCTCTCGCTGCCGAGTTTCTCCTGTTCCATGAGCTCGCATAGCCGCTTCCTCGCGTAGTAGCGATTCAGGCGCTGGGAGCGATCCTTCTGCATCTTCACCTCCAGTCCCGTCGGCAGGTGCCTCAGATACACGCAACTGGAGGTCTTGTTGACTCTCTGCCCGCCCGGGCCGGAGGAGCGGATGAACTTCTCCTCGAGATCCCGCTCGCGCAGCCCTAACACGGCCATTCTCGTCTCCAGTTCCTCCTGTTTCTTTTGTGTCACACCAAAGTCCACTATGGATCGCCTTGTCTTGCCTCGGCGTTGATAGGTCGGACGCTACGGACATCCCGGTCGTTACCCCACGGGGACGGCGGACACCCGCGATTCGGATCGCCCTTGTACAGGCATGGCTCCATACGATCGGCCGGCGGCATCCAGCCGCGAATCGTACCTCGTCGCGTTATCGCCTGCTTCATAGGCTCTCTCTTGGGCCAATAATTCCATCGCAAGTCGTGCCATTGTCCATAGTCGCCGGATTTGTACGTCGCGTCAACCAGTCATGACTGTTTTCCCGGCTTTGCCCTTGCATTTCCGCTCGGACTACGTTAGATAGGGGACGCCCCTTCGCGGCCCGGCGCGGGCGCGGGCGTGCGCGAATGACGGCCCTGAATCACGGTAACTGCGAGAGGGAACAGGATGCGGGTGCTCGGCCTCCAGTCGGCATACGGACCCGCCTCAGGGTGCGGATAGTCGAAGGTGCTTCACTTGAAAGGGATCAGCCGATGTTGAAGATAGGGATGATCGGAGCGGGCTTTGTCGCGGGTTTCCACGAGCGGGCCCTGCGATCGGTACGCAACGCGGAATTTGCCGGAGTCTATGCGCTCAAGGGGGCCAAGGCATTGGCGAAGCGGGCGCGGCAGAACGGCCTCGGGAATACCAAAGCCTACGATTCCATCGGCGAGTTGGTGAAGGCGGTGGACGTGGTCTGCATCTTTGCCCCGAATTTCGCACGGCTGGATATGATGCGCGAGATTGCCGCAGCCGTCGAGGGCGGGGCCGAGATCAAGGGCATCATCGTCGAGAAGCCCCTCGCTCGCAATGTCGGCGAGGCGGATACGCTCGTACGCATCGCCCGGGCGATGAATGTTCCGACGGCCTACTTCGAGAACCAGATACACATGCCTGCCATCGTTCAGGCCCGGGGGCAGCTTGCCCAGGTGGAAAAGGCGATGGGCCCGGCCCATCTGGCGCGCAGCGCCGAGGAGCATGGTGGGCCGCATGAGCCGTGGTTCTGGGACCCCACGACACAAGGCGGCGGTGTGTGCTGCGATATGGGCTGCCATAGTATCGCCTGCGGCATGTGGATGGTTACCCCGGCCGGCAAACCCGTGGACTATCTCAAGCCCCTGCGCGTCAACGCGACCATGGCCCTGTTAAAATGGGGTAAGGAGCCGTGGCTGAGCCAACTCAAGCAAAGAGGTGTCGATTACTCCGCCACACCCGCCGAGGATTATTCCAGCGTCGCGATCGAGTTCGAGGACCCGGAAGCCGGACAACGCAGCATTGTGCAGGCGACCAATTCCTGGATGTACGATGCGCCGGGCCTGCGGCTGCTGATGGAGACGTTTGGGCCGGGGTACTCGTACACCGTCAATTCGCTGCAATCGCCAGCCGGCATGTTCATCAGTGACGCTGCCGCCACGGCCGTGATTGACAGCGAACTGGCCCTGGAGAAATCACAGGCCACACGTGGCTCGCTCATTCTGCAACCCGACGAAATCGCCCTTTACGGCTACGTCGCCGAGTGGTTCGACGCGCTCCGGGCATTCGAGCAGGGCCGGGACGCCCTGCTGAATCTGGAGTACGGCAAACTCATTACCATGCTCATCGTGGCCGCGTACATGTCGCACGAGAACAGGAAAGTCGTTGATCTGACGGACCCCGCAACGCTTGGCAAACTCGATACCTACGTGCCTCTAATCCAGCAGGGTCAGGGCCGCCAGGTACTGTAAACAGAAGCTGCTCTTCGTATCCGGATGTCGTGGATGGAAACGCCTTCCGGATGGAAGGCGTCGCCGGACCCCGACTCAGTATCGGCGTTTCCCGTAGCCGCCACCGCCGCCACCGCCGCCGCCACCTCTGGGGGCCTTCGGCTTGGCCTCGTTGACGGTGATACTTCTGCCTTTGAGATCCGTGCCGTTGAGGGCCTCGATCGCAGCCATGGCATCATCTCTGGAGGGCATCTCGACGAATCCGAACCCTCGGGATTCGCCGCTGAACCGGTCTTTGATGACGTTGGCGCTGGTGACATCGCCGTGGGCCGCAAAGAGCTCCTGCAGCTCCTCGTCCGCGACCCCAAATGCAAGGTTTCCTACGTAGATGTTCATTCTCTTCTCCTTATCGTGCAGATTCAGCGAACAGGGGGATTAAAGGCAGGTATTCAAGACATGGTCAACTGATGTCAACTCCACTCTCTGAACAGATCATCCGAATTCTCAATATACCACATTCTTTGAGCCTACCATCGCGACCTGGGTTCCGCAAGGACTATATCCGACTTTTTTGCGGAAAAAAAACGCCTATCCCTTCGGCCCGAGCGGGTATGCATCACGGCTGGGCGGGCAGACACGGCTCTACGCCGCTTGGCAACGGTATCCCTTGCCCGCCAACGGGCATTCTGGTAGCATCGCATTCCGCTGTAACGGACGGCTTTTTGGGCGGTCGCCTGCATAAGTTTGGAGGATTACAGTCATGTACAGGAATTCTGGTGCGTTAATCCTTGCTGCAATCGTCATACTCGTTGCGGCAAGCAGTATCGCAAACGCGGCAGTTGTCCGGTTGGGCGAGTTGGATGTCTCGAAGATGTCGAGCGGGTGGGGGCAAGCCCTGGCGGACCAAAGCGTTACCGGCAAGGCGATCTCCATTGCCGGTCGGACGTTCCACTATGGCGTGGGAACGCATGCCGAGTCCATGCTGCACGTGAAGCTGGACGGCAAAGTAGAGCGATTTCGCGGCTTTGTCGGCGTGGACGATGCGGCCGGCGGCAGAGGGTCGCTGCGGTTTCGCGTGTATGCGGACGGCAAGGTCTTGTTCGACAGCGGCGTGATCAAGGGCGGGCAGGAGGCGAAGGCGGTCGATGTCCCGTTGGCCGGCGTCGAGCGGCTCATGCTGCTGGTTACCTCCGCGGGCGACGGCATCGATTTCGACCATGCGAACTGGGCCCAGGCGGAACTGGCCTTCGCAGGCAAAAAGCCGGTCGCTCTCGATGCCCCGAAGCCCCCTGCCGAAGAGAGGGTGCTGCTCACGCCGAAGCCCGGCCCCGAGCCGCGTATCAACGGGCCGAAAATCTACGGCGCCCGGCCGGGCCGGCCGTTCATCTACCGCATCCCCTGCACGGGGAGCCGGCCCATCCGCTTCTCAGCCAGGGACCTGCCGGCCGGACTGTCGCTCGATGCCCAGGCCGGCGTCGTCACCGGCCGGGTCCCAAAGCGGCACGGCCAGTGGGTCGTGACCTTGGCAGCCAAGAACGACCACGGGAACGACGAACGGATTCTCAAGATCGTGGTCGGCGATACGCTCGCCCTGACCCCGCCGATGGGCTGGAACAGTTGGTATATCCACTACCACCACGTCACCGAGGAGCACATGCGGAACGCCGCCGACGTCATGATCGCCTCCGGCATGGCCGACTATGGGTACCAATACGTCAACATCGACGATTGCTGGATGAAGAAGAAAGGCGACGAGCCGTACCGCGACGCGCGACGCGCCATCCTGCCGAACGCCAAGTTCCCCGACATCAAGGGCATGGTCGATTACATCCACGGCAAGGGCCTGAAGGCCGGGCTGTACACGTCGCCCGGGCCGTGGACGTGTGCCGGCTACGTCGGCAGCTACGAGCACGAGCGGATCGATGCCGAGAAGTTCGCCGAGTGGGGCTTCGATTTCCTCAAGCACGATTGGTGCTCCTACACCCAGGTAGCTGGCGGCGACAGCCTGGAGCACATGCAGCGGCCGTACAAGAAGATGGGCGATATTCTCAAGACCCTCGACCGCGACATCGTCTACAACCTGTGCCAGTACGGCATGGCCGATGTCTGGACGTGGGGCGCCGAGGTCGAGGGCAATTGCTGGCGGACGACCGGCGATCTCGGCCTGGCCGCCGGGGCCCTGCTGCCCGGCTTCTACCATATTGGCCTGAGCAACGCCCAGCACTACGAAAACGCCGGCCCGGGCCACTGGAACGATCCCGACTACATCCTGATCGGCACCGTAGGCAACGCCCGCAGCCAGAACGAGCCGGGCCAGCCGACCAAGCTGACGCCGAGCGAGCAGTACAGCTACATGTCCATGTGGTGCCTGATGGCCGCCCCGCTGTTCTATTCCGGCGACATGCGGGTGCTCGACGAGTTCACGCTCAACGTCCTGTGCAACGCCGAGGTGATCGCGGTCGATCAGGACCCGCTCGGCAGGCAGGCCAGGCCCCTGCTTCAGGACGACGAGACCCTGATCATGGCCAAGCCGCTGGAGGACGGTTCGTTGGCCGTGGGTCTGTTCAATTTGGCGAAATTCGCCCGCCCGGTCGAGGCCGACTGGCCGCTACTTGGCCTCCGCGGCAGACAGCGCATCCGCGACCTCTGGCGGCAGAAGGACCTGGGCACATTCGAGAAGCGTCTTACTGCGGATCTTCCTCGCCACGGCGTAGCGTTGCTGCAACTCCGGCCGGATTAGCCGATACCGGCCCTCGGACCGCCCCGCTGCCCACACGGGGGGCTTTCGGCACGCGAAAAGTCGGCCCATGACGCTTGCACGACGTGCGTCTACGGTGTACAATAGTTGAAATCAGGCACTGCGGCTTGCGTCTAACCATTTGACGGGCGCATTGGCCGGCCCAACGACTCATTGAGGGGCTGGCTGGCCCTTCACAAGATCTGGAGGACATGGCTATGAGACGGGCTCACGGGTTCACGTTGATCGAACTGCTGGTCGTCATTGCCGTCATCGCCCTGCTGCTGAGCATCCTGATCCCCGCCCTGAGCAAAGCCAAGAATCTGGCCCAGGGGGTGGCGTGTAAGGGCAACATGAAAAACTACACGTATGCCGTCGCCATGTACCTGGACGACAACGACGGGAAGTTCTGCGATCCGGACATGTGCTATTTCTCCCAGAGCGATCCCTATCCCGTGGAAGCCGGGCTCTCCCAGGCGAGGCACGTTCGTTGGTGCAACGGCAACCTGGATCTCAAGAGCCACCCCGAATACGGCGGCCACTTGTTTCGGTACCTTGTGGATGCGAAAGCATTCATCTGTCCAACCTATAAGAGCCTGTCGGTTCGGTACTCGGAGGACCACTTCTACGCCGCCGACGCCGCAAACCTCAGAAACTACGAGCCGTGGTACAACTACACGATGAACGCGTACCTGGGCGGCACGAGGTCGGACATTCCGAAGACGGTCGTCAAGAAAGTCTCCCAGGTAAAGCATCCGGCCACGACGTTTTCCTTCTGCGAAGAAAGTTCCCTCGTCGACACGGCGTACAATCAATCGGGCCTGAATGACACCTACATGGTCCCCGGCAACGACGCGATGGTCGAGAGTTGGCTCAACGCTGCGGGCCGTGACCCATGGCAGGTGGAGCCGGGCCCCAACACCAGCCCGACGTTCTGGGATGTCGTAGCCGGATATCACAACGCCCCATCGGGAAACCTGCTGGGAGGCCGGGGCAACTGCGCATTTCTCGACGGCCACGTCGACGCACACTACCGTTCCGAAACCTTCCCCCTCGCTTGGCCACATTAGCGCGCGACGATCCTCGCGATTGCCGCACCCAGCCTGCATTCGTCACGGGTTGGACTTGCCTGGTGATGGGAGGGTGGCGTGCCAGTTTGCCGGGTCGTTGCCGTAGGCGGCGGGGTCCGTCCGGCTGAGCGATGAGCCCTGGCCG
>CBFDBY010000074.1:0-31343 GCA_965603165.1 uncultured Phycisphaerae bacterium
CTTCGAAGACATGATGTGCTATATGGACCCGTGCGTCGCCTGTGAGATAAAGAAACCATAGAGAAACAAGGGAGGAATCATACGATGTCCTTTTCGAGAGTGAACTCTTCGGCCGCGACCCTGACCAAGAACCGAACGGAAGGCTCGGTGACGCCCAACTCAGGGATGTGCGTGACCTGCGTGGACGGCTGCATCGGCATGTGCGAGATCGGCAAGTCCGCCTATCGGGGCCACGAGGTGATCTACCCGCAGCCCTTCGGCGTTATCACGACGGCCTCGGAGAAACGCTATCCCGTCGACTACTCGCACCTGAACATCATGGGCACGTGCGTCGGGGCCCACGGGATCGAGGCGGACAGCGATAAGGCGATCTTCCCGGCCGTCGATCTGGAGGTCCGCATCGGGCATGACAAGGGCATCAAGTTTCGGTATCCGTGGTTGATCTCGGGGATCGGGTCCACCGACATTGCCAAGAACAACTGGGAGGGACTGGCCATCGGATCGGCCCTCGCGGGGACGGGTTTGACGATCGGCGAGAATGTCGTCGGCATGGATCCGGAGGCTGCCATCAAGAATGGCCGAGCCGTGGATACGGCCGATCTCAAGAGACGTGTGAAGCTCTATCAGGACAATCAGCGCGACGGCTACGGCGCGATCATCGTCCAGGCGAACGTCGAAGACACCCGCCTGGGTGTGCAAGAGTACGCTATCAAGGAGCTTGGCGTCGAGTGCGTCGAGATCAAGTGGGGACAGGGCGCCAAGGACATCGGCGGCGAGGTGAAGATCCGCGACCTCAAGAAGGCGCAGCTCCTGCACGAGCGCGGGTACATCGTGTTGCCCGATCCGACGAATACCACCGTCATCAAGGCGTTCGAGCGCGGGAGCTTCAAGGAGTTCGAGCGGCACTCCCGCGTCGGCATGGTGTCGGAAGAGTCGTTCGCGCAGAGGGTCGAGGAGCTTCGCAAGGCGGGGGCCAAGTATATCTTTTTGAAGACCGGCGCCTATCGGCCTGCCGATCTGGCG
Organism: uncultured Phycisphaerae bacterium; assembly: GCA_965603165.1. GTDB lineage: Bacteria > Planctomycetota > Phycisphaerae > Sedimentisphaerales > Anaerobacaceae > PLanc-01. Next base: position 1,024 of record CBFDBY010000074.1, read on the forward strand.
CGGGCTTTGAGCTTTGCCTCCAAGTGCAAGCTCGACCTGCTGACCGTGGACGGGGCCTCGGGCGGAACGGGCATGAGCCCCTGGCGCATGATGAACGAGTGGGGCGTGCCGCCAGTGCACCTGCATTCCCTTCTGTATCGATACGCCAAGCGGCTGGCGGACCGCAACCGTCCTCTGCCGGCGATTGCCGTGGGCGGCGGATTCACGTTCGAAGACCTGATCTTCAAGGGCCTGACCCTGGGGGCGCCCTACGTCAAGATGATTGGCATGGCTCGCGCTCCGGTCGCGGCGGCCATGGTGGGCAAGACGATCGGCCGGGCCATCGACGCCCATCAGCTTCCGGTCTACGTCGAGCGCTTCGGCTCAACGAAGGAGGAGATCTTCGTTACCGCAAGCGAGCTGCGAAAGGAATTCGGCAACGGCGACTTCGAGAAGATCCCGGCCGGCGCCATTGGATTGTACACGTACTACGAGCGACTGGCGCAGGGCCTGCGCCAACTGATGGCCGGCTGCAGGAAGTTTTCGCTGGAATACCTTTCCCGGGACGACATCGCGGCCCTCACGCCCGACGCGGCCGCAATCACGGGCCTGCGCTACGTCATGGACGTGGATGAAGGACGAGCGGAGGAGATTCTCGACCACTGACATGCTCCGAGACCGTGGCGGCCACCGGGAAGAGACTCGCCGGCGCGCCGCAGGTAACGGTCCGGAATCACAAAACACACGAACAGCCCAGCGCGGCTTTGCCACCCTGCGAAGCCGCGCTGTCTTCTTGGCCCTGCCTGGTACGGCTCGGCCGTGCTAAAACGCCGTGTTCGCTTGGGGCTACCCGCCGCCTTCCTACGCCAGAGGCCGCGCGAAGCACGCCTGCCCCGAGCGTAGTCGAGTGAAATGGGGCCGGTCCCCGTTCACAGAAAATGTTAATTCGGGAGACTTTAGGCTTGACATTGCCTGGGGGAATGGGTAGATATGCACGCAAGGTGGTGGGAAACGCATTGGGGGTGGTTCCTCCGTTTCCCATGTTCAAGGATCGTTGTCGCGCGGACCGGGAGGAGTTGTCCGTCGGCAAGAAAGGGGGTGAACGTTCGTCAGCCGACAGGGCATTTTGTCTGCGCTGAACGGGGGGGTAGAGGCTCGTGAAGAGAGCGTTCGAACGCAACGTTGAATCTTATGAGGAGGAGTGGTGTATGAATGCAAGAAGAGTGATTGCTGTGCTGGCAGGGATCTGCCTGGTCGTGCCCGCTGTTGTGCTGGCGTTGGATGCCCCGACGGGTCTGAGCGCCGTTGTGGGGGCGGACACTGTGAGCCTCGATTGGGACGACGTGACTGATGCCGTCAAGTACTCCGTGGACATCGAAGGCATTGTGACCTACTGGGACGATGTCCTGGGGGACGATGCCACGGCGTCGGTGGAAGTGAGCTTCGGCACCAGCGACCGGACCGATGGCGGCGAGATGGGCGACTCGGATCTGACGATCGCCATCGACGATCTGGCCGCTGCGATTGCCGCCGAGCTCGGCGTCCTTCCGGCGGATTTAACCTCGCTGGATGGTATCGCCAAGGTCAAGGCGCTGGATCCGGGCAAGGAAAAAGGGCGGCAGAACAACCCGTTCTCCGATCCGGTCGACCTCGACGTCGTCTTCTGACAGCGACAAATCCTGAAACCAATCACGGGGCCGCTCTCAGGCGGCCCTATTTTATGCGCGATCGCATTGTGTGCACGGGGCGTCGCGTTCTTCGTGTGCGCAAAAAGACACGGGCCGCGGCGGGAAAATCCGCGGCCCGTCCTTCCAAGGTAAGGGGGCTTCAGGTCAGTATAAAGATCGACGCTTGCGAAGGAGGGCAAGGCCGCCAAGTCCGAGCAGAGCGATGGTCGTCGGCTCAGGTACAGACATCGCTCCGCTAAAGCCACCTCCGCCGCTGTACCCACCGTCGAGCATATCGGCGAAGGTAAAGTAACCGGGCCCACTTCCTCCCTGAAGCGATAACTCGAAGTCGAGCGAGGGTAATTTCATGTTATCGAGGATCGCCAGCGCGGCTGAGCCGAGGGCCGTGCCTTCATGCGTGATGAACAGATTGGTGATATCGACCTGGAACTGGGTAAAGCCGCCGGCCACGGTGCCGATGGTGGAAAGATCGCCCATGCCGAGCGTGCCCGTCATGTAGGTCGTGCTGTTGTCGGCGCTCTTGATGACGATGTCGGCGTTGCCCAACGGCGTCAGCGTGTATGGAGCGCTGGGAATGCCGCCGACCTGGAACGTCGGCAGGAACACGTGGGCGCCGACCAGGGCGTCGTAGTTGCTGCCCAGAGCGGCATCGACGGCGATGTCCTGATCGAAGCTGAGGACCCCGGCGCCGTCGTAATGCCATTCACCGGCGGTATCGGGCGCGGGACTGAACTGGATGACCTGTTGCGGCGTCACGGTGTCCGCCAGGATCGGCGCCGTCACGATCGCAATCATCGCGGCTATACAAGCAATCGATACTTTCATTTCTTCTCCTCCTACGCGGTCAAGTCGTTTGTTTGTCTTGTTTGTATGCATGTCTGGCTCCGGGGCGTGGCCGACCGCTTCGGGCCGCTCATCCCCGGACAGCCCCCTCTCATCCGGTCATGCGTCTCATGCGTCGGCGACGCAGGATAGTGCCGATTCCTCCGAGTCCCAGCAGGACAATGGTCGCCGGCTCGGGCACGGCCACGAGGTAATCCTGTTGCCCCTGGAGGACGAACGCACGCAGGTCCGCCTTGGGGCCGCTGCCGGTCAGCTCGTGCAGCCACTTGTTGGCCGTGGCCGCGTCCAGGTTCTCGGCGCGGAACCCGCCGGCGCCGAGCGTGCCGTCGGTGGTGACATCCCAGGCGGCGGACATAGAGGGGAGGTCTTCATAGATGATCTCCCAGATCGCCGCGGCGAAGGCCTCGGCGGCCGCGTTCTGCTGGGCCGTGTGCGCCCCCGGGCTCGCCCAGGCCGGATCGTAATGCCGGGCCCACAGCTCACGGAGATAGTTGCCCTTGTACGTCCCTAAAGCCTCGCCGATGACGCTGTTGTACGCATCGTCGGGCATGGTCACCTGGTACTGGAAGGTGCTCGACGGGACGGGCTCGTGCAGTTCCATGCAGAAGCCCGGGATGAGGCCGTCGGGCCAGGTATTGCCGATGCCGGTTCCGCCGGTTTTATCCAGCAGATAGACGCCGGCCATGGCGACGTTTCCGTTGTGTCCCGCGGCCCAGAAGGTGGTGGCGCCATACGCACCATAGCCGTCGTGGACGATGTTCACCGTGTCGGCGCGGGTCGTCCTCGCGGCCAGAAGCGGCAGAGCCAGGGCGGCCGCGACCACAAGAACTGTGTTTCGGTTTGTGCTTCTCATCATCACCACACCCCCAAGAAACTGCACTGTCCCCACGATGCGTGGACGGTCCTCGTTCCCGACTGTCCGTATTGTCTCTGGCTTTCATCCATGTTGTCTCGCGATCCCTCGCTCGGTCCTGCGCCGTTGCCGACGGGCGAATCCGTCGGGCATCGGCCACCGCTCAGGCCGTACAGGAGAGGATGGCTCTTCGGCCGATCCGGATGCACGGGCAGCACCGATTGTGGATGACAGAGCTGCTGGCTCGCATCAGTTCTGCACACCCTCGGATGACTCGCGTTCGTATAGACGAACGTCAGAAGCTGTGTTCGAGTCATCCAAACTTACATCAACATGAGTGCCCAAAGGAGAGACTGATGAGCACCCCCCAATTGATTCATCGCCCCAGGGGCGATTGATACTGGTAGTGTATCCGATTGCCGACCCAGTGTCAAGGAAATTGAGCGACGTTCAGCCGATGGGACGGCCTGATTTCGGAACCGTGATTGGCTGTGATATAAGACGGCGGATTATCGGGTACTGCGTGCGTTGGCTCCGATGAGCGGTGAAGATTTTTCTCGGCGACCGGGCGCGGTGCCGCCTCGAATTCGCAGGTCACGGGGTCTATGATGCCGACGCACACATCATCCGTCTCCTTTGTCGGAGTTCACGGAAGACCTCTACCAGTCGGGCGTGCGGGCACTCGGATCGTCCGGCTCCCTGATTGTGTCAGCCGGCCGCTCGGCGCTGGTTTCAAGGGGTATGGCTGCTGCCACCGCAATTGTGGATAACCTGTTGATAAGCGCGTCGGGTTCGCCACGTTTCCGCACGCCCAACTCCATAATCCCTGCAAAGGCTGTGCCCCCCAGCCGAGGGTGCGAGAAAATTCGCGCATACGCTTTCGGTATTCAGCTCATAACCTATGTTGCAAAAACATGTTACGGCAAGTATGGCGTCACTGAAGGCTGGGGGGGGAATCATAGGGCCTTGGCGAGACCATCAGGGCTTCCCCTATTGCCTAAATCCCCAAAACCTGCCAAGCTCGGCAGGTCTTTCGTGGAAAAATGGTAGATAACGCCATTGTGGACAGGCACCGACGGACTTTGGGCCACGCCTTGCTGGTACCGCGAAGCCGGCAATTTGCCGGGTTTCGGCCGTCGCGGAGGCCCTTTGGAAGGAGTTGCTGAGCCGGTGCATCAGTTTAGGCCATCGATTTTCCTGAGTTCCACTTGGTTGACCGCGAGTTCGATATCGCCCCCGGTTACGGCAAGGCGGAGATCCGCGCCGTTGCAGCGATTCATGAACCGGCAGTCGGGCAGTCTGAATTCGGCCGTCTTCCACGTGCCGGAGCCCGTCAGCGTGATCGCCCCTGCCGGCCGAAACGCCCCGTCGAGCGGGCCCTCGTCCACCGTGCTGTCGTATTCGACGCCGAACGACGAACATCCGTTGTCCCGATAGGTGACGCGCAGCAGAGCCGATCCGCCGAGCAGGCCATAGGCGAAGGCGTCATCGACGTTAAAGTAGAGGTATCGCCCCGTCTGGGAATGCGGATTCGGCGTAGTGACCACGGCGGGCGTGCTCTCCAACGTTCGTAGTTTCCAATTGCCGTCGCCGCCGCTCGGCCGCAGTTCCAGGCCGCGAGGTTTCTGCGGCTCCCAGCGGATGCGGTCGGCATCGATGTAGCTACCAGGCAGATGAAGGAGTGTCCCGGCGTGCCACATGTCGGCAAACAGCCGCGTCAGAACGATGTAGCTCCGTCCGTACTCCCGCGAATCGGCGATATCCGTGCCCTCGTGCCATTCGTTCCACGTCTCCACGTGCACCATCCAGGGCCGCCGCTTCGGGGCAAGCTGCAGGACCTTCGTCCACCGGTCGATGTACGTCCCCCCGTCTTTGCGATCGACGATCAGCGGCGACCGCCCGGGCACGGCGCTGTGGTCGTAGCCCGGCCCGAGTGCGACGGTCTCGCTGAAGATGAGCGGCCCGGCCACCGCGCCGCCCCAGGAATAGGTCGCATCCGCCTCGCCCCGCCAGCCGGGGGATTTGACGATAAACGGCTCGACGCCGAAGTCTTTCCGAAATCGCTTCTTCACATATTCGAATTGTCCCTGCGGATCTTGGCCCTTCGCAAAGGCGGCGTCGTACAGAAAGACAATCGGCCGGCCGTCGATGCGGGCCCACTTCGCCGGCGGGATCAGGCTGAAGAAATCGCGGATCGCCGTATAGAACCACTCCTTGCCGAAGTCGGTGCCCACGTCCACATGGTAACGGCTGCCGTTGGCGTTGGAGTTGTTCCACGATAGGATCGACGTGTCGTAGAACATCCCGATCGCCGGCGGCTTGAGACCCTCTTTCTCCAACGCGCTGTGCGCCTCGACCAGCGGCGGCAGGCCGACGAAGCTCCAGCCGTCGTAGCTGCCCGGCACGCCCCAGTAGACGGGCATCAGGAAATCGATCCCCGCGGCGATGATGTCCCGCAACTGCCCCTGGTGCCAGTCGGCGCGTTTGTAGCTGATTCCCTGCATGTCGGCCGGATGCGTCGTCAGGGCATCGGAGCCGTCCCCGTCGATGATATGGCTCTTGCTCTCGACGTCGTACCAGTAGAAGTACGTCGTCCCGACCAGCGGCTCGCCTCTCTTGAACGTGTCCGCCTCCCGATGGTTCTCAGCCTTGAGCGGAAAGAACGGTCCCGGCGGCCTCGCCGCCAGCTCCTTCGGCTGTCCGGCCGCAATCCCCCACAAGAATCCCGACAACACAACGGCAAACTTCCTCATACAACCTCCTTATACCAACGCTCATGTGATTCGTTTCTGAAGGTTTCTTCCTGCCTGTTTTCTTTCTAACGGCGCGACGCGCGAAATGCACGGACTATCTTGGCGCACGACACGAATGGGTGCGGCCGGTATACGGTGGTGGATTCCGGTTTGCCCTGGGCGGGTGTCATTCCGACCGGAGGCCGAAGGCCGCAGTGGAGGAATCTGGCCGCGCAGCAGAGGCGCGCCATGTTCGCGAGCAGATGTCTCGCCTGCGCTTCGCTGCGCTCGACATGACAGGCAGTGGCCATGCACGCAGCTTCTTTTGACCGGCGTAGGCCCTGCCATCGTATACCGACCGCACCCACACGAGTAGCGTTCGCGGCGTGCACCCGATGAGACTTGTCACTTGCCTGCGAGGACGCGAAGCGTGTACAATCGCGTCGAATGACCTTGAAGATATGGAATGACGGATGCCTGAAAACGCCAATGTGACGAAGTGGGCCATGCTGGTGGCGCCGCTGCTGCTGTCGGTGGCGGGCTGCGGTCCGAAGTACTGGTACCAGGAAAGCAAGACGTTCGAGCAATGCCGCGCCGATTACCTGGCCTGTCTCGATGAATTGGACGGGTATTCGGACCAGACGGCGTTCGGTGACTACGAGCTCGATTTCCTGGACGACTGCATGAAGCGGAAAGGCTACAGACGGGTCCAGGAAAACAAGTTGCCGCTGCGAACCAGGCGTTTAAGGCCCGACCCGACGATCCACTACCGCCTGCGAGGCCTCGCCGGCTCCGTCCCCCAAGACCCGGAGTAATCCTTCGCCCTGCCAGCCGCGCACGACGCATCTTGCCGCCACTCGAAACCACATCCTGTCCATCCTTGATACCGTCGGGCCAGAGGCGGTACAATGTGGCGAAAGGTCAATCGTTCGGCATGGGATTCTGGGAGTGCTGCTATGCGCAAGGTGGGTTTTGTTTTGCTGGTCGTGGGTTTGCCTTGTTCGTTGGCGATGGCTCAGCAGACGCCGACGGGCGATCCGAGAGATTTCAAGGTCAAGACCTGTCTGCATTCCGTGAGCTACGCGGGCTTTTGGCGCGGGCAGGCACGGCTCGGCGTCGGTGAGTTTCTGGAGAAGGCGAAGGAGCTCGGCTTCGACGGCGTGATGCTCATGGCCAAGCGACCGCATGTCTCGCCGCTGGATTACGACGCCGAGGCCCGCAAGGCTCTGCGGCGGAAGATCGAGGGCCTTGGCCTGGAGCTGGTGTGTCTGGCCGGCTACACGGACTTCACGGCCGGGGTGGACAAGGCCGGGATCCCGAACGTGGAGATTCAGGCCGCCTACGTCGGCGAGCTGGCGAAGCTCGCGCGCGACCTCGGGACGGACATGGTGCGCGTGTTCACCGGATACGAACGGCCGGACATCCCGTACGACAAGCAATACGCGCTCGTCGTCGAAGGCTTGCGCCTGGCGGCGCGCGAGGCCGCGAAGTACGGTATCACGTTAGCCGTGCAGAACCACCACGATATCGGATCGCACCACGATGCGATGCATTGGCTGCTCGAGGAGGTCAATCTGCCCAACGTCAAGGCGGCGTTCGATCCCTGGACGCCGACGCTGGAGGGTTTCGATGCGAAACAGCTCCGCGAGGCCGTCCTGAAGATGAAGCCGTTCATCGTGCATACGACGGCCGCCCAATACGTCCGTCACGGCCGCTATCACTACGACAGCGCGCTGACGAACTTCATGAGGCAGGAGGATGTGATTCGCGCGGTCCCGATGGGCCGGGGCATCGTTGATTACCAAACCTTCTTCAAGGCCCTGCGCGAGATCGGCTACCAGGGGTACATTGCCTACGAGATGTGCGAGGTCCTCGACGGCGGCGGCGAGATCGAGAATCTCGACAAGACCGCCAGGCTGTTCCTGGACTACGTGCGCCAGTTCGAGAAAGACGCCGGCCGGTAGCAGGCATATCGAAAGAGACGGTCGAGCGCCCATGACCGGCGAGGCGCTGCCAGGCCTCGGGTCGTACCCACGTATGGAGACAGCGCACGATTGCTCGGCAGATCCGAGGCAATCGCACGTCCGAGAACGTCCATTAGCGAGATTTGCCACCGTCCATTGCATCTGATTCCGCTATTTTCTTCGCGGGCTCGGCGATACCTCACAGGTGATACAAGGTTGTTTATGGGGCGGCCCGAGAGCGTTCCTTTCCGCACGAGGACGGGGCTAAAGCATCCTTTCTCCCAGGTCGAACTTATGCCTGGGGCCAGCCCACGACGATAGAGTCCTTGGATGTGGAGACCTATGAGCCGGACCGAACGACATAAACGACTGCGCCTGCTCCTGAAGCAGCTCAACCGGCAGCGGAAGCGGCAGGCGATGAAAATCGATATTCTCTGCAACGATCTGATTTCCGCCCAGCGTTCCTTTCTCCTGAGACTGCACGGCATCAGTTTCGCCGCCGAGTTCTACAAGTCCCTGTTGGGAAGCACCGACCTGGATGACCTGCTCGCACGGGCGAGCCGGGTCATCAAGCGGGAATTGCCCGGAACGAGCGTCACCTTCTTTCTCCGGCAGCCGGAGGGCGGCGATCTACGCGCCTTCGAGGACGATGAGACATCGCTCCGCGAGGCCCCGCGCCTGGAAGACTACTTCAACTCGGAACTGGCGGACAGCATCTGCAAGTCCAACAGGCCGTGCACGCTCGACGACATGTTCGGCATGGGCCTCGAAGGGGATCTGCAAGTCCTCCGCAGGTTCTCCGTGGCCACGCTGCCGCTGAACGATCTCGGGCGGCCGCTCGGGTTTGCGCTCCTCTACCGTCGGTCGCCGCAGACTCTGACGAAGCAGGAGTTACAGAGGGTCGCTCCCGTGATGTGCGGCCTGTCGCAGGCGATCCGCTCGGAGCGCACGCCGTTACCCTCGGGCCGATAGACGCTGCCTATCACACTTGTGCTTGCGTACACATGCCTACGCCGGCGTAAGCATGGAACCCGCATTCGATGATGGTTGGGCGTGGGCTGCATCGGCCGCATCCAAGCTGCACTTGAAGACGCCTCCCGGAGCTCATGCTTGCTCCGCCACGATCCTGTCGCACACCGGCGGCGAATCCCTGCTGGTTTTGATCCTTGATTTGCACGCGCAGGGCCTTAGAATCTGACCGTTTCGGTCCCGGCAGCAATGTTCTGAGATGATGAAGTTGAAGAGGTCCGGTCGTGCCACAGGAACGGCGCAGAAACATTCAGTACATCAATCGACTCCGCATCCTGTCGATCTACGCGGTCGTGACAGCCCACGTTACCGTCTGGCTGACCCGGGCGACCGAGCCGTTCACGTTCAACTGGTGGCTGGGCTGCGGGATCTTCTACGCGTGCTTCTGCTCGATTCCCGTGTTCGTGATGATCAGCGGGGCGCTGCTGCTGGACGATTCGCGTCGGGAGCCGCCGCTGGAGTTCTACAAGCGGCGCATGGTCCGGGTGGGCATCCCGCTCGTCACGTGGACGGTCTTTTATCTGGGCGTCCGGCGATTCATCGAGCACGAACCGCTCTCCGCCGGCCGCATCGTTCAGCTCATCCTGACGGCCGAGCCATACTACCACCTCTGGTTCTTCTACATGATCCTGGGGCTCTACCTCGTGACGCCGCCCCTAAGGACGTTCGTGCGGTACGCCACACAAGGGCAGCGTCTGTTTGTCATCGTCATGATGCTCGTCCTTTCGAACGCCTACCTTCAGACCGATGCTCTGCTCTGGAACAACCAGCAGTCGATCTTCACCCTGTTCATCCCGTACATCGCTTACTATCTGTGCGGCTACGAGCTGAGCCACATCGACCCGCGCCGGATTCCCTCGAAGTACCTGATCTGGCCCGTGCTGATCAGCGCGGGGTATCTCGCGGCGTTCTCCGGGGTCTTCATCGATCGGCAGGCGGGCCTCCACGGCCGGCTCGTCTTCGATTTCTTCGGTCCGCCCGTCATCTTCATGTCGATCGCGGTCTTCTGGGCGGCCTGGCTGCACGACGCGACGGCCAAACCGCTCGAAGGGGTCCGCAAGACGGCCGTCGAATGGGTCGCCTCGACCACCCTCGGCGTGTATGTGCTGCACCCGCTCGTTCTCGAATACATCCGCGACCGGCTCGGCCACCACGCGGGCGGCGGCCTGTTCGTACTCGGCATCATCCTGGTTCCTTTTGTCACGTTCGTGGTGTGCTACGGGATTACCTCGCTGATCATGAACATCCCGCTGCTGCGCAGGACCGTGTCCTGAAGATGCCCCGGTCGCATGGCGCGCGGCGCCCGGTTGTCTCTCTATGTCACGTGGGGGCTTGGAAAGGAAGAGTCGATGAAACGGGGAGTGCCTTTGAATCAGGCGAAGTGGCTGATCGAGCCGGGCTGCGTCGTGCTCGTCTCGGCGGGAACAATGGCCAAGGCCAACGTGATGACGATCAGTTGGCAGACGCCGGTCCATACCGCCGATCCGTGTCTGGTCCTGCTGGTGATGCATGAGGCCCGGTACACATACGAGCTGATCAAGCAGAATCATCAGCTCGTGATCAACGTGCCCGGCGAAGAGCTGCTCGAACAAACCCATCTCGTCGGCACGGTCAGCGGCCGCGAGATCGACAAGTTCAAGGAAGCCGGCCTGACGCCGGTCGCCGCGAACCTTGTGCAGCCGCCGTTGATCGCCGAATGCGCCGGCCATCTCGAATGCGAGGTCGTGGAGACGTTCACCGTCCGAACGCACGACCTGCTCGTCTGCGAGGTCGTCTACGCATCGGTCGAGGAGACCTTTTTCGACGGCGCCTGGATCCCCGAGAAGTTCCACACGCTTCACTACATGCACGGCACGCAGTACGGCCTGCTCACCCGCCGCCTCGAAGCCGGAGAATGAGCCGCAGCGGAACGTGCGCGCGTACGACAGATAAGTGGCGGGAGAACGGACTGGCAGGTGGCAAGCCATGTAGGGTGTGCCATGCCCACCAATACAAGCTGCACAGGCCAGTGGGGTGCGGTCGGGATACGGTGGCAGGGTCTGCGCCGGTCAAAAGAAGCCGCATGCGTGGCCACCGCCTGTCATGTCGAGCGCAGCGAAGCGCAGTCGAGACATCTGGCCGCGAACATGGCGTGCCTGCCCTGCGCGGCCAGATTCCTCCACTGCGGCCTTCGGCCTCCGGTCGGAATGACAACAGCCCAAGGCAGACTCGAATCCGCCACCGCATGCCGGCCGCACCCGGCCAGTGCTGCGCGTCACTTCATCGGTGGACACGAGAGGCAGCCGTGCTTTATAATGCGGCGTCGAAATCGGATGGCAGCAGGGTACATCGGATCAGAGGTGGAGTATGTCGCATTCGCTGGATCGACGTGATTTCCTAAAGAAGTCCCTGGCTGGCACGGCCGCCGGGGCGTTGGCGCTGAGCTTTGAAGAGCAGGCGCTGCTGGCGCAGGCATCGAAGAGGCCGGCTCCCGCGGCGCCCGGCGGCTCGACGGGCGCGATGCCGATGGGTAAGCTCGGCAAGCTGAAGGTGACGCGGCTGATCGTCGGGGGCAATCTGACCAGCGGGTTCGCGCACAGCCGGGACCTCATCTACGTCTCCGGCCTGCTGCGGCAGTACTTCACGGACGAGAAGGTCTTCGAGACGTGGGAGCTGTGCGAGGAGTGCGGCATCAACACCGCCATCCTGCGGCTCGATGACCACGTCGTCGGCCTGATCACCCGCTACTGGAGCGAGCGGGGCGGCAAGCTCCAGTGGATCGTTCAGGTCAAGCCCTCCAAGTGGGACATCGAGCACTTCAAGACCGACATCCAGCGATGCGTCGATAACGGCGCCGTCGGCGCCTACCTCCAGGGCGGCGTGGGCGATGGGCTCGTCCAGAACAAGCAGATGGACGTGCTGGCCGCGGCGCTCCAGGCCATCCAGGACGCCGGCCTCGTCGGCGGCATCGGCGCGCACGATTTGGCGGTGCCCGTCGCGTGCGAGAAGGCGGGTCTCAAGCCGGACTTTTACATGAAGACGCTTCACAGCGCAGACTACTGGTCGTTCAATCCGCACCGCGAGAAGTGGGACACGTTCCACGTCGGCAGCAAGGCCGAGCACGACAACGTCTGGTGCACCCGGCCGGCCGAGACGGTCGAGTTCATGAAGAACGTCACCAAGCCCTTTATCGCCTTCAAGGTCATGGCCGCCGGCGCGATCCCGCCGCAGCAGGCCTTTCGGTACGTCTTCGAGAGCGGCGCCGATTTCATCTGCGCCGGCATGTTCGACTTCCAGGTCCGCGAGGACGCCATCATCGCCCGGAACATCCTCAACGGCAAGATCAAGCGCCAGCGCCCCTGGCGCGCATAGCAGGAGTGCTCGGGGGCGGCATTGTACAGACGGCCGACCTCCTCCAGCATCACATCCGCTCCAGAGGAACACGTGGGACGAGTTCCTCTTACGTTCGCAGTTCGGCTTTTTGGGTGAGGAGCAGCTTCTGCAGGGCTTTTACGTCGAGGTTCCTCGGTGCGACTTGGTTCTTCGCGGCGAGGGCGCCGGCGCAGCCGGAGGCGTGGCCAACGGCCATGGCTGGGGCCATCGAGCGGGCGGATTGGAACGGGCCCTGCTCGCAGGAGATGCACCGGCCGGTCAGGACGAGCCCTTCGACCTTCTGCGGGACGAGACAGCGGTAGGGGATGTCGAATCCTTCGTGCTCGAAGAAGAAGCGGCTGCCGTGATAGCTCGGCATCGGATTGGAGCTGATCGCGACCACGTCGCCGAAGCGCGTGCCCTTGATGGCGTCCTGTTCGGTGACGGTGTATCCGCCGAGGATGCGGCGGGTCTCGCGGACGCCGATGCAGGTAGCGGTCTGCATCAGGTAGATCGATTCCATCCCCGGCCGGCTGCGAAGCTCCTGCACCTGCTCCCAGAGTTTGACTCGGCTCTCGGTCTCGGCGCGCGTCAGGTTCTCAACATCCAGTCCGTCCCCGCCGAAGCCCGGGCCCCATTTGACGACGCGGTCGCGGATGCGGATGCCGCCGTAAGCGCCTTCGACGCTGGCGGGCAGTCCGCCGAGGCGATACATCAGGCTCATGCCCATTCGGTCGCCTTTCTCCGCCGGCTTCATAAACGGCGCGCCGGCCGTGGCGGCGAGGTCCCCGTCCCCGGTGGCGTCGATGACGATATCCGCCGCGATGGCCTGCCGGCCCGATTTGGATTCGACGATCACGCCGGTGACGCGAGAACCATCGAGCATGGGCGCTGCGACCCAACTATGCAGGCGCAGGGTCACGCCCTCTTTGGCGATCAGGTTGAGCATGGCGACCTTCGCGGCCTCCGGGTCGAAGCCGATGCAATAGGGCAGGTCGCCCTTGGTGACATCGTGCGGGACGGGCTTGGGATAGTTGTCGACGTCCGCGATGCCGCCCAGGCGAACGAGCTCCGCGATGTACTCGGCGGGGATGCCTTTGACGGTTTGCAGCGCCTCGGGCGGTCGCTGGTTGCGAAAGCCGTTATAGCAGGTCATCAGGCCGGCCGTGCCGTTGCCGCCGAGGAACGGGTAGCGTTCGAGCAGCAGGGTCTTCGCGCCGGTCCGGGCGGCCGCCAGGGCGGCGATGAACCCGCTCGGCCCACCGCCGGCGATCACGACTTCGTAGTGACCGACAATCGGCGTTTCCCGGTGCTCTGTATAAACGGCGCCGACCTGCCGTTGGGCCGTCGCCTGTTCGCTGTTGGCGAGGAGTTTGCCTGCGGCGGCCACGCCGGCGGCGCCGGCGAGGAGTGTCCTGCGCGTGATCGGCCCGGTGGGCGTGGCGGTTGTGGTTCTACTGTGCTCTGTCATCGGGTGTCTACTCCTTTCAGCGGTCTTCCACGGACTTTCGCAGTTCGCGACAGGAGCGGAAGAACTCGTCGGGCGACATCTCGCGCAGGAAGACGAGGCCCCGGGTCGCGCGAATCAGGGCGTTCTTATGATTGTGGAACCACTGACGTCCCAGGCAGGTCTTGATCTTACGGTATTGCTCCACCTGGATGCGCTGGGCCAACAGCGAGAACGGCCCGTCGTATTCATGGCTCGGGAATGGGGCATCCTTTTGCGTATTGAAGGAGTTCATGAAAGCGTCGTGCATGATCGAGAACATCGCCAGCGTCACGGGCACGAAGACGTTCGCCTCGGAGGGGTCGAACCGGAACCACACGTTGCGATAGCCCCAGATTTCGAGATCGGGCTTCTCGTGTTTTTCCTGATGAACCCGGATGGCCTCGGCCATCGCCTGCATGACTTTGTAATGCGTATCGGGCCCGCTGGCCTCTGGGTCGAAAGCCACGGTAATGATATCGGGATGGATTCGCTCCAGTTCGGTTACGATGGGCGGTACGTCCTGTGTGAGCGTGGGTTCCTGGGTGAAGATGTCGCCGGTGTAGAAGCCGAGGCGCAGGTGGCGGACGTTTTCGCATTGCCAGCCGTAGTAGCCCCAGAGGCATTCGGCCTCCCACTCGCGGCACATGCCTTTGAGCCTCTGAATGTGCGGCGGGTCCTTCTTGCCAGGATAGGCCGTGGCAAAGTACTCCTCGATCTCGCGAATCCGCCCATGAACGCCCGGCAGCGTGGTTTCGTCGAACAGTTCCATCAGGTTGCGCATCATCCGACGGGCGCAGCCCTCCGCCTTGTCGTCCGCGTCCTTGGCGGCCACGCCGTCAAGGTACTGCCACACGTCCCGGTTGCGTTCGACCACGTTGCCCGGGGCGAAATAGTCCTGCTCCAGCAGCGCCTGGAGTCGGCCCGTTTCGAGCAAGCAGCGCAGGCAAGCGAGCTGGTCGCGCATGAAGTCGTTCGTGACGGCGGTGAAGCCGCTGGTGAGCGTCATGAAATGGTGGTGATTGCTGACGCGCCGGAAATGCCGGACGACCTCGGCGAAGTAGCCGAGCATGATGTCGTCGTGGTGGGGCTCGGTGTGCAGGAAGACCTTGTTCTTGGCGACGGTCAGGCCGCGTTCGATTTTGGCGACGAGGCGATCGTGCACCATGCGAGCCAGCGCCGACAATGGCTCGGGTCGCTTCTGCAGGATCGTCGTAACGAGCCTGTTGTCTCGGGCGTCGGCCTCGGTCAGGTCGCGCAGACGCTTGCCGCGCTGGACCGCCAACTCGACAAAGGCTTTCTCCATGTCGGCGTCGCCGACTGCCTCGGCCGATTTGACGACCTGGACCTGCCGCTCGATCAGATGGGCGGCGGCGCCCTGCGTGATGTAGAACCTCGCGTTGGGCAGTCGCTGTAGGCAGCTCGCCGGTACGCCGATTTGCCTGGGGGATTGAATGGCTTGGGCGACCAGCGCGGCCTTGGCCTGGCCGGCGGCAATGACGATCGCCGTGCAATCGGGATTGTAGGTGATCGTCCGCAGGCCGATCGTGATCACCAGGCATTCGCGGGCCACCTCGATCCCGCCTAAGTCGGTCGCCGCCGCGGCCTGCGTCTCGTAGTTGGTCGGGCACAGACGCGTCGTCGAGTAGTGGTCCGAGCCTTTGATGTTGAAGCCGATGTGGCCGTCCGGGCCGATCCCGCCGAGGAAGAACCCGATGCCTCCCATCTCCCGGATACGCCGCTCGTACTCCATGCACCACTGGTCGATGTCGGCCAGCAGCGCTTTCTGCCGGCATTCGAGCCAGCTCGTGGCGTGCCGGTAGCGGAGCGTCAGATCGACGCGATTGCCCGGCCAAACTTGGGCGAGGGTCTCGCCGGGCCGCAGGCCGATCTGCTGTGAATCGATGAGCAGGGCCTTGGCCGGGTCGAGCCCGAAGCCTTCCAGGTAGAAGCGTTTGACGTAGTACGTGAAGCTGTTGTGCTGCGTCGAGTCCATGGGATAGAACTCGTCGATCTGAACGAAGCGCAGGTCGGTCATGTCCGGTTTCTTGGCCGGGTTGATGCCCGCTTGTTCGAGGGTTTGTTGGATCTCCGGTGTCTCCCAATCAGCGAGCAGCCGCTGGGCCCACTTGATGAAGTGCTCCGGCGTCTTTCCCGTCGGCAGCGAGATCACGCCGTCCGGGTGGCTCTGCACCCATTCGAGGAACCGCATCGCCGCCAGTTTGCCCAACGCCGGGAAGTTCTGGACCACAATCGTGGGGATCTTTTCCGTCGGCTCGTAGAGCGCGTCGAACGCCGAGGCCCGAACGGCAATTCGTTCGACCGGCGTCAGGTTTCTTTGAGAATCATCCTTCATCTTTCGTTCCACGGGACGATTGGAGCCCGCGCACCACAACCGTTCGGTTTTCTCTTGCGCTCGTCAAGCGTCGTGACAATCCATGCCGGGCGAGCCGCAGATGGCGGAACAGCGCCGCAGTGAGCCTTCGATTTCGGCGGCTCGAGGCGGACTCAGTTTGTCAAGCCGGCGATGGCGGCGCCGATCAGCGTCGCATCTTCCACGCTGATGATCTCGCAATAGCGACCCTTCTGATCGAGGTATTGTTTCAAGTAAGACTCTATGGTCGATTGGAGGCCGTGGAGCTTGTAGAACGTTGTCCCTTCGGCGACGATGCAGACGGGGCGTTTCGGGTCCTGCCCTTTGCCGGACTTGAGCACCGCGGAACTCAGGTTGATCGCCGTCAGCTTCGCGGCCCGCTCGACGACCGCCCCGACCAGGCACGATAGGGTGGCCATGTCTTGCGCCTCCGCGCCCTGGATGGCCTTGGCCAGAATGTTGTCGCTGCCTTCAGGCGAGGCCAGAAATAGGCTGATATCTTTGGTCTCAGCCCTCTGGATCTTGGCCAGTTGCTCGGCAGCCTTCTTGGAGAACAGGCCGTCGTTCGCGGCGGCCTGGATCGTGGCCAGACAGAGCGGGCCGAGATAGGCGCCGGAGATCATCTTCTCGAAGACGTTGACGCCGGGGCTGATGGAGGCCGCGTCGAAGGCTTCATCAATCTTACCGCGGGGGGCCTTGCCGAAGCCGCCGGATTCGACGTTGATGATCTGGCTCTTGTTTGGATCGAGGTCTTTTGCCTTGCCGATGTTGCTGTTTTGCTCGACGTAGGCGGTGTTGGTGCCGGTGCCGAGGATGAAGCCGATGTAGCTGTCGAAGTTGCGGCCGCCCGCCTGGCCTCGTCCGGCCAAGAGCGTCGCGACGGTGTCGTTCAGGAGCACGAACTGCTTGTCGCCGCGGACGCCCATATCGCGCAGGGCCCGGCCCATGCTCTCGCCGATCATCTGGCCGGCGGCTTCCGGCGCCTTGATCTCCTTGGAGAAGTACAAGGCCCGGCCGTCTTTGCTCGGAAACATTTCAATCGGGTACGAGAAGCAAAAGCCCACGTTGTCGCTGTTGTCGGCGAGGTCGCGGATGTAGCCGGCCATCGTGCCGAAGAACTCGTCCTTGCCGACCTCGGTGGCGATGCCGGGCATCGCATAGACCTCGAAGTCCGCGATCTCGGGCTTGCCCTCGCGCGGGAAGGTGACGGTGGCCACGCGAAAGTTCGTCCCGCCGGCGTCCATCACGATCACCGGCTTGTCGCGGGGCAGCTCCCGCTCGGTCTCGATATAGGTGGGCAGCATCGCCAGCGAGCTCTTCTCGCCCGCCAGGCCCCTGTCCATCTCGCTGAGGAAGACGCCGCAGGTGTCCTCGATGCTGATATCGCCATGGAACATGCCCTGACCGCTCAGGAATTCTTCGACGCGTTCTCTGACCTTCTTCACGGATGCCTCCGACTGTGTAATTTGCGATTTCCCATTTACGATTTTGAGCCGCTGCATACGAGAAGCCGCCGGTGCTGCCTTCTGCACCGCGCAAGCTCGACGCAAGCCCTGATGGCAATTCGTCAGTTACAGACGGTTAATCCCGATATCCATCAGGGTGTTCTTTGTGCCACCGCCAGGCGGTGGCGACCATGTCTTCGAGTCCGGGTTTTTCCGTTTGCCAGCCGAGCTCAGTTCTTGCCTTCGTTGCATCGGATGTCAGCACCGCCGGATCGCCCGGCCGGCGGTCGGTCTCAACGACCTTGAAGTCCTTGCCCGAGACGCGTCGGACGGTCTCGATCACCTGCCTGACGGAATAGCCCCGGCCGTTGCCGAGATTATAGACCAGCTCCGCCCGCTCGTCCAACCGGTTCAGCGCCAGCAGGTGCGCACGGCAGAGGTCGTCGATGTGAATGTAGTCGCGGATGCCCGTGCCGTCGGGGGTTGGATAGTCCGTGCCATAGATCTTGATATCGGGGCGTTTTCCCATGGCGGCCTGGATGATCAGCGGGATCAGGTGCGATTCGGGACGATGATCCTCGCCCAGCGTGCCGCCGTTGCCGGCCCCGCAGGCGTTGAAGTAGCGCAGCGCCGCGAACCGCAGCTTGCCGGCCTGCGATTGGTAATGGCACATGCGCTCCACCGCCCACTTCGTTTCGCCGTAAGGATTGATCGGTCTGGCCGACGCCTCTTCCGTGATGGGGACCCGCTCGGGCATTCCGTACACCGCTGCCGTGCTGCTGAAGACGAATTTCTCCACGCCCGTCGCCTCCATCGCCGACAGCAGGTTCTGCGTATTCGACACGTTATTGCGGTAGTATATCAGCGGATCGCGGACCGATTCACCAACCTCAATGGAGGCGGCAAAGTGCATGACCGCCTCGATAGCGAGGTCGCGCAGAATCTCGGCAAGACGCTCACCATCGGCCAGGTCGCCCTCGATGACCTGCACGTTGTGGACGGCCGCCCGATGGCCCTTGCTGAAATTGTCAAAGACGACCGGCTCGTGACCGTCTCCGGCCAACCGGGCGGTCATGTTGCTGCCGATATATCCTGCCCCCCCACAAACGAGTATCTTCATGTGGCCTTTCTTTCCTTCGGCTGCTTGAGTTTTTCTGTAATGCGTTTCAGGATCTCTGCCGCGAGGTACGGGTCCTTGCCCAGGTCGATCCAGGCCATGCCCTGTTGCTGCTGTGGACTGACCTCGAGCCGCTGCAAGGCCGGCGTGCTCTGCGTGTGCATCTGGTAGGCTTGAGAGATGCTGGCGATCTTGTTCTCCGGCAGGCTCAGTCGCTGGACCGACACGTCACAATCCACAGACAATCGACCGCCGTCGTCCGTCAGCCGCAACTCCACGGACCTGCGGATGGTGTGAAGATTCGCCTCTGCGACACCCGCGGCGTTCGCATTGTCGCTTCGCCAAAACTCGAAGAATTGGGCGGCTCGCAGGGGTCGGGTCCTGACGATCCCTTCCCGGGCGTCGAGTTTTTCGATGGGAAAATGCATTCCCGTCAGGACCTCCAGCGCCGCCTGCATGACGGCGAGGGTCGTCACATCGTCCTCGCAGACGATGCGGGTCGGCGCGCGAGAAATGCCTTGGCTTCGGCAACCTGCCGCAAACAGCACGGCGGAAAGCAATGCGTATTGAACGATCCTGATCCTGTCGTCAGCCATATTGTGCCCAATGTGATGCTTCCAAAGAGAAGGCAATTATACGTATCGCCCACGGGGACCTCAAGCTTATTGGTGGTATTCCTCGCGACATCTGCCGTCTTCCGGCGGCTTTTTCGCCTCTTGCATTCAACATGCCCCCGCCCGGAACGCTGTACACGTAACGAGCGCGACCGCGTCCAGGGTCTCTGTGTCCGTTGGATCGGAAGATCGGAACGAGGGGAGTATCTGTGGTATGGGAACATGTCCGGATCGAATGAGTCTTGCGGGCCGGCTGATCGATGGCACCGTTCACTGGCGGTGGGACCTGATCTTGCTGCTTTCGATTCTGGTGCTGTCCTGGCCTTTGGTGGCGGAGCGAGGACTGATTGTCCAATCGGATTATCCCGGCTGGGCGGCCATCGTCTATATGCTGGACGAAGAAGTGCTCCCGGAGTGCCACTGGTTCTGGGCCGTGCCGTACGCTCGTGTAAACGCCGGCGAGATCCTGGGCCAGCCGTATTCATGTAGTATCATCCTGCCCTGGCTGCTTGGGAAGGTTACAGGCACCGAGTGGGCGCTGAAACTGGTGATCTTTCTGGCTTATCTGACGCTCGGCTTCGGCTTCTACCAGTATGTGGCTCCGAAGAGCAGCCGGTTCGCCGCCTTTCTGGGCGGCCACCTGTGCGTCCTTGAGAACCTGTGGCACATCAATCACGGCATGTGGTACAACTCCTTCTCGATCGGCTTGGCGTTCCTGTTCTTCACGGCCCTGGAGCGCTTCGCCGCGCAGTGCAAGGCCCGTCACTGGCTTGCCGCGGTGCTGCTTCTGGCAGTGATCCTGTATGCGCACCCGCTGGGTGCAGTGATGGCGATTGCCGGCTGGTTCGGCTTCTTCCTTTTGGGGCTGATGCCAGGCCATCGGCCGAAGCCGGTGATTCTGGTGGCCCTCTTGGGCATCCCGGTCCTTGCGACGGGCTTGGCCTGGCCCCAGGTGGCCGCAACGGTCGTCGGCAGCCGTGTAGGCACGGGCATCGGTGCGGCCGGCCAGTACAACCCCTTCACTCTGCTCGGCACGCTGTTGAGCCGTGCGGTTCTGGTCGTCTCGCTGTACGGCCTGGGGTGGGCCCTGAAGCAAAGGAAACAGACGCTCTGGGTCATCCTGCCTTCCCTCTTCGCGGCCCTCGTGCTCTATCGGGGCTGGGCGGGCATGGTGCCGTTCGATTTTCCCCTCAAGAGGGGCTTGGCCGGTTTTGCCTACCGATTCCTGCTGGTGGCTTCCGCCATGACCCTGGTCCTGTTCGCCTTCGGCGTCGCCGGCCTGATGGCGGCACTCCGCACCGCGTCCAAACCGTGGTATCGCACCGTCAGCGGCATGACAGGGGCAGTCCTGTTGCTGGTTCTGCCCGGGATTGCTTTGCTCGGGCTGAGCCGCACGTTCGTCTACCAGCCGAGAACGCTCGTTTCGGAGAACTCGCTCGTGGATCACGGGGACTTCGTGGCGCTGTGCGACTGGATCGGCGCAAATATCGACCATGAAACCGAGAGGATCTACATCGAAGACACATACGGCAGGAAACTCGATTTCCCGCTCTACCCGACAAATCGCTTCGGTCGGTTCACCGTCAAAGCGCTCGCGGGACGGCCCACGCACCTGACGCATTACCTGTCGCTGATCGCTCTGCGAACCGGTTGTCACCAGGTCAACGGCTTCGCCGTATACCAGAATCCGTTCAACGATCGCTACTGCTGCAACGGCAAGCGCCTGTTCGGCACGGAGTTGGAGGACCTCACGCCGAAGATCATGCGGCTGCGACTGTGGGCGCTGAACTGCCGTCACATCGTTGCCTTTTCCGACGCCATGCGTCAGTTCCTCGCGTCGCTTGACTTCCTGAAATGCTCGTGCCGGTTCGGCCGGTTCTGCGTCTTCACGTGGCGTGACATGCCGCCGCACCACGCCTGGTTCGGCAGATTGGAGCCGACGGTTATTTCCGCAACGAAAGTGTCCAACATCTGCTATGAAGTCGATCTCGATGAGGTCCCATCAACGCGCATCTATATCTCGCTGCACTATCATGCGAATTGGCGAGCGTATATCGGTCGTGATTGCGTTCCAATCGAGCCTTGGAACGGCCTCATGACGGTCAGGCTCCCGCCGAAATCGCGGGGGAAGCTGCGGCTCGTCTATGAGGTGAATCGGAAGCAGCCGCTGGCGGCCGCGGGGCTTAGTGCAATCTCGACGTTGCTCGTTACGGCCGGACTTGGCCTGCGCCGGGCAGGTCGTCGAGGACGCGGCGGATTGCACAGCGTGAATCAGGCGAGCGATGATTCAGCCTCGCGAGGCGCCAACGACCTTCGAGATGTCGAGCCGGTGCATCTGCCGCCCGCTGCCGCCGTGCGGTGAGTCGATGATGACGCTCCGGCCGTCCGGACTGAAGCGCGGGTGCGTGTCGCAGCGCCATTCCCCCTTGTACTCCGCCGGCAGGTGGAACCGACCGAGCGGCACGGTCCTGGATGTGGCGACATGGTAGAGGTACACGTGCTGGTTTCGGTCCTTGTCGGGATACGTGTCGTTCAGGATCCACTCGTTGCCGGGCAGATAGCTGCAATGTCCGTTCCGCGTCATGATGCCTTTGCCGACGATTTCAACTTTGTCTGAGCCGTCCTCATATAGATAGAAGGCGTTGCCGTGCGAAGGGTGCCAGGCCCAGGCGAGGATGTGCTCGGGGTCGCGCCAGATGAAGTGCGAGGTCTTGCCGTGCGGATCGACGACGCGGACGTCTTTTCCTTCCGGCGTGGCCGTCAGCATCCGCGTGCCGAAGCCGCCGACCGTCTTGTAGCGCGAGTCGCCGTCGAGGAGGCGCCAGCGGTGCAGAAAGACGAAGCGCGAGCCGTCCGTATTGAACAAGAGGTGGTTGAAGTAATGTTTCGCGCGCTTGCGATCGTCGGGCATCTCGCCGAAGCGGGCAATGTCGGCGATGGAGACGATCAGGTCCGCCTTGCCGGAGTCGAGGTCGAGCCGATAGATACCGGAACCCTTCGGAGCAGGCTCTTCAAAGTCCGGGTCCGGCAGGCCGGCGTACCCGTATCCGGGTCGCATGTCGTTGATCCGGCGGAAGTCCGGCGACACCGCCGTGCGCCCGTCCGGGCTGACTGTATAGAAAGGACACGGAAGCGTTCTGGTCTCGCCGGTTCTTACGTTCAGGATACGAGTGACGTACTCCTCGTCCCCGCGATCGTTCCACAAGATTTCGTCGCGGGAGCCCGGCCGCCACTGGAGCATGCACCCTTGCTGCCAGCCCCAGGCGGTGCTCGTCCCCAGCTCGATCCAGCGGTCGTTGTCGTGCAGGTCCACCATGCCGATCCGGATCACGTCCTCGGGCCTGGGACTGCGGTGCTCGAAGTCCACCTCCATCCCCAGCGCGTACCGGCCGGTCGGATCGAACTGCAGCTTGTCATAGTAGGCGAACCAGTGAAACTTCGGCCCCCGCGTGATCGCTCGGACCGGGACCGGCCCGGCCTCGTTCCTCGTCTGTGCCGCCTGGCCAAGGACGGACGCCGAAACGGCGGCTGAAGCCGCGGCAAACCGCAGGAAATCCCGACGCCCGATCGTTGCGTTACCCATTCTGTAACTCCTTCACTCCATGCCTTTCCGGGGCCGGCGCGACGACACGCCCCTCACCAGAGCATTGTAGGCTCTCGCGGGCCGCTCGCAACGGGTAACTGACGACCCGCTTTTTGCCGCCGATTTCGCCGGGTCACGCGAGTTTCTTTGCAGAATGTCAAA
This sequence comes from uncultured Phycisphaerae bacterium, assembly GCA_965603165.1. Classification (GTDB taxonomy): domain Bacteria; phylum Planctomycetota; class Phycisphaerae; order Sedimentisphaerales; family Anaerobacaceae; genus PLanc-01. Next base: position 24,244 of record CBFDBY010000074.1, read on the forward strand.
AACTCCGTTACATGTGAGGGCCATGTCGGCACTTCTAACGTAGAACGAAAGGATTGCCGACGGGAATACGCGGCCGCAGTCAGGGAAGCGAGTTTACAAGCCGCTCTTGAACGAGTCTGACATCTTGGCGTACAGACATCCTATGGGGGGGTGCTTGCGGGGGTCCGAGGCAACCGCTTGAGGACAAAACCGAGGCACCCCTTTTCTTATGCGCCGTTCCGGCAGGCATGGCAGACCAGAACGACCTCGCCGTGAGCGTACACGGCTCTTTCATCCGGTCGAGTCACCGACTTGATACCTCCCGGCCGGTGACATCCCCACACGTCGAGAATTGACGTGACACCCTGCGTATGGTATACTCGGCATGCGCCGGACGGAGAATGATTCCTGCGCAGGCCCCGGCAACGCCAGGAGGCTGCCCCGTGGCCACAGAAGCCGGACACGGGGGGACGGAGGACTGAAGATGGTGGAAGCCAAACCTCTCGGACGTGTCGGGAGAATCCCTATTCCCGAGGAGGAGCAATTATGAAGGCAAATCCCAGAACCGTCCTGTTCCTGGCCGGCATGGCCTTGGTTATGTCCAATCCCTGTGTTTGGGCCCATACCGACGTCACCGCCGAGGAGGCACGAATCCTCATCGACTCTACGGACGATCTCATTGTGGTCGATGTCCGCGAGCCATCGGAATACTGTGACGCCGTGGGGCACATTCCGGGTGCACGCAACTATCCTTGGAATTCCGGTGCGCTGCAGGCCCGGTATGAAGAACTTCCCACGGATGCTCCCGTCCTGGTGGTATGCCGTAGCGGCGGGCGCAGCAACGCCGCAGCCAACTTCCTGGATTCCAGGGGATTCGCGACGGTCTACGACATGCTGGGAGGCATGAGCGCCTGGGCTTGGGAGACTTCTACCTGTAAGTACTCCGGCGGCAGTGGCACAGCCGACGACCCGTACCAGATCGCCACAGCCGAGCAGATGAACCAGATTGGCCTGCATGAAGAAGATTGGGACAAGCATTTCAGACTGATGGCCAATATCGATCTGGCCGAGCATGAGGCAGAAGAATTCAAACTGATTGGATTTCGAGAGAGTTGGGATGATACGCTCCACAGCTTCCGGGGCGTGTTCGATGGCAATGGGCATACCCTATCCAACATTAACGTCGCTGGGGCATACTTGAGCAGAGGTGTGGGCCTTTTCGGTTGCGTCGATGATCCCAACGCTGAGATCAGAAACCTGGGAGTGATTGACCCGAATATCTATTCACGCGGAGAGGCTGTTGGCGCTCTGGTCGGAGACCTGGGCCAAGGGACCGTTGCCGACTGCTATGCCGAGGGTGGCACGGTGTATGGCTGGGACGATGTGGGCGGACTCATAGGGTTGAACAGGGAGGGTGTGGTGAAAGACTGTCATAGCGCAAGCGCAGTGCGCGGCCAGCACGCGGTCGGTGGACTCGTGGGAGCGAACTCTGGCCTGGTGAGCAATTGTCACACCATTACCTTTGTCCTCGCCGATGATGAACGGACCGGTGGGTTGGTGGGTTCCAACTACGGTCGTGTGGCCGACTGTTGGAGCGCTGGTGATGTCCGGGGCACCTATGCCGTCGGTGGGCTCGTCGGGTGGGGGGGCAATGTGACGAATTCCTACAGCACTTGCACAGTCTTTGGGTACTTGCTGGTGGGCGGTCTCCTAGGATCGAGCCACGGCGACACACTAGCTAACTGTTACAGTACAGGCACCGTCTCCGGCCTGAGAGACGTCGGTGGGCTTGTGGGTTGGATGGACGACACGAATGTGATCAACTGCTACAGTCTCAGCATCGTCTCTGGCGAGGAGAATGTTGGTGGACTTGTGGGACGGAACAAGGACATTGGGAGAGTGCGCGGCAGTTTCTGGGAAATCGAGACGAGCGAAGTGCTCCAAAGCGATGGGGGCACGCCTTTGCCCAGAGTAGAGATGATGGACATCAACACCTATCTAGTGGCCGGTTGGGATTTCGTGGACGAGGCATACAATGGCACGGAAGACATCTGGCAGTTTCCCGATAGCCAGGCCTATCCAAGACTCCGGTGGGAGAACATCCCAGACGAAGCTACTGCATGTGAGCTATCCGACCTGCTGGATGGCAAGGGAACGCAGGATCATCCTTACCTCATCTACACGGCCGAGGAGCTCAGCGCCGTGGGCCTGTTTGAATGTGACTGGGGCAGGCACTTCAAGCTCATGGCGGATATCGATCTGAGTGATCATGCGGCGAGCCCATTCAACATCATAGGCAGGTGGGCCAAACCGTTCACCGGCGTCTTTGACGGCGATGGCCATACGATCTCGAACTTCACGTACGAATGCAGCGAAGGCCGCTATGTCGGCTTGTTTGGACAGGTTCGTGATCCGAATGCTGTAATCAAGAACCTCAGATTGATGGGACCGTTCGTGGACGCGGGTCAGGCATCGAACGTCGGCTCGCTGATAGGCTGTCTTGAAAAAGGGACCATTGTCAACTGCTGTGCTCAGGGCGTGGTCGTGTTCGGCACAGAAGATGTCGGGGGCCTGGTGGGGCACAACAAATGGGGCCATGTGACCGGTTGCCGTAGCGACGGCACAGTCACCGGCCTTGCAAACGTGGGTGGCCTGATGGGCAGCAACAACGGTCGTCTGACACAATGTCACAGCAGTGGCATGGTCGATGGGAGTGAATCAGTCGGCGGCCTGGTCGGGAGTAACGGAGGCAATGTCGCAGACTGCTACGCAAGCGTCAACGTCACAGGTGATAAGTTCGTCGCTGGATTGGTCGGGGACGATCCTGGCGTAGTGACGAATTGCTACTCCACTGGCACAGTTGTAGGCACGTACTACGCCCATGTCGGAGGAATCGCAGGGTTCATGTCTAAGGGGGATGTGATTGGATCCTTCTGGGACGTTGAAACGAGCGGTCTGCAAAAGAGTGGGGGAGGTCAGGGAAAGACCACCGCTGAAATGCAAACCGCCAGCACGTTCCTCGACGCCGGCTGGGACTTTGTGGAGGAGACGGACAACGGCACCGAGGACATCTGGTGGCTTCTCGAGAGGCAGGACTATCCGCGACTGTGGTGGGAAGCCGCACTTGAATGAAATCCGAAATGAGAATATCGAAATCCGAGACAAGCACGAATGATCGAAGGCCTAATGTCGAAAACGGCAGGGCCTGCGGCCCGTGTCTGGGATTTCTGCCATTCGAGATTCAGGTTTGTTTCGAGTTTCGGATTTCGTGCTTTTGTCCGGCTCGCCCGTTCCATGACGGGGTGGACGCGTCTCGCGGGGCGGGTTAAAGCCGCCGGCCGCGGCTCGCCGATATCTTTGTATGTGAGCGTCTATGCATACAGAGCGGCAGGTGACCCATGTCCCTGACCCAGCGGCAAGCCATTGTCGAAGGGCTTCGAGCGTTGCCCCTGGGCCGGACGGTCGCGGACTTCCTCGATTATCTCATGGTGGAGGCGGGCCTGTCGGATAACACGGTCCTCGCTTATGGGCGAGACCTGCGGGAGTTTCTGGGGTTCTGCAAGGCCAGCGGTGTGCGAGAGATCGGGGAGCTGCGGCCCCGGGTGGTGCAGAAGTATCTCTGCGAGATGGCGGGCGGACCGAAGAGCGAGAACTCGGCCAAGCGCGCCCTGGCGGCGATTCGCATGTTCCTGCGCTACGCCAAGATGAGGGGGCTCCTTGAGGATGACGGCACGGAGGTCCTGGAGAGCCCCAAGACGTGGCAGAGGCTGCCGATCGTCTGCAACAAGAAGCAGGTGCTCAAGCTGCTGGAGGCGCCCAGCCCTGAGGAGCCTTTCTACCTGCGGGATCGGGCCATGCTCGAGCTGCTCTACGCCACGGGGGTGCGGGCGAGTGAGTTAGCCGGGCTCAAGACGACCGATCTGAACCTGGACATCGGCTATCTGCGCTGTTTCGGAAAGGGTAACAAGGAGCGGGTCATCCCGGTCGGCAGGGTGGCGATCGCGGCCACCCTCGAATACCTGCGGGACCTGCGTCCGACGCTGGTCCGGCCTGAAAGCGGCCCTTTCGTGCTGCTCTCGCGAACAGGCCGGCCTCTGTCACGTATTGAAATATGGAGGCTCGTGAAGAAGTATGCCGTCCGCGCAGGGATGCCCAGGAACATAACCGTGCACACGCTTCGACACTGCTTCGCCACCCACCTCTTGAGCGGCGGGGCCGACCTGCGAAGCGTCCAGGAAATGCTTGGCCATGTCGATATCGGGACGACACAGATATACACGCACGTCGACCACGAGAGATTGCGGAAGATCCACAAGCAGTTCCATCCGAGGCCATGAGTGCGCTCCGGCAGGGTCGGTAGGCCGGGGCGAAACGGCCAGCGTTTCGGGCTGCGTCACAACTTTTGTCACTTTCGCCCCGTGAAACGTGGAAAATGCCCGCAAGATGATTGACTTTGGGTCATCTTGGGGATTACTATAAGAGTTGAAGGAATGGCAGGAGTCTGCCGAAGGTTGTCCGAATGAATGCTCCACGGCTTCACATCCTCACATTGCTGCTGGTCGGCTGTCTGCCGGCTGTTTGGGCCCAGGAGACGCCGCCGGCGACGGGCGAAGCCGCCGTCGCGACGGAAGCCGACACGCAGTTGCGGATCAACAAGACGACCCTGCTTGAGAACAAGAACGCGAAGAACCGCGTGGATGCGGCGACCCTTCTGCTGTTCAATGACAATCCGGCGGCGCGGACGATCCTGCTCGACGTGCTCAAAGGGACCGATAATCCAGCCGCAAGGGCTGCTGTTTGCGAGGCGCTGAATCCGACGCGGACCGGGCAGCGACGTCTCAAGAAGAAGGAAGACTTCGTCCAGCCCCTCATCAACATCATCATCTCGGAAGAGGATTTCGCCATCGCCAAGCTGGCGGCCGAGGCGACCCTGATCTTCGGATACAGCCAGGTGCAGGCGGAACTCGAGAAAGCGGCCGTCGATCCGTCACTGTCGGCGAACGCGAGGATGAATGTCATCTATGCGATGCGACGGCATCCGGATAAGCAGGCGGTCCTCCAACTCCTCCGTCTGGTGGACAGTGCTGATCCTCAAGTGGCGGAGGCGGCGAGGAGCGCCCTCACTTCGGCGGGCATTGTCGTCAGCTCGGATGCGGAAGCTCGTAAGCAAATGCTGACGGAACTCCAGCAGCGTGAGGCCGAGGCATTTCTGCGGGATCGCCTGATCCGTCAGGAAATGCGGATGCGCGAGATGGAGGCCGAGCTTGCCGCCTGGCAGCAGCGCTATCTGGGCGCGTTGGGGGGCCAGTATGATTCGCTTGGCGATGAGGCCGCCCGGAATGCGTTTCTGGCTCAGCATCTCGGCGCTCAGGAAACGAGGGTGCGGCTCTGGGCTCTGGCGAAGCTCGAGGAGTTGCGTAAAGGGACGGGCCGGCTGAAGTTATCGGAACAGCTTGAGGCGGCGTTACTGGGCCTGATCGTCGATTCCAATAAGGAGGTGCGGCTCAAGACGGCACGGCTTCTGGCGCTGATGGGGGAGTTGAACGCGGCCAAGCCGTTGTTGGAGCAGGTCAAGGTCGAGCAGGATGACCAGGTCCGGCGGGAGATGTTTGTGGCTCTTGGCGGCGCGTGCTACCTGGCGTCGTTGCCGACATCGGGTTACAAGCTGCCGGCAGAGGTACGACTGGAGACGCTGAAGTTGGCCGTCGAGTTCCTCAAGGAGGCGGATCCGGAGAAGGCCCGCAACGGCGCCGAGGTCATCGGGAAGCTGCTCGAACAGGATGGTCTGAAGCCGGAGGATCTGGATAAGTACCTCAAGGCGCTCGCCGAGAGGTACGCCCAGGCCGGTGCCGGAACAGATCAGGGGCTGCGAGGCTATCTGCTGGGTGCGATGGCCGGGCTGTGTGGGCCGAGGAGCACCTGCCGGGCACAGGCGGCCAAACTCTATGGCGGGCTGTTCGAGCAGGCGGTAGCCGACGAGGCGGATGTGGTCCGTCTGGCCGGCGTCGATGGCCTGGTGAACATCGATACGTCCTTGGCTGTACGGAAGTTACGAAATATGGTGGCGGATCGGAGCCAAGTCATTCGCTTGAGGCTGATCGATCTGTACGGGCAGTCAGGCGTGCCGCAGGACTTGGATTGGCTCGTGGAGAAACTTGGCGTGGCCGGCGAAAGTGAGCCTGCATGGCAGGCCATGCTCAAGGTGTTCAGGCGGGCCGGTTCGCCCGTTTTAGCCGAGTGGGCCGTCCGGGTTGAGGCGCCCCCGATCGCGGACAAATTATCGCTCGAACAGAGAATATCGTTCTTCACGCTGGTCGAGCAGAAGGCGCAGAGTGAGAAGAATCCGGACCTGCTCAAGGACGTCCAGAGGAACCTGGCGCGGTTGTATGCCCAGAACAGCAGTTTCAAGCAGGCGGCCGAGTACCTGGAAAACCTGCTCAGTGTCGCGGCAACCAGCCAGGAAAAGCAGCCGTTGCAGGCGGATCTGCTGCAGGTGTATTTGAGGCTGTCCAGTCTCGAGCAGGCCGGTGCGCTGATCGGGGACTGCCTGTCGGACAAGAGCCTGGATCTGGGCCCTGAGAGCTTCCTGGTCAAGTCCGTGGAGGAGTATCTGAACGGATCGGCCGGTGTTGATCCCAACGCCCTGCTGAACACACTTGAGCAGATCAAGGTAGAGGATCCTGAGACCGGCGGCAGGTGGCGTGCTTTGCTGGCCGGCTGGACGGAGAAGTTCGCCAAGGCGAAGAAACCCGAGGAAACCGAGAAGCCCAACAATTAGGCGTGTTCGGGGGCGGATTGCCCGTCCGGGAGATTCGGCGACAGGGGGGCCGTAAGGGGTGTGGCAAGGGGGTTTTTTACATTTTTTGTATTTTTCTATTTGCAGTTGCGGCGCCGCTGCTCTATATTTACGTGTTTGTAATTAGCAGCTACCGAACTGTACTGTAAAAGCCTTGCCGCTGGCGTCCAGAGCAGATGACGACCGGATGGAGCTCTACGCCTGCGGACAAGGTCTTGTTGTCCCTATAGATCCCGGGTTCGCTTTCGAACGGGTCGGACAGAAAAGATCGCTGCTGTAGCTCAGTTGGTAGAGCGCGTCCTTGGTAAGGACGAGGTCATGGGTC
>CBFDBY010000075.1:0-31325 GCA_965603165.1 uncultured Phycisphaerae bacterium
CTGTCAAACTCTGTGAGTCCCCCGGCAGAGCCGGGGGGTTACCTCTGTTACTCATTCTCGTATGTCGCTTGTCATCCCCACGCTGCGCTCCGGATGGTGTCCGAGTGAATCGAGGCCCAGTGACGGATCTGGACCGCGCAGCACTGCAGGAGGATTTGTCGGAACTTGTCTTGCACGGGCCTGGACCCGTTCCTAAAATGCGGTTTTGCAGGGGGACTCGGCTGTTGATCCGACAGGGCCGAACCCCGTGACGACGGCGAGCGTACTGTGCAAAAGAAATGAGTCAATTCAATGTTCTCAATCGAAACGTCTGTGGCAGGCGCGCGTGGATCATGCAGACGCGGGTGAACCTCGGACAGATGTCAGGAGACGTAATATGTTGCAGAAGAGAATGAAATACCTGGAGTCGCACGGAACCAGACCCTGGCTCACCGTCATTTCAGTATGGTTGCTCCTATCCTGCACAGTCCCGTTGGCGAGCGGTGCGGAGGACAGCGAGAGTATCAGCATCCTGCGGCGAATGGGAAATGCCTTCGCCTCGGTCGCCGAGAAGGCCTCTCCGGGGGTCGTTGGCATCGTGGCCAAGCGAACGATTTCACGGCCGACTTCGCCCATGGGGGAGACGCCCTATGGTGGGCCGTCCGACCCGTTCGGTGAGGATTTCTTTGATTTCTTCTTCCGCCGAAGCCCGCGAGGACGCTCCCCCGAGCGCGACTACGTTCAACGAGCTCAGGGCTCGGGGTTCATTATCTCCGAAAAGGGCTACATTCTCACAAACAACCACGTTGTCGGAGGGGCGGACGAGGTCCTTGTGGACCTGGAGAACGGTGGCACCGTGAAGGCCCAGATCGTGGGGACGGATCCTGAGTCCGACGTGGCCGTCATCAAGATCGATCCGGAAAAGCTAAACGGCATAAAGCCTGTCGCCCTGGGTAATTCGGAAGCCCTACAGGTCGGAGAGTGGGTGCTCGCCATCGGCAATCCCATGGGCCTGAGCCATACCGTCACGGCCGGCATCGTCAGTGCGACGGGTCGAAGCGGGCTCAACATCGCCACCTACGAGAACTTCATCCAGACGGATGCCGCCATCAACATGGGCAACTCCGGCGGCCCGCTGATCAATCTGAGCGGCGAAGCCGTGGGCATCAACACCGCCATCGTCGGCCCGGGCGGCGGGAACATTGGGATCGGCTTTGCGATTCCCATCAAGATGGCCAAACAGGTGGCCGACCAGCTCATCAAGGAGGGGAGCGTCAAACGGGGGTATCTGGGTGTACTGCCCCAGGATTTGACGCCGGAGCTGGCCGAAGCGTTCGATATCAAGGAAACGGAAGGCGCCGTGGTCGCCCAGGTCACAGAGAACTCCGCCGCGGCTGAGGCCGGGCTGCAGGCAGGCGATATCGTCCTGCAATTTGGTGGAGTGGATGTGGAATCCGCATCGCAGTTCCGGAACCTGGTCGCGACCCACGATCCGGGGGAGACGGTCGAAGTGGTAGTGCTGCGAGACGGGCGCCGCAAGACGCTGAACGTGAAACTGACCCAACGCCCCTCGGTCGAGGAGCTTCGGGCTCAGCAACGGCCACCTAGGACTCCCGAGCAGGAATCCCAACGACGTCTCGGCCTGACGGTCCAGGATCTGACGCCGGAACTGGCCGAACGGTTCGGATACGAGGGACAGACGGGCGTGATTGTTACGGACGTGGAACCAAGTTCCGAGGCGGCCGAAAAGGGCCTCCGACAAGGATACGTGATTCTGGAGGTCAACCGACGAAAAGTCAACAACGTACGACAGTTCGGAGAGGCCGTCTCGGAAGCACTGAGCGAGGGGCGTCGCGTTCTGCTGCTCGTCACCGACGGCCGGACCAGCCAGTATGTCGTCTTGAATCCGTCGGAGGAATGAACGCGGGGCGGCTGAAGGTGCTGTACTGCGCACCGATGATTCGCCCAGCCGGGATCGGCACTCAATCACAGATCGAAGGGATGCGTGTTCTGTTGAGCATTGCTTGACCTCTCGCCGTCGTGACGGCGCTGTTCCATTCTCGTTTCGAGAGGATGCAGGCCGAACAGGACGAGCAGGGCCAGGCCCGTGCCCACGATGGCTACCGTGAAGTACCCCGCGCCACACGCCATACCGAGGCTGGCCACAAGCCAGATCGTCGCGGCGGTCGTCGCGCCTTGGACCGTACCCCGGTCTCGGATAATGGCGCCGGCCCCGAGGAAACCGATGCCGCCGACAATCTGGGCCGCGATTCTCTCGGGCGATCCGCCGAACGTCGTTCCCATCTGTATCGAAACGATGGTGAAGATCGACGCGCCGAGGCAGATCAGTATATTGGTCCGCAACCCCAGAGGCTTGCGGCTCAGTTCCCGCTCCAGCCCGATCAGAGCGCCCAGGAGTACGGCTGCAAGCATGGATCCGATCTGTTCAAAAGTAATACCCACGAATACCTCCAACACACAACAAACCCTACGAACGTCACTTATCGAGATCCGATGGCGAAACCACTCTCATCAGACGCATCCAGGCCGGCAGTCCCTGCGATGCCCGGAAACGAACACAGGGATTCGACCCTCTGTGGCGGTGCCGATCGTCACGGAGCCCGGAGTTTCCCTGTGATCTCTGCCACTCGCCGGCCCAGGGCCTTGGCGATCTCCAAATCCTCCGCAGCAGGCTGGCGATCATTCTTCGGCCCTGCGACGGTCGTGGCGCCGTACGGGGTCCCGCCCCGACCCTCGGTATGGAGCATGCCCGGCGTCGAATAAGGAACACCGACCACGATCATCCCCAAATGCAGCAGCGGGATCATCATTGACAGCAGCATGGTTTCCTGCCCGCCGTGGGTCGTCGCCGTAGAAGCCAACAGACCGACGGGCTTGCCCTCCATCGCCCCCTCCAGCCACAACGGGGCGGTCGAGTCAACCAGCTTCTTCATCTGCGCGACCATATTCCCGTACCGCGTGGGAGAGCCGACGATCAAACCATCCGCATGGCGCAGGTCGTCCAGGCTACAGACCGGTACATCCTTCTGCTGTTCCCAGACGGCCTTGGCGTGCGGATCACTGCGAACCTGCTCTTCAACGTCGGGAAACTCAGGCACCCGTCGAAAAATGACTTCCACCCCGGAGACGGATTGCGCCCCTTCGCAAGCGGCTTTCGCCATCTTCAGCACGTGCCCGTACATCGAATAGTAAACGACAAGAACGTTCATTGGCCAACTCCTTCTTCTCTGGCGCGTTCGCCGCAGGTCCATGTAGTAGCAAGCCTCGGCGCGGCATCGAGGCTTGCGGATGTTTTCCACCGCCGACGGCGCCGATACAGGCAATCTACCACGAACGACATGGAACGCCAAGGGCTCGCCGTGGATTGGTGGTCTCTGATCAATCGCGATGAAGTGCGATCCACCGGGTTCAGTAGTCTTTGAAGTTTCGCATCCAGTCGGGCCAGGTGGGCAGGGGGGCGTTGGTCTCGAAGTATCGGTGCCACTTGATCCTCCAGATCTCCTTGAGCCCGATCTTTCGGGCGGACCAATCGAGGAACACGCCGTTGACGTAGCCGTTGTGCCGGTTGAGGCAGAAGGCCGTCATGTAATCTTCCGTGCCGGAGTACGGCTCTCCATCGAAGTCCGGCGGGCTATCGGACATCAGGGGGTAGCCGGCGTAATACTGCTCGCCCAAGAGCAATGGCACTCTGTTGGCCCCTCTGACGTTCGGGGTCCGCCAGTTGTTCATCGTCGGGCGCGTGGCGCGACCGGGCATCACTTTCATCTCGATCGGGGGATTGCGGACCCAGGCGTTGATCCCGTAGCTGCCGCGCAGCCCTTCGAAGGCGGGCCGCTCGCTGCCGTAGACACCCCAGGCGGCAAAGGGCTGGGAGCCGCCCTCGGCCTGGGTCTTCGTGGCCGTCGGGCAGCAGAGCACGTCTTCACTGCCCGTGTAATAGGGCCGCAGGATCGCCACCCACGTGTCCTGATAATCCTTGCCCGACCACCAACCCTCGTGGAAATAGCCGTTGTTATCGTCGGTATACATCGAGAAATAGAGGCCCCACTGCTTCAGGTTCGACAGGCACGCCACGGCCCGGGCCTGCTTCTTGACCTTCTGCAGAGCAGGCATCAGGATCGACATCAACAGGGCGATGACCGCGATCACCACCAGGAGCTCTATCAGCGTGAATCCTCTTGATCTGCGCATAGACTTACGTTCTCTTCCCTGTTTCAGCCGGGCCTCACGGCCCGCCGTCCGCGCTTGTCGAAACCTGCTTCTTGCGCAACGGCCCATTCCTTCGATGCTCCGTAATCCTCTCGCCGGGTCGGGTCCGCCCTCGCGTCGCGTTAGACGCCGCTTGCGGCTACGGCCATATTGGTTCTTCGAGCCAGCTCTCGGCCAGCACGGCGTAGTCCTTGAAGCCGACTTCGTTGTCATTATAGGGATTGGTGTAGGGCTCGACGAACAGGACATACCCGTCGTACCCGTTCCCCGAGGAATCGGCGACCGTGCCGCTGACGGTTTCATCAAGCTTGTACCACGCCGCAGGGCCGGGCGCAGGCTCGCCCGCCGCATTGTACAAGTCTGCAACGCCGGCGGCCGACAGCGCATGGTCGTAGATACGAATGTCATCGAGTCTGCCGTTGAAGGCATTGCCTCCATGGGAGCTGGCGCCGAAATACACCCCGGGATTGTAGCGCTGCCAATGCACGCCCGCGAAGGTCAGCGTGTTCTCCAGCTTCCCGTTCACGTATACGGTGGTCTTCGCGCCGTCAAAGGCAAAGGCGACGTGGTACCAGGTCGAGGCGTCGAAAGCCCTGCTGTTCGTAAATGCCAGACCCTGCTCGTCCGAGAGCATCGTGTCCAGCATGATGCTCGCACGGAGCCTTCCACTGCCGTCGATGTTGTGGACCAGCGCCGGACGCGCACCGGGAGCCGGTCCGCCAGAGCTCCAATAGATCAGGTCCGCTCGGGCGCTGTCGGTGCCCATGGCCGCGTTGGGATTGAACCAGAGGGAGTAAGTGAACGCCTCACGGGGAAAGGGGGCCGCCGGCACAAAGATCCGGTCGCCCGCCCCGGCAAGTTCGAGGCAGCCGCTGCCGTCGTAGCCACCGCCGATATCCCAGGTGAAACTCTCGAGCCAGTTCTGCGTCAGGATGCTGAGGTCTTCGTAGTCCACGTCGCAATCGCCGTCCAGGTCGCCTGCCGGCGCATATTCGGGAACGCAGCGGGACGGATACAACCTGACGCTGTCGATGTAGAGCAAGCCTGCGCCGCCGGGACCGATACGCTCCGCGTCGCCGACGCCCAGGTACAACTTCGCGACGCTTGTGAGATCGACGCCGTCGTCGCTGAACTGCTGGAGGTCTATGTTCCATTCCTGCCAGGCGTGCCAGACCATGGCGTTAGGGTCGCCGTAGTAGACTGTCCCTCGCGTACCGGCGCTGTCTTCAACGGCCACATACATACGGTCGGCCTGATTGTTGAAGTTGCCATAGAACCACAGCGACAGCGCCCGGATACCGGAGGCGGTCCAGTCCTGGGTCGCGCCGAACGTTCGTACGGCCTGCGAATACGTCGCCTCGCTTGTATTGTCGTACGAGAACGGCATGGACTGCGCGCCGCCATGCACGACGACTTGCTCGGCGAAAGGCGCCTCGCCGTAACCGACCTGCGAGCCCCCGTTCTGCGGGTTCTCCAGGCCATCGCTCCAGGCCTGCCAGATGGTCAGGCCGGCCTCCAAGTCGTCCGTGTAGCTCTCGAAGTCGTCAACAACGAGATATTCGGGCGCCGTGAAGCTCCAGACACTGCCGCGCCAAATCGCGGGGGCCGCCGCTTCGTTGACCTCATCGACGCGTCAATAGTACGTCTGGCCCAGGTTCAGGAACCCCGGGTCGTAGGTATTGGCGTCCTGGCGGCCGCGGCCGGGCAACAGGGCGGGATCGGAGGCCGTATTCACGTCGGCGAAACTCGTCCCGAAGTACACATCGTGCGCGACGGCATCACGGCCCGGCGACCAGTGGATAGCGCTATCCACGGGCACATCCGTCGCTCCGTTCTCCGGATCGGGTTGCCACGCACGCCCCCCTAACATGGCGGTGACTACGGTATCGCCGCCAGCGAGCTCCACCTTGACGTCGCCGCCGCCGCCATAGGCGGTGACCCAACCGCTGGCGATGTAGCCGTTGATGACGCCGGTCTTATCGCCACCTACTCGCAACGTTCCGCCCGTGATATCCATGGTGGCCGGCCGGCCGCTGCCTTGAGGATCCATCTGGAAATCGTTGACGGTGAGAGTCCCACCATGCAGTTGCACGTGGCCGGCCGTATTGGCGCCGCCGCTATTGCCTCTTCGGACCACGTAGAACGTTCCGGCCACGTCCATGGAACCGCCAGTCATGTTGAGACGTCCCGCCCCGTAATCCGAACATCGAAACATCGAGCCGACCTCAACAGTGCCGCCGCTCATGTTGAACTCACCGTACGCATTGTGATGCAGGCCCAGAGTGAACGTCGCTCCTGTCGTAATCGAGCCATCGCTCATGGTCATGAAACCCTGGCCGGGCGCATATCTTGGCGCATAGACGTTGTCAGCGACGAGCGTGCCACCACTCATCTCGAAGTACCCGATCCCCTCGCTGCCGATCCAGAGGCCCGGACCACCCGATCCGGTCTTGTGGACGGTTAGTGTGCCGCCGGTCATGGTGATGCGGCCGGTCTCGCCGGCGGCGGCGCCGAGGATCACGTCGAGCGCGTCGGCCGTCACCGCGGCGTCAATCATCGCCCCCGGCTCCATGTTGATGTACGCGTCGTCGGCATCCGTCGGAACCACGTTGGGGTTCCAGTTCATGCCCGTGCTCCAAAGGCTGTCCGGACCCTCATCGTCCCAGGTGATATCCGCCGCCGAGACCGCTCCCACCAAACCCAGCGCCAGAACAAAGGAGGCTAACAAGCGAAATTGTCTACACATGATTTTCTCCTCCAAACCGTTGCGATTGTCGTCTTTGTGTTGCGTCTCCCACTCGCATCTCCACGAACCAGCACCGAGGTCTTTCCTTGCTCCTACGGCCACAATCCTCTGTCGAGCCAATCTTGTCCCAGGACGGCGAAGTCCCGGGCATTGAGCACGCCGTCGCCGTTGAGGTCGGGATCACGTCCGTACACAGCCAACGGCCTGGCGACGTTATCCTTCATCTCTCGCGGCAAACACCGCACGTTTCCTCTCCGATCGCAGAAGTAAAGGTTTGATTCCGAGGTCTTCCGGCCGTGCCCATCCGCCCACAGGGCGTAGAAATCGGCGTGCGCGTTCACCGGACGCCGCGCGTACGTGTGATTTCGCTCGCTGTTTCGCGTGAGTGTTCTGACCTTGCTCCAGGTCCCGCCCGCATCCCTGCTGAGCCACATCGCCATTTCACCGCCGGTATTGTATGCCTGCGGGCCTGTCTCAGTCGGACCGATGATGCGCCACGTCGCGTCATCCTCGAAGTACAGGGATCCCATATCGTAGTTGTTGTCGGAGGTCGTCACTGTCGTTATCTTCCAGTTCCGTCCCGTCCAGCGGGCCACCCTCCAGGTGCGCGGGTCGTTCTTCGGGCCGGATTCCCAGCCCCGGCTGGTCACGAACAGAATCGCCGGCTTTCCGCGCCCGTCGAGCCGAATGTCCTTCAGGTATACGTTCAATCCCTCGGACTGATAGTCATGGATGAGGGCGGGGTTGTCCGGGCTCGTCAGGGGTATCGTTAGCAGCGTCCCATCAGCCGCCTGCCATGTCCGGCCAAACTCAGGCTCGCTCGGAGTCTCCATGTAGTACAGATTCGTCCGGTAATTCAGGCCTCGTCCATTGGGATGATAGTTGAATGCTGAGCCTGCCTTGCTCGCGGACACCGCGCTGATCTGATAGTGTCCCTGGTGAATCGCCGCCAGCCGCGTCCACTTCCACGCGACGCCGTCGGGACTGGTCATGAGGAAATTGGTGCGTGCGGCCGGATCGCCATAATGCGTGAAGAAACAGACGAATCCCACCGCCGGAACGTGCCACGCCTGCATGTAGGAAAAGTTATTCATCGGTGCGCCGCCATCTTGGGTCGCGTCGATGCGATCGAAGCTGTCGATCTCATACGGCTTCGTGCTCCTGTGAATATACGCGGGCCGGCCGGTGCCGTGAGCGGTCGAGAAGATCCAGATATAGCCCTCGTCGTCCACCGATATCACGGGATTGTCGTGTGCGTCACTTGTCCCCTTATCCAGCAGTATGGTGGGCCGCGGCACCATCTGCGTGTTGTGATCGTAATACGAGACCATGTGCAGCAGGTGCGTGTTGCTGGCCTTGGTGGTGCCGCCGTAACAGAAGAAGGTCTTGTTCACCTTCTCGCAATAGACGGCAAACGGTTTGTGCTTGGCGCAGTACGTTCCCAGCCCGCCGCTGTATTTGTAGACATACTCATCGCCGGTGGCCTGATTCATGTACCAGATACCTCGATAGCCGTCATCCTGGGCCGTGACTATCGGCTCGCCAGAGCATACCGCCGGGGCCGCAGCGACGGCCACCGCCAATATTAGAACGACTTCCCGCATACTCCTCCTTTGCGTGTGGTGTACCATGTGTTTCTCCAAAAGACACCGACCTCAAGCTGCAGGCGAACCGCAGTT
Organism: uncultured Phycisphaerae bacterium; assembly: GCA_965603165.1. GTDB lineage: Bacteria > Planctomycetota > Phycisphaerae > Sedimentisphaerales > Anaerobacaceae > PLanc-01. The sequence goes on from CBFDBY010000075.1 coordinate 8,635, forward strand.
AACGAGAATCCAGCTTGGGAAACCTTCCGCGTGGTGACACCCTCTTCCCCTGCGTTCGCGTCACCCGATTGTGAGGATCAGACTGTTCCATATTCCGCCAGTCGAGCCAACATATTGCCAGCGACTTCATTATAGGCCATCGCCGAACAAACATCCAAGCAAATTCTCCGCATTCGCTCGGAAGGCCGGGCACTGGGAGAAGGCGGCAGGCGGCAGGATATCTGTTTGAGACGGAAGAACACGCTATAGCGATGGTGAACAGCGGGAGCCGCATCGTGTTTTTTGATGCGAACTTCGGTCAATATGAGCCGATGAGCGGCGCAGAGCTTCCCGGCCTTTATCCGTCGCATGGGAAGAGATGCATAGTGCAGCGTTGTGGAAACACTACAGGCTGTCCTAACGACGCGAGAGAAATCCAACATTGCCGGCATACGCCGCTTGGCGCGTGCTGTCACGGAACCTCTTCCACGGATTTCAGTTCGGCCAGATGGATCAGCCGGCCGGAGTCCAGCTCGTACGCGGCGGAGGCGATGGGGCCTTGGTCACGACCAAAGATCCAAACGCCGGCAATCGCGAAGCCGCCCGTATCGGCGGCTGTGGGCGAGACGATTCCCAACGCCGTGTCCATGCCGCTCCAGTCAAGCGGCGCGAAGCTCGCGTCCGTCCTCAAGTCCCATACAACAAGTGCGTCTTCGTAGTGGCCGGCCGGGACAGTGATATCCTGAATCTCGAACAGGTTCGCGGACCCAATATCCATCAGGGCCCAACCCTGTTCAGTGACCCAATAGCTGCCGCGTCTGTCGATCATCATACCGTCGACTATCGAGCTGAAAGACATAATGGCCGGATGGCTCGTGAGGTACTCGTCCGACGAGGCACACCAATGTTCGCCCGTCACGGGGTCCTCGAAGCCCAGCACCTTCAGCGACGAGCCATCGTTGGACACGAATGCTGTAATACCGCCCTCCTCCCAGCCGAAGAGGTTCGTGACGGTCGCGCCGGTCAGACTGGTGCCATCGCTGTAGTTGATTGTCACGGGATCGCCAATCTCACAGGTGAACAGGCCGCTCTTGCCATAGGTCCATTCGAAGCTCAATATACTGTTCCGGGCAGCTTCCAGCGGTGCGTACACCGTCAGCGAGATGGCGCCGGCGGCCACCTGCGGCGGACCGTAGGCGTACCAGACGACGCCCTCAAAGGTCCAGACGTGCGCGTATTGATCGATGAGCTTGTCCTTCTCGCGCTCATCTATCGTGTAGAAATGGCGGCCGAGCGTGTCGGACCAGAAGCGGTAGACCGGGGAAGCGACGTTCGGCCTTTCGCCCTCAGCAAAAACGTAGAAGGCGACGCCCTGGTAGGTCCACACGTGGGCGTAGCTGTCGATGAGCTTATTCTTCTCGCGCTCACTCATCGTGTAGAAATGGCTGTTCGCACTCTCGCAGTAGAAGCGGTGGACGGGCTGCAGGCCGAGTCCGACGTCATCGGCAAACGCATAGCCGACCACCCCTTCGTATTGCCACGCACCTTCGGGATCGCTGAGCAACTGGCTCTTCTCGGATTCGTCAATCGTGTAGACATGCCCTTTGTATACCGGGGACCAGAGTCGGTGGACGCCAACCGCGGAGTCTAAAGCAGGGAATTCCCAGGAGAGTCGGGGATAGTCCTGTGCGGGCATAAACCAGATGTCGTCAGCGCCATTCTCTGCCTCTTCCACAAGATCCCATCCGGCGTTGAGATAGGTCTGGACCTTTACCATGGCCGCTGTGGTCAGGCCGAATCCGCCGGAACTGATGGTCACACCTGAGGCGTCCATATCCCAGAAACAACCGGTCACATGGCCGTCGTTCGTGCCGACGAGCCCGCCGACCTCGTCGCCGCCGGAGACCGCGCCGATACTGTAGCAGTGAGTCACACTGCCCCAGTCGTTATGCCCCACCAGCCCGCCGAGGCATTCGTCGCCGGAGACCGCGCCGGTACTGTAGCAGTCGGTCACAGTCCCACCGTTAATGGCCACCAGCCCCCCCGCAAATGATCCGCCAGCCACGGCACCTATGCTGCAGCAGCGAGTCACGCTGTCCCCATAGTTGTATCCTATCAATCCGCCGAAGGCCCAATCGCCGGAAACAGTGGCGGCACTGTGGCAACCGGTCACAGTGCCCTCATCGTTATACCCGACGAGGCCGCCGACTCCGTCGCCTCCGGAAACGGTGCCCGTGCTGTAGCAGCGGGTAATATGCCCCTGCTCATTGTACCCCACAAGTGCGCCGACGTCGTACGCTCCAACGCCGGTCACGTTCACATCAAGGACACCCAGGTCGCGGATCTCACTGCCTGGTTCGAGGTACCCAAAAAGCCCCAGGCGATCTCCCCCGGCAATCGTCAGGCCGCGAATCGGGAAGCCGTTGCCATTGAAGGTTCCCGAAAACTCAGGAATCAGCGCAGTAGACCACGTGGTGCCGGAAAGGTCGATATCCTGCGACAGCTCGAAATGCCTGTCCCGTGAGCCAGGATCTGAGCCAATGAAGACGAGATCCTCGGCAGTGTAGATCAGGTACGGGTCGTTCGGCTCTCCCGTCCCGCCGCCGTATTGGGCTTGGGCAGGGATGCTGACAAGGCAGACTGCGATCACAAAAGGGATTGTCCGCAGGATCGAGTGAGGTCTGGCGAGTCCCATGCTATGGTCCTCCATCCCCCCAGGTCCGGTTTCTGTCGCCACAACGCAGCAAGCCATGCTGTCGGGCTGCGCAGAGGAAGTCGAATCAACAGGATTCGTCCTCCGTTTAGACATCAATCAGTGTACCAAATGGCGAATGTGACGTCAATTTCATCCTGCGGAATTGATGAAGAGGTGCCTCGGGTGAGAAACGCGGCTTTCTTGTCTATAGAATCGCAATGAACGGAGCATGCGGGCGCTTCTATTGCCTCCAGACGCATTGAACTCAAGGGAGCATTCGAGTATTGTGGGGATGGAAGCGTGTTGGAGCGTCATGTATGAACTCATCTGGAACGTCGAATGGCGGATGAGACCGACATTGTGGGCCTGAGCGTCGCTACGGGCAAGCGCAGAGGCTTCACGCTAATCGAACTGCTCGTCGTTGTTGCCATTATCGCACTGCTGATGGCGATCCTGATGCCGGCCCTGCGTCGGGCGAAGGAGCAGGCCCGGGAGGTCGTCTGCCGGAGCCACCTGCAGCAATGGTCGCTGTGCCTGGCGATGTACACGGACGACTACGACGGCAAATTCATGCCCGGCATCGACGAGGACTGGGCGACGGGCCGCTACTCGTGGATCTACACGCTGATTCCTTACTACGAGGCGCCGGAGATCCGCCTGTGCCCGAAGGCCCGCCGCACGGTTGAGCAGGGCGGCACACTGCCCTGGACCGCCTGGGACGTTTCGATCACCAACCCGGCCGATTTCTCGCTCCTCAAGGACCCGCTGTACAAGATCGGCAGCTACGGGATCAACTGGTGGGTCAACGACAGCGATCTCGTCGTCGGTACGCACGATCCGAAGAACAAGTGGCGACGGACCGGGCCCAAAAGCCCGGACACGATCCCCATCCTCATGGACTGCGGGTTCATGCTGCTCCGGCCGGAATCGTTCGATCCGCCCCCGCAGCAGGACGGCGAATTCCTCTGGGCCTTCGGCGGCGGCATGCGGCGAGCGTGCACCAACCGCCACCACGGCGGCGTCAACGTCCTATTTATGGACTGGTCCGGCGAAAAGGTCCGGCTCAAGGAGCTATGGACCTTCAAGTGGCACCGCACCTTCGACACCGCCAATGCCTGGACCCCCGCCGGCGGCGTCGCCGAGGAAGACTGGCCCGACTGGATGCAGAACTTCAACTGATTCAGTGCATGATCGCAAAAGGTTGAAGATCCAACGCGGCAAGCAGGAGGACAGAGAATCGGCCCGGGATCAGCTTCATTCGCATGGTGGACTTTCGCACTTCTTGAGCGTGTAACGCAAATGGGCGAGCAGGTATAGGAGCAATTCCACGCGGTCGTCGAGTCCGAACTTGCTCAAGAGCCTGCCAAGATGGGTCCGGACCGTCGCCACGGAAATGCCCATCTCGTTGGCAATCTGCTTGTCTGATTCACCGCACAAGATGTGTCGGGCGATCTCCGCCTGTCGGGGCGGCAGACCGAGGTGCTCTCTAAGGCGTGTCCATTCCCCTTCAGAAAATGGCGGCACGCGCAAACCTTCTCTCATCCTACCTCCTCCTGAATGTCATGTCGACCGGCGGGACAGCCGTTCGTCGTGGGCCGCCGTCATTCTCCGGGACTTTCTCTATCACCTTGCCGGTTCGTCTGCCAACGAACCTCCGCTATTCTCGCGGCGGGTCTGCTGTCTGTCAAGTAGGACCGGTGATCTTCCCGGATAGCGGCGAGCCGTGGTTTCCGCTATGCCAAGGGCTGGGCCCAGACGCAGGCGATGCGTGCGCCAAGGTCAGTCCGCGATCGACACCACCGTGCCGTCCTCGTCAAACTCTACGGCGTATTTGCTGAATCGGCCTTTCCAATAGAACCAGCGGTTCTGCTTCAGAGACGGCGTGTAGTGCCTCGCAGGGTAACCGAGAGCGATCATCACACCCTGCCGGGTCATGCCGACCAGAGCTTTGCCGGCCTCGATGCCCTCGCGGTCCACATCGTTCAGGCCCTCGTAGCTGACGGGGGCAGGGGAGGTGACTATGTCCGCGTACTGTCTGGAGGACATCCCCATCCGACCCGGATTGAACTCATAAATGATGGTCAGTCCCTCATCCGTCACGAACCGGATGTAGTCACCGGAAGGGTGGGCCTCCAGGGCGGTGTTGTAGGGCACGAAATCGTGGCCGGCCGACCCCGTCCAGTTGGCATAGCTGCCTTTGTTCACGCCCCTGTCGAAGATGTAGTGGAGGTTATAACGATTGTAGACTCTGCTTTCGCAGGAGCAACAGATTGCGATCAGGAAACCCAACAACAGAGCCATACAGACTTTTGTTCTCATGATGCCGCTCCTTTCTTCTTAACATCTTCTCTTCGATCTCTGGCGTGCCCATGGAACCACTGTAGACCTCGGGCGACAGAAAAATCAACATCCTTTGAATCCTCTATGGGCCCGCCTGGATTCGAACCAGGGACCAAGTGGTTATGAGCCACCTGCTCTGCCGCTGAGCTACGAGCCCGACATCGCATCTGCGCGCAGTGTTGCGAACGTGCCGGTAATCTCCCGCGCACCGGTCGATGTCTCGGCAACAGACAAGTCTACTCAACGCGGATCGCTCCTGCAAGGGTTTTGTGCGCCGCTTATCTACCGTTGACGTATGCGTTCGCGTGCATTATAGATGATGGTCAAAGACTTGATGAAGGTGGCTCCCATGCGCAAACGAAGATCAATCGCACGTGTGGTATTTCACAGCGTCCTCATGACTCTGGTGGCCGGCCTGGCCTGCAACGGCCGAACGGATGAATCGGAGCCGGCCGCACGTGACGGCGGACAATGGACGCAGATCGAATCGATCGGCCGGTACTCGTTTCAGGGCGAGGTGCTGGAAGACGAGGACTTGAGCGGACTGGCCTTCATCTCAGGCCGGTTCGGCCTGATCGGGGCCGACGAGGCCCGCGCCGTCCAGGTGGTCGAGTTGTCGCAGAAAGCCAAGACCCTGCGAGTCGTGGAGACCTTCCCGCTCCTGCGGTCCGGCGACGAGATTGACATCGAGGCCATCGCTGCCGAAGGGCAGTACTATTACGTCGTCGGTTCTCACGGCGTCTCAAAGAAGCAGGGCGAACAACAGGGCAATCGCTACCGCATCTTCCGCTTGAAGGCCAATCCCGCCACGGGATTGCCTACCGGCGTTGAGGTCGCAACGCTTGCCGATCTCCTGCGGGCCGACAAGGTCGTCGGCGAGTACTTCCAGGTCCCGCTGCAGCAGAAGGGAGTGAATATTGAGGGGCTGGCGGTGCGCGACGGCCGATTGTTTGTCGGCTTTCGCAATCCGAACCTCGATGGCCGTGCGTTCGTGATGGAGATCGGCGCCGAGGACGTGTTCGGACGCCAGTCGCGGCAGGCATACCGGCTTCACAGACTGCCGCTGGGACCGGGACTCGGCATACGGGAAATCGTGGCCGGCGAATCGTGCTTTCTGATTATCGCGGGTAACGCCGGCTCGGAGCCTTCCGAGACGTACACGGATTCCCAGGATTACGAGGAGGACCGCGACTTCATCTTGTTCCGTTGGGACGGGAAGGGCCCCGACGTTCACCGGATCGGCCCTCTGCCGGATGTCCGCGGCAAGGCCGAGGCAATGGCGATCCTGGAGGAAACCGACGACCATGTCACGGTGCTGGTCCTGTTCGACGGCCCCAGGCAGGGCCGGCCCACGGCTTATCGTATCTTCTGATCCGCCCCACGTGAGCCGATGGCGGCAGAGAAGCGTTGGAGGAAAGGCAGTGCATTCGAAGAGCTTCGTATCCATGGTGCTGCTCGTAGCAGCTTGTGCGTCTCTCGTCTCGGGAAGAGCAGCCGCGGCGCAATCATCTGACGTGATGCGCATCGAGAATCACCGGTTGACCGTTGAATTCGACATGCGGTCCACATCGTTCAGCGCGATCGCGAAAGGCCCCGGCCTGAAGTTCATCGAGCGCGCGACCCTTCGCAGCCCGATGGTCAAAGCCGGTTATCGAGAGGCGAGCCATCCGACGTGGGGGCACGGACACGCCATCGAGATCGCGTATAACTCGGGCCAAATGGATCGGCTGGTGCTGTTCAGTGAACTGCCGTTCGTCCTCCTTCAGAGCACGTTCTGCGACGACTCGGATGAGCGTGCGACGCTCGACCGCATCCACGCGACGAGCCTGACGTTGGGTCTGCCAAAAGAGCCGGCCTTGCTGCGAGCGTTGGGAACGGCCGGACTGACGAAAGTCACGCGGGATTCCAACCGGGGGAGTTATTCGTTCCTGGCCGTGGCCGATCCGGAGACGCGCGCCGGCGTCGTCGCGGGCTGGCTCACGCATGAGCGCGCCAGCGGCCTGCTGTTCTCGGATATCAAGGAAGACAAGGCAGTCATCGACGCCCATCTGGATTATGGAGGGCTTGCGGTCAAGCCCGGTGAGATGGTCGAGTCCGAAACCCTGCTGATCGGGTACTTCGATGACGCCCGCCTGGGTCTCGAAGCCTACGCCGATGCGATCGCGGAGCACAATCGCATCGAGCTGCCGCCGCAGCCTACCGTCTATTGCACCTGGTATCATGCGCGAGCTTCCAACGAGCGAGACCTTATCAAGAGCGCGGAGTTCGCCCGGGAACATCTGTCGCCGTTTGGCTTTTCCGTGATCCAGATTGACGACGGCTGGCAGGCCGGAGTGAAGGGCGATGGGCCGCGGCGGGATTTTACAACGCACCGTTCTGACGGCCCGTATCCGGCCGGCATGACGCAGACGGCCGAGAAGATCAAGCAACTCGGCCTGACGCCGGGGATCTGGTTCATGCCGTTCGCCGGAACGTGGGATGACCCATTCTTCGCCGACAAGCAGGACCTGTTCGCGACGAAGGACGGCAAGCCGTTCGTGGTGCGATGGGGCGGCACCTGCTTCGACATGACGAACCCCAAGACGGAGCAATACGTCCGTTCCGTAGCGAGACGGATCGCCCGCGACTGGGGCTACAAGTACTTCAAGCTGGACGGGCTCTGGACCGGCATGGCCACTGAGATCTGCTACATCAACACGGGCTACAAGAACGACCATCTCGGGCAGGCGACGCTGCACGACCCCACAAAGACGCACGTCGAAGCCTACCGCAACGGGTTGAAGATCGTCCGCGAGGCGGCGGGCGACGATGTCTTCTTCCTCGGCTGCAACGTCGCGCAGAACATGCGGACGCTCGGCGCCTCGTTCGGGCTCGTCGACGCGATGCGCGTCGGCCCGGACAACGGCCGCAATTGGCCCCGCATGTGCCGCGGGCCGTCCAGCGGCAGCAACCTCTACTTCCTGCACGGCCGCGTCTGGTATAACGACCCGGACCCGATCTACGTCCGCGATGATGTCCCGCTGGAGCGCGCCCGGGCACTGACCTCATGGGTGGCCGTCACGGGCCAACTGAATGCGAGCAGCACGGACTATAGCAAGCTGTCGCCGGAGCGACTGCATTTGCTGCAGCGCTCGGTGCCGGGGCACGGCCTCAAGCCCCGCCCCGTCGATCTCTTCGAGCAGCGGATTCCCAGAGTCTGGCTCCTGACCGATGACCGCCGCACGCCGAGGCGGGATGTGGTCGGCCTGTTCAACTGGGAAGAGAAGGAGCAAACGCACATCTCGTACGCCGCCGAGAGAATCGGCCTGCCGCAGGTGGAGGCGTACGTGGGATTCGACTACTGGGCCGACGAGTTTGTGGATCCCTTCAGCGAACGACTGGAAAGCGACCTGCCGCCGGCAAGCTGTCGCATCCTTGCGGTCCGCCCGGTCTCTCCGCATCCGCAAGTGCTAAGCACGTCGCGGCACATCACACAGGGGATCGTCGATCTTATCGAAGAGGAATGGGACGGTGCCGCCCATACGCTAAGCGGCGTGAGCCGCGTCGTCGCGAACGACCCCTACGAGCTGCGCATCGCCGCAATGGGCCAGGGCAGTCCCTGGCGGGCAATCGGCGTAACCGTATCGCCGCAGGATTCCGCAGCCGGCGTCAAGATTGAGCTTCTCCGGCAGCATGACTGGAAAGTCCGCATTCGCATCGATCCCCCCCAGAGCCGCGAGGTCCGTTGGTCGGTGACCTTCCGGTGAATGACGTCCGACCATCCTTCGGGATACTCCTGGTCCGAGCCTGTTCGTGAGATGCAGAGGATCCCTACCGGCGTCTGAAGGTGTGGTCAAGCCACCCGGTGGGTGTGGATGTACTTCCAGTCGAGTTCGAGGCCCATGCCAGGGGTCTCGGGGATGGCGACATAGCCTTCGTTGTCGAAGACGGGCTCGGGTGTGGCTCGACCGGGTAACGTGCGAGCGTCCTGTGAGAGGGAGGCGAGCTCCAGGTGCGTGATGAGCGATTCGGCGGTGGCCCCGAGCAACTGGACATGCGAATAAGAGTCCGGGCCGAGGTCGTGCAGGGTCAGCGGGACGTTGGCGGCCTCGCAGGCGAGGGCTAATTCGAGGCAGGCCGTGAAGCCTCCGAGAGATGCGTCGATCCGGCTGATATCGCAGGCTTTCGAGGCGATCCAGGAGATGCGGGCCGGGTAAGAGTCCGGTTCGGTCTCGGGGGCGCAGATGGGGGTTTTCAACTCTCCCGCAAGGGCGACGTATCGCTGCCGCCAGTCGTCGCTCTCCGGCATGGGGGACTCGTACCACTCGTAGTCGAGATCGTCGAGCATCCGACCGACACGCAGGGCTTCGTCGTAGGTGTAGCTACAGAAATTGTCGGCCATGCAGGCGTAGTCGGGGCCGACGGCGTCCCGGACGGCCTGATAGACGGCCATGTCGCGGTCGGGGAAGCCGGCGTTCGCCAAGCCGTCTCGGCCGGCGCCCCATTCGATGTACGGGTGAATCTTACAGCCGTCGACGCCCGCCTCTTTGCAGGCCAGGGCAACCTCGGCGTACTTCCCGGGGTCCCCGAGGTTGAAATCCGTCGTCACGCAGGCCTTGACCTTCTGGCGCTTTGTCCCGAGCAGGGCGTGGACCGGTTTGTTCTCCAGCCGGCCCAGCAGGTCCCACAGGGCGATATCAACGGCCGCCAGGGTGCCGAGCGGAATGTTCTGCTCGTAGAGCTGCCGCCAGATCGCATCGTGCCGGCTCAGGTCCTGAGCGAGCAGGGTGTTCCTGACCAAGCCGGCGGTATGCTGGTCGGGCATGGCCGCGCTTGGGGCGTCGGCCCAGCCCTGGATACCGCAAGTAGTCCCGATCCGCAGGACGCAGCGGTGCTCCGGCTCGCTGGCGGGGGACCGCCGGCCGGTGGCATAAACCATCCATTCAATCCGCGAGATGAGCGAAGTCTCGTCGACGTTCAGCAGGAGAATGTGTCGCGCCGCCGCACAGTTACTCATGGCGGCTGCAAATCCCGCGATTTTCAGAAACGATCTTCGATTCATACCCTCGTGAAGGCTCCGGTTACGGCAATATCAAGGTTCGCCGTCGAACCCACCCCATTCTTGCCTCTATGATACCAAAATGGCCGGCCGAATGCAATACCTACGCGTCTCATCCGGCTCCGGCGGGCGGAGGGTCCGGAAAAATGCCCGGCAAAGCACTGGCTTACCGCCCGAGCCGACCGGGTTCATCCATGATCCGGATGATTTCTTCGTCGGGAACGTCGCACTCCCGGCATGACGGATCACGACAGTGCCGTCACAGCAGGCCTATGAAACGCCGAAGCTGCCGCACAGCGAGATCGCAGGTTGTCCAGGACGTTCATGAAGTTGATGTAGGAGTCGTAGGGTGAGTTATACGGGTTGAAGTACTTGTGCACGTCGCCGTCGGCAAACCACTTCGTGCACATGTAGTAGAAGTGATCCGAGATCTGGAGTCTGCGCCAGCTCGTGAGGATATCCGGATCGCCGGACGCCTTCACCGCGTCCTCCAGGCGATAGAGTTCGGTCAGGGCATTGTGCTGCATGGGGTTGCCGAGCCATGCCGAGAGATCGCGCTCGATGTCGGCCCAACTGACGAAATGCGGCATATCGACCGTGTCTACCGCTTCGTACGCGTCGGCCACTTCGCCCGGCGTCTTGAAATCGGCATCCGGATGTTTGAAGATCTCACTCGGCAGGCAACGCAGGAAATCGAAGATCCCCGTGTCTTGCCACTGGTGTTCGCCGAACGTCTCGTAGTCCACGAAAAGATTGACCACGTACCCGTTGCCGTTGACGGCGTTGACCCAATGGGCGAACTTCTCCGCCCGCAACGGCCATTCGGCCCAATCCCGGTTTGAGAACCGGAAGGCGACATCGTCGCTGAGCCGGTAGTTCTTCAACAGCAGTTTCAGGTGACGCGTGTTCGGAGGGCGATAGACGTAGTTCGGGCTTCGATACCCCAGGATGTAGTCGGCCCCCTCGGCCAGGATCGCATCGAAACCGCCGATCCGCTCGACGGCTTCGGCCAGAGCGTTGTTGTAGATAAGCTCGGTATTCCTGAACACTCGCGGGGTCTGGCCGAACAGCTCTCGAACGAGTGCCCTGTGGGCCTCGACCTGCTCGACGAATTCATCAGGCGAGAACAGGAAGCTGAGGCTGTGATAGTACGTTTCCGCCAGGAACTCCACGCAGCCGGTGGCCGCAAGCTCCTGGAAACTGGCCAGCACTTCCGGGGCATCCTCGCGAAACTGCTCGAGGAGAACGCCCGTGATACTGAACGCCACCTTGAATCGGCCGCCGTACCGCCGTATCAACTCCAGAAGCAGGCGATTGGTCGGCAGGTAGCATTTGTCTGCGACTTTCCGGCAGACCCGGGCATTCTTGTCTTCATCGAAGTAGTCCGTGGCGCCATCGAAGATCGTGTAGTGCCGGAGCCGGTACGGTTGATGGACCTGAAAGTAGAAACACACTGACGCCATCAAAAATCCTCCTGAATCCGCCCACTCAGGCCGCGTTCACGACCTTGTGATAGACGGCATTGACCTTCGCCGCCGAGTCTGCCCAGCGGAACGTGCGCGCCTCCCGCCGGCCGTTGGTTCGCAGCATTTCCTGCAGCGGCGGGTGCCGTAACACCGCGATTATCTTGTTGGCCATCTCGTCGGTATCCCAGAAGTCCACCCTCAGGGCGTTCCGAAATGCCTCCGCGATGCCGCTTTGCCTGCTGATGAGCACGGGCACATCGTGCTGGAGGGCCTCCAGAGGCGCAATCCCAAACGGCTCGGAAACGGAAGGCATGACGTACAGGTCGGCCATCCTGTACGCCCGATCCACGTCGGGGCCTCGCAGAAAGCGGGTGAAGAAGACCCTGTGGCCGATACCAAGCCAGGCGGCCTGCTCGATGGTCCCGTAGAGACGATCGCCGTCGCCGGCCATGATGAACTTGACGTTCTCCACCTCATCGAGGACTCTCTTGGCGGCCTGGAGGAAGTATTCCGGTCCCTTCTGCATGGTGATGCGCCCCAGGAACAGGACGACCTTGTCTCTGCTGGCAGGCTGGGGCTGTTGCGGCTGGGCCTCGACGGAATCGGGGAAGTCGATCCCGTTGTACACGACGTCGATTTTCGTCGCGGGCACGGCGTAGCGATTCACGATGATATTGCGGGTGTAGCCACTGACCGCGATAATCCTCGCGGCCGCATGCATTCCCTGCCGCTCGATGTCATACACGAACTGATTGACGTGCTCGCCACTTCGGTCGAATTCGGTCGAGTGGACCTGCACGACGAGCGGCCTGCCGGAACTCGCCGCCAGGGCGATGCCCGCCGGGAAGGTCATCCAGTCGTGCGCGTGGATGACGTCGAACGGCTCCGACCGGCCGATCTTCAGGACCTTGACCGCATAACGCCGGATCTCTTCGCGGATGTCGGGCCCGTAGGGGGCAGGCCCAGTTTCGGGCCCTTCGGACAGTTCCGCCTCGGCGGCCGCGGTCACGCGACGAGCGAACGGGGCAGGACCATACCGCCCGTAGGCCCCGACGGCAGTGGAAAATGCCTGCGACCGAACATCCGGTGTGTGCGCCGCCGGATCAAGCGGTGTCGCCAGTTCACCGGCGGTGAATCGCAGCGCGTGCATCCTGGGCAGAAGAAAGGTCACCTGCATCCCCAGGCGGCTCATCGCTTTGGTCAGTCCGTAACAGGCCGTTCCGAGCCCCCCGCTGATGAATGGCGGGAACTCCCAGCCGAGCATGAGGGTCTTGATCTTCATGGACGGTGCCTCCTTGCACCCGTGGAATGAGGGGTGAGCACGCCGGTCCTTCTTCCTGGATTTCGACGCATCTCAATATTCCTGCCGCATGGTGTTGCGATAAAGTTACTGCGGACCCATAATCATAAGGTAAATAGTCTTGGCTGTCAACATTTGTTCAAATTTCTTTGCGAGTCAAATGCGCCTTTACGAGATCAGAACCTGCCCCCGCCGACCCCTGGTCCGAGCAATGACGCCGTTATAGCAACTAGGTCGCCCCGTCTTGCCAATTTCCCGTTGGCGAGACCTCAATCTGCGTGTACGCTGGCGGCCAATGATGCTCGACTTGAAACCGGTGCCGAACCGTGGGCGAACGTCGCCCGTAAGAATCGCCAGTGAACCGAAACCCGTGGCGTATCCAGAAACCAGAAAGGGGTAGAAGATGAATGGCAGGATCCTTGAAATTCTGGGCTCAGAAGCGGACGATTTGTTGAACCATCAGTCCAAAACCGTTTCGAAGGAAGCGCTGCATCTTCCGAGACCGGCATTCGTGGACGAGGTTGTCTCGCAGTCCGACAGGTCCGCGCGCGTCCTGCGGAACCTGCAGTCGATCTTCAACCAAGGCAGACTGGCGAAAACAGGGTATCTGTCCATCCTGCCGGTCGACCAAGGGATCGAGCACTCGGCCGGGGCGTCGTTCGCACCGAATCCCGTCTATTTCGACCCTGAGAACATCGTGAAACTGGCGATCGAGGGGCAGTGCAACGCCGTGGTCTCGCCGCTTGGCGTTCTCGCCGCCGTCTCACGGAAGTACGCGCACAAGATCCCGTTCATTGTCAAGATCAATCATAACGAGCTGCTGAGCTATCCGAACTCCTACGACCAGCGGCTCTTCGGGTCCGTGGACCAGGCCTTCGACCTCGGGGCCGCGGGCGTGGGCGCCACGGTCTACTACGGCTCTGAGGAATCCCGCCGACAGATCGAGGAGATTTCCCTCGCCTTCGAGCAAGCGCACGACCTCGGGATGTTCACCGTACTCTGGGCGTACCTGCGAAACGAGCACTTCAAGAAGGACGGCGTGAACTATGAGACCTCCGCCGACCTGACGGGCCAGGCGAACCACTTGGCCGTGACAATCAAGGCCGATATCGTCAAACAGAAGCAGCCCACCAGCAATGGGGGCTACAAGGCCGTGAATTTCGGCAAGACGCACCCGGACGTGTACGATAAGCTCACTTCCGACCATCCGATCGACCTGACGCGGTATCAGGTGGTGAACTGTTACATGGGCAGGGTCCCGCTGATCAACTCCGGCGGGGCGTCGGGCAAGAACGACCTGCAGCAGGCGGTCAGGACGGCCGTCATCAACAAGCGGGCGGGCGGCACCGGGCTGATCACCGGCCGAAAAGCTTTCCAAAAACCGATGAAAGACGGCGTGGCGCTGCTCAACGCCGTACAGGATGTCTACCTGGACCAGGAAATTACTGTCGCCTGACGTTGCCCGGCTTGGATCTTTAACGGTGCCGCATGCCTCTGGGCCGGCGGGCTCACCACCGGCGGATTCGGGCCGCGTCATTGCTCCGACGAAGGTCCTTTCCGGACTGTCTCCCGAACCTGGGCGATGGCCCCGGCCGAGCGTTCCAGAGCCTGTTGTTCCTCTGGCGCAAGATGAGCGTCAATGATTCGCACGACGCCCTTCTCTCCCACGACACATGGGACGCTGAGGCAGACGTCGTGGATCCCGTACTCGCCCCGGAGAAGCGTAGAGACAGTCAGCACGCTGTTCTCGTCGCGCAGGATGGCCCCAGAAATACGGACCAGTGAAAGACCGATGCCGTAGAACGTCGAGCCTTTATAGTCGATGATGTGGTAGGCGGAATCGCGCACCTGCTTGGCGATTTGTCGGTGATATGCCCGGTAGTCACATGCCTTACAGATTTGGCAGTACCTCTCGATCGAGATTCCCGCAATGTGCGAGAGGCTCCAGGCGGCGACCTCGCTATCCCCGTGCTCTCCGATGATATATGCGTGGACGTTGCGTGCGTCGATCCCGCAGTGCCGACTCAGCAGAAACTTGAATCGCGCACTGTCCAGGACGGTGCCCGACCCGATTACGCGCTCGCGCGGCCAGTCCAGGCATTCGAGCGCCAGATGCGTCAGAGCGTCCACAGGATTGGTCACCATGACCAGGACGGCATCGGTCGAATAGCGTCTGATCTGCTCACAGATCGACCGGATAATCCGGGCGTTTTGGCGAACCAGATCCGCGCGGGACTGGCCGGAAGCCTGCTTCGCGCCCGCCGTCACCACGATAATGTCGGCATCGGCGCAATCGGTGTAATCACCCGCCTTGATCACCACCGGCGGGATGAACGGTAGGCCGTGAGAAAGATCCATGATCTCGCCCTGCACCCGTTCCGCGTTGACGTCGATCAGGGCGATTTCATCCGCCAGAGGCGCCTGCAGCAGGGCGTAAATATACGTGGTTCCCACCGCCCCCGCCCCAATAACGACTACTTTTCGTTCGCGATGCGCCATTTCTATTCCCCGTCTCTTTCTGATACACTACCTCCTACTGCAGGCGGGATCACCGAGTTCGCGCCGGCAAGAATCTCCGCTGACACGCGTCTCTGCCCGTGGCGGGAGTCCGGTTCGGAGTTTTCCACTTGTCAGCCCCTGCCAAATCGGATTAGATGAGTGTATCGATGAAAGATCGGGCACCCTGCCCGACGGAACAAGACGAGCGAACAATTGGAGGTGAATTGCATGTTTGAGACACTTGATAAGCTGATGTTGGCCGGCCTTGGCGGTCTGACCATGACGCGGGAACGGGCGGAGAAACTGTTCGATGACTACGTCAAGAAGGGAGAGGCGGCACGGGAAGGTCGTAGCGGATTCGTCAAGGAAGTGCTCGACAGCGCGGAGAAAACCCGCGAGGAACTCGAAAGACTGGTGTCGGACCAAGTCCGGCAGACCGTGAGCAGCCTGCATCTGGCGAGCAAGGAAGACGTCGAGCGCGTCGAGCAGAAACTCGACCAATTGCTCGCGAAGAACTAACGGGAGCCATCGCTCTTGAGTCTCTGGCAGGGTCGTTTCAAGAGCCGGTTGTACCGACTGCGGCGGTATCGGCACATTATGGCCGTACTGATGAAGTACGGCCTGGAGGAAGTGGCCGAGGCGCTGCGGTCAAAGGTATTGGTGCGCCTGGGAGAGAGAGCGGCCCCGCTGCGGGTCAAGCGCGTGGCGGAAGGCCACAGCCGCCCTGAACGGCTGCGGCTGGCGCTTGAGGAGCTTGGCCCGACGTTCATCAAGTTCGGGCAACTGTTGAGTACCCGCCCCGACCTGATTCCCGCTGAGTACATCCACGAGTTCGAGCGGTTGCAGGACCAGGTCAAGCCGGAGGCGCCGGAGCGCATTCAGGCCGAGGTCGAACGCCAGTTCGACAGGACGGTGGAGGACCTCTTTCGCTCTTTCGACCCGGCCCCCCTGGCCGCGGGCAGCATCGCACAAGTCCATCGCGCGACGACTCATGAGGGCGATAGCGTTGTCGTGAAAGTTCGCCGGCCCGGCATCGTCCAGATCATTCGGGCCGAGTCCGAGATCCTCGAGGATTTTGCCGGAATCCTCAAGGTCACGATGTTCGGGCACGAAACCATCGACCCTCAGCAGATGGTCAAGGAACTTGTCGAGGCCGTTGCAAAGGAAACGGACCTGGCGAACGAGCGCCGCAACGTGCTGCGATTTCAGAAGAACTTTGCGGACGACCCGACCGTTCACATCCCCAAGGTGTACGAGGACTGCTGCACCGAGGGCGTGCTGACCATGGAGTATATCGACGGGGTCAAACCGGCCGACCCGGCAGCCCTCAAGGAGCACGGCTTCGACTGCAAGCTGATCGCTCAACGAAGCGCCAACTTTGTCCTCTGTCAGATCTTCGACCTGGGCTTCTTCCACACGGACCCGCATCCGGGGAATTTCTTCCTTCTGCCGGACAACGTGCTGGCGCCCATCGACTTCGGACAGGTGGCCAGACTCTCCGGGCAGGACCGCAGGATCTTCAATGAGATCGTGCTGGCCATCGTGGACAACGAAGCGAACCGTGTCGTTCGGGCCCTGGAGCGAGAAGACATGCTCCACGAGGAGACGGACTTAGCCAAACTGACGGCAGGCATGGAGCAGCTCATTGACTCGTTCCGCGATCTTCCGCTGCGAGACATCCCATTCGGAAACGTGGTGACGCAGACGTTCGATCTGTTTCGTTCCAACTTCGTCCGGCCGCCGTCTCAGTTCACGCTCATGCTCAAGAGCATGGCGACGGTCGAGTCGTTCGCGCGCTCGCTGGACTCCGACTTCAGTCTGATCGAGGCGCTCAAGCCGTACGCACGCCGCGCCACCCTTCGCGACCTGCAGCCGAAACAGGTCTTGCGACACATGCGCCGCGCCGTGCAGGATGCGGGCGACCTGGCGTCGAGATTGCCGGAGGATGTCAACGTCATTCTGAGCAAGTTCCGGCAGGGCAAATTCCAGGTTCGCGTCCATCACGAGCATCTGGACAACCTCACCAAGACGTTGGACAAGAGCTCCAATCGCATCAGCTTCTCCCTGATCATCGCCGCTTTACTGATCGGGTCCAGTCTGCTGATCGCACAGGAGGGGACCGTCTGGGGCCTGTTCCGGCTCCAATCGCTGGGGATCCTCGGCTACGTCATCGCCGCCGTGATCGGCGGCGGCCTGGTGATCTCGATCATCCGCAGCGGCAAGCTGTAGCGACAGTCAATCGAAAGGCAATTCCATGCGAACCGTCAGACCGGCTCTTTTGCTGTGTGCGGGCATTGTCCTTACAGGTCACTCGTTTTCGGCAGCAGCGGATGGCCCGCAGGCGAGAATGCGTCCGGCGATGGGGCCGCTGGCGGTGCATCCGGAGAATCCTCGGTACTTTCAGAACACCGCCACAAGCGAGGCGGTCTATCTGACGGGCTCGCACACGTGGCCGAATCTGGTGGACATCGGCCCGTCCGACCCGCCGCCGCCCTTCGATTTCGACGCGTGCGTCGTCTGGATGGCCAAGCTCAACCACAACTTCATGCGGATGTGGACGTGGGAGCTGGTCACCTGGGACACCACGGCCAACCAGGAGAACAAGCACCACACGGCCGGCCCTCAGCCATATGCACGGACCGGGCCCGGCACCGCGCTGGACGGCAAGCCCAAATTCGACCTGACGAAGTTCGAGCCGACCTACTTCGACAGGCTGCGCCGCCGACTCGCCGTCGCCCGCGAGCACGGCGTCTACGTCTCCGTCATGCTCTTCGAAGGTTGGGGCCTGCAATTCTCGAAAGGGGCATGGGAAGGCCATCCTTTTCATCCCGGGAACAACATCAACGGCGTAGACGGCGATGGAAACGGAGACGGCAAGGGCGTCGAAGTCCATGAACTCGGTAACCAGGCCGTGACCCGGATTCAGGAGGCCTACGTTCGGAAGGTAATCGACACAGTCAACGAATTCGACAACGTGCTTTACGAGATCTCGAACGAGAATCATCCGCCCTCGACCCCGTGGCAATATCATATGATCCGCTACATCAAGGGCTGCGAGCGGACGAAGCCGTATCAACATCCGGTCGGCATGACCTTCCAATACCGGGGCGGACAGAACCAGACGCTCTTCGACAGTCCGGCCGACTGGGTCTCCCCGAACGCGGAGGGGGGCTATCGCGATGATCCCCCCGTTTTGGACGGCCGAAAGGTTGTGCTCAACGATACGGACCACCTCTGGGGCATCGGCGGTAACCAAGTCTGGGTCTGGAAGAGCTTCACCAGAGGATACAATCCCATCTTCATGGACCCCTACGACGGCGAGGTTCTCGGCAACCGCCTGGATCCCCAATGGGACCCGATCCGACGGAGCATGGGTTACACACTGCAGTACGCGCGGAGGATGAATCTGGCGGCGATTCGTCCGAGTATGGAGATGGCCTCGACAAAGTACTGCTTGGCCAACGCGGGCAAGCACTACCTCGTTTATAGGCCGGGCGATCAGGACCGCTCGATTCGTGTGAAGCTGGAGCCCGGGACGTATCGCTACGAATGGTTCGACCCGACGGCCGGGCGATTGGCCACCGTCGGGACGCGAACAGCCGTTGCGACGGAGACCGAATTTGTCTCGCCCATCGAAGGGGATGCCGTGCTGTTTCTGTCCCGGGCCGTGTTTCCGGCCGCTGACTGGCAGCAGGCCACGCTTGCATCGCAAGGTCTCGATTCCGCCCGACTCGAAGCAGCGGCGGAATACCTTTGTCAAAACTCGGGGCCCGACGGCGTGAATGAACTCGTCATCGTGCGCAACGGGCATCTGGTCTGGAAGGGATCGGATATCGATAAGGTCCACGGCGTGTGGTCGGCGACGAAATCGTTCACCAGCACGGTGCTGGGCCTGCTGATCGACGACGGCAAGGCCGCGCTCGACACGCGGGCGAAGGACCATGTGCCGGCGATGGCCGCGGCTTATCCCGATGTAACCCTGCGGCACTTCACGACCATGACCAGCGGCTACCGTGCGACGAACGACGAGCCGCGCGGTGGCTACCGGCACGGGCCCAGTCCCACCCCGTTCGACCCCTGCGACACGCCGCTCTTTGCGCCGGGCGAGCAATACGCCTACTGGGACTCCGCCATGAACGAGTTCGGGCACGTCCTCACGCGGATCGCCGGCGAGCCCATCGGAGATCTCTTCAGACGCCGCATCGCCGACCCGACCGGGATGGACCCGAAGCAGTGGGACTGGGGTGACTTCGGGCAGATCGACGGGATCACGGTCAACGGTGGCTCGGGCAACTCGAATAACCACATCTTCATCTCGGCCCGCCAGATGGCCCGCCTCGGCCATTTGTTCCTCAATCGCGGCAACTGGAATGGTCGTCAGCTCATCAGCGAGACGTGGGTCGAGCTCGCGACGAAGTCCCACGTCCCAGTCTCGATGCCTCTCTGGCCCGACAGCGGCGCCGATGGTCGCGGCGTCTACGGCTTCAACTGGTGGACAAACAGCCTCAAGCCGGATGGGCAACGCAAGTGGCCCGCCGCGCCGGCCGGTACGTACAGCGCCAGCGGCTACAACAACAACGACATGTTCATCATTCCCGACTGGAACATGGTGATTGTCCGGCTCGGCCTCGACCAGGGCCAACGCCCGATCACGGACGCCGTCTACTCCACGTTCATCCGGAAGGTCGGTGAGGCCATCATGGACCTGCCGGGCGGGAACGCATATTAGCCGGCAAGTACTTTGACAGGCGCTGCCTCGCCGCGTAGGATAGTGAGCGTCCGTCACGTCCATGGACTTTGAAAGGGCTGCGATATGAACCGCACGACAATCATCCTGTCGATGAGTATCCTGGGGTGGGTCTGGACCGGCGCCGCCTTTGCCGCGTACACATCGCCGGGCGACATCGTCGCTGCCGTCGGAGCGGAGCGCGGCATCTGCATCGTCCTGGGCGAGGGCGCGTGCGATTTTGCCATCGACCTTGCGCGAGACAGCGAGCTTCTCGTCCACATCCAGTCGAGCGAAGAGCAACTTCTGTCGGTCTGCCGCCGGCTGGAGCGGGCCGGCCTTTACGGAAGCCGCGTTTTCGTGAGCAGGCACGCGCGCCGATTCCCTTTAGCCGACAACATGGTGGATGTGGCGGTCGTTCTGGGGGACGCAGGCCGATTCCATCAAGACGAGGTTCTGCGCGTCTTGAGGCCCGGCGGGAAGATCCTGCTTGCCGGCAAGACAATCACGAAGCCCTTTCCGGCCGGTGTGGATGACTGGAGCCATCCCTATCACGGGCCGGACAACAATCCGCAGTCGCAAGACAAGGTGATCGTCGCGCCCTATCTCACACAGTTCCTGGCCGAACCGCGCTACGCGCCGCTGCCCCAGGTTGCGGTCGCTTCGGCCGGACGCGTCTTCAAGGCCTTCGGGCACGTCGCGTTTAAGGTACGCGAGGAGCCGTTCCTGAACAAACTGGTGGCGTTCAACGGGTACAATGGCACGATCCTCTGGAAGCGTGACCTTCCCGAGGGCGTGATGATTCACCGCAACACTATAATCGCCACGCCTGCGACCCTTTACGTCGGCGACGACAAATCGTGCAAGGTCATCGATACGGCCACCGGCAAGCTGCAGGACGAGATCGTCCCACCGCCCGAGGTCGCCGGGGGCACGTTCTGGAAATGGATGGCCCTCGAAAACGGTGTCCTGTACGCCATGATGGGCCAGCGGGAGCAGAGCGACTCGACGAAGCGATGGCGGCGCGACACGCATGGGTGGCCCTGGGCGCCGATCTCGGAAGGCTGGAACCAGCCGGAGAACCCCTGGGGATTCGGGTGCAACGTCCTGGCGATTGATCCTGCGACGAAGAAAGTCCTCTGGAGTCACCGTGAAGAAGAACCGATCGACGGCCGCGCGATCTGCATGGGCAACGGCCGTATCTACCTCTTCCGGTTCGGCAGCTATCTCGCCTGTCTCGACGCCGGGACGGGCAAGCCACTTTGGCGCAAGACGCCGACGAACGCCCCGGAGTTGTTCGCCTCGCTCGGCGAGTACCAGAACCGCCAGGACTGGCGAACGAACTGGCGCACAACGTGCTATCTGAAGTGCAGCGATAAGGCGCTGTACTTCGCCGGCCCGCCGATCCACAAGCTGCTCGCCGTTTCCGCCCAAGACGGCAGCATCCTCTGGGAGCATCCGTACAGCAACTTCCAACTCGTGCTGCGTGAGGATGGCCTGTACGGCCTGAGCGGCCAGATCGACAAGCACCCAAGCATGAAGTTCGATCCGCTCACGGGCAAGGTCCTGGCCGAGGTCGCCATGGCCCGCCGGGCGTGCACTCGTCCGACAGGCTCGGCCGACGCGATCTTCTTCCGGGCCGAGGGCGGCTCGGTCCGGCTAGACGTGGCCTCGCAGCGTCCGCAGTGGATCTCTCTGATGCGTCCGAATTGCCACGATGGCGTCACCATCGCGAACGGACTCCTGTACTGGTGGCCTTCGGTGTGCGATTGTCAGTTGACGCTTTACGGAATCACGTGCTTGGGCCCGGCCGGGGATTTCGATTTCACGCCGGAGGTCTCGGCGAAGCGCCTCGAGGCCGGCGAAGATGCCCCCGCGCAAGTCGCCGCTTTCAACGCCTCGTCCGGCGACTGGCCGGCCTTTCGCGCGGACAGCCTCTGCAGCGCTGCGACGCCCGCGACCATTCCGGAGAAGGTGCAACTCCTCTGGGAGCGCGACCTCCAGCTCGCAACACCGCCTGGACTGCCGAGCGTGACGGCGCCCGTAACGGCCGACGGCCTGACATTCGTCGGGGGCGCCGACGGGATCGTGCGAGCGATTGATGCAGACACGGGCGAGGTGCGATGGAAAGCCTATACCGGCGGGGCCATCCGCATGCCGCCGACGATCTGGGAAGGGCGGGCCTTCGTGGGTTCGGGCGACGGCTGGGTCTATGCTCTGGAAGCCGCGACGGGCAGGCTGCTCTGGAGGTTCCAGGCAGCGCCGGCCGAACGGCTGATCCCCGTCTACGGCACACTGATGTCGACGTGGCCCGTTGCAAGCGGCGTCCTTGTGCAAGATGGAACAGCCTACGCCGCCGCTGGCATCGCCAATTATGACGGCACCTATCTCTACGCACTGGACGCGAGGACCGGCGAGGTCAAGTGGCATAACAGCACATCGGGGCATCTGGACGCCGACGCGCGCACCGGCGTGAGCGTGCAGGGACACCTCCTGCTGCACGATGGGAAGCTCTACCTGGCGAGTGGGACGTCTGTTTCGCCCGCGATCTACGATGCGGCGACCGGGCGATGTTTGAACGACGCGAGCCAGTTGGCCGAGTGCGTCTCGCGCAGTCCCCGCGGGTGGGAGCTGTCGCTGCTGGCCGA
>CBFDBY010000076.1:0-30935 GCA_965603165.1 uncultured Phycisphaerae bacterium
TAGCGCAGGTAGTACCAGCAACTGCCCGCCCACTGCGGCATCGTGTTCGTCTCGCGGGTCGCCTTCGTCCCGTCCGGCAGCGTGACGTTCAGCCACTCGGTGACTTTTGCCAACGGCGACTCGCCCGTTCCCGGCGGCCGGTAGTCCGCCACCTCGGGCAACATCAGCGGCAGCTCCTCTTCCGAAAGGGCGATGACCCGCCCATCGTCGGTGTGGAGAATCGGGAACGGTTCGCCCCAATAGCGCTGGCGGCTGAAGAGCCAATCGCGAAGCTTGTAATTGATCGCCTTCTTGCCCTGCCCGCGGTCGGCCAGCCAGGCCGTGATCTTCTCCTTGAACTCCGGCGTCGGCAAGCCGTCGAACGGGCCGCTGTTGATGGCCTTGCCATTGCCGATGAAACAGAGCTCGCCACGTCTGACTTGCTCCGCCTCACCGGGGTCCGCCGGTTCGACGACCGGAATGATCGGCAGGTCGAACTTCGTCGCGAACTCGAAGTCGCGCTCGTCGTGCGCGGGCACGGCCATGATGGCACCGGTGCCGTAGCTGATCAACACATAGTCGCTGATCCAGATCGGGATCTTCTCGTCGTTCACCGGATTGACGGCGTACGCGCCGGTGAACACGCCCGTCTTTTCTTTGGCCAGGTCCGTTCGGTCGAGGTCGCTCTTGCGTGCGGCGACCTCACAGTACTCGCGGACCGCCTCGGTCTGCTCGGGCGTCGTGATGGTGTCCACAAGGGAATGCTCCGGCGCCATGACCATATAGGTGGCTCCGAAGAGCGTATCCGGGCGGGTTGTGAAGACCCAGATGTCCTCATCGTGCCCATCGATCCGGAAGCAGACCTCCGCGCCGACGCTCTTGCCGATCCAATCGACCTGGAGCTTCTTGATCGATTCCGGCCAGTCCACGCCTTGCAGGTCGTCGAGCAGCCGCTCGGCGTACTTCGTGATCCGAAGCATCCACTGCCGCATGGGTTTGCGAATCACCGGGTGCCCGCCCCGCTCACTGACGCCCCCCACCACCTCCTCATTGGCCAGGACCGTTCCCAGGGCCGGACACCAGTTCACCGGCATACTCGCCTGGTACGCCAGCCGGTGGTCGTCGATGTAGCGCCACTTCTGCTCGGCGTTCAGGCCCTCCGGAATCGACAGTTGCTCGATCGGCCTGGCCTTCTGCTGCCCTTCGTCAAAATAGCTGTTGAACAGCTTCAAGAAGATCCATTGCGTCCACCGGTAATACTCGGGATCGGTCGTGGCGACCTCGCGGTCCCAGTCGTAGCTGAAACCGAGCGATTTCGTCTGGCGCCGCATGTTGGCGATATTCCGATCGGTCGTCTCAGCGGGGGCTGTGCCCGTCTTGATGGCGTGCTGCTCGGCGGGCAGGCCGAACGCGTCCCACCCGAACGGGTGCAGCACGTTGAACCCCTTCATCCGCTTGTATCGCGCGACGATATCGCTGGCGGTATAGCCCTCCGGATGACCTACGTGCAGACCCTGCCCGCTCGGATAGGGGAACATGTCCAGAACGTAGTATTTCGGCCTGGATGGATCACAATCCTTCGCCCGAAAGGTCTTGTGCTCCTGCCAGTACGTCTGCCACTTCTGCTCGATTCGACCGAAGTTATACGCGCCTGCCTTTTCGCTCATCGATCTCAAACACCTCGTCAAAAACCTGTTCCGCTGCGCTTCGCGCCACGACGCCACACATCCCGCACCCATCGACCCAAACGAACCGAAGCCGGGGACCTGCAACCACGCCGGGAGGCGTACTATACCCGATCTGCACCCGCGTGGACAGGGAAAGTTCGCGCGGCCTCAAGAGGCACGCTTTGGGAAATGGCACTACGAATCTCGGCTGCGGTTTACCCGAAATCCATGGCGACCGCGGCAGACGACAGGATCGCCTAATGGACCCAGGCGGCGGCCAGGATCGCGAAGTCGAAGAAATTGACGAGGCAGTCCCCGGTGAGATCCGCCTGCTGTGTACAAGACAGGATGATGGAAGGTAGATCGCTCACATCATATACGAACGGGCGAGTCGCGCTCGCCACGCGGAAGCGCACCAGATCGGAATCCACCATGGGAACCTGCCACTGGTATTGCCCATCGTTGCCGACGTTCGGCGGGTAGACCCCGGTCCAGGTGGCGCCGTCATCGATCGAGAACTCCACGAGGACCGGCTCATCAATATCCTCGCTCTCCCAACGAATCGTCACGAGGTCTCCGCAGGCAAAGACCTCTTCGCCGTTCGGCGCCAGGACGGTGATGGTTGCGGTGGCCGGCGGAACGACGCGGCGCAACGTGGCAAGGTCCTGGGCGCCCCAGCGGTTCGGCGCGCCGAAGGTGCTGAAATCGGAGCCGTCGTCGTAGTCATTGGAGTTCGCCGTAATGGTTGCACTCGGATCCTCCTCCAGCCGGAAGATCTCGGTGCCGCCGATGCCGCTGGCGGGGCTGACACCCTCCCCGACCGGGCCAAATATCGTTTGCCCGGCCACGTTCCGAATGCGCAACTGCCAGTTGTTGCTGCTCACCGGGAAGGCCGACTTCTCAATGTACTGTCCGTCGGCGTCGTCGCGGGCCTGCACGTTGATCCACCAGTCGCCCGCAACCGGATCGTAGCTGACATCGCTCGGCACATCCTCGGCCACCGTGATGATCGTGCCGCTGCGCAGGTCGGACCAGATCTCGTGCGCCGTCAGCGTGAGGGTCTCATCGAGGATGCCGTTCTCATAAATATCAAGCTGCCAGCCGCGCATGTCCAGGTGGTCCGTGATGACCACCATCTCGAACCAGTCTCCGCCATTGCCCATGACGCGACCGAAGTACGTGTCGGACGCCCGGCCGCCGGTCTCGTCGGCGGAGCTATCGCCGCCGTTGAGGTAGTCGCTGCCGCCGACCGCGTTGTACTCATTGAGGATCACATCAGCCGCCCGGGCATTTCCTGAGAGCAGCGACAGCGCGACCAGAACACTTAGTATGTTGACCAAACGCATGAATCCACCCTTTCCTTCTCTTCGGTTCGAAGCCGAGGATCAACGACTTCCATGACAACACAAACCATTGGGCGGCGGCCGTCCGGTCCGCCCCAGTACAGACACGAAAGATCACGGCGGCGTTGGTGTATCCAGGGCCAATCCGTTCCAGGCCATCGGCGTGGGCAACCTTGCGGTCTCCCACATGCCGTCCGGCCGCACCTGAAGAATCTCCGTATCCCGATAGAAATTCATCGTGGCAATTGCATAGTCGGCCAGCGCGTCAGCCGCCTCGTTTCTGACGTCGTACAAATGCTCCAGGGCCGTCAATACACGCCGGCTGCTCACCCTCGCGTATTCGAGCAGCGAAAACGTGTGCTCCACCCGTTTCAGGGCCAAATCCAATCCCTCGGACAAGATATTGTATCGCTCGGCCGCTTCCAGGAGCTTACGGTGAGCCTCGCGGACCTCCATCCTGATGGTATCCGCCGTGAGCTCGTACTCTCGTTTTCTCTGGTTCACCAAGACCATAGCCCGGGCATACAAATCTTGCTCAGCCACGCGGTCCAGCGGCAAGTCAAGCGTCGCCCCGACGGCGGTCGTCTTGGGGCCATCCGTGTCGAGACGCGTGCCGGCGAATACATTGAGTCCGGTCCGCAGGCCGTCCGCAGCGACGAACACGGCTCGCTGCGCATCGATCACCATGTCGGCGTTGTTCGTCAAGTCCAAACGCCGACACAGGGCCGCCTCCAGTGCTTCGTTGAGTGCGATATCGGGATACGGAATGCCGTTGGCCTTCAGAACCTCGAAGGCCCATACATTCAGATCGAACTCCATCGTGGGGGGCACGCCCAGCGTCATCTTGTAGAGATCAAGGAAGCTCTCGTATTCCTTCTGCGCCAGGATTTGGGCGTCTCGGGCCCGAAGGATTTCCTGGCGGACCTGATCCAGTTCTTCCTTGGGTAGTCGAGCGCCATCGACGAGCTTCTGGACGCGATTCTCCAGCGTCAGAAGCGAGTTGATGTAAGCCTCCGTATTGCGCACCACATCCAGCAGTTCCAGGGCCTCATAGTACTGCGTGAGCACCATGACCACGACCTGCTTGCGAAAACGGGCGACGGTTCTGATCTGCTGGAGGGCGGTGCGCTCCGCCTGGGTCAGCGGCTCCCGAACAACGCGAGGGTCGCTGCCTCGCAGCAACGGCTGAATCACGCTCGCGCTGAAAACGGAAGACAGTCCGCTGCCACCCGACCCGGCAAGCACATCGACCCAGCGGGCGCCGATCTCTACGCTGGCGAGAGTCCCAAAAGCGAGAAGCCGATTGAAGCCGAGATTCGGCTCCACGACCGCCTCCTCCTGTCTCACGCCCCGCCTTTCGTCGTTGGTGTAGAGAGCCGTGCCGCCGCCGAAGAACTGCATCTCGTACGCGTGACGCGCCAGCCGCATGTCCAGCGCCATCGTATAGAGCAACTCCTTTTGGAGGTGGTACTCGCGGTTGTGCACCGTCGCGAGGGCCGCCGCCTGCGGTATCGTGAGAATCCCGGTATCGGAGACTTCCCGCTCGATGCGCGCTATCCGCTCAGAGTCAATATCGTTCGGGGCCGGTGGCACCCCGGTGATCCGGTAGTTCGCGCGCGGGCCGAACTCCGGCTCCCACCTACTATCGACAAAGTTGTATACTCGCTCGTCCGCATCCTGCTTATAGTTCTTCGGCCCGCATCCCGCGACAGACAGGGGGCTGCCGGCAAGACACAGCAGGCAAAGCCACAGCCATCTTCGGTTGTTTGATGCGTCCGCCATTCTCAAGACTCTCCGCGTCGATCCCCGTCACGAGCGGGATACGTTTCTACAACCCCCGGATCCCAACAACCTCGCCCGGAACGAGCGAGAGCCCCGCGGGAACGTTGATGAGAACCGGTCGCCCCCACTGGGGGACCGTGGGATTGCGCCACAGGCGTTGCGGCATCAACTCCACCGTCGGGCCGACCGACAGAACCGACGCCTGTGCGATCTGCGCCGGCGTCCGGGTCTTGATCAGCTCCACCGCCATCCGCTCTCGAACGAATTCCAGTTGCTGCTCGTTCACATAGGCCACGATTTCCGTCGGCTCGGCCTGCGAAACGGCCAAAATGGGATCGCCGGCCGCCACGACCTCTCCGGTCCGCCGCAATACTTGCTCGCCCGGGCGCTGATGCAGCACCTCGTTGTCCTCGCCGCGAATCGGAATCACGATCCCGTCGATCGGCGATTTCAGCTCCACCACTCGGCGCGACCGCAGGGCAGCGAGCTGTTCCAGCAGCCCCTTCATCAACTGCTCCTGCACCTTGATCTCCTTGTGGATCGCCTCGAGCGCCTCGTTCACCGACTGCTCGGGCACTTCCTGCTGCGCGAACTCATCGCGTCGACGCTCCGCCTCCTGAAGATCCGCCTTGACCTGCTCCAGGAGCCGCTCGTCCTCTTCGATCTTCCGCGCCAGGCTCTGATGCTGGACCTTGACCCGCTCCAACTCGAGGGGCACGATCGCTTCGTCTTCGAGCAGTTTCTCGCAGACCTTTACCTCCATGGCAAGCTCGTCGAGAGTCACCCGGTCGGCTGCGATTTGTGCCTGCAGTTCAAAAATGAGCAGGCGCGAGCGCTCTGCATCGACGATGAACCGGCGATAATTGTCCTCGCGGCTGATCTGGAGACTGGCGGCATCCATCTGCAACTGCTCTTGTGTCGGAATCAGTAGAGCCATCAGTCGCTCGGCTTCGGCGGCGGCCGCGTTGAACTGCGTCGTCAGCTCCGATTCGATCATTTGTTCATTGTCGAGAATCGTATTCACAACCGCCAGCGTCTGTCCCGCGCTCACCGGTTGGAACAGCTCGACGGAGATGTCCGTAATGCGCCCGGTACTGCTGACCGCAATCTGGCGGACTTCGCCGCGAGCGATCCCCACAACCTCAAACCGCTGCGCTCGCTGGCGAAACAGCAGGACCACACTCGCCACAACGGACAGCCAGACGACCACCGGAATCATGTGACGCAGATAGGAGCGTCGAAGCTTATGATTGTTTCTGTTTCTTCGTTTCATGCTTCCCTATGGCTCGTTAGACTTCGAGCAGCTTCTCCTGCATGGTCAGGCTGATCCCTTCAATCCCGTCGATCTTCTCCAGTTCCGAGACGAATTGCTCGTTGCTGGCGGCATTGCGAATCATGATCTGGTAAGCGTACTCCGCCGGACCTCCGAAACCGCTGTCCTGGACGGAGATCAGGGTGAAATTCCCGCAGAATCGCCGCAGGATGCTGGGCACGGGATGGTCCGGCCCGATGGGACCCCGCAGGCTGAATCGTAGGAACCCGTTGTGCGGCTCATGCGAGCCAAAATCCGTAAAAAACAGGTAGATGGCGATCAGGCTGAGAACGGCCGTCCCCGCGACCGCGGTGGCGTACCGATGCGAGCCCGCCGCCATCCCGATGACCAGGGCCGAAAAGATGAACGCGATGTCACGCGTGTCCTTGATCACGTTCCGGAAACGGACGATCGCCAGCGCCCCCATCAATCCGACGGCGGTAATGATGTTGTTGCCGATCACCGCCATCACCATGGACACGACCACCGTGATCAGGATGAGCGACTGCACGTAGGAGCGGGAGTAGGACAGGCCGCTGTGTGTGATGTAGTACACCCAGGCAAGCACCTGACCGAGTACGAACGCCAGCAACAGCGACAGCAGGATTGTCTCCGGATGGAACGGTCCACCGCCCATGGGGGTTTCATCCATCAGTTGCCACAGTTTATCCATACCACGTAGTCCTCAAGGCCGGTCCGCAGAAACCCAGTTGGCTCGCCTGTTCCATGGACGTGGCAAACTTGGAGATCGAACGCGCCTCCAAGTTGAAGTGCCGCACCAATCGGATCAGCCAGCTCGGATAACAACCGGTGAATTTGATCTCCAGAATCGCATTGCCCCTTGTCAACTGATTGTGCTGCCAGCCGGAGCCGCCCAAGCGTACGTACGGCTCGCTGCTCACCTTGTAACAGAGCTCCCGGTCAAAAGTCACTCGCACCCGGTTCTCCGAAGTGCTCTCAAATGCCTGCCTCATGTAACGAATCAGAATCATCGGGCCGGCGTGAACCGCCGCCGTGTAGAACTGGAACTGATTCAAGGCCTCCATATCCGTCGTAAAGCCCTGCGGCGGCAGCGACCGGCCCATCAGCAGGGTCGGCACATCGCGGTCGATCACCCGGGCCCGGCTCTTCAAGATCACGCGGTTGATCCGCCGTTTGATCTCAAAGAAACGCGGATAGTCGGGCTCGTCCGTGTAGCTGCGAATCCGCAGCTTGAACCGGTTCTTCAGGCCCGTCAAGCTCTCCCGGCACAACTGCAGGTCCGGCGAATCCAGGTACAGACTGACAATCGGGTACATCCCGCCGCGCTGCAGCTTCGAGTAGCGATCCGGCTGCAGAAACAGACGCACGTAGTGCGTAATCGCCGCTGCTTCCGCCTCCGTAACGAGATATTTCATCTCAAATCGACAGGCGAGCATTCCGTCGACGGAGACCTTCTTCGGCGGCGCAGGACGCACCTTCTGCTTGTCTTTCGGGTCGACACTCCTGTCGGGTCCCTTCTGTTTGGATGGGCTCTCGATCAAGCCCACCTGCCTCGCGGAGCTACCCACGACAGCAGAGTCTGGATACCCCGGGCTCGTGTCGGTCTTTCTGCTATCCACCTTGATCGATTTCCTATGTCACACACCGGAGAGACCACGTCCCTCGATTATTCGGTGTTCCGTCACCACGTTTTCTTTCACGCTGGATGTGGCCATTCCGGCTCAAATCCTTGTCTATTTTAACACATATGACATCTTTCAGTCAAGCCTATGTTAGGCCCATCTTGGCGAGGGTCGCGGTCTACTCCGACATCATGCCCGATAATAATAATGGCGCAGAGCCATTAGCACAATCGTGAGGCCGCTATCCCGTCCTTTTCGCCGCTCAATTGTTCGGCGAACCCGGCGATGGCGTTGCCGCCTGCCAGTTCTCCGGGTCGTTGCCGTACCCATCTGCATCCCTGCGATTCAAGGATGCACCCTGGCCATCCGCCTCCAGGGGCCACGGATCGACGCCCGATGCGAAATCCTCGCCATGCGAGCCGTCGCTGTAGACAACCCGATCCACCCGAATCCAGTGGCGAACCCCACCCGGATCTGCATCGCCCGGCATACTCAACTGAGTCTTTTCGCCGCCATTCGCCAGGCTGCCGTCCCCCCAGGCCAGGAGCTTCACGCCGGCAGGGATTATATACGTCGCGTTGAAGATCTGCAAGTCTTTTGCCAGCACCAGATATTCACCGGCAGCCAACGTTACCGGCGGGTCGGTCGGGAACAGCAGCTCAATGCCCGGATCGTCCGGGTCGTCGGTGAACCGCCACGGGGCCCGCCTGATGGGATCGTAGAGGGCAACCGCCGCATTGCTGGCATTTAGGAGCTCCACATACTCCGCACCGCCGTCCGTCGCCGGATGGTACATGATCTCGTTGATGACGACGGGGCCCAGCAGGGGCTCGGCGTTGGCCGCTCCCGGCGTCGGCTGCCGCAGCGGCACGAAGTTGTAGCTGCCCGTGCTCTTCTGATAGCGTCCCAACGACACGCCGGCATCCGAAGCGTCGAATTTCTCCTGCTCGCTGTAGCCGGTCAGGATCCCTTCGGAACCCGAGTGCAAATACACCGTCTCGCCATCCGCGCTAAGGGCGAACGGCTGCTTGCAGCCGGGATCGGCCGGGTTGCCGAAATGCGAATCCTCGTCGAACACGAGGTATCCTCCCGCGGCGATGCTCGTGCCCCCCGCGATCTGGTATTTCATCAGGTCATCCGCATCGTCGCTGAGGACCCAGCCTCCAATGCTAACGGCCTGGCTGGTCGTGTTGTGCAGCTCGATCCAGTCGGGACCGCCGCCCTGCGAATTGGCCAGCAGCTCATTGATGACCACCGACCCGAGGTCCGGTACGTCGCCGCTATCGTCCGCGCCGGGCGAACCGCCCGCGCGGGCGCTGGGCCGCCAGGCGCTCTTGCCGTCCAGGTTATACGCATCCGCCGTCTGCGGGTTCCTCACCGTAAGGGAAAAGCCCAGGCCGTCCGTCAGATCGTACCAGTCGTCATCGAAGCGGAAGCGATGAATCATCTGGCCGGCCGCATCGACCAGCTCGACGCGTTCCCCGGCATTGTTCAGGCTCCCCGTGTACTGCCCGATGACCGGCAGGTCCGCCCCATATGTGGCCTCGAAGGCGGCGAGATCCCGCGCCACGAGGCAGTAACCGCCGACCGGCAGCTCGAAGCTCGGAAACGTGTAGTCGATCCCGTCGGTGAAGCGGACCAGGTTCAGATTGATGGTCTCGGCGCCGATATTGGTCAACTCGATGTACTCGCTGTTGGGGTCGTGCGGAGCGCCTGTGTTCGCCGGGTGGTACATGATCTCGCTGATCCGCAGGCTCTCCGCCACGGGGCCCACGGCGAAGGTCGCCTCGTTCAACGCGCTCCACCGGCCGGCGAACGTGCGGGCCTTGATGCCCATGCTCTGCGCCAGTTGCACCGGCCCGGCATACTCGATGGCCGTCGGCGAGACCGCCCCCTGGCTGATCTCCCCCGCCACCAATTCGGCCGAGATCAGGAAGTCGGAGCTGTCGAGCGATATGTTCAGGCCGTGGATGGCCAGCACATTGGCGCCCTCCCACAGAACGCCGACGTGATCCGAGATATCGACCGTCGCGAGCGTGACCGCGGCGTCGTCGGGATTAGAGCCGGTGGCGGTCGAGTTCCACTGCGGATCGCCCGTGAAGTTGCGGCGGGCCACCTCGGCGCCGTTGATGTAAGCAACGAAACCATCGTCGAAGCGAACCTTCAGCATCATGTTGGAGAATTCCGTGTTGCCGACGGTGAAGGGAATGCGGATATAGCAGCTCCCATTGATCTGCTGCATTTCGGTCTGCACGTCCATGCTGAAGTAGTCCGGGTAGTTTCCGGTGCTGGCTTCATAACCGACGCCGCCGGCGCCCAGCCTCCAGGCCGAATCATCGAAGGTGTTCGAGAACCAGACGTCGCCCTCGCCGACCTGGAGCCCTCCCTTGCCGACGTCGCCGACAAGCCGAAAATGAGTGGGCGAGAAGGAGCTGTAGCTGCCGCGGGCGGCGAACAGCTCCAGTTCCGAGCCGCCGCCGCGCTCGTAGAAGACCAGTCGCACGTTGTGCGGCCCGGGCTCGCTGATGTTGAACGCACTGAGCGTATCGCCCGGTCCGCGAGGATCCGGATAGGAACTCGAGTATACCTTGCCCCCTCGCGTCAGCGTCAGGGCAAAGCCGTCGTCGCTGTTGACTCCAAACGTCCAGTTGCCCGCCGACGGAATCATGACCGTGCCCGTGGCGAGAATGACGAAGTCTTCCACGTCCACGTTCATCGTCGTGCCCGGGAACGCCCGGTCCTGGTCGAAGTTGCCGGGGCTGCCCGTATTGAAGTAGTTGATGACGTGCGCCTGTTCCCTGGCGATCGTCGACCGCAGGCCCGCGTTGGCGATCACCGCCTCGGCCATCGCGACATTATCCACGGTCCCCGTTGCCTTGTAGAAGGTCACGCTGAAGCCGGCCGGCACGTTCGCGAGCAGGTTGCCGCCGTTGGCCACGCTCGGGACCAGCACGCGCTTCGGCGCGTCCTCCGTGACCAGCGTGACAATCTTGTTGTCCGTCGAGAGGAACGAGGGCACCCGCGGATCGCTGCCGTCGAAGGTGTAATAGATCTGCCCCCGGTCGCTGCCCATGGTCAGCAGACTGTTCGAAGGGACCACGCCCCCCTGCTGCGGCGCGCCGTTGATCTGGAAAAGCGGCGCGTCGATCGTCGGATAAAGGCCGGCGTTTCGCAATTGCTCAAGTACGATCGCCGAGCGCTGTCGCATGTACGTGTTCAGCACCCAGTCCCGTTGACTGCGCCACTGATCGATGCGATACGGCGCGCCGCCCCCCACGTCGCCCCACCGCGCGGATTCGCACAGCATCGCTTCCTCGATCCAGTCGGCCAACTCGGCGTACAGCGCCGCCGGCCGGTTGCGCTCGGGCCGGGTCGGGTCCCACTGCGGGTTGGCCGCATCCACATACAGTGGCCCCCCATCGAAGAAGGCCTTCTGCGCGTAGTCGGCGAAGGCCAGGCAGAATTCGGGGTTGCTCCTCAACCGGGCGTAGGGCTCGCACAGATAGCCGCTGATGCCGGTCTGGTTGTCGTTCACGCCGGAGTTCATGCCGATGACCCACTCGGCGTCCCACGAGAAGCACTTCCAGCCCGTAGGCTCGGCGCGGTTCATCGCGGCGTACCAGTTGTGGCTGGGCCAGTCGCGGTTGCCCACGAAGAAATTGAGGAGCATGTAGCCGATGTAGTTATCGATATCGAGATAGTCCACGTACTGCGGATTCGGCGTGCCGTCCGGGTTGTTGCCCTGCAGCCGCTGGTAGCCCGCGTACGTATCCGCCTGACGGGCCTGGTTGAGCATCGCGTTCCAGGTCGCGGTCGTGCTGTCGCCCAGCGGCCGGCCGGAGTTCAGCGCATCCCAATCTTCCTTGTCGCCGCCGAAATACGTGGCGGCGAAGGACGATTCCGGCCGCTCCGCCGGATTGTAGAGGCCCCAGTAAATGCCGTTGATGTACAGATGCACGAAGTTCCCGTGCGGTGACGGGTGGCCCAGCGCCAATTGCAGCCGCCGCACGTACTCGTCGCGAATGTACTGCGAGCGGTCGCCGCCCCAGGTGTAGGCGTCGTTGAAATTCGCCCGCAGGATAAGCTGATCGAATTCGTCGGCCGCGTCCGCGCCGAACAACGGATAACGCAGCTTGGTCGGCCCGTACTCGCGCTTGAATTGCAGCCGGAAAGATTTCTTCGGCTCGCGCCGCCCGACGCCGCCGTAAATGCGAATGCCGCAGTTGACGTTGAATCCCTCTTCGCCGTCGGGATGGATCAGCTCGACCGCACAGGGCCGCTCCCAGTCCACGCCGCTGCTGTTCCAGTTGGTATAGATCCCGGACGGGCCGAACAGCTCGTCGAGATTCATCACAATCGACATCGTCGGCAACGACCGCAAGGCCTGCGCGATCTGCGTGCGGCCCACCGCGTTGACGATCTCGGGGTCCATCTCGTAATCGGCGGTCATGGAACCCCACGCGTTCGGGAACCCCGCCGGACGGTTCGGCTGGAGGACGACCTGATCGACCAGGACGTACGTATGGGTCTGCACGGCGCTCGGCATCCAGCCGGGCCGGAACGCCGCGACTTGAATGAACGTCGTCGCCTGGATCGCAATCGGCCCGTCGTACACCTGCCCGCTGGTCTCGGTCGGCGGGCTGCCGTTCGTCGTATAGCGGATGATCGCGCCCGGCGTGTCACACGACATCGTCAGCGTAAACGGAGCGTCGTAGAGACCTCGCTCGTGGCTCAGTTGCGGACTCGCCACGAGATCCGCGGCGCCCGAGACGTTCGCCCGTCCCGGCGTCGGCGTCGCAAGATACTGCGGGACCATCACCTCGCCGGAAGCGGACAGCTCCGGTGCAATCAGGAAGATCTCGTTGTCCTTGCCGTCGTTGAGCCCCTGGATCGCAAGCACGTTGCGGCCGTCACGCAGCAGGCCCTTCCGCGACGAAACGTCGAAGGTCGCCGGCTCGCCCATCTGCGCATCGGGCCGGTTGTTTTGCGCGGCCGAATTCCACAGCGGCACGCCCGCGAAATTGTCCCTCGCCACTTCCACCCCGTTGAGCCAGGCCACAAAGCCGTCGTCGTACCGCATCTGCAGTTGCAGCGCATCGAAGAAATCCGTCTCCTCGGCCTCGAACTCGACCCGCGTCCAGAGCGAGGCGTTCGCGCCCAGCATTTCATCTTTCAGGAAGTTGCCCGCCTGGCTGCCGAATGTCACCTGGCTGATAATGGCGGCGACCATGCCCCCCGGGACGTGGGACGTCACGCACATCCCGATATACACGTCCTGGGCCATGTCGATCACGACGCTGCCCTGCTGGGTCCAGGTTATGCCGTTCAGCGAAAAGTACCCAGTGAACGTATTGCCCCGCCGCGCGATCCGCAGCCACTGAGGCGTGGCCACGCCGTTGCCGTACGAGGACGTGGTGGAGCCGCCGGTGCTGGACCGCCCCTGGAACACCGTCCCGTTGCCCGGGGTGATGAGCTGGCTCGCATGTTTCGAGCTGGGGCTGAAGGTCTCGCGAATCATCACGCCGGCCTTCGCCCAATCGTGCGGCTCGGTCATCCCAATGACGTAGACCGTCAGCTCGCCGTCACCCCTGAGCGGGGCGTAACAATAGTAGAACGCGTCGGCATTGCCGCCGATATCGCTGCCGGAGCCGTGAACCATATAGGTGCCCGGGCCTTGCAGCGCGTATCCGCCGGGGATCGACACGCTGCCGATATCGCGCCCGGCCAACTGCGAGCTCGGCGAGAAGCCGACGCTCCCCGTCCCCGTGCGCCAGCTTTCATCGTCGAAGTCCAGGGCCGTCCAGTCGCGGCCGGCGTCCGTCGCTGTCGGAACGTGGTACGAGATCGCCGAGCCCGACGTGATGAACTGCCCGCCGTACTGGCTCAGGCCGTAGGAGATGTCGGTGAGCTGCGTCGGGTAGGCCGGTCCGTACTCATGCGCCACGGTCCGCCCGTCGTCCATCACCAGCGCCAGATATCCGCCGCCGGCGCCGAGCCTGAAATTCGCATGCAGTTCCCCGCTCAGGCGGTTCTTGCCGGACGCGAAGACGATGAGAAACCCGTTCGGCGCGATCCTCGTCCCGGCCGGGATACGCCACTTGCTCAACTCGTCCGGATCGTCGGTCAGGTACCACCCGCCTAAATCGAACGCCCACGAGGCCGGGTTGTACAGCTCGATCCAGTCCGAGGAATCCCCGTCGGCATCGACCAGCTCCCCGGGTCCCAGGGGCGGCTGGCTGCCGTTGCTGGCCATGAACTCGTTGATGACCGGCGTCGTCAGATCGACCCGCCAGTTATAAGCCAGCCACGCGAAATCCCGCAGGTCCACGTCGCCGGCCGCATCCAGATCCGCCTCGCATCCCGGCTCCTCGCACTCTTCGTCGAGCCAGCTTCCCGAGAGCCGCGCCAGGTCGAAGAAGTCCACCCTGCGGTCGGCGTTCAGATCGCCCACCGGCCGGAGGACGGCCCCCAGCGGAACAGTCCACACAAGAATGCAAAGCAAAATCGCCAGTCGTTTCATGCTCATGACGCAGGCTCCTCCGGAGTATCCAACTTGCTCACAGCCCGTCCTACGGCACGACAAGTCCCCCCCTGTCGTGGAACCTGCGGAGAACGGTGTTTGCTCTTGGCTCAACGGTACAGCACGTTCTATCTGCCGGCCTGGCGACAAAGCCAATCCCGGTTTTTCACTACGATTATTATACCATTTCCGCCGTCGAGGGTCAATGCGTTATCGGGCCACACGTCCGGCCCGGCCCCCTCGGCCGGGGCCCCGAGGGCCGCGCGTGACGCTCAAGATGAAAGGCACAAGTCGCGGCCTATGCTTCCGGTCGGCGATGAAGCCTTGGCACGACGGGCGAAAAACGGTATAATGATGGTTTCGACCAAACCCAATCATGTGACATACAGGAGCAGGCGATGCAGGCAAAATTGAGGTTCCTCGGGGGCGCCCGAAACGTCACCGGGTCCCGTCATCTGTTGGAAGTGGATCACACGCGGATTCTGGTGGATTGCGGCCTGTACCAGGAACGTCAGTTTCGCGCCCGCAACTGGGAGCCATTCGACGTCCCCCCGTCGAGCATCCAGGCCGTGCTGCTGACCCACGCGCACCTCGACCACTGCGGCCTGCTGCCCAAGCTCGTCAAGGAGGGCTTCCGCGGGCGGATCTACTGCACCGCCGCCACCGCGGAAATCGCCCGCATCATCCTGCTCGACGCCGGAAAGATCCAGGAAGAGGACGCCGCTTACAAGCGCAAACGACACGAGAAGCAGGGCCGCGTCGGCCCTCACGGCGATCTGCCCCTCTATACCGTGGAAGACGCCGAGGCGTGCTTCCCCTTCTTCGCGCCCGTGCCGTACGACAAAGAGATCGAGATTGTCCCGGGCGTGCAGGCCACCTTCAGCGAGGCCGGACACGTCTTCGGCTCGTCATTCATCAACGTCGATTACGACCAGAACGGCGAGGCCCGCACCGTGCTGTTCTCTGGCGATATGGGCCGGGCCGACCGCCCCATCCTCCGCGACCCCGACGCCGCCAAGGAGGCCGACTACATCCTCGTCGAGTCCACCTACGGCGACCGCGTCCACGACGACAGCAAGGACATCAAGACCGCCATCGGCGAGATTATCAAAGCGACCAAGGCCGCCGGCGGAAACGTCATCGTCCCCAGCTTCGCGCTCGAACGTTCGCAGGAACTGCTGTACTACATCGACGAGCTGCTCGTCGAGGGCGCGATCCCGGACATCAAGGTCTTCCTCGACAGCCCGATGGCCAGCCGCATCACGAAGGTCTTCCGCAAGCACCCGGAGCTGTTCGACCGCGAGATGCGACGGTTCATCCGCAAGAACGGCTGCCCGTTCGACTTTGAGAACCTCACGTTCACGGACAGCACGAGCGATTCCAAGAAGATCAACGATATCAGGGGCACGATCATGGTGATCGCCGGCTCCGGCATGTGCACCGGTGGCCGCATCAAGCACCATCTCGTCAACAACATCACCCGCCCCGAGAGCACGATCATGTTCGTCGGCTACCAGGCCGTCGGCACGCTCGGCCGCCGCATCGTCGACGGCGACCCGGAGGTCCGCATCCTCGGCCAGAACTACCGCGTCAAGGCCCGCATCACGCAGATCCACGGCTTCAGCGCCCACGCCGACAAGGAGGAGCTGCTGGCGTGGCTCACCACCCTCAAGCGGCCGCCGCGCAAGCTCTTCGTCGTCCATGGCGAGACCAACAGCGCCGAGCAGTTCGGCGAATTCATCCGCGAAAAGACCGGCTGGCAGGTCGCCGTCCCCGACTACCAGGACGAAGCCCTCCTCGACTGACCGCCGAAACAGCCACCCGGCCCGTCCATCCGACACGGGCCACCCCGCTTGCGCGCGCACGTCATTGCGAGCCGGCCGAAGGGCGGCGCGGCAATCTCAACCCCTGCCCTTTGCCACGACGGCCTCGTCGGCGCACGCACCCCCGCAAAAACATCCTTCTTATCCTGACCCGCCACGGTCTTGTCGTGCACTTAGCCGGCGGTCAAATCGCGAAATTCCGTTGCAATCCCTCGGCATATCCGGTATCATATTCGCATCGGATCAGTACAGAGTGAGGGATCACATTTCGTGGCATGGCGGCATGATGTGAGGAGCGTGCGTGATGGAACGAGCGAGGCAGAAACTCGTCAGAAGGTTGTCCGTAGCGCTGGCCGGGCTTCTGTGGTTGTCCGTCGCGGCACGCGCCGAAAGTCCGGTCTATTTCGCCGACTCTGCCTTGGAACAGGCGGTGGAAGATAAACTGGGGGTTTCAGACCCTACCCCCTCAGATATGCTGGCTCTGACCAGTCTGACCTGTCTGTACAAAGGCATCAGCGACCTGACAGGACTTGAGTCCGCCGCGAATCTGTGGGAGTTGTCGCTCTGCAGCAATTCGATCGCAGACCTGGCGCCCCTGTCCGGCCTGACCAACCTGCGGACCTTGATCCTGGAAGACAATCTGGTGAGCAACCTCTCCCCCCTGTCCGGCCTGGCCGATCTGCAGATATTGATCCTGGAAAGCAATCTAATCAGCGACATCTCACCGCTGCTAACGTTGACCTGTCTCACCCACTTGAACCTGGGCGAGAACCCCTTGAACGAGAACGCGTACGAGATTCACATCCCGCAAATCGCGGCGAACAATCCCGGCATCTACATCCTGCACGAACGCCGCGAGCACCACTTCATCGTCTCCGCCGGCCCGGGCGGATCGGTCATCTCCCCCGGTGAAGGCGAGTTCATCTACGAAGGCCGCACCGACATCATGGTGGAGGCCCAGGCCGATCCGGGCTTCGTCTTCGTCGGCTGGACCGGCACCTATTCCGATACGTCCAATCCCTTCTTCATCAGTGTCGACGAAGACTTCGAGATTCGAGCGAATTTCATGAGTATATCCGGGGACCCCAACGTCGATGATGATGAGCCAAACGACCCCGAGCCGACCGACCCCGAGCCGAACGATGTCGGCGACAGCGACCCACTGGGGAACGGGACCGGCGCGCACCATCTCGTCGTCTCCGCCGGCCCGGGCGGATCGGTTGTCTCCCCCGGCGAAGGGCAGTTCACCTACGAAGGCCGCACGGACG
The DNA here is from genome assembly GCA_965603165.1 of uncultured Phycisphaerae bacterium. Lineage (GTDB taxonomy): Bacteria > Planctomycetota > Phycisphaerae > Sedimentisphaerales > Anaerobacaceae > PLanc-01. The sequence goes on from CBFDBY010000076.1 coordinate 17,299, forward strand.
TTATGGTGGAGGCCAAAGCCGATCCGGGCTTCGTCTTCGCCCGCTGGACCGGCACCTATTCCGATACGTCGAACCCCTTCTTCATAAGTGTCGACAAAGACTCCAAGATTCGAGCGAACTTCATCAGCACATCGATGAGCCTCTACGTCGATGATAATGCGCCGAACGATCCCGGCCCGAACGATGCCGCCATCAGCGACCCCTTGGAGGACGGGACCTGGGAGCATCCATTCGACCGGATTCAGGAGGCGATCGACGTCGCCGGCGAGGGGGCCGCGATCTTCGTGCAGGCCGGGACATACCGCGAAACCATCGATGTGCCGAGCAGGCAGATTGAACTGACGGGATTCGATCCGAACGATCCCAACCGGCCATTCTGGCCCGTGATCGACGGCGGCGGCGAGAGTCCCGTGGTCGAGTTCATGCCCGGCGAGGATCCGAGCTGCGTCCTGGCCGGCTTCGTGGTCACCGGCGGCAAGGGACAAACCGGCGCCGCCATCCGCTGCACGGAAAGCAGCCCCACGATTGTCAACTGCCTGGTCGCGGGCAACCGCGCCACGCAGTGGAACAGTGCGGCGATCCTCTGCACGGACAGCCATGCGGCGTTCGTCAACTGCACGGTCACCGACAACTACGGCGGCGACTTCGGCGCCGGGCTGTCCGTGCAGTACGGCCGGGTGACGGTGGTCAACTCGATTCTCTGGGGCAACCGGCCCAAGGATGTCACGGCGGAAGGCGACCTACTGCCCGTCATCCATTACTGCGTCCTGACAAGCAACTGGCCGAGTCCGGGCAATCTCAACGCCGACCCCCTCTTCGCCGGCTCAGGCCGCTGGGTGAACCGCGACGATCCCGCCGTGACAGTCACCGCCAACGATCCCGACGCGATCTGGCTCATGGGCGATTACCACGTGCAGTCGCAGATGGGCCGCTGGGAGCCCGCGACAGGCGCATGGGTGCAGGACGAGACGACCAGCCCGTGCATCGACGGCGGCGATCCAATCGTCCCGCCGGGCGCCGAGCCCCTACCGAACGGAGGCATCATCAACATCGGCGTCTACGGCGGCACCATCGAAGCCAGCCAATCCCCTCCGGCCGACCCAATCCCATAAGGCAACTACCATCAGGCTCCCCCCGACAATTCGGAGGACGGCCTGAAACCGCCGGTCAAACCCGGCAAATCCGAAATCCGAAGCTCGAAATCCGAGACAAATCCAAAACCGCAATGGTCCAAACGAGCAACAGTCCCTTCGGTGACGCTCGCGCCGGCAGCGTGACGTTCGGCACGCAAGCACCTATCCCGTTTTCGAGTTTTCGACATTTGGATTTCGGGCTTCCCGCGTCTCGCCAGAAATGCGGGGTCAGCCGCGCGCCACGCCGCAGATCCCGGCCGGCGAAGCCGCCCCGCCGGCCGAAACGGCCCAACATTCCAATATTCCATCATTCCACTCCGCCGGCACCGTCGTGTGAAACAAAGCCAATCTGCGCGAGGCGAAACGAGTCGTAACCTCGTTGAGAACAGCGTCAGCGGCCCCGTCTCAGAGGTCGTGCAACATGCGGAGGGCCTCGCGGACGACGATGTCGGCGGCCTGCGGGGCGAAGCGGCTGGTGCGGACTTCGTAGCCGTCCTGCACGTGCAGCTCCTTCGGGACGAGGTAGCCGGCGGCGCCGTTGCAGTGCGTAATGACGAACGTGTGCTTGCAGGGCGAGCCGGCCTTGATCGCCAGGCCGATCTCCGTGAGCACCTCGCCGCCGAGGCCGATGAAAGCGACGTCGCCGATCCGGGCCGCGGTGATGTTGAACGACGCCGGGTCGGGGCTCTCGTCGTCCGAGGCGTTCTCCCGCGGCTTGGGCGGCAGTTCGAGCGCGGCAAAGGCCGTGCGGATCTTGTCCGGCGAGTGTGTATCATCGATGCCCCGGCAGACGTGGACGACCTCCTCGCCCAGCAGCGTCCCCAGCAGGACCGGCTCGGGAATCCAGCCCGGCTCGGTGCTGAACGCCGGCAGAACGCGATACCATGGGTCGATATTGCCCGAAGCGCCGGCGAATGCCGGTGCAATGGTTTCGGGACCGAGGATCTTCTCGACGAACTGCTCGGCGAGACCCAGCACGTCGCCGCTGATCGTGTAGTTGCCGGGCCCCAGGCTGGTCCCGTGCGTGGCGTAGTCGAACGCCACGGCCATGAGCCCGCCGTCGGCCCGGGCCACTTTCATGACCAGGACCTCCTTGTCCGTCGGCCCGTACGGATTGCGCCCGAGCACGATGGAGCTCGCGCCGTCGCGCCCAATCCGCAACTCGCGGCGGTTGGCCCCGACGGGACTGTACCCGACGCCCAGCCCCAGGCGGACGGCCTTCATGTCGTCCAGGGCAACCCGGACAGCTTCGATCAGTTTGCCCTTCAGCGTCGCCGTGTATTCGACGTTGTTCGGGTGGCCTCGCTCGGCATCGATCGTCAAGGTCGGGCCGGCGTGCGTGTGAATGGCGGTGAGGAAGAGCTCGGACGGCTCGAGGTCGAATTCGCGCAGGAGCGCTTCGCGCATGGACTCGGCCGTTCCGTCGTAGAAGCCGATCAGGTCGGTGGAGACGAGAACGAGCCGCTTGCCGGCCAGTTCAAAGGCCAGGACGCGGGCGGACAACGGGTCGTGCACGCCACTCGACAAGTCCTTGCGACTGGCGTATCCCGACATCCGCACGGGCTTTTCCGGCGTGATGTCGATCCGGGTGACGGCCGCCTGCAAAGTGGCCCGGCCCTGCGCGTGCGCAAGCGAAGCGGTCGACAGCAACACGATGGACAACATACAGAGCGTGCAAGAGTGCAGTTTCATGTCACGAGCTCCTATTCAAATGGAACGTGCAGTCCGGATTCTATCGCATGTGTGGATTGGTTTCAATGCATGTGATCCAGTTGACAGAAGGACGACAATTCGGTACGGAGGATCGCCATGAAAAGACTTCGTATCTCCGGACTTGTGAGAATGGCCAAGCAGGTCAGGCTGGAGCTGTCCGGGCCGATCGGGCCCGAGCGTCTGGCCCAACTGCGACAGAATGTCGCTGAGGCCGTCGCCGCGATCGAAGCGCTTCTGAAGGATCGGCGGCTGCGCGTGGCGGACCTGCCGGCCCCATCGAGGAGAGCCTACCAGTTCCTCAAGGGCCTGAACCTCGATTCCGTTGTGACGCAAGAGACATCACCGACGAACGGCTTCGTTCTCGACAGCATTTCCTTTCCCGGCCTTCAGAGCCATCTTGAGGACCTCCTCGATGGGCTCGCCCGATGTCGCGACCGCGCCGAGCTGGAGGACGTCTTTGACACCATCCGTTCCTCCAGCGAGGATCTCGAAGGAGTCATCGCGGCGAAGGAGATCCGGCCGGAGCAGATCAAGAAGCCGTCGAGAGAAGCACGCGGGTGGCTGGCGTATTTCTCGCAGCGGGAGAACTTCGATGACTACATCGCCGCCATGCGTAGGGCCGAGCCGGCGTTTCGGGCTGCCTGCCCCTGGGCGACGGCGCCGTCCGCGGCCGTTCTGATCCACTTTCGGCCGATGCGGGGGATGTACCGGATCCGCCACGACCCGAATGAGATCCTCGTGCGATTGCCGACTCCCATGATCTGTTTTGGGCGGGACATCCTGGAGTCCCTGGCGCAGGTGGCGTTTCGAAAGAACCGCAACCGGCAACCGGTGCTGGATGCTGCGCGGGGCGAGCCATACCAGACAATCCTCTCCGAACTCGAGCTGCTGGGCGGTATCGTGGCACAGACCCGCGGCCTCCATCACGATCTGGCGGCCTCTTTCGAGCGCGTGAACGCCGCGTATTTCGATGGGCACATGACTTGTCCTCGTCTCGTCTGGAGCCGCAGTTTCACGACGCGGAAATTCGGTCACTACGATCAAGCGCGAGACACCGTCATGGTGAGCGTGACGCTGGACAAGGAAACCGTGCCGACGTACGCGGTCGACCGCATCGTCTACCACGAGCTGCTGCACAAACAACTGGGCGTGGTCTGGAAGGGCCGTCGTATGGCCGCCCACACCCCGGAATTCCTTGAACAGGAGAAACGGTTTGCCCGGTATCAGGAGTCGAAGGCCGTCCTGCGCAAACTGGCTTCCGAACGATGATCGCCGAAGGAGCATGTCAGTTGGACACAGCGTTCACCTCATCGAAGATCCTTGTGAGGCATCCGGCCGCCGGTCGTTTGTGCAGAGCGATCAGGATCCAGGGCCAGAGCACGCCCCAGAAGAGGATCATCGGAACGGAGACGAGCAGCATGAGGTTGGTCGGCAGACGCGCATCACCGCCGAACATGGGCACACCGAGGAGAGTCGCCAGGAGAGCGAGGCCGAGCACGCCGGCGATGCCACCGCAGAGATAGAGACTGTACTTCGCCCAGGTCCAGTAGGAGACGTCGTACGAGATCTCCCGGTTCCGGTCGTCGAGGCGAATGGCCACATCGTTGAGTCCGATGTTTATGCCCGTCAGGATGCCCACGGAACGGAAGCGTAGACGAGTGCCGAGCCGCTCCGTGATCGTATAGCGGTTGCGGCCGGGCGAAGCCATGGGGAACAGGCCGGACTCGACCCGCGCCGCCAACCGATCGATGAAATCGTCGGCCAGGACCTTGGGGCGATAGACGCCTCGGAAACTCGGATGGAACGCCGCAAACATCAGGTCTCCTTTCTATCCCTACGGACGCCTCAGCCGGCAAATTCTACCAGAGAAAAGAGGGCATCAGAACAGGATTCCGACGATCTCGGCGGGCTCGATGCGGAAGGCGGAACCCTTGCCCTCGAAGAAGCCGTGGGCCTCGATCATGTGGATGTTCAGGTCGGACCAGCGGAAGGTCCGGCCGGAAGCGACCACCTTGAGCGTCGTGACCCTCTTGGGATAGTAGCCTTCGTGCGGCCACGGGCAGGGCAACAAGCCGCGAGCTTCGTCGACCATCGCCTCGTACTGCTCGTCGATCTCGACCCAGGTCCCGAGCCCGCGCGTGGCTCGTTCGGTGATCTCCTTCAACCGCTGCGCCACCTGCGCGGTGGTGACACCCAGCCCGAACAGCGCGCCGGCATCGGCGTCGACCACCTCCATCACACGGCGCGGATCGTCTCCCATGAATCCGCCCGCCACCAGAGCGGACGACCGAAGAACCGCGTCCAGATGCGCGTCGTTGGGCGACTGTTTCATAGGCCACCTCTGCCTGCATCAGGCGAACTTGTCATAAAAGATCCCCGTGTCCTTGACGCCAAGATCGAGCAGGACTTTGATGGAGGCGTCGATCATGCCGGGGCTGCCGCACAGATAGGCCTCGTACTCGGAGGCGTTTTGCAGTCCCCTCTGCACGGCGTCTGTGACCAGGCCGGTTTCGCCGTCCCAGGCTTCGCTCGCGTCGGACTTGGCGATCACGGGCACGAACCGAAAGTCCGGCAGCTCCGACTCGAACCGGTGCATCTCGTCCATCATGAACATTTCTCTGACCTCGTTGGCGCCGAAGAAATAGACGGCCTTGCGCCGGCTGTTCGTGTTCTTCATGTGGTGCAGAATGCACCGGATGGGGGCCATGCCGGAACCCCCGGCGATGAAGACCATCGGAGCGTCCGTGTCGGACAGATGAAACTCGCCGTATGGACCGTTCATCCTGACCTCATCTCCCTCCTTGAGGTACTCGAAGCAATAGGTGGTACAGATCCCGCCCGGCACCAGGCGGATGATCAGCTCGATGACATCTCTTTGTGCCGGATCGGAAGCGATCGAGTAGGCCCGGTAGACTTCCTCGGAGTTCTTCTCGTATTTCGGAGCAAGCAACTGAACGTACTGGCCGGGGACGTAATCCATCGTCCCAGGCTCGGCGAGCTCCAGGCGGAACAGCTTGATGTCGTGCGTCAGATCGACGATCCGCGTGCAGCGCGCCCGGTACTCGCGAATGGCGAAGAGCTCCTGCGGGATCGATATCCGCAGGTCGCCCTTGACCTTGACCTGGCAGGAGAGGCGAACGTTCGAGGCGCGTTCTTTCTCATCCAAGTACGGTTCTTCGGTCGGCAGGATCGGCCCGGCCCCTTCGAGCACCTTGAGCTTGCACAGCCCGCACGTGGCCCGGCCGCCGCAGGCGCTGGGGATGAAGATCTTCTCGGCCGTCAGCATGGACAACAGGTCCTTGCCTCCCTGCACCGTCAGCTCGCGCTCGTCGTTGATCGTGATCCGGCACTCGCCGTAATTGGCGATGTAGGATTCGGAGAGAGCGAGAAGCGCGGCGAGGGCCGCCCCGATGGAGCTGACGACCAGGACCGCGATGAGCGTCGAAACAATCATGAGCCGATTCCGAGTCTCCCGATGCTACTGTCCCTGCAGCACGCCTGCGAAGCCGATGAAAGCCAGTGACATCAGTCCGGCGATGATCAGGGTAACGCCGGGCCCCTGCAGGCCGCGGGGAATCCGGTCGTGGGCGAGCCGCTGCCGGATGCCGGCCATCGCCATGATGGCGAGGAACCAGCCGGTGCCGCTGCCGAGCCCCCAGCCGATGGTGACGATGAACGAGTAGTCGCGAATCACCATGAACAGGGCCGCTCCGAGGATCGCGCAGTTGACCGTGATCAGAGGCAGGAACACGCCGAGCTGCTGGTACAGAAACGGCGAATACCGCTCGATCACCATCTCGACGAACTGCACGAACGCCGCGATGATGATGATGAACAGGATGAAACGGAAGAACTCCAGATGCAGCGGCACGAGAACGTAGTGGTACGCGATCCAGTTCAGAAGGACGGTGCACGTGAGCACGAAGATGACGGCGAGGCCCAGCCCGAAGGCTGCCTTGATCTCGCGCGAGACGCCGATGAACGGACACAAGCCCAGGAAGTAGGCCAACAGGATGTTCTGCGTGAAAACGGCCGAGATCGCCACGATACAGGCCTGCATGATTTCCGTTCCGACACTCATTTGGCTTTTTCCTCCTTAGCCGGCTGAATCGATCGAAACACCCAGACCACGACGGCGAGCATGAAGAACGCGCCCGGCGGCATGACCATGATGACCCACTTGTCCCAGGCCGGCCCGCCGAAGAACGGCACGGGCGCACCGAGAAACGTCCCCAGCCCGAGGACCTCGCGAAATGTCGCGACGATCAGCAGGATGAACGAGTAGCCCAACGCGTTGAAGAAGCCGTCGAGGAATGCTCCGCCCGGCGGATGGCTGTTGCCGTAGGCCTCGCACCGGCCCATGACGATGCAGTTCGTGATGATCAGGCCTACGTACGGGCCGAGGTTGGCACGCATCGAGGGCCAGTACGCGCCGAGCAGGACGTCCACGATGATCACGTAAAACGCGATGATCAGCGTCTCGACCATCATGCGGATGTTCCGCGGGGTGAGGGTCCGTAAGATGGAGACGGTGGCCGCACTGAGCGACAACGTGAAGACCAGCGCCGTACACATCACGAGAGTATTCGCCACGAGATTCGTCACGGCCAGCGTGCTGCAGATCCCGAGGACCTGCCGGAAGATGGGATTGTCCCGCCACAGACCCTGCAGCGCGATGTCCCTCAGGTCGGCTTTCTTGTCGGGCGGCGCCATCATTGCCCCCCCTTCCCGATCTTCGACCGCCACTCGCTCACGGCCCGATTGATGATGCCTTCGAGCCGCACGCTGGTCTGCGTCGCGCCCGTGACGGCGTGCACGTCGTTCTCGTCGAGTTCTGCGCCGGGCCGCTTCATGTTGATGGGCGGCCCCTCGCGCGACAGCTTCCTGTCTTTGAACTGATTCCGAAACGCCGGTTTGACAATCTCGGCGCCGAGCCCCGGCGTCTCCGTCTGCTCGTAGAACGAGATCGCGATAACCGTCGTTCTGTCGGCCGCGATGCCGATGAGGCCTCGGATCGGCGCCCAGAATCCCTGGCCGTCGAACGGCAGCGCGTAGGCGGTGATTTGCCCGCCCTGGCGCAAGGTGTACGCGCCGCCGGAAGCGTCATCCGGCTCGCTCACCTGTTCGACGAACCGGCGGTGAATCTCCACGCCGCTCAGGCCGGACTCAGACAGATCCGGCAGCACGGCAAGGACGGCGGCCTCAAACGCCAGCCGCTCGTTCGCCTCGACCCGCTCGCGCGTGACGGCCGTGAAACCGATCACGACGGAGCTGAACGCCGCCGTTACCACAAACATGTAGAGAATGGGGAACCACCGCTTCTCTCGCATCAGTCCCCTCCCTTTGCTTTCGCCGGCCGGCCGCTTGCGCGTGCCTGGACCGCATAGTCGATGATCGGCGCGAACATGTTGCCGATCAGGACTGAGAACATCAGACCGCCGTTGAAGATGGAGAAGTTCCGGATCACGACCGTGCAGACGGCGATGATCACTGCGTAGATGATCCGGCCCAGCTCCGTCCGCGGCGAGCTGACCGGATCGGTCGCCATGTAGAACGCGCCGAACAGAAAGCCGCCGCCAAACACGGCCGTCGGCGCCATGGGAACGGGCGGAACCCCCGCCCAATAGAGGAGCTGATTCAAGACGGCGTATGTCCCGATCAGCCAGAGGATAATGGTTCGACTTGCCGTCTTCGTGTAGAAGAGGTAGGCGCCGCCGAGGCCGATCAAGAGCGCGCTGGTGACGCCCATCGTACCGCTGATTCGCCCGAAGAGTTGCAGCCGCCAGAAAGCGCCTCGATCGATCCGCACCGTCTCGCCCTCCGCGACCTCAAAGGGCGGCTTCGCGACGGCCGGTTCTTGCGCGACCAGGACCATCCGGCCTCGCTTGAGGTAGGTCATCGGCGTGGCGCCCGTGACGGCGTCGGGGCCCGCCGCGGTCGTCCAGCGGTCGAGCGCGCCCCGGAACCCATCGGCGGCAGGCGCCCACGCCGCCGTCAGAGCGATCGGAAAGCAGACATAGACGAAGCACCGCCCCGCCATGGCCGGGTTGAAGATATTGCGACCGAACCCGCCGAAGATCTCCTTCGCGAACATCACGGCGAAGACCGCACCGATCGTCAGGACGTGCCACGGGACCGTCGGCGGCATGACCAGCGCGTAGATCGTCGTCGTCACGAAGACCGCCTCGCTCACCGGCTCCTTGCGGAGACGGGTGAAGATGAACTCCACGACGAAGCCGACCACCGCCGCCCAGAGGACTACGAACAGGCTGCGCCAGCCGAAGAAGTAGATCGCCCCCGCCAACGGCGGCAGCAGCGCCAGCAGGACCCGACGCATCACCACCTGCTTCTGCAGGATTCGCCGTGGCTTATTCTTCCCGTCCATAGGTCTTCGCTCTACATGCTCGAAGCGTTATCCAGCGGCACACTCCCGAGCCCGTACGACTCACATTGCCGCCCCCAAGGTACCGGCTCGCTCGCGTCGTGGCAAGAGGCAATCGATTGACGTTCGCACCGCGCCAAGATAAAAAAGCCCGTACACAGAGCCTCTAATACAATGAACGGCGTACAGGCCAATCTGTCACCCCCGCGCAGGCGGGGGTCCAGAAAAGCCGTGGGGCAGGTGGATTCCCGCCTTCGCGGGAATGACAGGCGCTGGCTTCGGAGGCGGCATTCATCTTGTTAGAGGGTCTCAGTCTGAGACAGTCAAGGAGTTTGCGATGCCGACAGCAGTCTGGATGATTCTTGCCTTGTGCCTGTCCTCTCCGGCCGAACGGACCGTGACAAGCGGCCACGTCTTTTCGGTTCGTGGAGAAAAGACGTATCTCAACGGCCGGGAGGTGCTCGTAAAAGGTCTGCGCTGCTCCAATGCGCTGGTCTCCGACGATACGGCCCAAGAGTTGATCGACCATCTCGATGAATTCGCAGACTCCGGCGTCAACACCGTCAGCGTGTACTTCATGGGGTCGCGATTCGGCGACGTGAAAGGCTATCACGAGGACGGAACCTTGAATCCGGTCTACGCCAAGCGGATGGGGCGAATCATCGAGGCGGCCGACCGACGCGGGATGGTGATTCTGGTGGGGTGTCTGTATTGGGGCAACTCCAAGGGCAAGTGGGAGAACTGGACCCAGGCCCAGGCGAACCGGGCCGTCGAGAGCACGGTGGCCTGGCTGAAGGAGAACGACTACCGCAACGTCTTCGTGGACATCGACAACGAGGGAATGGCCCAGAGGGCCAAGGGCTTCGCCCCTCGCCAGATGGTTCGGGCCGGCAAGGCTGTGGACCCGTGCTGCGTGATTGCCACGAACTTCAAGGGCCCGCCCCCAGCCGAGGCGGACCTGGGGATACACTTCGCCGAGCGGGTGGCCGGCAAGCCTTACATTGACAGCGAGGCGACGCCCGGCAATGCGCCCGGCGGCTATTGGGGCAAGTACAGTAAGCGAGACGGCCTCTACAACTACCTCAATATCGGCCTGTACACCGAGGCCATGAAGGCCGACCAGATCCGGCAGACCCTCGCTCATTTGTCAAAGGGCCGGGGGTACATGCTGGCGTCGACCTGGCTACAGTGCGTCCGGCCTCATGGGCCGAATCATCGGCCGGGCGGCGACGGCACGGAGGATGATCCCGGAATCCGGTGGTGGCTTGAGTTCCTGCGTGAGACGTACGGCCCTTACACACCGCCGCCGGCATCACGCCGCAAACCTTGAGCGGGCAGTAATCCTTGGGACGGGTCGGCCGGATGGGTGGCGTGGATCCTACAGCTTCTGCCGTCGGAGCTCTTCCCGCGTGGCCTTCTTGAGGATCCTCTTTTCCGTACCGCTGAGGCTGTGCAGGCCGGAGTGGTGAACCTTCGCCAGAATGCGGTCGACCTCGATCTGAAGTCTGCGGCTTTCCTCCAACTGCTTCTCCCAGGAACCAGCCCGCATCTTCATCGTGAGCCGGCCCCATTTGCCCTCCAGCAGCAGGACGTACGCCGCCCCCGCCGCCATGCCGGCTAAATGAGCCGCCTCGCCGCCGGTGTTGCCGCCGCTGCGCGTCACCACCAGCAGGAAGTACATGAAGGCAAAGGCCACGGCCGCGATGCGGATCGGAACGGGAAAGAAGAATACAAAGATGACAAACTGGGGGAACAGGATCGCGCAGGCGGACAGCAATCCGAGGATGGACCCGGAGGCCCCAATCATCGAACCGGGGGCCAGAAAACGCACGCCGACGAGCAGCGTGTAGAACAAGCCCCCCACCGCCCCGCAGAGCAGGTAGAACGGCAGGAACTTGCGGCTGCCCCAGTACCGCTCCAGCGGCGGCCCCAGGAAGAACAACGCGATCATGTTGAAGAAGATGTGCCAGACAAAGTCCCGGCTGTGGAGGAACTGATAGGTGAAGATTCTCCAGGGCTGCAGCGCGGTGCCCCAGGAACTCGGGGCGACGGCGAACCAATTCTCGAGGGCCGTTCCCAGCGGTTTGATGAACACGCCGAGAAGGAAGATCGAGATGTTCGCAATCAACAGGTACTTGACCACGAGGGACAGTCGCGGCACGTTGAAGCGCATCTGCGGCGGCCCGAAATGCTGCCGCCGAAAATCAGACTGCGTGTAATCTCGGTCGTATAACCCCATAGCCTATCTTGTACCAAAATACCCGTTCGCAGACAAGCCTTCTTCCCTATAATATCGTCGATCCGCCAAAATGTTCAAGGGCAAACCGCACCGTCTCACACGATTCCGAGTCCCCAGGAGGTAGTGGGATTTGGCGGATCGATCCGCCGGGCGGCCCGACCCTACCGACTTGCGGATTCGACCAACTGGCGGCAGTAATCGACGTAACCCTGAATCTTCGTCACCGCCGCCTGGTCTCCGGCGGCTTGCGCCAATTCGAGGGCCCGCTGCTCGTGCCGCAGAGCTTCCCGGAACTGCCGCTTCCGGAGATAGTCCGTGGCCAGCAGGTGATGGAGCGCCGGCGAGGTGTCCGTCCTCGGGTCCAGCTCGACCGCCTTGCTGTAATGCCGAAGCGATTCGTCCATGCGGTCCAAGTCCGCCAGGGCCACAGAGAGCTGGTAGTGGGCGGGGGCGTGACGTGGATTGAGTTCGAGCGCCTTCCGCAAATGTCCCTCGGCCTGCTCGGATTTGCCTGAGACGAGAAACGCCCGGCCGAGCTGAAAGTGCATGCCCTCGGCCGTGTACTGATGGTCCAGGCCGTTCGGCATCCGCCGAAGCGCCGCCGAAAGGTACTGAATCGCCTTCTCGGTGCTTCCTTGATGGAGGAAGGTCATCCCCAGGTCGTGGAGGGTCTGCGGGTCGGCCGGGTCGAGCTCGTTCGCCCTCAACAGATGAGCCATTCCCTCCTCAGCCGCGCCCTGCACATGGTACAGGAGAAAACCGAGCCTCTGGTGCGCTTCGACGTTATCCGGGTTCAGCTCCAGTGCGTTGCGGTACTCGGTGATGGCGTTTTCGGCATCGCTCTGGCGGTAGAACTCGTTGCCCGCGCGAACGAAAGAGTAGTCGTTGAGGAACTGCTCCTGGATCTTCACGATCGCATCGGCGCGGATGTCGACGAACTCGGGGATATTCGCCGCCCGATCCGGCGCGGTCAGATGCGACAGCAACACGGGCGGGCTGCTGTTGCCGTCGGCGTCGATATGAGTGAGACAGAGCTGCGTGTAGTCCGAGTACACCTTGGAGGAGAAGACGAGCCACTTGCCGTTCGGCGACCAGCTATGCCAGGAGTTCATGCGACCGGTGTTGGCGCGGAGCCGTCGCGGCTGGCCGCCCTCGGCCGGGATGATGTACAGCTCGCTGTCCCGCTGGAGCAGCATGTAGCTCCGGGCCTTGCAGAAAACGATCCACCGCCCGTCCGGCGAGTACCGGGCGAAGTAATTGCTCATGCCGTTGTGCGATGCGCCCCGGATGGGCTCGGGCGTCCCTCCCCGCCCCTCGTTGAACGGCAGCCGGTACAGATCGAACAGGAACGGCTTGCCGTCCTCGACGAACTCTTTGCACTCGTCGCGCGTCAGCAGGACCTTGCCCTGGCCCTGCGTCTGCGTGAGGTCGTACGCCTTGCTGCGGGCGAAGACGATGTACTTGCCGTCCGGGCTCCAGCTCGGGTTGCTCTGGACGTAGGCGGGATCGTCCGCCCCGGGCAGAGCGCTGAAAGCCCCCGTCTGCCGGTCGTGTACGCAGAGGATCCCCTTGACCGGGAAGAACAACTGAGAGAAGGCGAGATCGGGCATCGGCACGAAGACGGACTTGTCCTTCACCGTGCTGACCACGTACCGGCCGTCCGGCGAGATCTGCGAGAGCAGCCCGAACGTCTGCTCGCCGTCCTCCTTTCGGTAGTCATTCCAGGTGATGACATCGCTCGCGGCCAGGGTCATCCGAGGCTGGATCGCGGCGATGACGTAAGAGCCTTTGCTGTTGGCGTAATCAACGTCCATGGCGAGGGTCCGCCCGTCCCGCGGAAACGAGTGACAGTTCCCGCACACGGGCAGGTCCTCAAGAACCACCGGCGGCGGCTCCGGCGAGGAGATCGACCCGAAGCGCCAGCGGATATGCGACGGGTCCTTCACCGCATCGACGAACGGCAGATTCACCTCGCGATAGAACAGCGGCGCGCCCACCTCGTCGGTCGATGTCCCGATGCTGACCGCGCCGGCCGAGAGGACTTCCGGATGCCTGCCCCCCGTGGCGCCCAGGATGAGAATGCGGGCCTTCTGCTCGACCGAACATTTCTTGATGAGCTCCCAGTCTCGCGGCTCGGGCGTCCACTGTGGCTGGCGAACCAGAACGCTCA
>CBFDBY010000077.1:0-29992 GCA_965603165.1 uncultured Phycisphaerae bacterium
AAAATGACGATCTCCGGCCGGAATACGATTTGAGCCAGCTTCTCCAGAGCGGCGTGCGAGGCAAGTACGCCGAGAAGTTCCGCGAAGGGACGAATCTCGTGCCGCTGGCGCCCGACGTCGCCGAGGCGTTTCCAACGGCCGAATCGGTCAACGAGGCCCTGCGGCTCGTCCTCCAACTAACCAAACTGCGCTCGGGCAGGCCGAAACCCTCGCCGAAGCCATGAACTGACAAGTCCGAAGCATCTCACGCAGAGACGCCGAGCCGCAGAGAAAGCATCAATCACCCATGTAGACCCTTATCACGTATCACCTGTCACTGCGCACGCTTCCCTTCAACGCTTAATATTTAAGACTCGATCCCAATTCTTCCCCAGGCGACAACTGCCAACCGAGAACTGCCCTCCCTCTTGTCTCTTCCCCCCAATCATCGATCATCAATGGAAGGGCCGGCAAAGACGCCAAACACGCCAAAAGGAATATCTCACCACAGAGGACCCAGCGCGGCCTCCGGCCGCAGCCAAAATGCTTGCTAAAAAAACAAGATGTTACGACCTTGTAGTACAGAGGAAATAGACAATAATCAATAATCAATCCAAAGGCCGCGGATGAAGGCCGATGCACGCAGATTCAGGATTCCCCGCCGAAGGCGAACGGTTCAATCAGCAATCCGCAATCGTAAATCGTCAATCCAACGGCCCTCCAGAAGAAACACCGGACCCCTTTACTTCTCTGTAGGGTGGGTTCTCAACCCACGCGGCAGAAAATAGGGTCCGTCCCCATTATACTATTATACTGCGCGATTGAAGTCGCCTGATCTTATCGTTGGGCACTTGAACGAACGAAAGGAGAAACGAGTATGGATCCTGCAACTATCGTTACTGCAATATCCGCGGCCTCTGCTGGAATTGATCTGATCAACAAAATCGCAGATCAGGTCGTACCCTTCCTCACCGGAACGGAGACTATTTCAAAAGAGCATAGAATGCAGATCGAGGGCACATCTACCGAGATCGTTGCCAAGGAACATGGGCACACTGTTAAAACAATCACAGGAGAAGACTTAAAGAACCTTCCAGAAGAACTAGGAGACCATATAGCGGTGTATGAAGCATCTGCTCGTAAGAACTACGAACTGTGGAAAGCGATCTACCCTAAGCGCAACGATTCTTCTGATCCGGTCGCGAACGCCAAGCTAGAACAGCAGCTTCGGCAGATCGTTTCCGATATGAGTGATGACTTGGATGGAATCCTTGGCTTCCTGGAGTCAGGCGGCCTTTATTTGGACGACCATTATCTTCAATTTAGAGATGCAATCAAACGGTCTGGCTAATAGCAGAATGGTGCGTGCATTGCCTTACAGGCGCCTAACCGTGCGTTCAAGCGGACCTGGTAAATTGGGGCGGCTTTTCTGCGGCACGACTTACGCCTTATCTTCATGCCATTCGTACCGGACACCTTTAATTCTTCCCCTTAATTCTCCCCAACTGCCCGCCAGAAGAAGTACCGAACCCCTTTAGAGTTCTACGTGGCGAGGGCGTCCCGCCCTTGCGTGTCGCGGGGCCTCTGGTAGAAAATAGGGTCCGTCCCCCCAAGATCCCCTGATTAGTGATTGCCTCGGGGTGCCCTGGCAAAACTCAAGCTTCTTTCCTGTTCAACTCTTCTGCCTCTATGGACGGCGACGTGTGCCAGGTTGTACCTCAAGAGAGCAATCACGTCATCTGTATCTTGCTCAGAAATCTCACAGCCCAAGTAGACAGAACGAAGCTCTCGAGCATTGAACGGGTAATCACTATAGAGGCCCGATTCGCCCTTGCGCATAAAGGTAACGACCCTCCACTCTTCCTGATACTTCCAGCCTGTCGTCTTGGTAACTGTAAGTGGCATGAACAATTGCCACCCACGCGTGGTTAAAGGCTCCTGTCCAGTAATGCTCTTGACCCATTCTTCTTTACTCGCGATCATCGGTGGAGAATCCTGGTATGTTACAGGTACGCTTGCCCACAAGAAACTGGAATCATCCCGGGGCTGGAATTCGAGGACAACACCCTTGTGTGAATCGGCATAGTGTGACCACATCTGCACATTATCGTGCACTGCAGAGAAGCAGAGAATCCGAAACTGGGGGAGCAATTCAGACCATTTCTTTCTGATGACACCTATTTCGGCCTGTTGGATTCCTTTGCCTATCGACTCACCGAGTTTCTGCCTCAAGACGCCATACTCTCGCACATGGTCGCTTCTGCGGAGACATTTGACGAGCCGCTCTACGTGAGGTTTGCCGGACAAGTCTGGAACCCTATCGCACAACAGGAGACCCATGATCTCTTGGCAGAGAGGTTCTCTGAGCTCCTCAGCATCGAACCCTAAACTGAAGCATCGTTGGACATCGAACGGATCATCGAGAAGATGCGGTGAACTCCAGCGGAGTTTCTGATTAACGAGAACGATCTTGGCAACTTCCGCGTTCATATACTTGAAGTAACTCTCGGGGCGGTTCGGGATTGCCCTTCTGCAAACGTAACTCTTGAAGATAGATTGGATATCTACTGCATTGGGGTACATGTTCTCCCTCCAACGTAACGACGCAGGGGATATGACGTCCATACGTAGCTGTCTCGAATGTCCTGGACGATGCATCCCTCCACCCCTTCAGTCAAATCTGACGGTCAACAAGTCGGATGGCATGCTTCTCCATTCAACCTGACCGTGTTGATCTGTTGGGAAGTCCCGATCAATCTGCTCGACCAAGATGACCGTCTGATCAGGATAGCTGACGACACGTGTGGCTTGGACCCACGCGGACTCCAACTTGACGAAATGTGTCTGCTGTAGGAATGAACCGTTGCGTGCATCAATCAAGAAACCGTATGTTGCATGTGGGCCAGTAGGTTCGAGCGGGGCCGAGAGAAATGCTCGCATGGATTCGGTGACTACTGCGAACTGATTCAAGCGGGGAGCATAGCGAAGGGCTCGTGCTTCCGTCCACCCGGCGATTCCATCGGAACTCTTCATGTCAAGTGTTCGAATCGTAACGTCGTAGACGGGATATTTGCCACGATGCTCGATTCGTCCGGTGAAACTCTTATTGTCGCAACGGTTGAAGCTGATGAAGACGAAGCTGTCGCCACCTGAAACGAAACTGCGAGTATCTTCCGACAGCGTCTCGATCTTCGCCTGATATGCAGCCTCTTGTCGGGTGCCAAGGAGCGCGCACAAGAGTACTAGAAGTCCACCAGCCACCGTGAGAGTCTTGTGCTGGCGCAAGCTACTCGGCACCCGAGACACGACCTTGAACCAGCGGGAGCTCTCATTGATGGATCGCCCCTCTAAGACCTCACCGGCGAGAACCATGATGCCGCCAAGGAACGTCAGCAACGATAGCCACATACCTCACCTACACGTTATATTCAAGAAGAACTAAAGGGAAGAACTAAAGGTGTCAGGTACGAATGCCATGAAGATAAGTCGCACAGCCGCCATCCAAACAGTGTTCTCAGCCTCAAAACGGCCATTTCGCTGCACAGGAACCGCTTAACTTCATGCCATTCGTGTCAGGTACATTTTCCCCGGCATCCCCAATCCGCAAAAGCCTTCCTGCATCGCCTTTCATTCCTCCTGGGGCAGTTGCAGGCCCAGAAATTGACTGTGGATGAGGGAGGACTGCCTGTCCGCGATTGTCCGCATACAACTCTCACCAACCACTTTCCCGAGCCACTCACGCGTCTATAATACCATCGCCCCTCCCGACGGGCAAGAGCCATTCAATTTACTATTTACTATTTGGCATTGCCGATTTGGCGATTTCTGCTTTGCCCCCGCCCCGGCCTGCGGCAGCACAGCGAGAAGTGATAGGTGATAAGCGACAAGCCAGACACCAGCCTCCGGCCGGGTATCCGTGTCCATCAGCGTTCATCGGCGGTTCCATTTCCCCCGCGTCTCCGCGAGAGACCTGAATTCGTGTGATTCGTGCCATTCGTGGTGATTATGGATGATTGATGATTGATGATTTCCTCTGTACTACAAGGTCGTAACATCTTGTTTTTTTAGCAAGCATTTTGGCTGCGGCCGGAGGCCGCGCTGTGTTCTCTGTGGTGAGACCCTTGGATTGATTATCGATGATTGATTATTGATTATTCTGCCTGCCGTCCGTCTTCCGCTCTCTGCCCTCCGTCTTCGGTTCTTGGCGTTCTTTGCGCCTTTGCGAGAGGAAAGTCTGTTTGTTTTGGCTTTCGGTCATTCGGATTTGTTTCGGATTTCGTGCTTTGGATTTCGGATTTCCCCGGCCGCGGGGTGGTCGGGGTAGTCTTCGGGGAAGTTGAGGTAGGCGTAGGGGCCCTGGAGCTCGTAGGCCATGCGGTCGCGGGCGCGGGCGGCTGCGACCTCGTCGTCGAACGTGCCGAGGTAGTAAGGTACGCCTTTGTGCTTGATCGCGGCGTACCACTTGTTGCGCCTGCGGTAGACGCCCTTGAATCGCGACTTGCGGCCGCGAGGGGGCTTGTTGTGCTCGTTCTGCCGCGGCGTGCAGACGCGGAGGTTGCGCTTGCAGTTGTTCAGGCCGTGGCCGGTGACGTGGTCGACGACCATGCCCGGCGGCGGCTGCATGATCTCGCGGTGCATGAGGATGGTGCCGCCGGGGATGGAGCGGCGGGCGTAGAGCTTGCCGCCGCTGCGAAAGGCGTTCCACCGGTAGCGGTTGAGCCGCTCGAAGTCCTCGCGATCGACCATGGCGAACATGCCACGCGTCAGGGCGATGTAGCAGACGTCCTCGCTCGGCGGCTCCGGCGGGTCCAGCCGGACCGGCGGCTGACGCTTCGGACGGAAGTTCGGGCACGGGCCGGTGAGCGGGACCTCGCGCAGCCGGCCGGGCGAATCGGGCTGGTTGGCGCAGAGCGGCCGAGCCGGCTGGCCCAACGAGATGGTCCGCGCCCACGCGGCTAAGTCCCAGTGCGCGTATACGCAGTCGTAGCAGGTCGGCCTGGCTGAGGTCGTTTCGTTCTCGTCTCGTTGCTTTCTCATTTCTCCGCTCCTTTCTGCGACGCCGGCCTGGGGCGTCGCGCGTCGTGGTTCGCGTTTGTGAGGTCTCGATAGGAATGGCCCGTCAGACGGATCCTGGAAGTGTGGATGCAGCCTCTTCGGGTGCTGTTCGGTCTGGAATCGGCGGCGGATTCGCGATCCGGGCGGATCGCCTCCGCCGTGCGCGGATTGGAGGATGAACGTCAACGGGCGCCGGTCGCGTGGCGACTCGCAATGCGGCCCTCGGTCATCCTTTGGGCGGCACCCGCGGCCGCCGTGACGTCTAATCGGTTGTCAAGAGCCGGCGGCCACGGACCGCCCGCTCATGCTGCTCACCGCCGTGCGGCGAGACATCGTCACCCTACGCCGTGAGCGCGTTTTTGTCAAGAAAAAACGCCCGCGCAGAGCGACAATTTCGGTGCGAGCGATACGCGCGGGCGACGCGGCCCAGTCCGCGCCCGGCGGCTGCGGTGTCGTGTTCGCGTGCCCAGATATCGTGGCGGGCCTCCTGTCATTCGCCATGTGGAGCCGAGCCCCTCCTTCCTCTTGTCATGTCGAGCGGAGCGAAGCGTAGTCGAGACATCTGCCCGCGACCGCAGGACGCCTCCGACTCCCAGCCAGAGGCCTCGACTTCGCTCGGGGTGACAGAAGAGACCTATCCTGCCACAAAGCTTAGTCAGACACCCGTCGTGTTCGTGTGCTTTCTTCTCTGGCATCGACGGGCGTGGGCGGGTATGATCCCGCGGTGTTGTGGGCCCCGGGCTGTCGGGCCGGCGTGGTGGGGAGATCCTACAAGGAACGGACGGACTGTATGTGGCTGCTGGCACTGCTTGGACTGTCGATCGTCTTCATCGTCCTGACGACTACGCGATTGAAGCTGCACCCTTTCCTGGCGCTGCTTCTGGCGGCGTTCGGGTATGGGATTCTCTCGGGGCGGATGCCTTTGGCGGAGGTCGTCAGTTCGGTCAATGCCGGTTTCGGCGGCACCATCGGCGCGATCGGGATCGTGATCTTAGCCGGCTCGATCATCGGGACGTTCCTCGAAAAATCGGGCGGCGCGTACGCCTTAGCCGAGCGCACGGTGCGCGTGGTCGGCCAGAAGAACGTGCCGCTGGCGATGGGGATCATCGGGTATATCGTGAGCGTTCCGGTCTTCTGCGATTCGGGTTTCGTGGTCCTCGCGCCGCTGGCGCGGGCGATGTCCCGCCGGGCCGGCGTGCCTTTAGCGGCCAGTGCGATCGCGCTGAGTCTCGGGCTTTACGCCACGCACACGATGGTTCCGCCGACGCCGGGGCCGATCGCGGCGGCCGGGTTGCTTGAGGCGGACCTCGGCCTGGTCATCCTCTGGGGAATTCCCGTGAGTCTGGTCGCGCTCGCGGCCGGATGGCTCTTTGCCATCAAGATGGCGCGGGGCCGGCCCGTCGCCTCGGAGCCGACGGTTGATGAATCGGGCACGGTGCCTGGGGACATGCGGCGCCCGTCTGCGCTTAAGTCGGTCATCCCGATCCTTCTGCCCATCGTCCTGATCGTTTTGAAGTCCGCGGCCGATCTTCACATCCAGCGCTGCGGCCCGGGCAACGTGACGGCCCTGCTCAGCTTCATCGGACAGCCGGTCGTCGCCTTGCTGCTGGGGGTTTTCTTCGCCTTCCTCCTGCCCCACAAGCTCACGCGCGAGATGCTCTCGACCTCCGGCTGGGTCGGCGAGGCCGTGTTGGCCGCGGCGACCATCATCATCATCACCGGCAGCGGCGGCGCGTTCGGCAAGGTGCTCCAGAACTCCGGGATTGCCGACGTCATCACGGAGCACGTCGGCGGCAGCGCGAGCCTCAGCATTCTGCTGCCGTTTCTCGTGGCCGCCGCGATCAAGACCGCCCAGGGCTCGTCGACCGTGGCGATTATCACAACGGCCGGCATTATGGCCCCTCTTCTGGAGGCTCTGAACCTCAGCGCTCCGGCGGCGCGGGCCATGGCCGTCGTGGCCATCGGCGCCGGCGCCATGGTTGTCAGCCACGTCAACGACAGCTACTTCTGGGTCGTGACCGGGCTTTCCGGGATGACCGTCAAGGAAGGGTACAAGCTCCAAACCCTGGGCACGCTCGTGGAGGGCTGCGCGGCGGCTGCGGCTCTGTGGGTGGTCAGTACGCTGGCTCTCTAACAGGGCGAAGAGGCTATGGCGAGGCAGCGGGGGTAATGAAGCATGAAAGCCGTATGCCGATTCAGGCGAGGCGATCAGCCCTATAATAGCCGACGGCCCAGGCCCTTGAGCGTGGTCTTCTCAAGCCACGGGGCCGATTCTGCCGATGCGCAGAAAGGAAAACGAACCGCGCCCGACTACGTATAGAGAAGACGATCGATAATTCTCGCGCCTTCGGCAGGCCCATTTTGATATAATGATAATGGGTGGTCTTTGATGGATGTGGGATGATCGGCGGCGGGGAAACGGCTTGCTCCGGCCGCCGGCTTGGAGTATGTTCCTTTTTATGAAGGTGAATCGCTTACAATCCGGCGTCGCGGGAACGTGGCGTCGCTATGGGCAAGAGGCGTATGCTGTGCTGGCTCCGCGCGCCCACAGCGTCGTGTTGTTTGCCGCGCTGTTCTGCAACATGGCGGTGAAGTTCTTCCATGGCGCCCGCTACGGCCTGCTGCACGAATATCCGAGTTGGATCTGCACGGATGTCGCGGTGCTGCTGGCGATCGAAGTCGCCCTGGCGCTGCTGTGCTACCGCTGGCCGACGAAGAGAATGCTCCGCGGCACGACGATCTTCGCCGCGATGGTCTGCACGTGGTCGGTGATGAACGCCGCCTGGCTGATTCGCACGGGCACGCAGATTCTTCCGATGGACATGTTTCCGCTGATTCGCGACCCGATCAACGTCCTTGCCATGGTGTTCAAGAACTTCGCGGCCCGGCCGGGCGCCGCGGCGGTCCTACTGGTTCCCAGTGGCTTCGCCATAGCGTTTCTGGTGTCCGTTCTTGCCAGGCCGCATCCGCCGAACTACAACCAGAGACGGTTCCGCGCCCGGGTCACCGTCTCGCTTGTGATTGGCACCGTCGCCGTCATCAGTCATACGGCCGTATCGAGCCTGGGCTCGGCGCATATTGTCGCGGCCGGTCTTCGATCCAACTGCCACTCAAGGGCGGTCCTCGCCTTCGTGCTGCCCCAGTACCGGTACCTCGCCCGCGACGACTTCAGCAATGCCACCCGCGAGCTGCCGCGCGAGGATAGTCTGCCGGTCCGACTCAAGCCGCAGTCGATCAACCACAACGTTGTGATCGTCGTGCTCGAAGGGGTGCAGTACGATTGCACCAGCCTCGCGGGCCAGCAGGGCGGCGTGGCGCCCCAGATGAGTGTCCGTCCGGGCGGGTTGACCCCCTACTTAGCCACCCTGGCGGATGAGGGGGTCTCTTTCACGAACGCCCGATCGGTCCTGACCCATACGACCAAGGCCTTGTTCGGCATGTTGACGGGCCGCAGGCCTTCGGCCTCACAGGATATCGCCGAGACCGTGCCGATGGACAAGCCCTATGCGAGCCTGGCCACGATCCTGGAGCAGGGCATGGGCTTTCGCACGGCCTTCTTCCAGTCGGCCAAGGGCACGTTCGAGTCGCGCCCGGGGCTCGTGCATAACCTGGGCTTCGACAAGTTCTACGCGCGGGAGGACCTGAACGATCCCAACCGGTACATCGGCTACCTTGGTTGTGATGAGTTTGCGCTGCTCGAGCCGGTCACGGACTGGATCCAATCGGACGACAAGCCCTTCCTGATGGTCGTCCTGTGCTCGGTGACGCACGATCCGTATGAGGTGCCGCAGTGGTTTGAGCCCGAGGCCGATACGCTCGTGGGCAAGTATCAGCAGACGATCGCCTATACCGATCGATTCATCGCCGCGCTGGACGGGGAGTTGGCCAAGCTCGGCCTGACCGACGAGACGATCTTCTGCGTCGTCGGCGATCACGGGGAGGGATTCAGCGAGCACCGGATCATGGGCCACGAGCGCTTCGTGTTCGAGGAGGTCCTGCGGATCGCCATGTGTATGCGGGCGCCCTCTCTGGTCGAGCCGGGCACGCGGGTCACCGGGCCGGTTAGTTCGGTGGACCTGACGCCGACGATTCTGGGTCTGCTCGGCTTCGACCTCGACCCGATGAACTTTGACGGCGTCAACGCCCTCGAACCGCTTCCGGCCGATCGGAGGACCTACTTCTCCGGGTGGATGCAGCAGGGGCCGGTCGGCTTTGTCCGGGGCGACAGCAAGTACGTCTACGATCCCGAGCACGATCGTGTCATGTTGTACCGACTGGGCGCCGACCCGCTGGAGATGAACGGACTGGAGCTGCCGGAAGGCGAGGCGGAGAAACTCAGCACCGAAATCATCGAATGGCGCAGAAACACCATCTTCAAGCTCGATGACGATGCCGACGGCTATACGCCGCTGTTCGATTCCTGGCTGTGCAAGTGGAACGGCCGACGTTCCACCGTCAAGTACGAGCAAGGCAAATAGCCTGCGATTTCCTACCCGCGATTGACTCTTCAAACGACTCTCCCAAATGCTGCTACCCCCTCCAAATGCCTACTCCCCCGGCTGAGATCCGCCGGCAAATCGCCCATCACAAATAGCAGATCCTCGCCCGTGCAGCCATGCAAACAGGCAAAGCCGTGAGGGTTTAGGGTGTGGCTGCCTGTACTAAATGGGCAAGCTGGGGTTTTTGGAAAATTCAGGGATTTTACTATTGCCATGTTTTGCGCCGTTGCTAAGATGGGAGCAGATTCGTTCGTGGCGTCCCGGCAGTGGATGGCTGCGCCAAGAAGGGCTGGAAGGCAGCGACGAAACCTTGGCGGTCGACAGGCATGGGGCTGGGCGCGACAGCTCTTTCGTATCCGACATAGTGCCAAACAGATAGGGCGGAGCGTCCTAAACCTGCATAACTTCGCACATTACGGAGGAGGAGCAGCCCGCCCTACCTTTTGATCGCACGCCAGGACCGACCCCGGAGGGGACTCTCGGTAGGTTCTGTTCACCATACCCTGCGGAGCCGTTCAAAAAAAGGAACGGCTCCGCTGTCTTTGGCATCGGCATTCGCCGGCGATTGGCTATCTCCGACGGCCCACGGGAAAGACGCTGTTCACCGGCTACGCCACATCGTCGGCCCCGCCCGGGAAGTGGTCGGGTCGGCCGCCCTGCCCGTGTTGCGGCCGGACCATCAATCCCTACCGCATCCACCGCCTTTGATTCCAGCGCCGCTTCGCGTTTGCGGGCCGTGGCGAGGCGCCCCCGATGCTCGGGGCACCCGGGGCCCGAGTACGGGTGGAGGGATTCTTCGCTTCAAATTTGCCTTGCGGGCCGGTACAATAGGAAACGGTCGGCTCCGAGCGTACGAGGGAGGAGCACGTCCTGGCGTCGGGGGCCGGCAGGGATCGTTCTCAGGTGAAGTTCAGGGGGAATTCGAGGAGTATGCCGATGGAACCTGACGGAAAGAGCGACGAGCTGCGTGTATGTCCCAAAACGGGCCGGCCGATTCGTGCGGGCAAGCGATACGGGTGGGTTCGGTGGGTGTTTCCGCTTGCGGGCTTGGTCTCTTTGATCTGGTTTCTGGTTCGCGTGATTCCGAAGCCTTCGCGGGCGACGTACCCGTGCCAGCGGCTGGCCGCTCCGATCGCGAGCGGCTTCGTGATCTGGCTGACGGGGATCGTCGGCTCAATGCTGGCCTACCGCAAGGCCCGGCGGCTGCTGGGCCAGTCGCGCTACGTCGTGGCCGGGGTCTTTATGGCCGTGGCGGTCGCGGCGATGTGGTGGTCCATCAGCACGACCGCCGACCGCGGGGCCGAGGCGGCGTTCACGCCGAGCGATCCGCCGAATGCGCCGATGGGCGAGGGCAAAGGGATCTTCCCCGGCCGCGTCGTGTGGGTGCACGATCCGGAATCGACGCGCTGGGACGGTGCGACGGGCCGCTGGTGGGAGGATGCGAACGTCGATCAGGCGATCGTGGATTCGATGGTCTCGCAGTCGATCCGGACGCTGACCGGTCAGAAGGACGACGCCGGGGCGTGGGACGCGCTCTTCAAGCACTTCAACCAGGGCCGCAACCTTGGTGAGGTCGGCTACCAGAACGGCGAGACAATCGTCATCAAGATCAACATGAACCAGGATAGTGGCGGGGCCTGGGGTTCGAGGGCCGGCATGCCGAGCCCCCAGATGATTCACTCGCTGCTCGATCAGCTCATCCATGTCGTGGGTGTGCCCGGCTCGGCGATCACGCTCTACGACGCCGCACGGTACATCGGCGATCCGATCTATAACAGGATCCGCACGGATCCGGACCCGGAGTTTCGGAATATCAGGTTCGTGGTTCGCCCGGGCTATGCGCGGAGCGGGCGCGTCGGCGCGACGCCCGACCCGGCCCATCCGATACACTTCGCCGACCCAAGTGTGTGGGGCAACGCCCGCGCGTATGTCCCGCGCTGTGTGACGGAGGCGGACTACATGATCAACATGGCGCTGCTGAGGGCGCACAGCCTGTTCGGCATCACCGCGTGCGGCAAGAACCACTTCGGATCGGTCCACTTCCCCGGCTATTCGAGCGCCGGCGGCTGGACGCCGGAGCCGCTGCACAACTTCGGCAATCGCAGCCAGCCGATGGGAACCTATTGCTGTCTCGTGGACCTGATCGGGCATCCGCACCTCGGCGGCAAGACGCTGCTGTATATGGTCGATGCCCTGTACGCGGCGCGGAACCAGAGTGTCGAGGTGATTCGCTTCACCTCGTTCGGCGACGATTGGACATCAAGTCTGTTCGTCTCCCAGGACCCCGTGGCGATCGATTCGGTGGCGCTGGACTTCATCCGGAACGAGCCGCGAGCCACCGATTGCACGGGCCCAGGCGTGGACAATTACCTGCACGAGGCGGCGCTGGCCGACAATCCGCCCTCCGGGACGACCTATGACCCCGACGGGGACGGCACGCGGCTGGCCAGCCTTGGCGCCCACGAGCACTGGAACAACGTTGCGGAGAAGAAGTACTCGCGCAATCTCGGGATGGACGCAGGGATCGAGCTGGTCATGCCGGCCCTGACGACCGAGGACGGCCCCGTGCAGAACGTGACGAAGGGCACGCGGTACGACTACATCCGTCACGCCATACAGGACGCTAACGAGGGCGATATGATTGTCGCGACTCCCGGCGTCTACGCGGAAAGCGTCAACTTCGGCGGCAAGGCCATTACCCTCCGCTCCGAGGACCCGAACGACCCGAACGTCGTCGCCGCCACGATCATCAGTGGGGGGGCACAGTCGGTGGTCTTCGCCGGCGGCGGAGATGCCAGGGCCGTGTTAGCAGGTTTGACGATCACGGGGGCCGGGTTGGGCGTCTATTGTGAGGACGCCGCGCCGGTCATTCGCAACTGCCGCATCGTCGACAACGTCGAAGCCGGCGTCAAGCTCTGGCAGTGCAGCGACCCGGCGTCGAACCCGACGTTCATCAACTGCATCATCGCCGGCAACGGCGGCGACGGAATCGATATGTCCCGGAGCGGGCGCTGGCAAAACTATGCGACGATCGCCTGCTGCACGATCGTAGGCAATCGCGGCGCCGGCATCCGCAGCGGGATGCCGACCGTCGCCAATTCCATCGTCTACTCCAACGGGGTGGACGTGGATGCCGCACAGATCGACACAGCCACGGCTACCGTTAGCTACTGCAACGTCGAGGGCGGTTCTGCAGGCACAGACAACATCGACGCCGACCCGGGTTTCATGCAGCCCGGCTACTGGTCCGACCCGGCCGATGCGAATCTGCCCGCCGTCCCCGGCGACCCGGCCGCCGTCTGGGTTCATGGTGATTGCCACCTGCGCGAGGACTCGCCGTGCGTCGATGCGGGCGATCCCGCTCTCACGGTCGGGCTCATTGCTACGGACATCGACGGGGACCCGCGCGTCGTCGGCGACCGCTGCGATATCGGCTGCGACGAGTTCGCTCCGGAGGCACAAGACGACGAGACGCCGGTCTGCATTACGTGGATCGGCCATGCCAGCGTGAGGATCGCGTGGGAGGATACGGTGGTCTACGTCGATCCGCGCAACATGCCGACGTCGCCGCATGATGCGACGCTGGTCCTGGTCACGCACACGCACGGCGACCACTACGTGCCGGGCGACATCGCCAAGGTCTCGGGACCGGCCACGGAATTCATCGCGGCGGCCGGCGTGGTTCAGGCCTACGGTCGCGGACAAGCCATCGCTCCCGGCCAGACCCTCGAGCGGCCGCCGGTCCGCGTGACGGCGGTGGCCTCATACAACACCAACAAGCCGAACCATCCGAAGACGAATAATTGGGTCGGCTTTGTCGTTGAGCTGGGCTCCAAGCGCGTCTACGTCGCCGGCGACACCGACCTGATCCCGGAAATGCGCGACCTCGAGGATATCGACGTCGCCTTCCTGCCGGCGGGCGGCACGTACACGATGAACGCCGCCGAGGCGGCCGAGGCCACGACCTACTTCTTGCCGAAGCTGGCCGTCCCTTATCACTGGGGCCAGAGCGTCGGGACGCTCGCGGACGCCCAGTTGTTCGCCGAGAGCGCCGCGTGCAGCGTCAAGATCATGACGGCCGGCGAGACGCTCTGCTCCGACGAATGGTCGAAGGATTTCTCCTTCCTCGCCCACTGGAAGCTCGATGAGACGCAAGGGGATGTCGCGAGCGACAGCATGGGCGACCACGACGGCGTTCTCGTCGCCGGCCCCGTCTGGCAGCCATCCGCGGGCAAAGTGGATGGCGCGATTGAACTCGATGGCGTGGACGATTGTATTCGCACACCCTTCGTCCTGAATCCGTCGCAGGGGTCGTTCAGCATCTTCGCGTGGGTCCAGGGCGGCGCCCCGGGCCAGACGATCCTCTCACAGGCCGGCGGTGTGAGCTGGCTGATGGCCGATAGTGGGGCGGGCATGCTGATGACGGAACTGAAGGGATCCGGACGCAGCGCGCGGGACCTCGAATCGCAAACGCCCGTCACGGACGGCGAATGGCACGAAGTGGGTCTCGTCTGGGACGGCCCCAATCGGATCCTCTACGTCGATGAGGTCGAAGCCGCCCAAGACACCCAATCGAAGCTGGAGGGCCTGACCACGGGTCTGCATCTCGCCTGCGGCCCAAACGCCGAAAGCGGTGCCTTCTGGAGCGGCCTGATCGACGACGTCCGCATCTACAGCCGTGCCATCGAGCCATAGGACCACGTCGCGACCCCCTCACGGGCCACGGTTAGCCGTTCTTGAGCACTGCCGGCAGATGCCCGTTCCGTGGATGCGCCCCAGCCGCCGGAAGGCCATGCAAGGTCCTATAACTATGGGCCGTGACAATCCATGGTTATCTTGACCCAGGGCCCTTGACATGGTATACTCAATTGGTTTGGAAAGTCCTGAATTCGGCGCAAGAGCACGGGGCGCAGCCATGCCCCGGCGTGGATAGCATGGCTGCCTGCGATGCTCTCTTGCCGCCGACAATGGAAGGAGGAGAGTGATGGCAACCACATCACTGTGTACTATCGTTCTGGCCTTGCTCGGCGCCGTTCCCGGTCAAACCACGGGGTGGGGTACGGGTGAGGTTGAGTTCCGGGCCTATGTCAGCACCGATGAACACCAGGAGATCTACCCTGTATGTGCCGGTCGCTACACGGTCCAAGTCTACATGATGGATCTTCTTGACGATCCCCAGGGTGTGGTGGAATACGTGACCAGCCTCGACGTCTGTTACGACGATCCGATGAACCTCGTCTCAGGGGACGTCATCGAAGTCAGGGGCACGTACTATGACGGCGCCAGTCCGATCCCGTACCTCAAACGAGTGAAGGCCTCATTCGTCTACAAGTATGAGGACTGGGAGGAGGAGGAAGAAGAAGAGGAGGAAGAGCCGGAGGATGTCGAGTCACCCTATGTGATTACCGGCGCAGCCGAACCCACGGAGACGACGGCGATGCTGCAGGCGACCCTCTACGACGATGGCGGCGAGTTCTGCCGGTGCCGATTCAACTATCGGGAAGTGGAGAGTCATACGTGGCACACCGAGTGGATTGAAGACCAGAGCACCGGAGCGGTCCTCAGCCAGAAGATCGCCGGGCTGGTTCCGGGAACGCGCTACTACTACTACATCGAGGCGGAAAACTCCGTGGGTTGGGACGGGGGGTATCACGGGACTTTCGTCACACTCGAGGAGAACGTCCCTCCCATTCCTGATCCGGCCGTCTGGGTCGCCGCACCCGATCAGATCGATACCACCACCATCAGCATGATGGCCGATATCGAGCGCGACGTATCCGGACCCGAAGAGTACGCGTTCGATTTCGTCGCCAGTCCTACGGGCGGGGCCGGTGGTTCGGATTCGCCCTGGCAGATCAGCCCCATCTTTCTGGACGTGGGATTGAACCCGAACCATCTCTACGGCTACCGCGTCAAGGCGCGGGACGGCAAGGGCAATGAGACCGCCTACTCACCGGAATGGTATGCGTATACGGGCATCGAAACTCCTGCCGGTGTCACGTTCGGCCAGATCGGCACGAGCAGCGTTCAGGTCAAATCGAGCAGCGATCTATCCGGCTTGAACCGCGGACTCTCCGGCCTGAAGCTGGAGAACGTCACGACCGGTCACGGGTCCGGGTGGCAGCAGGACAATGACTTCTGGACGAGCGATGGATTGCTGCCGAACACGCGATACAGCTTCCGCGCGCAGGCCCGCAACGGCGACGGCGACGCCACGTCGTTCAGCCCCGAGACTCGCATTTACACGCTGGCCGTCGTGCCGTCTGCTGTCAGCGTTTCCGATATCACCGTCAGTCAGATCTTCGCCCACTGGGGCGGCAACGGCAACCCTGCCGGCACGCAGTACTGGTGCCAGAACACCGTCACCGGGGCGAATTCAGGCTGGATTACCAATACGCAATGGCTGAATACCGATCTGTCTCCGAACGTTCAGTATGGCCATCGTGTCAAGGCCCGCAACGGCGACGACCTGGAGACGGCGTTCTCCGCCACGGTCCAAAGCTACTCGGCGATTGAGGCGCCCACCGGGGTCGTCTTTGGCGCCGTGACGGCGAGCAGTATTCAGGTCCGGTCGGAGAATACGCCCTCGGGTCTGGACCGAGGCGAGTCGGGCTTGTGGCTTGAGAACGTCACCACGGGCCAGGCGTCGCTGTGGCGCCGGGACAACAGCTTCTGGGTCAACGATGCACTACTGCCCAACCGTCGTTACGGCTTCCGGGCCCGGGCTCGCAACGGCGACGCCGTGCAGAGCGCCCCCAGCCAGACTGTCTACGCGTACACACATGCCAATGTACCCACGCCGGTTGCCTTCACCGGCATCACCACGACGAGCATCCAGATCCAATGGGGCGCCAACGGGAATCCCTCCGGCACCCTGTACCTTTGCGAAAACACCACGGCCGGGATGATCTCCGGCTGGACCACGGACACCACGTGGGAGAACACCGGTCTGGCGCCCAACACCACCTATGCCTACCGCGTCAAGGCCCGCAACGGCGACGGCCTGGAAACCGCATGGGTCAGTCTCGGCGCCCAGTCCACGGAGTTTCGCTCTCTGACGGTTAGCGCGACGGCGGGAGGTGAGGTGAGCTCGCCCGGGCAGGACGTGTTCCGTTACGCCCCCGGCGCCACCGTTGATCTGGCGGCCGTGCCGGACGAGGGCTATCACTTCCTCCGCTGGACCGGAAGCGCCGTCGATACGGGACGCGTCGCCGATCCGAGCGCCGCGCAAACGACCGTACTCGTGGATGCCCACTACACGCTCGTCGCGAATTTCCTGCGCACGCGCATCTATGTGGACGGCCGAGCTAAGGGCGCCGACGACGGATCGAGTTGGGACAACGCCTACGTATCTCTGCAGGATGCGCTGGACGTGGCGCAAGTGGGTAATGAGATATGGGTTGCCCGCGGGACCTACAAGCCGGACTTCGGCAAGAACGTGGTCCTCGGCGACTATCTTGTCGCATTCGAACTCAAGAGCGGCGTGAAGGTCAAAGGCGGCTACGCCGGTCTCGGGCACGCCGATCCGAATGCGCGCAACATCCCGGTCTACAGGACGATCCTGAGCGGAGACCTGAACGGCGACGACCGGCCCGTCTCGGAATCGCACAACCTGTACAGCGAAATCTTGCGCATCGACAACAGCTTCCACGTGGTCAACGCGCGCAACGTCGACAGCGCGACCCTGCTCGAAGGTGTCACGGTCACGGGCGGCAACAGCATCGAGGGGGCCGGCATCCGTTTGATCCGCAGCAATCCGCTCATTTCGGAATGTACGATCCGGGCCAATCGCGCCGGGCAACTTTCCGGCGACGGCCTCGAAGGCTGGGGCGAAGGGGCCGGAGTCTCCTGCTACCTGTCCGAGCCTACGTTCGCCTCGTGCCTGTTCTACCAGAACTGGGCCGGCGGCCAGGGAGGAGGCTTGCACAGCCTGGAGAGCAAACCGACTCTGGTGGGCTGCACGTTCCAGGACAACCTCGCAGGCGACCAGGGAGGTGGGATGTTCACCGAGGACAGCAACTGTGTATTGCTCGATTGTACGTTCCACGGCAACTGGTCCTGGGACGGCGGCGCCATCTACAACCATGAGGGCAGCGATTCCCGGGTGACCGGATGTCGCTTCGTCGGCAACGCAGGGCTCGGCTCGGGCGGAGCGGTGTTCGACGCGGGGCTGAACCTCGAGATCACCAACAGTCTCTTCAGCGGCAACCTCGCGTATCTGGACGGCGGGGCCGCGTTCCTGGCGCCCGCTCTTGGCGTGTTGACCAACTGCACCTTTAACCGCAACGTCGCGGAAGACATCGAAGCGGCGCAAGCCCTGGCTCTGCACCAGACCGTGGTTACAATGGCCAACTGTATCATCTGGGATCACAAGGGCAGCGCCGGCGTGCAGATCGCACTGGCAGGTACGGGTGACAATTACGCCGAATTGACTGTGTCGTACAGCGATGTGTTGGGCGGCGTCAACGGGGTCTCGCGCGCCGGACCGGTCACCGTCACCTGGGGCCAGGGGAATCTCGACGCCAATCCGCAATTCCAGAATCCTGAGGGTGCGGACAACGTCGTCGGCACCCTGGATGACGATCTGCGTGTCCCGTCCGGATCGCCTTGCGTGGATGCCGGGGACAACACGGCGGTGCCCGCGGACACCGACGATCTGGATCTGGATGGAGATCGCCTCGAGCGGATGGCTTTGGACCTCGGCAGTCTGCCGCGCTTCGCAGATGATCCGAGCACGGCGGACACCGGGGTGGCGGACGCCCCGCTCTACCCATGGATCGTGGATCTCGGAGCCTATGAGCTGAACGACCCTTCGACGTTCTGAGGCACTCGGTAGCCGTCAACGCTGTGCACGAAGCAGGCCCCTGGCCGAACGCGCAGGCGGTGTGCGGATTGCGCCATTCAGGGACTCGGGCTGCGAGGTCCTCGGTCCCTGTGCTCATCTTCTTGACTGCGCCCGCAGTGGCTCCCACCCACCATGGAATTGCCAATTGCAGGGCCCCCCTTTGCGGATATAATGACTCCCCGCACGGTCGGTCATTCTGACTGACCTTCTGCAAAGTGGAGATTAGGCTTGCTTGAAGAAGAAAGGAGCAAGGAGATGTCGCTTCTGTTGGGGTATGACGTTGGCAGCTCATCGATCAAAGCTACGCTCATCGACGCCCAGACGGGCAAGGCCCTGGCGGCGGCCACCTCGCCGGACAAAGAGTTGGATATCATCGCCCAAGACGCCGGCTGGGCCGAACAGCACCCGTCGACCTGGTGGGAGCACGTCGGACGTGCCACGCAGAAGATCAAGGCGGAGGCCCAGTTCGACGCCGGCGACGTGAAGGCCATCGGGATCTCCTACCAGATGCATGGCCTGGTCGTGGTCGACAAGAACAAAGAGGTGCTGCGCCCGTCGATCATCTGGTGCGACAGCCGGGCCGTGCAGGTCGGCCGGAAGGCCGCTGACGGCATTGGAGCCGACAAGTGCCTCAAGCGCCTCTTCAACCTGCCGGGCAACTTCACAGCTTCCAAGCTCAAGTGGGTCAAGGACAACGAGCCCGACGTCTATGCGAAGATCGACAAGATGATGCTGCCGGGCGACTTCATCGCGATGAAGATGACGGGCGAGATCAAGACGACCCCGTCGGGCCTGTCCGAAGGGATCATGTGGGACTTCGCGAGCGACGCGCCGGCCGATTTCGTCCTGGACCACTACGGCATCTCGACCGACCTGGTCGCCGAGACCGTTCCCACCTTCTCCGTGCAGGGCGAGCTGACGAAGGCGGCCGCCGACGAGTTAGGCCTTGCGGCCGGGACGAAGGTGAGCTATCGCGGCGGCGACCAGCCCAACAACGCACTGTCGCTGAACGTGCTTGAGCCCGGCGAGATCGCGGTGACGGCCGGCACCTCCGGCGTGGTCTACGGCGTTACCGATCAAAAGAGTTACGACCCGAAGTCGCGCGTGAACGTGTTCGTCCACGTCAATCACACCGCCGGGAATCCTCGTTACGGCGTGCTGTTGTGTCTCAACGGAACCGGCATCCTCAATAGCTGGCTCAAACACAACTTTGTTGGCGGCGAGGGGCTCGACTACCCCCAGATGAACGAGCTGGCTGCGACCGTCCCCGTCGGGTCTGACGGCCTCGTCATCCTGCCTTACGGCAACGGCGCCGAACGGACGCTGGAGAACGCCAACATCGGCGCCTCCGGCCACGGGTGGAACTTCAATATTCACAAGAAGGCCCACTTCCTCCGCGCGGCGCAGGAGGGCATTGTTTTCGCCCTCAACTACGGCCTGCAGATCATGCGAGGCATGGGCACGCAGCTCAAGACCGTCAAGGCCGGCCACGCCAACATGTTCCTGAGCCCGCTCTTTGCCGAGGCCTTCGCCACCCTCACCGGCGCCACCGTCGAGCTCTACAGCACAGACGGCTCGCAAGGCGCCGCCCGCGGTGCCGGCATCGGCGCCGGCCTCTACAAGGGCCCCGCCGACGCCTTCGTCGGCCTCGAACCCGTGAAGACCGTCAAGCCCGATGCCAAACTCGCCGAGGCATACGGGCAAGCCTACGCCAACTGGGAACAGGTCCTGAAGAAGCAACTCTGAATGAGGAGGATAAGATGTTGCGCTATGCCGCGATCGTGATTGCATTGCTCTCGGCCGCTGTCGGCGTCCAGGCGGCTGAGAAGGATGGTACGTTCGAGATTCGTCGAGGGACAAACATTAGTCATTGGCTTTCGCAGAGTAGGCGGCGGGGCGAGCCGAGGCGCGAGTTCTTCACGGCCAAGGATGTGGAGCTTATCGCTTCGCTCGGCTACGATCATATTCGCCTGCCCGTCGATGAAGAGCAGCTCTGGGACGAGGCGGGCGGGAGGGAGCCGGAGGCATTCACGCTCCTGCACAACGCCATCGGCTGGGCGCGCGACAACAAGCTGCGCGTCGTCGTCGATCTGCACATCCTGCGCTCGCACCACTTCAATGAGGCGGAAAAGCCGCTCTGGACCGATCCCAAGGCGCAGGAGAAATTCTTTCAGTTGTGGCGGGAGCTATCGTCCGAGCTGAAGAAGTATCCCATCTCGCTCGTGGCGTACGAGCTGATGAATGAGCCCGTGGCCGACGATCCGGCGGACTGGAATCGGCTCGTCGCCAAGGCGGTGCGCATCGTTCGGGAGAATGAGCCGCACCGCAAGATCGTCATCGGCTCGAATCGCTGGCAGTCGGCGAGCACCTTCGACCAATTGCGCATTCCCGAGGGCGATCGTGACATCATCCTGAGCTTCCACTTCTACACGCCCATGCTGATCACGCATTACAAGGCCTCCTGGACCAGCGTGGGCAAGTACAAAGGCCCCGTGAACTACCCGGGCCTGCTCGTGGACCCCAACGAGATCGCCAAGCTCGACCCGGAAGTCGCCGGAATCGTCAAGAGCAACAACGGCGTCTACAACCGCGAGAAGCTCGAAACCTTGCTGGCCAAGCCGCTGAAACTCGCGAGCGAGCTCGACCTGCCCCTCTATTGCGGCGAATGGGGTGCGCTGCCCACCACGCCGCACGAGGCGCGCATGCGGTGGTATCGCGACATGCGGGCCAACCTGGAGAGGCACGGCATCGCCTGGGCTAATTGGGACTACAAAGGCGGTTTCGGTGTCGTCGGCCGCAACGGCCGGCCCAACCAGGACCTGATCGACGCCCTACTCGGCCAATAGCTCTACCAGCGCGCGGTACGACGTATCAGTGAGAATGTACTGGTACTCCTCCGGCAGCCTCAAACGCTGTGCGGAACAAATGCTGGAGCAGCACACTCTGTGCCCCTGCTGAAGCCGTAGAGGACCAAGGTCAGGACCGCTTCTCAAGCGAATAGAACCCGCACGGGCAGAAATCCGCCCATCCCACCCGGCTGCCCAAACAATCTCTCAGGCCGATTGGCGAAGGGATCGAACCGCGATGAGGTCGGTATCCCCGACATGGCGAACATCTCTCGGGTTCAATGTTACCAGAGCTTCCGTCTTTCCAGCCGCTGTCACAAACTCCACTTCAAGCCCGTCAGGTGGATAAACCTGCACCACGGCCCCGAGGTCGCCCTTCTTCAATCCGAAATCCGGCATGTCTTTGCTCAGGACAACGGTATCTAGCGTCTTGAATTTCATTAACGATCTCCTGGATACGCGGTGACAAACCGAGGCACTTTCTCGTCAGCCAGTACGATCCAGATACTGACAACCGCACCTGTCTTTCCAGCAGGCCCCCTTATTCTACCACGAATCTCGTATTTCCTGCCATACAAAGTTTGCTGGCGAAGAACGGCATCTTTGGTGAGATGCTGCTTGCGAAGGTCCGCCTCGAACTGTCTCCACTTCTCCTGAGTATAGCCGAGCGCCGCGAAAAATGCGGCTTTGAACCGCCCCACCGGGTGCGACGGTGACAACAGGTAATCGCGCAACTTCTCAGAATCGATTACTGCGTTCTCGATGTTCGGCAGCCTCAAGGAGAACTCTCCTTTCTCGCTGGAGGCACAATTAACGTTCGATCTCACTCATTTCGATTCTCACGTCTATTCCCAAGACTACCATATCAGGCCCTCGCCTTCAAGCGGTTTTCCGCACCCTGTTTCCCAGGCGACAGGAAGCTGCCGATGGAGCCACCGGCCGCACACGCTTTGGAGGCCACAGCACGGGAGTCTATGAGCGTCCCTCCGCACGGGCGTGGCTTTCCCAGAGACGTGACGGTGTTCAAAACTACCACTTGTACCCCGGTTTGCTGGCGGCTTCCCAGCCAGCGGCTGTCAGGGCTTTGACGCTGGGATGTTCGCAGGCATACCCTTCTGACTTCCAGCAAACACCCACCAGGAAATAGACGCCATAGACCGGAAAAGCACACAGCGCGAAGAGCACTGGGACGCCAACCGCGATGCGCACGATGTTCTCAAGCACGCTGCCCTGACGGACTTCTGGGTTCTTCAGTACCCACGCCGCAGCCAGCAGACCACACACAAGCCAGACTATCCCGAAAGCGGTCCCCACCTTGTCGTGCAAGCTCTTGCATCCGCAGCACCGCGGGACCCCAGTTTTCGTTGTCACGTACCTCTGTTTGTATTCAATTCCCAAGACAATGTATGTCTGTTTTCGGTCAAGTACGCGATGCAGATTGACCCAGTGTATTGCCTCGTCGCTTGCCGGGCGTCGTTTGCAGAACCAGCAGAGAGATTCATCGTGGTCGGCCACGATATCGCGTTTCTCGGATTCTACACAGGCTCCTGACATGCTATTTGTCGCTACCTTTTCCATCATATCTCCCACACTTGGCGATCACACGAGAGGAAGTGCTCAAATCGCTCGAAGGAGAGAACCTTTGTGTCTTTACTTAGGCCACGCTGAAGAACTGTCCTAATTCTCTTGCGTGTGTGCCGGTCCGGATTGACTACGACGAGCGATTTGAGTTTCCTAAGGAGAAGGCTGGTTCTAAATAGGGCTGTTGAGTGTAGATCTGTCTCGGGCAGGGAATAGCCGATCACAACGATGTGCTTGGCGCCATGTATTGCGTCAGCAGCATGCTTCCACAACTTTGCGAATACGCCCTTGTCATACGCCTTGTGCCACTCCGGTGGAATAATGGTAAACTGGAGGTTCCCGTTCTGTTTGGTATACGGACGTTGTTTCAATTTGACCTTGGGTTTGTCATCGGGTCCACTCACAATGAAATGCAGAGACCCGTGCAGCTTCAGAAGATGAACCGTCCCATCCTGTTCTGCCTTTACTTGTGGCTCCCAGAAGTTGTCTCCCTCGAGTCGGTGACCACGACTTCCCAGATCGAAGCAGTAGGCGTAACGCGGGTTCCATTTGCTAGACCCACAGTCCTTGAGTGAGAAGTCGAGAACGCAGTCATAGTTGAAGGTGATGATATCGTCACGCGCCTGCAATATCTTCGCGACAAAAGCATCATGGTAGTCACACTTGCGCTGCGTCAGTTTGGAGTGCCCTTCGGAATCCTTCTCCATCAGAGAGTCCTCAAGCACGACGGCAATCGCCTGTTCAAGTCGGACGCGTTTCTCCTGGAGTTCCTGTTTCTTGAACGCGCGGTTCTCCCCGGTGACATTAAGCATCCTGATCGTGTGTTCAAGGGTGGTGAACACCGTCTCCACTGTCACATCAAAATTCGCCCCAAACACCTCGACAACGTCTTGCAGGAATTGGCTGATCAACGTCTTGTGCTTTGTATTACGTACACGCTGGAGTTGCGTGAAGAAATCGCGGTCGAGAGGTGGTAAGCAAGGGTCAGTCTTCGGGTCTACAAAGCTGCAACCTCTCGTCGCACCCGCACCGAACACGAAAAGTGCCATTTCTCTTGCCTTTCCGTTCTTGTCAGAATTGTGGTAGTCCGTCGCCTAGGTGCACTCCCTTCTGTTGGCAACATCGGGCAGAACAGAAGGCGAGATGAGGGGAATCGTTAAGAATTGTGGCCGTTGGCACAGGTCTTGACCGCGATGGTGCGTGGCGATGCTGAGCGTGCTTGCAGGCAATTGGCCGCTTGGAATGTGGTTTTCGGGGTTTTGCTACTGCCCTTTGGCTGGTGGGTTGCCTTGTATGGGTGTTGGCTGTACTATGGGGGCGGCAATCGGCCTATCGAAGGCACGAAAGAACGCAAATGGATGCAGACCAAGGAGTGATTGAGATGGCACAGAAATCTCTGCACAGCATATGCCGGTGGACGTTCAATGCGGGTAAGGGGGGGTTCGTGCCGGGGGATATGCGGCCGGAATGGGGTGGCGACTTCGGCACGCCTGAGATGATTCAGCTCGTCGCGGATAAGATCAGGCTGCGCATCCCCAAGAACGTCGTGCTCGGCATCGAGATGCACTACGACGCCGAGGTGGACGACGACAACGCCCAGGCCGTCGCCGATGCGCTGGTGTCCAACAAGCTCTATTTGGCCATGATCACGCCCGGGGCGCACACGCACTTCGGTTACGGCGGCATCGCTTCGCTCGATCCGAACGAGCGCAAGGCCGCGGAGGACCTGGGGACCCGGACCGTCGATCTGGCTTACGGCACCATGAAGAAGGCCTGGCATCCGGAGACAGCCCCGGCCCTCGTCATTTGGAACGGCTCCTTCGGGTACGACATCGCCACCGTCGGCATCAAGCAGATGTACCAGAACCTCAAGGAGAGCGTGGCCGGCCTGTGCAAGTATGAGCAAAAGAAGGGCGGCCAACTCTACATTGGCTTCGAGCCCAAGCCCAACGAGGGACATCCCGCCATGCTCATCCCGACCGTCGCCAGCGCACTGCTGTTCTGGTACAAGGTCGAGAGGGAGTTCGGCGTCTCCACGAAGAACAAGGGCGTCAATAAGGAGTTCGGCCACTCCGAGATGATCGGGCTCGACCACGTGGCCGATACGGTCGAGGAGCTCGACAACGGCATGTGCGTGCACATGCACCTCAACAGCCAGGGCTACAACGACGGTATCATCCTGGGCGGCCCCGGCAAGTATGACATCGACCACGGCGCCCGCATCAACGGCATGAACGTCGCCATCGCCGGGCTGATCCAAGCTGCCGGGTACAATCGCTGGAAGGGTCACGACATGCAGACCCGCGCCTACGACAATGCCGAGCAGGGCATCGATCGCGTCGTGCGCAGCGTCCTGAGCTGGGAGGCCTGCGAGAAGGCGGCCCGTGAGCTGGATACGAAAGCGCTCATGAACGTCCTGGCCCAGCGAGAGACGGCCAAGGCCGAAGACATGATGCGCGCCGCCGTCGTCAGCGCGCAGAAGTACTTCGACGAGATGTACAGGTAGGGTCGAGCGTCGGAACATGCTTACGCAAGCGTAAGCATGGCACCCGGATCAGTCACAGACGAAACGATGAAATGTCATTGCGAGGCCTGTGAAGCAGGCCGTGGCAATCTCGCCCTCGCGGCAAAAGAGATTGCTTCGCTTTGCTCGCGATGACATTCGTTTTTTGCAGTGATGAACCGCAGAGTGAAATGTCCCTTCGGCCCGCAATGAGGCGATTGCGATGAGTTCACAACCTTCACGCAGGGAGTTCCTCAAGGCGCTCGCGGGAGGAGCCATTGCGGCGCCTTTATGCGGGTGCTTCGGCACGGGGTCGATCAGTTCTCACGCGAGAGCCGGCAAGCGGCCGAACATCGTGCTCATCATGGCCGACGACATGGGGTACTCGGACATCGGCTGCTATGGCGGCGAGGTGCACACGCCGAGCCTTAATAAGCTGGCGGCGGGGGGGCTGCGGTTCTCGCAGTTCTACAACGCGGCGAGGTGCTGTCCGACACGGGCCTCGCTGCTGACGGGGCTCTATCCGCACCAGGCCGGCATCGGCCACATGGTCGCCGACCGGGGCTACCCCGCCTATCAGGGTTATCTCAACGATCGGTGCGTGACCATCGCCGAGGCGCTGAAGCTCGCCGGCTATCGCACGCTGATGTCGGGCAAGTGGCACGTCGGCGAGCGGCGGCCGCACTGGCCCACCGACCGGGGCTTCGACCGCTTTTTCGGCCTGGTTAGCGGCGGCGCGAACTACTTCGACATCACCAAGAGCAAGGCCAAAGGCGTCACGCGCACGATGGCGCTCGACGACCAGCCATACCAGCCGCCGAAAGAGGGCTTCTATATCACCGACGCTTTCAGCGACCATGCAGTGAAGTTCATCGACGAATACGGGCGCGACGACAGGCCCTTCTTCCTCTACCTCGCCTACACCGCCCCGCACTGGCCGCTGCACGCCTGGCCTGAGGACATCGCCAAATACAAGGGCACGTACCGCAAGGGCTGGGACAAGCTTCGCGAGGAGCGATATGCGCGCATGGTTCGGATGGGGCTCATCAGCGACCGGTGGAAGATGTCGCCGCGTGATGCGACGACGTGGCCCTGGGCCGAGGAGAAAGACAAGGAACTGATGGACCTGAAGATGGCGGTCTATGCCGCGCAGATCGAGCGGATGGACTACGGCATCGGACGAGTCCTCGGCAAGATCAAAGAGCTGGGCCAGGAGAAGAACACGCTGGTGATGTTCCTGGCCGACAACGGCGGCTGCGCCGAGGGCGGGCCGCGCGGCTTCGACAATCGCAAGAACGGCCTGCCGCCGGGCGGGGTCGATTCCTACATGAGCTACGGCTTGTCCTGGGCCAACGCGAGCAATACGCCGTTCCGGCGCTACAAGCACTGGGTCCACGAGGGCGGCATCGCCACGCCGTTCATCGCGTCCTGGCCCGCAGTCATCAAGAGCGGCGGCACGATCACACGCCAGGCCGGCCACATCATCGACGTGATGGCTACCTGCCTCGACGCCGCCGGCGCCGAGTATCCGAGGACGCACAAGGGCAAGGCCGTGACTCCTCTGGAAGGCAAGAGCCTCTTGCCCATCTTCCGCAACGGCTCCCGCCGGGGTCACGACGCCCTCTACTGGGAGCACGAAGGCAACCGGGCGGTTCGCCAGGGCAAATGGAAGCTCGTCGCGGCCCACGGCGGTGCGTGGGAGCTCTACGACCTGGAGGCCGATCGCACCGAGTTGAACGACTTGGCAGGCAGCCACCCCGACAAAGTCGATGAGATGAAGGTCCTGTACGAAAAGTGGGCCAAGCGTTGTGGCGTTCGGCCCTGGCCGGTCAGGAAGCCCAAGGGCTGACGGTCCCGTCCCGTCACAGATGCCGAGAAACTTGCCGAGTTTTTTTCGGGAATATCAGACGCGTTCGTGCGACAATCTCGGTGTGACCGCCGAATCACGTTCCGGCGGACAATCAGGTGGCAGTGACAGGAACCGCGCATGGCGAAGAACCGACTGCTGTTCATCGACAATCTTCGCACGGCAATGATCGTACTGGTGATTCTGGTGCATCTGTCTGTCACCTATGGCGGCGAGGGGGCCTGGTTCTACAAGGAGCGGCCCGCCGACATGCTTACCATCACAGCCCTATCCTTCTTCATCGCCGTCACCCAGTGCTACTTCATGGGCGTTCTCTTCTTCCTGGCCGCCTACTTCACGCCCAGCTCCTACGACCGCAAGGGCCCGCGGCGGTTCCTGCGCGACCGCCTCCTGAGACTGGGCATCCCCCTGCTCGTCTACGAGTTCGTGATCCATCCTCTGCAAGCCTACCCCCTCATCAAGGCGGGCGCCCTCGACATCGACGGGTCCTTCGGAGAGATGCTCGCTGGGTACTACACGTCGTTTCACCTCGGCAGCGGTCCGCTGTGGTTCGTCGAGATCCTCCTCGTCTTCTCATTCGTTTACGTGGGCTACCGCCTGCTGCGGAACGACCCTCCAACGTCCGAACAAAAGGCCCCTCCCGGCAGCCTTACGCTGATCGCTCTGGCAGCCGGCATGGGGCTCGCCAACTTCCTGGTTCGCGTCCGCCTGCCCGTCGCCTGGAGTCTCGACCCTCTCAGATTGCAGCTGCCCTTCGTCTCACAATACGCCTGCATGTTTGGGCTGGGCATCGTGGCGTGCCGAAACGACTGGCTGGCACGCATGTCCCGAGCGACCGGCCGACGATGGCTTGCTCTCGCCGCCGTTCTCATCTTCGTCATCTTCCCGCTGCTGTTCACGTTGGGCGGAGCGCTGGAAGGCGACGTCGGGAAGTTCCTCGGCGGGTTCCACTGGCAGGCTTTCGCCTATGCGATGTGGGAACAGCTTGTGGGCGTGGCCATGATCGTAGGACTGACCGTGCTGTTCCGCGAGCACCTCAATCGCCAAGGCTCGCTCGCTAAGGAAGCCGCCGGCGCCGGCTACGCGACCTATATCCTCCACACGCCCGTCGTCATCCTCGTCACGCTGGCGGTCCGGGATGTCGAGTTGTACCCCCTGCTGAAATTCGCACTCGTAGCGCTCGTGATGGTCCCCCTGTGCTTCGCGCTGGGAGCAGCGGTACGCCGCTTGCCCGTGGCCCGACGAATTCTTTAGCCCGCGTCACTCGCGGTCACACGATCAGCATGGCGTCGCCGTAGGAGTAGAAGCGATAGCGCTGCTCGACCGCGTGGCGGTAGGCGGCGAGGATCTTCTCCAGCCCCGCGAAGGCGGTCACCAGGGCCAGGAGCGTCGACCGGGGCAGGTGGAAGTTCGTCACCATGACATCGACGAGCTTGAACCGATAGCCCGGGGTGATGAACAGGTTCGTCGAGCCCTCGGAGGCAGCGGCCCGGCCCGCTTCAGAGACCGCCTCCAGGACGCGCGTCACGGTCGTGCCCACGGCGATGATGCGCCCCCCGGCCTGGCGGGCGGCGTTGATGGCCTCGGCGTTCGCCGCGTCGATGCGGTACCACTCGTGATGGATGGGGTGCTCCTCGATGTGCTCGGTGGCGATTGGCTTGAACGTGCCGGCGCCGACGTGCAGGGTCACATGGGCGAAGCGAATGCCGGCGTCTTTCAACCGCTCGATTAGTTCATCGGTGAAGTGAAGCCCCGCCGTGGGCGCTGCTACGGCGCCGGGCTGCCGGGCGTAGACCGTCTGGTAGCGGCGCAGGTCATCTTGCGCCACCGCCGGGTCGCGGTCCCGCCGGATATACGGAGGCAACGGCGGGAAGCCCACGCGCTCGAGCACCTCTGCGGCACTCGTTTGCGTCTCGACCTTCAGCAGGCATATCCCCTCCGGCTTCTTCTCCAGCACCGTTGCCAGGCAGAAGTCACGCTGCTCTCTGGCCTGGAGATGGATGGCTTCGTTCGGCTTGATCTTGCGGGCGCCCTTGAGCATGACCTCCCAGACGCCGGAGGCCGAGGTCTCATGCAGAAACAGTCCTTCCAGCTTCGCGCCGGTCGAGCGCCGGGCAAAGAACCGCGCGGGCAGAACCTTCGTATCGTTTAGAACAAGGCAGTCTCCGGGCCGCAAGAAGTCACCCACGTGGTCGAAACGGCTGTCCGTGTGACGGCCCGCGGCGCGATCCAGCACCAGCAGCCGGGACGCGCTGCGAACGTCAGGGGGATGCTGGGCGATCAACTCCGACGGGAGTACGTAATCAAGCTGGTCTGTTCTCATGAGTTCAGATTATCAGACGTCCGCGGGCCGAACAAAAAATTTCCCGGCCAATAATAAGCCAATTTCGGCGATTGCGCCGCCCCGCAAGAGTTTCCGCGAAAGCCCGCCGTCGTGCTGCCCGATACCTCAGATGCGATTCGGCGTTTGGCCGAGAAATCCGCAAGAGAACCGCCTTGACGAAGGTCATAACTGTGTACGCACCGCGCCAATTTGAGAAGACGGCAACGTCCATTGCCGCATTGGGAAAAGACGACCTGAAGAAGCGAATCAAGAACTTTCGAGGCCGGTTCAAGCTCGATTTCTCCGACGCCTATCTGGACGCTCTGAGCCCCGACCGTCTGCGGCACATCCTGCTGGCTGCGCTGATCAACGCCCGAGCGCATTCCTGACCGCCGGCGGCATAGCGCAAAAGAAGAGTTCCCATCCGAGCGGCGCTCGAATGGGAACTCACATTCTCATTCCATAGTCCGGCGCGTACACCTCGTTTCCTGCGG
>CBFDBY010000078.1:0-29710 GCA_965603165.1 uncultured Phycisphaerae bacterium
TGGCGAGGGTCGCGCTGCCTGCGGTGACGAAGCCTCTCTGTTTGATCTCGTCGGCGATTCGGACTCTCTCGCGGGGGCGGTTGTCTCCCGTTTGCTGCAGGCGGCCGCCTTCGTTCAGGATGTCGATCTCCTTGAGCTCCAGGTCGATGTGGTCGGGGTATACCGTGGCGACGAGATAGTTCATCGTGGCGAGGTCATCCTGGCCTGGCGTTGCGCCGGCATCTTGCCGGCGCCGGCCCGACGCAAGAGCAAGGGCGGGACGCCCTCGCCACAAGCCGCCGTGGGCGATCTGGAGGACGCCATCGGCCGCCGTGCAGGTGATGGCGTGGACCGCGCCGCAGAGGTAGAGATCGGCGCCGTGCTTCTTGAGGGTCTGCCAGAGCGCCGACTCGCGCCCGCCTTCGAGCATCAGGCCGCTGGAGCTCTCGATCGCCGCCGGGCCGAGGACCGGCGTGTGGCCCATCGCGACGATGTGCTCCACGCCGGGATTGTCGGTGAGTACGTTTTCGAGCCACTCCAACTGCTCGCCCGTGACCTTCGGCACGATGCCGCCCTGGGGGCCGCTGCCTTGCTCGAACACATCGAGCGCGGCGAACAGCGTGTTTTCGTGGATGAACCAGTACGCGGTGCCTCTCATGCGAAGCGGGCCGTTGAAGGGCATGCTTAGGTACTTCTGAAACTGGCGCTTGAACGTGTACACCAGTTTCGCCTTGTCCTCGGGCCACGGATTGTCGCCGATCTCATGGTCGCCGATGCCGGCGTAGAACTTCAGCCCATGATCCTCCATGCGCTTGATCCAGGCGGGATAGTAGATATCAGCCATCTTCTTGATGGAGTCCTTGTCGGGCCAGTGTCCCATGACCAGATCGCCCGCGACCAGGACGAATTCGGGGTCTTCCGCCTTGATCGCCTTCAGGACGTAATCGAGCGTATCCTCCCAGCCGGGCTGCGGATACGTGAGGTCCGCGTTCACGAAGT
This sequence comes from uncultured Phycisphaerae bacterium, assembly GCA_965603165.1. Lineage (GTDB taxonomy): Bacteria > Planctomycetota > Phycisphaerae > Sedimentisphaerales > Anaerobacaceae > PLanc-01. Next base: position 979 of record CBFDBY010000078.1, read on the forward strand.
CGGGGATACTGACGAACCGCCACGGCTGCATGGACGCGACGCCTTCCGGCGGGACTTCGACCCCGGCCACCCACAGGATTCCGTTCAGGATCAGCTTGCGGAACGGCTCCATGTGCCAGTTCTTGTGGTAATGCCCGCCCGCGAAGCCGAAGCCGCGCCCGCCGTTCGGCCGGGTATAGGCCCAGGACAGGACCTTGTCCTTCGGATCGTACGGCGGCAGGGGGCCCGTGAGCAGGGCCACCGCGTCCGGATGCAGCCGCAGGTCGAAATACCATTCGTCCTCCACCACGTAGGCGGCGCAGCCTTGCGTGATCGGATGGGCGTTCGCGATCGGCGTTGCCTTCACCACGTTGATGGGGTTCTGGGAGCGCCCGACCTCGTACGAGCCGCCGATCCATTCGAGCAGGTCCGGCATCGCTCCTTCGGGAGGATCGATGGAATAATGCAGGAATGCGATGCCCTTGCCCTGCCCGGCCAACTCGCGAACCTTCTCAATCCGGCCGGGTACGGCGAGCGGGTGGTGCTCGCGCCCGTCGGCGAAGAAGACAATCGCGTCAACGTCATCGAGAGCCGCCGGGTCCGCGGGCCAGCCGTTGCGGTGGATGTCGATCTGGGGCGGCTCGACGTTCGTCGCGTCCAGCAGGCACTGCTTCACGAATTCGGCGTCGGTGTCCCATTCGTGACAGTTCTCCCCGTGGCTCGGCTGGGCGGCGAGGAAGGCGATCCTCTTCGGCTTGGCCTCGGGCGCCGGTGACAATCCGGCCGCCCATGCGCAGCCGCGACGGAACAGCTCGCAGACGGCGGGACTGAACGCCTGAACGTCATGGCCCAGCGGACTGTGAAAGACCCGTCCCTTGCCGTACCTCAGGACGAAGGCCATCGGGTAGTTCTTGCCATCGACCTTGGACTTTGACTCGGCCAGGACCTGAATGGGTGTGTCGCCCACCAGGCACGTGTACAGCTCATCGACGGTCTCAAACGGCTTGAGGCCGCGGGTGATCGGATGGTCCACGTCGGTCATGCGGACCTCGAAGGCTCCATGCGGGTCGTGCCCTCGCAGATTCGGGTCCCAGGCCCGACCGACGAGCTTCTCGAATTCCGGCCAGCCCTGGAACGCGCCGCAGGCAAAGTGCACCGCGACCAGGCCGCCACCGTTGTTCGTGAAGTTGACAAGGTTCCGTCTTGCCTTCGGCCCGGGGTCGGGAGTCTCCCAGTTCATGAAATGCAGCACGGCAACGTCGTATTCGTTGAGCTTCTCGGAGGCGAGAAAGTCCGGGGTTTCGACCACGTCGACCTTCAATCGCGCATCCTGCCGCAGCCCCTCGGCCAGAACCGGCGCTGTCTCGGCCCATTTGTGCCCTGGATAGTCGTTGCCCGTGACAATCACGACGTTGCGCGTCTCGGCGCCGTGAGCCTGAATCGATGCGATCGCGATGAATACGACGGTCAACAGCCACAACCGGCGTGCATGCTGTCTCAGCTCCATGCTTTCCCCTTGGATAGATGTTGTCTTGCGTTTCTATACAGCTCGCCCGGGCGCCATGTCCACGCTTGCGTAGACATGCTTTGCTCGAAGGTCGGAGCATGCTTACGCCGGCGCAAGCACGGCGTCCGGGATGGCGCCCAATGTTCTCGGGAACGCGCACCATGAGACTACCAGAGTTGACGCGGAAAGACAAATGCTTCCCTGTGTGCGGTAAGGGTGTATGACACGGTCGTGGCAAACGCCCCGAATGTCATTGCGAGCCGGCCGAAGGCTGGCGCGGCAATCTCAATTCCTCGCCTTCTCGGAGATTGCTTCGTCGGCATACGATACCATGGTGTCCCGCGATTGCAGGTGCTCGCGTGGCCTTGATTCTCCGGGCCGCATTCCGGTCGATGCCTCAACGCCGGGATTCCTCCGGCGTTCTGCTTGGCTTATTGGGGGTGATGCATTATGATGGTCGCCCGGCCGTTCGCCGGGTCACCGAGTGGATAGCGCGTTCGGTGCCGGCTGCGGTGAATCACGCAAAGTGTGTTGGCAGAGCAGGTGGAAAGGAGATGCATCCAATGAGACACGTCGGCGCAAAACAGCTCGTTTGCTTTGTATTGCTTCACAGTCTTGCGGCAGGTCTATGGGCCGGGCCGTTTATGGGCGAGTATGAAGGGACATTCCATCCCGATCCAAAGGTCACGATGAACGCACAGGCGAAGGTTGTCGATGAGGGCGACGGGTACCATCGGGTCGTCCTGTATACGGGACCGGCTACGCCGGTGACCGAGGGGGCGTTTGTCGAGATCTATGGTGTGGCCCAGGGGTCGCGCGTGTCGCTCTTCGGTCGCTGCGGCGGGTACGACTGGCAGGGCGAGATCCAAAATGGAAACCTCGTCGCGAGAAGTCAGTACGGACAATCCTTCGAACTGAAGAAGATTGAGAGCAAATCCCCTCGCGCAGGCGTTCAACCCCCGGCCAACGCGGTCGTGCTGCTCGCGTACAAACCCGGCACGGCACCGAACATGAGCGGCTGGACCAATGCCGAGTGGGAGGCGCTGGACGACGGCAGCATGCGGATTGCACCGGGCAAGGGGGCGAACCGGACGAAGCGGCAGTTCGGCGACATCCGGCACCTGCACATCGAATTCAAGCTCCCGTTGGAGCCTCGCAATCGCGGCCAGGGACGCGCCAACAGCGGTGTCTATTTGGCCGATCGCTACGAGGTCCAGGTGCTCGATTCCTTCGGGCTCACGCACACGTGCGGCGACTGCGGCGGCCTCTACAATGTGGCCCGGGCGACGGTGAACGCTTGCCTGCCGCCGGAAGTGTGGCAGGCCTACGATATCACGTTTCGCGCCCCACGACTGGACGGAAATGGCGAGGTGAAGGAACTGCCGCGGATCACGGTCCTGCACAATGGCGTCAAGATCCACGACGACGTGGAGATTCCGATGAACAGGCATCGGGCCAAAGGGCCCATCCAGCTCCAGGACCACGGGCACAAGATTCAGTACCGCAACATCTGGGTCCTGGAATAGACCTCGTGTCGTCTCTATTCGAGCGTGATCGTATATAGCCCGGCGAAGTCGCGTCCGTCTTTGAGCTGTCCGGTGATCTGCACGGTCGCCTCGCCATTCTCGGGGATGGCTCCCATCAGCGCCGTTCGGCGGAATGACGCCATGACGAGCGTTTTGCAGTTCAGCCATTTGAAGGCGGTCTGTTTGAGGGCCTTCACGCCGCCGGGCAGAAGGACCAGCAACTGCGTCTCGTCGATGTCTTCCGGGCGGATATCGTCGGGCAAATTGGCCATGACGGTGACCGGATCGTCTGGGTCGTTTCGATTGATCACGGACGGCACCATGAAGACCGGCGAGTAGATATCCGGTCTCTCCCCCGGGCCGGTCCACTCCCCTTCGCCGGGGTCGCCAGGCTCGCCCGGATCCACCGCCTTCACGATGGCGCCGCTCTCGATCGCGAAATTGTCGATGAACGCGTGTCCGGCCTCGATCTTCGCGCCCTCGCCCGTTCCCCCGAGGTAAACGTACAGCGGCTGACTGCCCCAGCGCTCCTGAACGAGTCCGGTAACGGAATACCATGCATTCTCACTGCCGTAGCCTGAGTCGCCGACATGAACCGTGTCGGTTTCAGCCTCATACGAGATGTAGAGAGTCACGCGGTCCTTGAAGCGGCTGACGAAGTCCCATCGGATCTCGTACCCATCCTTCCACTCGCGCCAGTAGTTGGTATAGCGGGTGACGCATCCGATGCCGACCGAGACGTACTTGTCGCGTGGATTCTTGGGAGTGGGACTCACGCCGAAGCTGAGCCAGCCGCCGTCGTAGGTGACGAGGTCAAAGTACAGGTCCATCTTCATCGTGAAATCTTCGGCCGGGTCGAGCCACCATCCGTCGCCGACATACCCGGCAAAGACCTCGGCGGCCTCCTTGGTCGCTTCGAATTCCAGGCGTGCGTTGGTTTCGGTCACCCGGCAGTTGTTCGCATCCTCCTGATACAGCTTCCAGAATTCCCCCATTCTGTTGTCACCGAAATTGTCCTGCAAAGCCGGTGGTTCCGTGGTTGTCAGCGCGCAGGTCGCCACAGGGACGATGGCTGCGGGCGATTGGCCCCTTGCGATGCCGGGCCGCCCATCCAGCCACGCCGGCATGGCCCCGACGACAATCGCGGCTGCCAGGAACAGGATAAGATTTCGTGTCATCGCTTGTATCCCCCTTGCTCTTTGTCCACTATTCGGATGTTTCCCGTCGCCTCGTTCCGATTTGGCGCAGGCCCTTATCGCACCAAGGTTCCTGGAAATCCGTTTCGTAGAAGCGCTCCCGGGTGCACACGTTTCCTGCCGAGCTGTGCCGCGTTTATCGGGCCTTACGGCTATCCCGCCGCCGGCTACGATAGACGCTCAGCAGCAACGATCCATGAGCAACCGTAATCCGTCCGGCCGCTCCTCCATTTAAGAACGTATTATACTCTGCCGCGACCGGTTTGTCAAGGAAAGAAAGGACATTGCCGCAACAGGATCTGCGTCAGGACGCCGCCTTTTTTCCTGTTACTCTGCTGGCTCCCGGAGCCTTATAATGATGTAGAAGGGAATCATATGGACAGGAGTATGCGGCTGTGGTTTGCACGAGATGAGTTCGGTAGGCACAAGTGGCGGTTTCGGGGCCTTTGCACCGGCCAGAACGCAAGCCTTAAAGCCTTGAAAACAAAAGAGTTACGACTATGAGTCCTCTCGAAGGGCTAACGCTGTGATATGTGTCGCACGATGCAGTTGAGCGTGCGACATGCCGGCGGTCAGGCCGGATGGCCGGACTGGGTATGTGAACAGAAGTGCCGCCGGGGAAAGGAGTTATACGATGTTTGTGGTAGGTGAGAGACACGATTGCTGGGCGAGGATTATTGCCGTGGTCGTCGGGGCGGCCTTACTGGCGGCCTCCTCGGTCGACGGCGCCAGGTCGTCGCGGAGCAGCTCGGCCTCGCGGCGGTCGGCGATTCGATCGACCCGCGCGCCGAGCCGGCCGAGTGCGCCGCAAGTGCGTTCTTCGCCGTCACTTAGAAGCAGCAGCCCGAGCCGCAGCTCATCGCTCGGCAGGCTGTCCAGCCGGAGCCGATCCTCCAGCTCGCGCAGTTCCATCAGGCGGAGCCCGTCGCCGAGTCAGCGGGGCGGCTTCTCCATTCGCACGCGCCGGAGCAGCCCGTCCGTTGGCAGTCGGCCCATCTCACCGGGGCGGAGCATGCCGTCCCGCAGTCCCAGCCCGCGCCCGAGTCCATCGATCGGTTCCAGCCGGCCGTCTCTGTCGAGGCCTTCGAGCCCGTCGCTGGGCCGCAGCCGGTCTTTCTCGGTGCGCCCTTCGCAGCCTTCGGTCAGTACTCCTTCGCCCAGGCAGGCGCCTTCAAGCCGGAGCATCAGGCCCAGTACGCCCAGTTCGCGGAGCAACGGCCCAACGCTCAGGTCGCAACGATACAACTCCCCGTCTTCTCCGAGGGTATGGTCGCGGTCGCCTCAGACCGGCGACTCCGGCCTCAACGGAACGGGGAGGATCGGCAGCCGGATCGGTACGAGCAGTACCCCGAGCTCGACGCCACGGGCGTCCTCGCCGAGCCTTTCGCAGAGAAGCAGTTCTTCCCGAAGTTCGATTTTCGAACGTATGGCGTCGCGTCGGCAGGCGACCCGGTCAAGAACGACACCGCAGCGGCAGATCCCACAGAGTTTTTCTACCGGCCCTGCCAGGACGCCTGAGACCACAAATCCGCTGCACTCCCGCATAGGAAGCCCGATCGGGTCGTCCGCCGGGAATCAGGCGGCTGCGCCTTCGACAGATTCGCGATCGGGCCGAGGCTCGCTGATGAGGCGGATGGGCGAGCGACGAGCGCCGTCGGCGGTCCAAGGGCAGAAGCCGTCGGTCAGGAACCCTTCGTCGGCTACACCGCAGCCGTCTCGACGGATGGCCGACCTCGTAAGAAAGCCACAGCGATCCATCTCGCGCGGTCCGTCCACCGCACCCTCCGGGACACAGAATCCAGTCGGGAGTACGCCGGCCGGCCGAAGGGGACCGACACCGCGGCTCCGTGAGAGTAGGGGACGCGCGCCGGTTTCGCCGGAGAGCAGGACCGGTGCGGCTGGGTCAAATCCACGGACGCCTGCCATCTCTTCGCCGCGTCTCCGGACGCGAGACAGGACAGACAGCATTCGCAGTCGCCCGAATCTGCGGGACCGCATCGGTGATCGAAGAGCCGCTGCGGGCACGCGGCGGATCCCGAGCAGAGTAGCTCTGCCGCAAGAGCAGAGTATCGCGGCCGACGTGCGGCATAGAAGCCTCAGCAGCCGGTTGGATGACTTCCGTCGTACCAGGAGTCCCGTGGGTTTGAGGAGTTCTGTGACGACCGGCGTTTTCCATACGCGTGACGGAATCCGCCGGCCCCATTATCTGCACGCGAGGTACTACGACCGTCCGGATCTGATCAGACACTCGTACAACCATATCCACACGTACTACGATTATCATCACCGGCTGTGCCATCGGATCATCTGGCCTCGCTACTATTATCCGATTTGGTACCGGTTCGGTCCGCATGTGGTCCGCCGTCATGTGTATCCGTACTACCATCGCAAGTACGTGTTCGTCAGCCTGGGCGGCTACTGGCCCACGCACTGCTCGTACACTCGCTATTACTGGTACGGCTGGCACCCATACGTCTGGTACGGGTACTACCCGGTCGCGCAGGAAGTCGCGACAGGAACCAACAATTACTACACGTACAACTACTACAATTCGACCGATGAAGGCGCTGCGCTCCAGGCCTCTTACAGCTCGGACGCACCGGTGGATCAGAGCACGTGGGAGGATGTGCGCGAGAAGCTGGATGAGCAGCAGCCGGCTCCGCAGACGCTCGCTGACACGCGCTTCGAGGAAGGCGTCAAGAGCTTCGAGGGCGGCAACTATGGCGTTGCGGCCGAGAAGTTCGCCACCGCGATGGGGATGGCCCCGGACGATATGATCCTGCCGTTCGCCTACGCTCAGGCGCTGTTTGCCGACGAGCAGTACTCGAAGGCGGCCGAAGTGCTTCGCGAATCGCTGCAGAAAGTCACGCCCGAGAAGGAAGGGGTCTTCTACCCTCGCGGCCTCTATGCCGACGACGACGTGCTGTTCGCGCAAATCGAGGATCTCGTGGACAAGCTGGATAAGTTCGGTTACGACGCCGATTTGCAGCTTCTGCTCGGCTATCATTTGCTGGGCGTCGGCGAGACGGGGTATGCCCGTGAGCCGCTGGAGCGGGCCAGCCAGGACATTGAGAACGCCGAGTCGGCCCGGGTCCTGCTGAAGCTGCTGGAGAAGATGGAAGCCGAGGCCGCCTCGGCCAAGACGACGGACGCTGCCTCGGCGGAATCGTCCGATGGTAAGATAGAGATCGCCGGGGCGGCGCCGAGAGCGGATGCACCGGCGTCCGGGACGGAGCCGACGGGGGCGGCTGCACTGTCCGCTGCTCCCGATTCTGCCACGCAGAGCGGTCCGAATGTTCTTGGCGTGCAAAGGGTAGAGCCGTCCGTGGAGAAGAAGGCCGAGGAGGAGATCCCGGCCCCGCAGGGCGAGGGCGCCGGCTCTACAGTCGAGCGGCCTGAATCCGTGAGCAGGGCGGACGAGCAGACGGGTCGTGGCCGGCCGCTGCTGGCGGTCAGTCGCGAGCCGAATCCCAAGGCGGACCTCGCCATCTTTGCCCTGATCACGTCGCTTGGCTCGACGGCCGTCTACGCGGAATGGAAGTTCGTAGGCCGTCGGTTTGGATGATGACTGCTGTCCGGGGGCGTGCCTTGGCTGTGCATGAACCCGGGCCTTTCGATGGTGTCGGTACCATCATATCTGAAGATTGACGCATGGGAGTTTGCCGGTTGAATTCTTCATATCTCTACGATACAATCAAGGTTTGCGGGCTTGATGGCCCGCGCCTGCGGCCGCCGGGCATGTGCGGCAGCCAGGGCCAAAGACAACGAGAACTGGAGAACGAAGCAACCGGTCATGGATAAGCGGCTGCGAAACGCCTTGAAGCAACTGACGGCTCCGGACGCCGATTTGCGTCGCCGGGCGATGGAGCCTTTTGTGAGAGCGACATTTGCCATCTTCATCAGGCATCTGCATCGCTACCTCGGAAACGAAGTGGAATGTGAGGACGTGCTCGAAGATGTGTACGCGGATATCTGGGAAAAACCGGATCACTTGCGCGATATCGAGAATGAGAAGCAGCTTCTCAGACAGGTATACCTCTACTACATGCGCAAGCGACTCCGCGAGGTGTATCGAAGGATGAATCGAAACCTGTACTTATCGCAGAATGATTTGCAGAACCTTGTGGCGCCGGACCTGGGCCTGTGCGAGCTGACGTCGCAGGCGGAGCTCAAGCAGATCCTGCACAAGATGCTCGGCAAGCTCAAGGCCCGCGAGCGCAAGGCCATCGAGCTCTGGATGCAGGGGATGTCCAACCGGGCGATCGCCAGTCAACTCGGGACGACGGTCGGGGCCGTCAAGATGCTCGAGTTTCGAACCATATTGAAGCTGAGACAGATGTTGAAGGATTACAGTCGCGAATATGGCGAGGAGGACTAACAGTCTTCTCGATTTTGGAGCGGTTTTCAGATGTCAAACACGAACAGGGAAATTCAGGAATTGCTGGCCGACTACGCCGGTGCGTTGCGCGACGGATGCCTGCCCTCGTTTTTGAAGTCGCTGACCCGCGAGGAGGCGAAGCGTGTGCACGAGTCGCGGGACTTCTGGGAGGCGACGGAAGTCGTGCGATTGATGAACGGTGCCGGGTTCGGCGACCGGATGGTGACGCCGGACGTGGGCCTTTTTATCTCGCGCGTTGACGCGGGCATCGCGTCCCGGCTCAAGAAAGCCGGCGCGTCAACGCGAAGCCGCACCCGCAATCGCAATCGTGTGAGCCTGCAATGAGACCATGCGAGGATTGACGTAGTGATATGATTTTGGATTCGTACCAATGTTCCTCGTGCTATTTCGAAGATAAGGAGCCGAGCTCACGGATTGACCCATCCACGATATCTCCGCCGCAGCCGAGGGTGAGCTTCAACGACGTGCTCGTTGTGTTCGTGTGTGTGGAGCGTTACGACGGCCGGGAGGAACTCGAGGAGGCGGCGGACGAGTTCGGCGCGCTGGCCGGTCTTCTGGGCAAGCGGCCCGTTGTCCTGTGCCCGAACGTGCACCTGTCGATCGACAAGGCCCCGGAGAAGCAGGCGGCCTTTCTGGTCGGCGAGCTCGAAAGGATTCTCAAGGAGCGTGGCTTTGAGATCCACCGCCTGTCTTTCGGATATCACAAGAAATACGGCCTGGAGTGCAACGGCAACGTGGGCAGCGTGGTCGGGCGGAGGTTCTACGGCTCCGAGCACAAGCAGTTCCTTCGGCTGATGACGCGGTTGGGCGTCTGTCCCCCGGAATCGCTGCCGGGCGATATGCCCGTCTGGGCGCAGGTCCTGATGGAGCGCCAGTTGAAAGTGCTCGGCAACCGGCGCGAGACGTACAACGCGGCCAAACGGATGCTTGAGGAGCAGCTCGATGCGACCGGCCACGGTGAGCTGTGGACCTGCATGTTGTTCGAGGGCGAGCGCGTTCCCATGGATGATTATCTGAGCCAGCTCTATACGATCATCGAGAACTATCCCGACGTCCGGGTGCATCGTGCGATGAACCTCAGCGTCCTGGGGTTCTCCAACGCGGCGCGTCACCTGTTCCGCAAGTATCCGGAGGCCATCGCGTCGGGCCGGCTCCGCATCTACCACAGCCAGGTTTCGGACATCGAATTCCTCTTGTCCCGCAGTGCCGTGCTGCTGGCGTTTCCGCAGATCCCGCACAAGGCCGGGTCGCACGCCGGCGAGATCTCCTTCGGCATCTACTGCAAGGACCAGGACTTCGCAAAGAATTTGATTCAGTGGTACCGTACGTTTCTGGTCGATGCGCGCTTCGGGTGGATTCGGAACGAGTCCGACCTGGACGCCACGATCAGTGAATTGGAAGAGGAGATGTTTCAGGAAGGGCGCCAATAGACTGCTGCAACTCGGTTCGAGTCCTGCTTGATTGCGCCGGGCGGGGAGGTGGCAGACGGATTAGGGAACGGCACTGTGCACGCGGTACTGTCGGTGGCACTCGTTGTGGGCTACGTGGTGGTTCTCACGTTAGTGGCCGTACGCGCCCGCGCCGCTCGCGAGTACGCCGAATTCTCCCTGGCCCGGCGCGCGCTGCCGTTGGCCCTGATCTTCGGCAGCCTCTGTGCCACGTATGTCGGCGCCGTCTTCTCCATTGGCTTCGTTGGAAGGGGTTTCCAGAGCGGTTTCCTTTTCTTCTTTATCGGGCTGGCCTATTCTCTTCAGAACGTTTTGGTAGGGATCCTCATCGCTCCGCGTCTGCGCGCCCTGAGTGACTGTCATACGCTTGGCGATGTCATCGGTCAACGCTACAACGGCACGTGTCACGTTCTGGCGGGCATTATTTCCGTGGGACTGTGTACAGGCTTTGCCGCCGTCATGGCGAAGGCCGGCGGGGTCGTCCTGAATGATGTTTTCGGGCTACCCCCGTGGTCATCTGTGACGATTGTGGTGGGGATCACCACGCTTTACACCGCCACGGGCGGTCTGCGGGCGAGCGTCATTACGGACGCGTTTCAGTTCACGGCGTTCGCCATCCTGTTGCCCATTGTGCTGCTCGTATCTTTGGCGTTCCATCTCGAAGGGGGCAGCGCGGCCTTCATGGAACAGGCGGCGACCGCTACGAGAGATGCGGTCGGTTCCATGTCATGCGTGGAAATCATAGGGCTTCTCACAGCCTTCTTCCTTGGCGAGACCCTCATACCGCCCTACGCGAACCGCGCCCTCGCGTCGGAGACGACGCGGGTGGCAAGGAACGGGTTTGTACTCGGGGGCCTGTTCAGCATCATCTGGTTCCTGATCATGGTCTCGCTGGGTATCGTGGCGCGAGGGGCGATCGCGGGAGGCACGGATGAGGATCGTGTCCTCCTGAACCTGGTCAAGACGATCATGCCGACGGAAGGCTATGTCCTCCTGTTGGTGGTGACGGTCTCCATCATCATGTCCAGTCTCGATTCCCTGTTGAATGCGGGCGCTGTGGCGTTTACGCAGGATATCGTGCGTCCTTTGCGAAGGGTGCCGGACGTGGCCGCGTTGGACGTCGGCCGCGCGGCAACGATCATTATCGCGGTCGCCGCTGCTGCCGGGGCCGTCGCCGTGCCGACTCTGATCAAAGGTCTGTTGATCTGTTACACGGTCTGGGCGCCGGCCATCCTTCCGGCTCTGGTGCTTGGCTTATGGCTGCGGAGACCACGTCCGCTGGCCGGGATTCTGTCGATGGTCATCGGGGCCGTGGTGGCTCTCGCATGGCAGTTTCTCTGGGCCGATAAGACCGGTATTCCCGCCATCATTCCCGCTCTGGTGGCCGCGCTTCTGGCCTATCTGTTCGGCCATTTCTTCGGTACGAGTGAGGGGGAGAAGAACGAATGACAGCCGTGATATTCGCTATCATTATCTTGTCCGCCGTCCTCGTGATCGCCAGCGGGATCTGGGTGGCCGTCGCGCTCATCGGCGCGATCGCGCACATCGAACGCGGCCCTGCGTCTGCCGAAGATCGGGCCCCCGACAAAGACCGGACGTGACGCGTTCCTTTCTCCTCACTGCACCCGCCTTGCAGTTGTCGTTGCATGTCGCTGCCTTCGGATGGTTTTTGCGTGGTATCCTTCCGCGAGGTGACTATAATCAAGATCGCGCTTGGAGATGAAACCGTATAGGATCGCTCGTCAGGAGGTACACATGAGCTCATCGCCTTTGAACAGACTTGTGGGATGGACGTCATCTCTTGTCATCTTGTCGTGTCTTTGCGTCGGTGCGGCCTATGCCGGCAGCGGACAGGCTTCCGTGCGACCGACGGACCTGCGGTGCGAGTATCTGGCGAATCCCTTGGGGCTGGACGTGCCGCAACCTCGCTTGGGCTGGAGACTTGTAGCTGCAGACCCGGCCGCTCGCGGCCAGAAACAAACCGCGTATCAGGTCCTCGTGGCGAGTACGAAGGCGCTGCTCAATCGGGGGAAGGGCGACCTGTGGGATTCCGGCATGGCGGCTTCGGACCAGGCCATGCAGGTGGTCTACGCCGGCAAGCGGCTGGCATCCGGAATGGAATGCTACTGGAAAGTGCGTGTCAAGGATGAGGAAGGCGTGACGTCCGATTGGAGCAAGCCAGCGCGGTGGACGATGGGACTGCTGGAGAGGTCGGACTGGTCGGCGAAATGGATCGGCACCGATGTGCTCTTCAGCCGGGAACAGGGTTGGCCGCCGCCGGACAACAAGGTGCCCGATCCGTGGCTGCGCAAAACGTTCGAGTTGAAGGCGAGGCCCGAACGAGCGGTTGTCTACCTCGCCTCCGTCGGGTATCACGAGCTCTATGTGAACGGCAAGCGGATTGGCGACGCCGTGCTGTCGCCGGCTGTCGTGAACCATCGCAAGCGCGCCCGTTACGTCACCTATGAGATCACCGACCAGCTTAAGAAAGGCACGAACGTCATCGGTTTGTGGCTTGGGGTGTCGTGGTCGATCTTCCCGCCGTACAAGACGGCCGACCGGCCGCAGACGCCGATCGTCCTGGCGCAGGCCGATATCACGCTGCCGGGCGGCGACCGCGTACAGGTCGTGACCGATGAGAGTTGGCGCACGCATCCCAGCCCGAACACGCTGCTGGGCGTGTGGGACTTCATGCACTTCGGCGGCGAGCGATACGATGCGAACAAGGAAATCCGCGACTGGTGCGAAGCCGATTTTGACGATTCGCAGTGGGAACGCGCGACGGTCTACTCGCCCAAGCTGCTGGTCTCGGCGGAGATGGTCGAGCCGAATCGGCGGATCAAAGAAGTGCGGCCCGTCGGAATCGAGGAGGTCAAGCCCGGCGTGTATCGCGTCGATCTCGGCGTCAATGTCACCGGCTGGCTCGAAGCCGATGTTCGCGGCAAGCCGGGTGACGTGATCGAGTTCAAATTCTCCGAGCAGTCTGGCGCAGATATGACGCACCGGTTGCACAGCCAGTACATCATCGGGCCGTCCGGCAAAGGGACCTTTCGCAATCGGTTCAACTACTTCACCGGCCGATGGGTCACGATCGAAGGGCTCAAGTACAAGCCTGCTCTGAGTGACATCCGCGCCTGCCTCGTGCGGACCGACTACGCGCGGGCGGCGGATTTCGAGTGCTCGAATGAGCTTCTGAACCGGATCTATGACACGACCCTGTGGACGTTCGAGGACCTCAGTCTCGGCGGGTATGTCGTGGATTGCGCGCATCGCGAGCGCATGGGCTACGGCGGCGACGCGCACGCAACGACCGAGTGCGGGCTGAACAACTACAGCCTCGGCGCGTTCTATACCAAGTGGAGCCAGGATTGGCGCGACGTGCAGGGCGGCAGTGCGGCCTGGGGCACGGCGGAGAAGGCGGCGGTCCAGGATACGATCGAAAGCGGGAACCTGCCGTACACGGCCCCGACCTACTGGGGCGGCGGTGGGCCCGGCTGGAGCGGCTACTGCGTTACGCTGCCGTGGGAGATGTACGAACGTTACGGCGACACGCGCATCCTCGAAGAGAACTTCCCGACGATTCAGCGCTGGCTGGCCTTCCTCGAAACCAAGGCGAAGGCCAACATTCTGCGCCGGTGGGGCGGCGAGTGGGATTTCCTCGGCGACTGGCTCTGGCCCGGCGCCAAGGGCGTCAACGGCGATACGCGCGAGACGCTGTTCTTCAACAACTGCTATTGGATCTTCAATCTGCAAACGGCCGCGAGAATCGCTGGCGTACTCGGCGAGAAAGCCGATGCGGACAAATACCGTGCCCGCGCCGACGAGGTCCGCAAGGCCGTGCACCGCGAGTTCTTCATCCCGAGCGTCAACAGCTACGTCAACGGTTTCCAGGCGTACCTGGCCCTCGCGCTGCTCGTGGACCTTCCGCCTGAGGACGTGCGACCGGTGATTGAACGGCGGCTCGAAGAAGAGATCCTGATCCGCCGACACGGCCACATCCACGCCGGCATCACGGGCGGGGCCTTCCTCTACAAGACCCTGCTGGCACTCGACCGTCAGGACCTGCTCTTTACGATGGCCAACAAGGACACCTATCCCGGCTGGGGCGACATGCTCCGCCACGGCGCGACGTCGATCTATGAATCCTGGGACATGGACAACTCGCTCTGCCACAGCTCGTATCTCTATATCGGTACGTGGTTCATCGAGGGCCTCGCCGGCATCAAGAGCGATCTGGAGAACCCCGGCTTCCAGCATTTCATCCTGAAACCCGGCATCGTGGACGACCCATCACTCAAATGGGTCAAGGCCCACCACGACAGCCTCTACGGCCGGATCGTGAGCCACTGGAGCCTCGACGACAAGCGGAACCTCACATGGAATGTCACCGTTCCGCCCAACACCACGGCGACGCTCCACCTGCCGACAGCCGACGAGAAAACCGCCACCGAAAGCGGCTGGCCTCTCGCTGAGGCCCAAGGCGTAAAACAAACCGCCACCCGCCCCGGCCACGTAATGCTCGAACTCCAATCGGGGATCTATGAGTTCAAGTCCAGCCTCGTTGTCTCGGGCAGGCGGTAGCGAATGTCAAAGGTCAAAAAGCAGGGCAAGGTGTAAGGGAAGAATCGCAGTGCAGGTGTCGTGCGCTCGGTCGGTCTTGGGAGGTTGTTATGGCTACGAAGGATTCAGGCAGTCGCGAGGGGAAGATCGGGATCGGGGTAAGCCGACGCGGTTTCCTGGGAGGCCTTGGTGCTGTGGCGGCGGTTGGTAGTATGGGGGCGGCCGTCTCGACGCCGGGCAGAGCAGCAGGGGCCGGACGGAGCATCGCCGGGCAGCCGCTGCCGAAGGGGCGGGCGCTGCGGGTCCAGCCGGCGCTGATGTACCATCTGGAGCCGCGGCGGGAGAAGATGAGTTGGCGCAGCTATGGGGGCGTGCGCACGGAGGAGGATGTCAGTGCCGAGATTACTCGCATCGAACGTGAGCTGAACAGGCTCACGGGCAAGGCGGCGTTTCCCATCGAGATGTTGCCCTTGGCGCAAGTACGCAATGAGGGTGAAGCCAAGGCGGTCGCGGCGGCGGATGCCGATGCGATTGTGCTCTACGCGGCTTCTGGCGGGACGAACCTGGTCAACGTGGTGGCTTCGTCCAAAACGCCGATGGTGATGTTCATCCGTCACAAGTCCGGGCCGTTCTATTTGTGGTACGAAATCGCGCATTGGCGGTTTCTGCGGCAGAACGGCGATACGTTCGTTGTGACCGAGACCGATACGCAGGACATCGTCGTCGATGACTATGGCGAGTTGCTGTGGCGGTTGCGGGCCCTCTATGGGTTGGCCAACGCCAAAGGCACGAGGATGCTCGCGATCGGCGGACTGGTGGCGTACAGCGAGCCGGCGCAAGCGAACGGGCCTGTGCACGCGAAAGAAGTCTGGGGCTATGAGATCGACAGCATTACCGAGCAGCAGTTCGCTGATCGTCTGGCGAAGGCTCGCAGCGACGCCGAGGCCATGAGGAATGCCGAACGCCGGACGGATGAGCTGCTCGCGACGCCCAATATCGCCCTCCAGACGCACCGCAGATTTGTCGTCAACTCCTTTCTGGCGCTGGGGGTCTGCGAGCAGTTGATGGCCGAGACGGGCGCCTCGAACTTTGGCTTCGGCCGGTGTATGGGTGGGGGCGTGATCGAGATGCTCGATACGCCGCCGTGTCTGGTGTTGAGCCTGGCCAATGACGCCGGCTATACCGCCTACTGTCACACCGATCTGTCGCACACGCTGCCCGGCGTTCTGATGCGATGGATCGCGGGCCGGCCGACGTTCGTGTGCAACTCGCATTTCCCGCACGACGGGATATTCACCGTTGCCCATTGCGCCGCACCGCGCAAGATGAACGGCACAGACTACGAACCGGCGGCGATCATGACCCATTATGAGTCGGACTACGGTGCGGCCTGCCGGGTCGAGTACACCAAAGGACAGACGGTCACCGTCGTGATTCCGAATCTCCGCTGCACGAAGTGGCAAGGCTTTCGAGGGACGATTATCGAGTCGCCGGCATTCCCGGCGTGCCGGTCGCAGATCGAAATCGCCATAGACGGCAACTGGCGCCGCCTGGTCCGAGAGATGGAAGGTTTTCACGTCCAGATCATCTACGGCGACTACCTTCGCGAGATCGGCTACGCCCTGAAGAAACTCGGCCAGGTCGAATGGCAGTGCTACAGCGATACGGCCTGAACGCCCTCGGCTCTCTTCATCCCCGGCGTGCTACGGCCCGGTTGTCTATTGCGCTGGCAGCGACGGCACAAGCCCCTGCATCGACGCTGGCGATCCGACGAGCCCGGTCGGCGGCGAGTTGGCTCCCAACGGCGGCCTCATCAACCTCGGCGCCTATGGCGGCACACCTCACGCCGGCAAGTCCGCCAGGTGAGATCGAATGAGTTGTGGGAGCGGAAGACGGCGAATCCCCTATCGATATGCCTCGGCCCTCTTATACAACGAAGAGCGAGTGGAGTCACAGAACTGCAGATGTAAATGGAGGCTATTCAGTCCGTTGGGGCCTGTGTCGAAGGCAGGCGTGCGGCGCTCGAGCGCGGGTATGGCGAAAAGCACGGCTGTCGCGATGCGTTTCTGGTGGCAGAAAGAACAGTCCGCCGCAGGGGATGGAACTGCGTATAATAAGATTTCTTGCATGAGGGGATGAGCAGGGGCTATGATGGGCATGGCCTACGTATGAGCCGTTCACGCTATCCGAGAATGTGTTTCTGTCTCTGTTGATCGCTATTGCAGAGAAGGAGGCGTCACATGCTCCTGCTAATCTGGTCGATCTATGTGCTCGGCACAGGCACGTATCCGATCACCGACAAGGTGGGCTTGAAGGGGCGTACCGCTCGGCTGTGCGGTCTTTTCAACCTCGCGGTTTCTCTTGGACTGGTTGGCGCCGTCATCCCGATCCCGAATATGATGGTCTCGGTGGTTGTGCAGCTCGTGCTGATCGTGGGTGTGGTCCTGGTCGCCCTGGCGATTCACGGAAACGATTTCCGGCAAGCGGATGGTGTCCCGTCGGGCCCGGCGCCGCCGCAAGCGGTTCGATTGGAGGCACCGCCCGCCGCGTCAGAGAATGAGCCGGCTGCAGGGGGAGAAACATCCCGCCGCTCAAGGAAGGCAATTTGGCTGGCGATCGCTCTGCTGGGGGGCACATTTGCAGTCGCCATGGCGGTTCTCGTGACTACACTGATTCGGCCGTCGGGCAGAAGTACCGGGCCCAGCCTGTCCCGAACTGCCGTCGGCCCATCTGACAGCCGCGGGGATGGGCTGAAGTTCTCCATAGACAAGCAGGAATGGCTCGCGCTGCCGGCAGGAACAAGAGTACAAACCGGATCGAGAGAGGTTACGATAGCAAAGGACCTTGCCTTTGCGACGGTTGCATTGAGGGTGCGCAATCCTTCTGACACGGCTGCTCTGCTTAAGCCCCCCATCACGTTCGTGGGGGGGGACGGCTCCACGATGCCTCTTCGGCTGGCGAAGATCGACGGCCGCACCTCTGAGGGCTGGCCGGACGAAGGTCTGGCAGTGCCCGCGGGCAAGCACATCATGCTGGAATTGAAGAGCAAGGGTGAAGAATACAGTGGTTTCTCCCGCGCACAGCCCCTCGCCGTGCGGCTCGGCCACCACGATATTCGGTTGGTTCTGGAAGCACTGCCTTCCTGGGAGGTCTTGTGTGAAAGGCGGCGTCGTATAGAGAGACGCACGGCCGAGGCGCCGCTGGAGTTCAGTATTGAACGACAGAAGTGGGGTGCGGTTCTCGCCGGCGCGAAAGTCCACACGAACGGGCGGGAGTATACCTTGGATGAAGATTTCGTGAGCGTTGAGCTCACCCTGGCGGTGCGCAACCGCTCTTCCTCAAGCACATCGTTTAGTCCTTCTGCCAACTTGATCGGAAGCGACGGTTCGGAGATCACGATCTTCCACGTGCACGAGGCCGAGGGCGGATCCCATGAGACCTTGGAGGATGGGGACATCGTAGTCCCCCGAGGCGAGCGCGTCGTACTGGAGTTGTCGTCGACCCTTGAAGAGTATCGCGTGCTTTCGCGTGCCGAGGCTCTGGCCATCGACTTTCCGAACCACGTCAAGCGACTGGATTTGCAGCCGCTGCCTCCCTGGAAGGTCTTGTATGAACAGTATCGCGACCGGGACAAGCAGGCCCGCCAGCGCGGGCTTGAACTGTCTGTTGGCAGCCAGCAATGGCTGGCGCTGCCACACGGCACGGAAGTCCACGTCGAAGGCGAGAAGCAGACGGTAGCAGTAAATCTTGCACGAGTTACGGTCCTTCTGACGGTACGTAATCCTTCGACCTCGGACAGCGCATTTGAAGGGCCTGTCGTTCTTACGGGAAGCAATGCGATAGCCATCGCCATCTTCGCGGTGAGCGAGAAAGGCGGGGCCGCATCTAACCGTGAGCCGCAGGGGAGGATTCCGGTACCCGCCGGCCAGTCCGTTGTTCTGAAACTGACGTCCCATTTTGTGAGGTACAGCGAACTGTCCACCCTTCAACCTCTTCGCATAAGGCTTTCCAGTCGTGAGGAGCCGTTGGTCTTGGATCCGCTGCCTCGTTGGGAGGTTCTTCTCGAAGAGCGTCGCAAGATTATTGAATCAAGGCGGCGTCCGTAGTCGGTTGTGCAGGCGTTCTGATCCCGCGGAAATCGTGGGGCCAGCAACTTGCTCTGCGATCTTCGCGGCCCTCTCATTGCAGCCGGCGTCCATGTCGATGGCCGTGTGCTCGTGTCTCATCTCCGTTGGGTCTGAGTGAGGAACAAAAACGGTTCAATTCGGCAGCGGTTTGGGGTAGAATGGCGGGCACGTGTGCCGGGGGTTTCTGCGTGCGTTGGGCGGCAGAATCCATCCTGCACGGATCTGATGACAGAGCCGTGGATTTAGGGGAAAGGAGCAGATGATGAGTCGAATGAATCGCCGGGGGTTTTTGAAGCATTCTCTGGCCGCGACGGCCGGTTCGTATGTAGCCATGTCCTCGTTCGGTCGTCTTGTGCCCAGCGTGCGCGGGGCCAACGACGAGGTCCGGATCGCCGTGGCCGGGATTCGCAGCCGGGGCGGGGCCCATGTCAGTCATTTCCAGGAGCTGCCCGGCGTGAAGGTGGTGGCCCTGTGCGACCCGGATCGACAGATCGTCGAAAAGGGAGTCGAGGGGTACAAGAAGAAGTACAAAGTCGATGATTCCGCCATCAAGGGCTACGCGGATATCCGCCAGGTCCTCGACCGCAAGGATATCGATGCACTCGTGATCGCGGCGCCGAATCATTGGCACTCGCTGATGACCGTCTGGGCCTGCCAGGCGGGCAAGCACGTGTACGTGGAGAAGCCCGTCAGCCACTCGATCTGGGAGGGCCGCAAGATGGTCGAGGCGGCCCGCAAGTACAATCGCGTCGTGCAGGCCGGCACGCAGCACCGGTCCTGCCCGGCCGTCCAGGAGGCCGCACGCGACGTCCAGGCGGGTAAGTACGGCAAGGTCCTCTGGGTCCACTGCTCCAAGCTCGGCGCGCGGACCTCGATTGGCAAGGTGACGGAACCGCAGCCCGTGCCGGAGCATATCGACTACAACCTCTGGGCGGGTCCGGCCCCGATGTCGCCGGTGATGCGCAAGAGCTTCCATTACGACTGGCACTGGCAGTGGAACTGGGGCGACGGCGAGATGGCGAACTGGGGCATTCATTATCTCGACGACGTGCGGCACATCTTAGGCTGGACGAGCGTGCCCACGAAGATGGTCGCGGCGGGCAATCGGTTCGCCTGGGACGACAACGGCGAGACGCCCAATATGCACTTTGCGTTGATGGACTACGACGGCCTGCCATTCGTGATCGACATCCGTAATCTGCCCGACCCGACGCGTCGCGGCAAGAACAACGGGGCCGTGTATCTCGGCTCGCGCGGCGGCAACTACATCCAGTGCGAGGCCGGCTCCGTGCGTATCTCGCGCGGCGGCGGCTGGGCCTATGACAACGACGGCAAGCGCGTCCACCAGTACAAGGGCGACGGCGGTTCGGCCCATGCCCAGAACTTCATCGACGCCGTTCGCAGCGGCCGGCGCGAGGATCTGGCGGCGGAGATCGAGGTCGGCCACCTCGGCACGGCGGTCTGCCACCAGGCGAACATTGCCTGGCGGGTCGGCGCCGAGGCCACGGTGGACCAGGTCCGCGAGAGCGTCAAGTCGCACGAGGACGCCGTGAACACGCTGAAGGATATGCTCGAACAGCTCGAAGGCAACAACGTGGACTTGGCGAAGCAGCCGTTCGTTCTCGGTCCGCAACTGACCTACGATCCCAAGCAGGAGCGTTTCGTCGGCGCCCACGCCGAGCAGGCCAACAAGTACCTCACCTGCTCCTATCGCGAGCCCTTCGTCGTCCGCGACAGCGTATAGAAACACTCTTTGGTTGAGCATCGCAGAGCCCGGCCCCCCGGGCTCTTTTCTTTCGTGGGAGTCTCCGCCTCTCTGCTGATTTCACGCCCCTTCTCCACGCTTGACTGACCTTGCGGAGACGGGCATAATCGTTGGGTGCCGCGGCGCATTTGCCAGCGACTCAGGTACAGCGGACGCTCAGGGATCGTAAAGATCCGGCCCATGGCAGGTGACGTTATGCTCGACATTGAGAAGTTTAAGCTGGAAGTTGCCGAACTCTGCCGGCGCGTCAAGGTGAGTCGGTTGGACGTGTTCGGTTCGGCCACGGACGAGTCCTTTGGTTCCCAGAGCGACATCGATGTGCTGGTGCGATTCCAACAGGATGGAGGAGGGCTCTTCAATCGCTATTTCGACCTCAAGGAAGGACTTGAGCGGATCTTCGGGCGACCGGTGGATGTGGTCGTCGAGGGAAGTGTCAGGAACCCATACTTCCAGGCAAGCATCGAACGCAGTCGAAAGAACGTCTATGCAGCATGAAGCGAGGAAATACCTGTTCGATATCGTCCAGGCCGCCAATGATATTCAGGAGTTCACTCACGGCCTGACTTCCGCCGAGTATATCGAGGACGTGAAGACTCAGGCGGCAGTAGAACGCAAGTTCGAGATTATCGGCGAAGCCCTTAACCGAGTCAGGCGCCTGGACAGGGGCCTTCTGGCCGCCATCCCCTTGCACGAGCGGATAATCGGTTTCAGGAACGTGATCAGCCACGGCTACGATGTCGTCGCCCCGGAAATCGTCTGGGATATCATTCAGAACCACCTGCCCGCATTGAAACGTGTGGTCGAGGACCTGCTCGACCGTTGATTCCGCTCGTTTGCCGATTCCTGCGGATGTCGCACGCCATGTCGTATGATGGAGGGATGACATTTCCGGCATCCTCGGGTATGCTGGTGCATCAGCCTTGGGTGGTCCGGGGGTGGTCGTGGAACGAACGAAGTATTGAAGCAGCATGGCAAGGAAATTCACACTCCAGTCGCGAACGGCGGCGGGTCAGATCGATTTCGGGGCGGACCTGAATCCGGAGCAGTTGGCCGTGGCGACCGCGCCGGGCGGCCCCATGCTCGTCGTGGCCGGCGCCGGCAGCGGTAAGACGCGGGCCCTGACCTACCGCCTGGCCTGGCTCGTGCATCACGGCGTGGACCCGGGCCGGATCGTGCTCGTCACCTTCACGAACCGAGCCGCCCGCGAGATGCTCAGCCGCGTCGAGGTGCTCGTCAAGCAGAAGACCCGCAGCATCTGGGGCGGCACGTTCCATCACATCGCGAATCGCATCCTGCGCATGCACGGCAAGCGGCTGGGGATCTCGCCCGATTTTACGATCCTCGACCGCGAGGACGCCAAGGACCTGCTTGCCTCGTGCGTGCACGACGCCGGCGTCGACACCAAGCAAAGACGATTTCCCCAGAAGAACGTTCTCGCCGCGATCTCCAGCTTCATCCAGAACACGCTCGAACCGCTGCAGGCGGTCATCACGAAGCGATTTCCCATGTTCATCCAGGAGATCGACGGCATCGAAAGAGTGCTCGTGCTCTACACGGAAAAGAAGCGGCAGCGACAGCTTCTCGACTTCGACGACCTGCTCAGCGCCTGGCTGCGCCTGATGAGCGAGCACGACGACGTCCGCGAGATGTTAGCCGGCCAGTTCCTGCACATTCTCGTGGATGAGTACCAGGATACGAACGCGATCCAGGGCGCGCTCGTCGATCTGCTGGCCTCGAAGCACCGGAATCTGACGGTCGTCGGCGACGACTCGCAGTCGATCTACAGCTTTCGCGGCGCGAGCTTCGAGAACATCATCACATTCAAGGAGCGTTACCCGGAGGCGCGGGAGTACAAGCTCGAGGCGAATTACCGGTCCGTGCCGGAGATCCTGACGTTAGCCAACGCGAGCATCGCGCAGAACAGCCGGCGGCTGCCGAAGAACCTGCGGGCGATTCGCACCTCCGGCCTCAAGCCGGCGATCGTGCCGTGCCAGGACCACTTCACGCAATCGCGGTTCGTTGCGGAATACGTGCTGCACCTGCTCGATGAGGGCCGGGGCTTGGGCGATATCGCCGTGCTCTATCGCAGTCACTGGCACTCGCTGGAGATTCAATTGGAGTTCCAGCGTCGCAATATCCCGTTCCACATCCGCGGCGGCCTGCGCTTCTTCGAGCAGGCGCACATGAAGGACGTTCTGTGCTACCTGCGCATCCTGCAGAACCCGCACGACGAGCTGGCCTGGCTGCGCCTGCTCAAGATGCTGCCCCGCGTCGGCAGCGCGATCTCCCGGCGGGTCTGGCAGCACATCGGAGACGCCGCCGACCCATTCAATGAGATGCTGGGTATCGAGACGGCCAGTCTCCTGCCGAGCAGCGCCCGGCCGTTCTTTCAGGAGTTCGTCGGCCTTCTCAAGGAATCATCCGAAATCGATTCACCGGCGGAGGTCATCGACCTCGTGCAGAAACGCTCGTACGACGACTACCTCGTCTCGCATTACGACAACGCCGCGATGCGTCGCGAGGACATCCGCGCCTTGGCGAATTTCGCGGGCCAGTACAAGAATGTCGAGGCCTTCCTGGCCGACGTGTCCCTGGCGGGCGAATTCTCCGGCGAGACCTGCGTGGAGGGGCCCGTCGAGCAGGAGTTCGTGATCCTCAGCACGATCCATCAGGCGAAGGGACTCGAATGGCCGGTCGTCTTCATTCCCTGGCTGGCCGACGGCCGCTTCCCGACCGATATGGCGATGAACCGCGACGAGGACCTCGAAGAGGAACGCCGTGTCTTCCACGTCGCCGTGACGCGCGCCCGCGACGAAGTCTATCTCGTCGTCCCGCAGGTCTACCGCAACCGCGGCGGCAACCTTATCATGATGAAACCCAGCCGCTTCCTCACCGAACTGGCCCAGGACCTCACCGAGCCCCTCGAACTCGAAGAGGGTTTGCCTCACCTCATCGCCGGCGCGGGCGGGGAGCTTCTGCCTCCGGCGGAAACCCTGTAGCTTGCGGCTGTTGGAACAGACCTGTTCCACGACCAGACGTAGTCACACACCGTCCAAGTGCCTGACTACGTTTCGTGGCAGGATAGGTCTTTTCTGTCACCCCGAGCGAAGTCGAGGGGTCTGGCTGGGAGTCGGAGGCGTCCTGCGGTTGGGGGCAAATGTCTCGACTACGTTTCGCTCCGCTCGACATGACAACAGGAAGGAGGGGCTCGGTTCCACATGGCGAATGACAGGAGGCCCGCCACGATATCTGGGCACACACCCGTCCAAACGTCTTGGGGATTTTGCGTGCGGACCGAGGGTCGAGCCGGTATGATGTCCCTGTACAGGCCCGCGTTTTCGGAGACAGCGTGCCGGAGGCGGGGCGGCAAATCGTTTGGTCTGGTTGGCCCGCGGGTTGGTCCGGGTTTGCACCCGGGGTATACGTGCGGTGCAGATGCCGATGGCTGAGCTTCGCATCAAGCCGTTGCCTCCTGAGGAACGCCGTGAGTTCCTCAGAATGAGCGCGACCATTGAAGGGCCTCTTCGTGGTCCTGACACTGTGTGGTATGAGATTCAGCGAGAACATGCCGCCGGTGCGTCTGAGCTGGCGGATTCTTTTGTCCTGAGCCTTTTGTTCCCTGCCATGCGGGCGGGGGCGTCCGTCCATGTTGATGGGATGGTCTCGGTGTCGCTGCTCGCGAATCTGGAGCGTTTCATGGATATTTGGGCCTTGTGGCGCCCCGATCTCTACCGTCCCATCGTCGTGCGCGCAGCGCAGGAGGTCGAGCCTGTGTCGAGCGGCAGCGACGGTGCGGCGGCCCTGTTCTCAGGTGGTCTGGACAGCTCTTACATGCTTCTGCGTCACCACCGCCGGCTGGTCGGTCGCCGCAACCGCCGTATCGAGCTGGGCGTCTTCGTCTATGGGGCCGACTTCGAGCCGGACAGTTCGCTTGCGGACTGGTACACGCCTCCCGCCAGGCGCATGTTGGACAGCCTGGGGATACAGATGTGCGTCGTCAGAACGAACTTCCGGCAGTGCCCGGCGATATGGGAGCACTGTCACGCGGCACTCCTTGCGTCATGTCTCCACTGGTTCTCGGGCCGGTGCCGTTATGGAATGATCGCCGCGACGGTGACGGCCGACTTCCTGAGTCACCAGTGGGGGAGCCATCCGTTGACCGATCCGCTGCTGAGCAGTGCCCGGTTCACCATTCAGGATGACGGCATCCTGGTTTCACGTGTTGAGAAGGCCGATCTGGTGAGAACCTGGCCCCAGGCGATGGAGGACCTGCGGGTCTGTTATCAACTGGATCCGGACGAGATGAACTGTGGAACGTGCCAGAAGTGTCTGTTTACAAAACTGGCGTTTATGGCCTGCGGCCCGTCCGTACCGAAATCGCTTACGACGGACGTGAGTTGGTGGGACGTGCTGAAATTGCGTGGTCTTCCGGAGTGGGTGCCATACCTTTTCCTCGCCATACTGGCCCGGGGCAAGCAGGCCGGACAGAACGGTCGGGCCTGGTACCGGGCCGTTCGAGTCAGACTGTGGCTGGAGATTTATCTTCGTCCGCCGGTACGGTTGTTGCGGCGGATTCTGAATCGCGTTCGATGTTGGGCGCGCAAACTGACCGGCTCAGGCCGGGGCGACTCAGGAGAGACATGATGAAACTGGATGAATCTTTGGTGGAACGCATCCGCAAAATGTGGGGCTTGTTGACCGTTCCCATGCACGCCAGCCCCGAAGGGTTGGATCTTTATCGCAGGGAGATGGCTCAGGTCGACAGCGCGGGAATCATGGTCTTCGGTGCGACGCCGGAGATCATCGACTTGGCGCTGGACTTGAACGTGCCACGGATCGTCGGGATGGACATCCACCCCGAGACGCTCGAGGCCATGCGCCGAATGGGGACGAGGGACTGGAGCCGCGTGGAACTGTACAACGCCAACTGGCTCGACCGGCGGCCTGATCTGTGCGAAGCCTTCGGCGGCACGTTCTGTGACGCTGGGCTTCTCTTCTTGAAGTGCCCGGACCAATGGAAGCAGCTCTTCGAATTGGCCCACCAGTATCTTAAACCGGGGGGCCGTCTCGTGATGAAAGCCTACGCGCCTCCCCCCGAGGCGCCCTCTTTCGAGGAGTTCCGGCGGAGTCGTCTGGCCGAGTTCGAGGCGCAAAGACCCTCTCTCTCCGTGGCCGAGCAGATCGAACGGTACCGGTGCGTCGCCACGGAACTGCGCGCCGCTGCCACCTTCGATATCGTCGGCGCCAACGGTGCGTTCGACCAGAAGGTCCTCGTGCAACGTTGTGACGACATGGCGAAAGAATTGCTGAGCCGGTATCCCGACGCAGCCTTTCGGGACATCACCGAGGCGGCTTTCCTGTGGTTGGCGCGCACGCGCCCGGGCGTCACGGACGTTATCACCGGCGCTTCGGCCGACATGGCCACGGCGCTTCTACACGAAATCGGTTTCGCGTCGGAAATCGTCTTCTTGCCGGATGTGCCGGTTCCCAACGGCAACTACGTCATCATCGCCACGAAGGGCCGCCAGACGACGGCGACAAAGTAATCCTGATGCGAATGTGCCGCCCGAGGCGGAAGGTCCGTCGCAGCAGAGTCTCGCGCGCTCCGCTCGAAGAAACGTGGCGTCCGCCTCATGGCCCAGTGGCAATCCAAAGCCGAGAGCATGGTGCGCGGCCGATTCCGTGACGCACATCCACCTGAAGATTCGGTGCGTCCGGCCTCAAAATCCTCTCTCTTCAGGTTGACTTTGCCCTTGTCCTGAGCTATCATTTCTCTTGTAAGCACAGGAGACCTGGATGGTTGGAGTGCCCAGGACGGATGATTCACGGAGGAGCGCGAAACACCGAGTCTTGCCGTCTGGAGAATCCGGATAGACGGTGTGTGCTTCATACGTGGCAGTGGGAGGCAAAGGATGGACATCAAATTCGTGTGTCCGCATTGCAGTCAGCGTCTGCGTGTGGACTCGTCCCATGCGGGGCGTGCCGTACGCTGCCCGACCTGCAAAGAACCGACGAGAGCTCCTATGCGGCCTCCCGCTGCGCCCGCCGCCCGGCCTGTTGCTCCGCCTCCCGCCCCGGTTGCCGCCCGACCTGCTGTTCCACCTTCCGCCCCGCCTCCCGCCTCGCCTCCGGAGCCGCCACCTCAAAGCGACACGATCTTCTGCACAAAGTGCGGCCAGCCGAACGTCGAGAACAACTATCAATGCACGCGATGCGGCTTCTTGCTTCACGGTCCCGCTCAACCTCCCGCCGTCGTCGTCGACGACACCTTCAGCGGCCTGATCCCGTACAAGAACTCGCACGCCTTGGCCGCCTATTACTTCGGTATATTCTCCCTGATTCCCTGTGTCGGAATCCCCCTTGCCGTCACGGCCGTGATTCTGGGCATCATGGGCCTGAAGCACGCCAACAAGCATCCCGAGGCCAAAGGCAGAGTCCATGCGTGGGTCGGCGTCGTCCTTGGCGCACTAACCACCGTCGTTTACATTCTGATCGTCGTTATATCGATCATCATAGGGGCACTCGAATAACGGAAAGGTACAAGATATGTATTGTCGCCGTTGTGGGTCAGTGAATGACGAAAACGCCTGGAAGTGTGTCCATTGCGGCGAGATGCTGCCACACGCGGGCGAAGCCGGCGTGCCGACACAGCCAATCCCGAACTACCTCGTGTATGCGATCCTCGTCACGATCTTCTGCTGCTGGCCGCTCGGCATCCCGGCGATTGTCTATGCGGCACAGGTCAATTCCAAGATTGTCGCAGGGGACATTCAGGGGGCGCTGAATGCATCAAGCAAGGCAAGGACATTCGCATGGTGGTCCTTTGGCTGTGGTTTCGCTGTAGGTTTGCTGTACCTCCTCTTCATCATCATCGGCGTAGCCGCAGAGGCGGGATCGGGATTTTGAGGGTCTCTGCTCCAACCGCGACCGCCGGCAAGGCATTGGCGGGCGGCGTTCTGCTTGCCGGCGTGCTTGTCGTTCTGTATTTCGTCGATCCCGCGCGCTGCCGGCTGTTTCCGCCATGTCCGGTCCATCGGGCGACGGGATTCTATTGTCCGGGGTGCGGATCGACGCGGGCCGTCCACTGCCTGTTGCACGGCGACCTCCCCAAGGCGTTATCGAAGAATCCCCTCATGGTCCTCTCGATCCCGTTGCTCGGCCTGCTGTCCCTGCGACCTTCCTGGGCGTATAGCCGGGCCGCCCCATGGATTGCGCTGGCCATCCTCCTGGGCTACGCCGTTCTGAGAAACGTGAACGCATATCCCTTCACCCTCCTCGCCCCGCATTAGCGCATGACAATCGCGAAGATACCTCGCGTGTCGGCCTCAGTGGACGAGAGTCCGGCGATGTGTTTGGCCGATGGGGCCACCTAACTCGTCGTGATGAAGCCCAGCCGCACCCTCACCGAGTCGGCCCAGGACCTCGCCGCGTCCGTGGAACCTGGCCAGGCCCTGTCCCACCTGCTCGGTGCCTCCGGATGGATGGGGCGCTGCGGGGCTCGAAAACACTTGACGTGGATGTTCATTATGTGCATACTTGTATGCATGAAACGTATGTATCAGGAGAAGGACATATGCGCACGACTCTGAATCTGGACGACGAACTCGTCGCCAAGGCTTCCGAGCTGACCGGCGTTGAGGAGCGGACCTCGCTCATTCGGATGGGGCTGGAGGCCCTGATCGCCTTGAAGAGCGGCCAGCGCCTCGCGCGGCTCGGCGGCAGCGAGCGGCAGGCGCGACGCCCGCGGCGGCGCAGAACGCAGAGGTAAGGCGATGGTCTTGATCGACACATCGGTGTGGATCGCGCACTTTCGCAAAGCAAGTCCTGGCTTGGTGCATCTGCTCGAGGAGGGCCAAGTCGTCTGCCATCCCTTCATCGTGGGTGAACTCGCGTGCGGCAATCTGCGCAACCGCCGCGAAATTCTCGAGTTGCTCAAGACGCTTCACACCAGCCAGGGGGCTACTCACGAAGAGACGCTGCATTTCATTGAGACACACCGCCTCATGGGCACCGGCCTGGGCTATATCGACGTGCATCTCCTGGCCTCCGCCATGCTCAGCCGAGTCCGTCTGTGGACGCTCGATCACAGACTCAAGCAGGCCGCCTCCAGGCTCGGCATCGTCTATCAGGATTGATTACATCCTTCGCAGGTGTGCTGCCTCTTGACCGAATTACTACGGGGAGCAGTGTTTATTGAACACTTTCATGTTGCTGCATAGCGGACA
>CBFDBY010000079.1:0-29456 GCA_965603165.1 uncultured Phycisphaerae bacterium
CCCGCTGCCGGTGGCGATCCGCTTGAACTCGCCCCACATCTCGGTCCAAACCTGGTTGGCGTCCTGAGAGACGGACCCGGCGACCTTCAGCAGATGCTCCAGTTCCGCCACAGGCGTCACTGGCACCTCTGGGGACCGTTCATTGACCGCATGAGACCCAGACGCCTTCCTTTGCGGTTGAGCGGGCATCAAACAATCTCCCAATCGTCTACGATAGCGTCCGGCGGGACACAAGCGGCAACGTGCACGCACCCGCCAGCACGAAACGATTGGCATTGTAGCTGAAAAGCGGAACAGACTAACCCCCAACAAAATACTCATCTATACCACATGATTTATGTGGCTACAATAGCCCACTTATACCCATATCTGCCGTACTACGCCTTACAGTGGACACGGTCCAGCTCCCGACCGATGTCTTCGCAACCCCCTTTAGTGTAAACCTTTACATCCAATTTTGGTGAAATCCAAGAAGGCCTTGCATTTTAGGTAGTTTTCCGGCATCATGGATGTATTCGATTCCGAGCTTCGCGAAAGCATGTGCATTAGATGGGTAATCGTTATGGCAAAGATTCCTGCTCGCACCGAGTTGTTGAAGCAAGTCAAAGCCCTACAGAAACGTGTGGCGACCCTGGAGGCCCTGCCGGCCGGCTCGCGCTCTCACACGGAACTCGAGATCGCCCTGCGGGAGCGGATCAAGGAGCTGGACTGTTTGTACACGATCTCCACGTTTCAGGAAATGCATTTCCACGCGCCGGACCGTTTCCTCCAGAGCGTCGCCGATTGCCTGCCCAAGAGTTGGCAATTCCCCGAGCACGCGTGCGCCCGCATCGTCTACGGGGACAAGCAGTACATCACGAAAGGGTTCGCCAAGAGCAAATGGCGAATGGCTGCGGATATCGTCATCGACCGACGACCCGCCGGGATCGTGGAGGTCTTCTACCGGAAAGTCGTTCCGACGCCGGCGACCGGTCCGTTTCTCAAAGAGGAATACGCCCTGATCCGGGCCGTGGCCGAACGCGTCGGCAGCGTCCTCATGCACATGAAGGCCCTGTCCGACCTGCGCGCCGCGCACCGGGCCATCCAGCGGGAACACCAGGCGCTCCAGGAAGCCAATATCACTCTGCGGACGATCCTCTCCCGGCTCGAAGAGGAGAAGCAGGAGACCAAGGCATCGATCGCCGCCAATATCCAAAAGGTGATTATGCCGATCGTCTTCGAACTGGAACTCGAGGTCACGGGGCGACAGCGCTCCTATGTGACCCTGCTGCGCCGCAGCCTCCACGAAATCACCTCCCCGTTCGTCAGCCAGATGGCCCGGGACCACGTCCAACTGACGCCCGTCGAGATCGCCATCAGCACGATGATTCGCAACGGGCTCTCGACGAAGGAGATCGCTCAACTGCGATGCATCTCGCCGGCCACGGTGCGCCGGCATCGCGAGAACATCCGTCGCAAGCTCGGACTGAAGAACCGGAAGGCCAACCTGGCCACCTTTCTTCAGGCCTCCACCGCAGGCGAATCGGCCCCTGTCGAAACGACTGGGCCGCATCCGGAACCGATTCCCGAGGAAATCCCCTCCTTAGACCATTGGGATACCGGCGCTCTGCCCAGATTAGAGGAACGACCGGTGCCATAGAAGCCACTGGCGATCCCTCGTGAGGTGCGGGTTTTCGAAGTCTCGCGAGGTCTGGGCGTCTGTCGGTCATGCCCCCGTCGTCACGGTGCGGCCACCACACATACGACGGGAATGGATATAATCTGTGTAAGCGGTAGAATGCTGGTGCATACAACAGTAGCCGGCTTTCATCGGGATGGTCTATGCATCGAGGAATCGCCACGTTTACCTTGGATACGGGCCGATGTCCGCCGTGGCTGTTCCAGCGAATGGTCAAGCTGGGCCGGGAGATGACGCGCGTCCTCGTCGCCGAATTCGGCCCGGACGAGTTCGTGCGCCGGATCGCTGACCCTGTCTGGTTTCAATCGTTGGGAACCGTTCTGGCCTTCGACTGGAACGCATCGGGCCTGACGACGATCCTGACTGCCGCCCTGAAAGAGGCGATCCGGAATGAGGAAAAGGACCTGGGCCTGTTCATCTGCGGCGGCAAGGGCAGAACCTCGCGAAAGACCCCTGATGAGATCACCACCTGGGGCGATACGCTAAGCCTGCCCGACGGCTCCGTGAGCAATCTCGTCTACAACTCGCGGATGGCCGCCAAGGTGGATAACACCCTGGTCCAGGACGGCTACCAGATCTATCACCACGCGTTCTTCTTCTCGCGCCGCGGCGCGTGGGCCGTCGTGCAGCAGGGCATGAACGAGGCGAACGCCTCGGCCCGCCGCTATCACTGGTTCTCCGAGAACGTGCGCGACCTCGTCTGCGAGCCGCACACCGCCATCGTCGCCCCGGCCCGCCAGCAACACCTGCTGAATCTGACCGCGCGCGACAGCGAATCGAACCGGCAGCTCAGCGTCGAACTCGTCGACGCCGGCTACCGACCGCTCATGAAGGATATCGAGATCCTCCGCGCCCACGCCTCGCCTTTGAGCAAGATGGTCAGCCTGAGCCAGGCGGGCGAGCAGTTGACCTTCCTGCACTTAGAGAACACCGAATTCACGCAGCACCCGGTCCTCACGGAGGATTTTTCCAGGAGCCGCTACCTCGAAAAGATCCTGCGCCTGCTCTGTGATTTCAGGCCCAAGAACTACGAACAATTGATCGCCACGGAAGGCGTGGGCCCGAAGACGGTTCGCGCGTTATCCCTCGTCGGCGAGGTGATCTACGGCGCCAATCCCTCGTACGAAGACCCGGCTCGCTACTCCTTCGCCCACGGCGGCAAGGACGCCACCCCCTACCCGGTCGACCGGACCACCTACGACCAGACCATTGCGACCCTCGCCGAGGCCGTCCGCCACAGCCACATGAACCCCAATGACAAGGACCAGGCCCTCAAACGACTCTCCGGCTCCTGTGAGCCGTGAACCATCCGACCCTCATGGACACCTCATCCGATCCGTTGCAGGCGGCTTGGCCACTCGCAGCTTCCTAGCGTCGAAGACCCTCGCGATTGGACGATAGCATGGTTCGACCGGCCGGCCCACGAATCCGTTGCCCCGGCCGACAAATCGACAAAGCTGCGTTTTTTGCGCTGGACAGAGGGTGTCGGCGTGCCGTTCTTCACCGAAATCGATGCGGCTGGAGACAAAACGGAGAGACATGTCACCAAGTTTGGCAGTTCACGTGCGAACAAGAACACGCGAGGTCAAATCTGCCTCACAGCAACCGTTGCTCCCTCCGGGACTTCAGTAACACCCGCAGGCACGTGCATCAAGCCATCGGCTTTACAGAGCGATATTGTGCTCATCGAGCCGCGGCACTCGATAGGATGGACTCGGCCATCTGTCGCCAGAAGAACCGGAAGCCACAGGTCCTTCTCGGCCTCATCTCTGACGAAAGTCTCGACCATGCGCGCATGGGAGATTGGCGCCTTGAATTGGTGTCCTGCCATCCTATAGAGGAACGGCTTCACAACCAGCTCGAACATGATGAAGTTCGAAACAGGGTTGCCGGATAAGCCAAAGCAAAAGGCGCTGTCCGAGATCCCAAAGACGATCAATCGACCGGGATTGATGCGTACTCTGTCAAACACGAGCTCAACCAGGTTTTCCTCAAGGACGCCGCGAACGAAATCGTAGTCACCCTTCGAGATGCCGCCCGATAGAACCACAACGTCGTTCTCCGCCATCGCCTTTCTTAGAGCCGCTTGGATTGCTCTCTTATTGTCGGCGACCAAGCCGTAGTTCTGAGGCAGAGCCGAGGCCCCAAGGACCATGGCAGACAACTGAAAACTGTTGCTGTTCCGGATCTGGCACGCCTCCGGCTTGCGATCCGGTTCGACCAATTCACTGCCCGTGGCGATGACACCGACCTTGGGGCGTCGTGACACCAGAGGCCGGGAGCAGCCGACGCTGGCCAGGACCGCAACCTGCTGGGCCCTGATCATCTCACCCGCGTGGAGAACGGTCTCCCCCGCCGCCGCATTCGCCCCCTGGGGACAGATGTTGTCTCCGAGGCATCTCGGGGTACACCGGACACGGTTCTCGCCCAGGTCTTCGGTGTGCTCAAGCATCACCACACAGTCAGCCCCCTGGGGAATCGCTGCGCCCGTCATTATCCTCGCACACTCTTTTGGCCCAAGGATCCTTTGCGGCGCCGCCCCTGCGGCGATGGTCTCGACCACTTCGAGTTCGTTGCCGAGATCGACCCGACGACAGGCAAAGCCATCCCGGGTCGATTTGCTGAACGGAGGTATGTCAGTATCCGCGGTGACGTCTTCTGCAAGAACACGATGGAAGGCATCAAGCAGATCGACGCGCTCCGCGCCAACTTGGCGGCCTGAGGCCAGGGCCGTGACGATCCTCAGAGCATCGTGAAGCTCAAGCATCGCTGCTGCTCCGGAATCGGCGGTAATCGGCCATCGTATTCAGGTTGGCGAACCAGCCGGTATCATCCAGCTCCATGAAACGCACTTTGCAGGAAGCGTATACGTGACTGATTCGACGGCCCCCGGATGCAAGGACTTCGTTCATGCATTGCCGGACGCTTTTGCGGTATACGGCAAACAGAGGTTGCTCCTCTCCGTCGGCAGTCACTGGAATGACCACATCGGCCCCCTTTGCTTCGGCGAGCATTCGCCTGGCCAGGGGCAGATCGATCTGTGGGATGTCGCAGGCTGCCACCAGATTGAGCTCGCTGTCCGAAGCTTCCAGGGCCGAGGCGATCCCCATCAGCGGTCCCTGGCCCGGCATCCTGTCAGGAACCACGTCCAAATCCAGGAAGGCCAGCTTCTCCGTATCGTTGGCACTGATGAGCACCCTGGTGAATGTGCCGCGGAGCCGGCGGCAGATGTGTTCCACCATCGGCCGGCCTTCAATCGGGAGCATGCTCTTGTCCGTGCCCATCCGGCGGCTGCGCCCGCCCGCCATGACGATGGCCGTCGCGTCCTCTCTCAAGACCCACCTGGCTCCGGCGAGTTGAATCCGCTCCAGATCCAGGTCGAAGCCCGCTCCATTGGAGGCCACGACTCCATCGGCATCTCGCCTCACCCGTCGGGCGGAAGCCTTCCAAGGCTCACAATCGGAGCTTTCGACAATGAGAAACAGCCCCGGCTGCACTATCTGCCGTAGTGAGTTCGATTCGCAGATCACAACAGCATCGCGACCGACGACCTCCGCCAAGGCGGCCCAGCCCTGATGCAGATGCCCGCGCATCACGCGAAGCCAGTACACCTTCGCGGCGCCGGCGGCCAGCAACCGTCCGGTGTCTTTGCCGGAATCACAATCGGTTTCCTCCGTGATATGATACTCGCCCTCCATTGCCGCGCACACGCCGCAGCCCTTGCCTCCTCGCGGACACGGCTGGTCCGTAGATGCAATCGTGGTCACCTTCACGCCGACGATTTCTCGCGTGCGACCGAATCTCTGCAGCAGCCTGCAGGCCAGCTCCGTCTTTCCGACATTCGACCCCGAGGAGCCTATCATCAGCATGCTGTCAAACCGGAGCATCGCACTCCTCGCTTGCCCCCGTGGCTGCCAGCAGACGGATGACCTCGTGGACGGACTCAGGGGCGATGACATTCAACTGTCGACTCGGAACATCTGCATACAACCGCCGCACCGTCCCGGCCAGCTCCTCGCGGACAACGAGGAGAAGGGGCATCCGGCCGGCATCAACCAGTGAATCGACCGCGGCACGCCAGCCCTGAGACGCAAGCTCAAGCGGGCCGAATTCATCAACGATGACAAGGTCCGCCCCGTCGGTCGCGGGCCGGCCAAGGGCGGCGCCGCCCAGCGCGACTCCTTCTTCAATGAAGTGAAACGGCCCGATTTCGCCTCCATCGGCTCGGCGCACGGCCAGCGGCGCACGGGCCCCCGTCCGAAGGTCGCAGGCGTCAAATCCGCATAGCTGCCCCTGGCGATACACGGAATACGCCAGGAGCCCGGCCACGGCGAACCCGCGTTCGCCCGCAAGCTGCGCCACTCGGGCCGCAGAGGTCGTCTTGCCGGAATGTTTCGGACCCGCCCACAGAATCAGCATGTTTGAGGCCAATCTCCACAACGGTCGAGAATCCTGTCACCTGCAACCCTATCGGACGGCTGCATGGCTCAGCAAACAGGTGACAACGCCGAACCCCCACAGCCCGAGGGTCAAGGCTGAGAGGCCGCCCGGCACCGGCTGCCATCGCAAGCGAAAGGGCATGGGAGAGCGTGACTTCAGTCTCTCGGCAAGCTGCGCGCTCAGAGGCACCACAACGGCGCAAGCCAAGGCCGCCACGCTGCCTTCCAGGAAAACGTGCCGAGCCACCTTGCCGAATCCTCCTTGCACCCAGTGTTCGTACTGGAAGACGTACGTGATCGTCACGGCAAAGAGCGCATAGCTGAGAAAGGTTGCGGCGGCCGCGGCCAGTGACTTCGATCGGACGCGCAGCACATCGAACATGAGATCGTAGCAAGCCCCCGTAAAGAGAATGCCGAGCAGATGGCAGCCGAAGAACGGCGCGTTCAGGAACTTATACAGCATCGCAAAGGATGCAATCAGCGTGGCCGTCCCCCTTCGAGGCAGATAGATCCGCGCGACCGTAAGAACGGCAAAGGCGACGGCCGTCAGCGGAACGGATGCATACGGCGCCCCCGACGCGTACAGAGCTCCCCCCAACAGAGCCTCCGAAACGCCCCATACCCCACTGAAAAACAACACTCCAAGGATGTACTCTCTTCTCACTTGCGTTCTCCTTTAGATCATGCTCCTTGTTCTATCAGTCGGCTACCGGCGGCAATCTCAGTCGCCGGAAAGCGGCAAGGCTAATCGAGATCGTCACCATCCACGATACCATCGCCGTTCACATCGGCCTCCTGCCACGCCGCGTTGAACAAATCGAGATCGGTCGCGTCCACCGTCCCATCACAGTTCAGATCAGCCGCCGGACAGGGTTCACCCTCGGAGGGCGAAGACGGCGTAAGCAGTTGCTCGGTGAGGAGACTGTAGTCCCAGAGATCAACGTCACCATCCTGGTCGAGATCCGCCGGGCAAAGCCCCGCCACACTCTCTTCGCTCAGCGTCAGGAGCTGGAAGTAATCATAGCCGTCCCCCAGGTTCGTGTACTGCTCGAGCACGCCGGTCACCGCCCGGAAACGCCGTCCCACCTCAATCCCCCGAAGGTACAGATCGGTCTGCTGGCGATCCTGATTGAAGTAGTCGGCTCCCCAGCAGCGAGCATTGGGATCGCTCGGTGCGCGGAAGGACTGGAGCTCGTAGTTGTCCAGAGCCTTGCCCAGGCCCTGCTCGACCACGACGACATCCCGAACCTGCAAGACCATGGACTCGAATCGCTCCGCGCCATGGTCGGTCACAGCCCAGGCATCTTCAAGAGGCAAATACTCAGGCGCCTTGATCGCATTCACCTCTACATAGAGCGGCCGAGGAAGGCTATGGCCGCGACTCACGACCTTGAGTACCGGCTGAGAACCGTCTGGATTCTCGTCCCAGTATTGCAGGAACGTCACCCCGCGGGCCTCTTCAACGAACGCCTGCTCGAGTTCCACCCAGTCCCCCACGTTCACATCCACGAAGGCGTCACTAGCCCAGCCCTTGACCTGGATGCCGCCCCAGCCGTCGAGGGCATTGGGATCCTGCAGCACCAGCCGCGGTCGCCCGGAGGCCCGTTTGAAAACCACGATGCCTCCCGCGCAATCGACGACCTGCCCGTTATAGGGACTGGCGCCGTCCGGCGACTCGGTATACTGAATCTCAGGGATGCTCAGAAACTCACCCTGGGCGATACACGGAAACAGACACCAGAGGCCAACGATCAGAACACCTGCCGTCATGCGTGTTTTGCCACACGTCACCATCACTTCAATCCTCCAAGAAGAAGCCAAAACATAGAAGAACTCACGATTTCTCCAACACGTCGATCTCTAATATGGATACCAGTCCGGATCGTCTCGGGGCGGCGCCTCAAACTCGGGGCTCACCGGCCAGGCCGCCTTCCAGACCGTCTGTTTCCATGCTACGCGGTAATCACAGTACAGGATAAATCCGCCGAGCGCTCCCCTGGCCTTGGCGTGGCGAGCGCTGAAGGCCTTGGGATAGCTGCCGCAGTGGCGACCGGCCGAGCGATTGATCGTGTTGCCGCCGTAGCCCTTGCGGGGATCCAGTAACTGGTCAAAGAGCAGGATCACACGCCCGGGCCGTCTGATGCGCGCCGTATTCAAGAAACTCGGCATGTTGTTGCCGCTGGACTGTCCGAAGGGGGCCCAGCAATTGCCGTCCAGCTCCAGACAGGAGTTCATCGCATAGGAGAAATATCCATTCCGCCGCGGCTTGTAGTTGTACAGCGATTCGGGAGCCAACTCGGCAGAGGGGCATTGAAACGCCGTCCTGATGTCCGGGTAGGCCCACCGGTCGTGCTCGCGCCAAGGCGTCTCACCCATCAGCGGGGCAATAACATCGACCCAGCCGGAGTAGTAGTCGGCGATTCCCCCCGCGGTGAAGGGTTCTTCATCGCCGCAACGATCTCTCCCATCCATATGCGGATAGTAGCCTGCATTGTCTGCGGCGTAGGCCGCAAAAGCGACGCCCCACTGCCGCAGGCGGCTCTGGCAGACGGCCTGTCTCGCAAGGGACCGGGCGCGACCCAGCGCCGGGACCACGAGGGCCAGGAGCAAGGCCACGATCGAGATCACGACGAGAATCTCGATGAGACTGAAGCCCCGCCCACTCGATGGACGCCCCGCCGCCGAAGGCTCGGGCATTTGGTCCACCTCGCCAAAGTGCTTCTCAAATGACCTTTCCACGGCGACCTCGACATCTCGCCGAAAACGACTGTACGCCTCAAGCCATCGGCGTCCCCGTTCCGTGAGTACGGTTCGGCCTCCATGGCTGCCGCCTCGTTGCCTCTCCACCAGAGCGACGCCTATGGCGTCCTGGGCCTTCTTCAGATCGCCCCAGGCTTTTCGATAGCTAATATGGAGCGACTCGCTGGCGGCACGCAAAGATTCCTTCGCCTCAATACTTCTGAGCAGTCGGTACTTGCCGTCCCCGAACAGGCCCTCCACATCGGCGCTGCTCAGCCACAGCTTGAATCTCGGCTTCAGCTCATCCATCGTCTTCACTTATCCCTGCTACGAAAAACAGCCGAGCTGGCAACGACAGATCCGTATCTCCTGTTGATCGCAGATGCGGCCAACCTCGCCTGCCTCGACGCCCAGTTCAGCGGCGAGGCCCAGAGCCTCTACGCACGTGAGGCTTCTCCGACCCTCCGTCTCTTTCGAGCGTGCCAGGACGGCAGCAACCAATTCCTCGTCTGACTTCATCAGAAGCACTCCAAAACGCGGCGACCGTTATGCAGGGCTCGACATATCGACAGCCAAGAGAACAGCCGCAAACTGAAACCACGCAATCTGGACCGACCACACCCCGCGGCGCGTATCACGCCGGGGCTCCGGAAGCGATCGGCTCCGCGGCAGGCCGGGCCCCGTACCGCTCGACAATCTCGCGGCAAACCGACTTGATGCCGATATTGGATGGACAGACCTTATCGCATCGACCGCAAAGGAAGCATGTGACGTGTCCCCACCGAGTCACGTCGGCGGCAAGCTTGTGATGAAGACGACGCCGCGTCCGCGACCACTCCTGCCCCATCGGATTATGTCCGCTGGCCTCACGCATGAACCCATCCAACTGGCAGGAATCCCAGATCCGCCAGCGCTCGGTGCGATCACCGGCCTTTCTGTCGAAAACATCGAAGCACGTACACGTCGGACAGGCGAGGTTGCAGGCCGTACACGCAATGCAGCGATCGCCCACCATCTGCCAGAAATCCTCCGGCACCTTCTCCTGCCCGATGAGCTCTGACGCCGCACAGATCAGATCGGAATCGTCGGTATTCAGGCCGTCAGACTCGTCGCGAAGCGCGCTGACTTCAGCTTCCGATACGGGCACGCCGCCTTTGGCTCGCTCGACCAGAGCCTT
The DNA here is from genome assembly GCA_965603165.1 of uncultured Phycisphaerae bacterium. Classification (GTDB taxonomy): domain Bacteria; phylum Planctomycetota; class Phycisphaerae; order Sedimentisphaerales; family Anaerobacaceae; genus PLanc-01. The sequence continues at coordinate 10,034 of CBFDBY010000079.1, forward strand.
CCCAACTTCCGAATAAGTCAGCGCAATGTACCTCTGCCCGTCGGACACCAGCTCGATGTCACAGCCTTTGCCGGCAATCCGGAGAAACTCACCGTCCGGCCCACACTGGCCCGAGACGCAGACGATCACGGCGCCGTCGCGCCTGCTGAAATAGACATCATCACGATAGTTGGTGCTGAAGAACCGATCCACGAACTCCAGGCAGTCGGCGTCTGCGGCGGTATAGCCCACAACCAACAACGGTTTGTCTGCCGGCGCCGGCTCTCGGATTTGGCCTTCCGTTTCAACGAGAATCCTCTGCATCTGCGGAAAGAAGACGCCGGTAGGCTTGCCCGGCAATGCGCCCCCGGCAAGCCGCAAAGGCCCGTCACCGAGTTTCCCGAGCGCTCTCGTCCCATCGTGAAGACCGATGGGCAGGCGCACGTCATAGTCTGCTTCTATCGACTTGAAGAACTCACGCAGCTCTCGTTCAGTCAAGGCCTTCATCAACAACTCCTTACTCTTGCAGCGCATATCTTGTATTCCGGGATCTTGGCAACGGGATCCAGAGCGTTATTGGTCAACAGGTTTGCCGGGCCTTCCTCAAAGTGGAACGGCATGAAGAGCACGCCCCTGTCGGCCACGTCCGTGACGCGCGCCATGGCGCGAACGGTCCCTCGGCGCGTGGTCACGTGCACCCAACGGCGGTCGTGAATCTCCAGTTCCCGCGCGTCCTTCGGATTGATTTCGACGTAGGGGAACCGTTCCTCTCGGTGCAGCAATTGGGAACGTCGGGTCATCGTGCCGGTATGAAAGTGAAAGTAGCACCGACCGGTGGAAAGCACAAAGGGATATTCCTCATCCGGCAGTTCTGCCGACGGGCGGTATGCCGCGGGACTGAATGCCCCCAGCCCCCGAGCGAACTTGCCCGAATGCAGGACCGGTGTGCCGGGGTGTTCCTTATCGGTGCAGGGCCACTGCAGACCCACCTGATCGATGCGCTCAAACGAAACGCCGCCGTAGATAGGTGTCACCGATGCCACCTCGTCCATGATCTCACTGGCCGAGTTATACTTCATCCCGGCGTAGCCCGCCCGGGCGGCGACGTCGCAGAGAATCTCCCAGTCGGCCCTGCTCCGGCCGATCGGCTCGATGGCCTTGCGCACGTGCTGGACCCTCCGCTCCGTGGAAGTGAACGTACCGTTCTTCTCTGCGTAGGAAGCCGCCGGCAGAATCACATCGGCGTACTCGGACGTGGGGGTCGGGAAGATGTCCTGGACCACGAGGAAATCCAGCTTCTCCAAAGCCTTTCGCACATGGTTTTGGTCGGGATCGGAGAGCATGGGGTTCTCGCCCATGATATACAGCGCTTTGAGCTTGCCGTCCGCCGCCGCATCGATAGCGGTTGTCACCGTCAGTCCGGGCTTGTCGGGCAGATTCTCGACCGACCAGGCCTTCTCAAACTTCTCTCTTGCGACCGGGTCAATGACCTTCTGATATCCGGAATAGACACCGTTCAGGGCCCCCATATCGCAGGCCCCCTGCACGTTGTTCTGGCCGCGAAGAGGATTCACGCCGGTGCCCGGCCGCCCGACATTGCCCGTCAGCATCGCCAGGTTGGCGCAACTCTTGACGTTGTCCACTCCATGCGTGTGTTGCGTGATGCCCATCGAATAGACGATCATCGCCCTCTTGGCCCGAGCGAACATCCTGGCCACCTGGACGATCTCCTCCGGAGTGATGCCGCAGATCTCAGCCGCTCGTTCCGGCCGGTAGTCCGCGACGACCTTCTTGAGTTCCTCGTAGTTCTCCGTGCGGCTCGCTACGAACTCCTTGTCTTCCAGGCCTTCGGCAATAATCACGTTCATCAGGCCGTTCAGGAAGGCAACGTCCGTCCCGTTCTTCCAGCGGACATGAATGTCGGCGATCCGCGCCAGACGGATCTTGCGGTTGTCCGCCACGATCAGCTTGGCGCCGTTCTCCAGGACGTTTCTGACGATGCGCGAGCCGATCAGTGGATGTTGCTCCGTGGTGTTGGACCCCGTCACCAAGATGCAGTCGGCCTGTTCCATACACGAGATCGAATTCGTCATCGCGCCGGAGCCGAACGTTGCCGCCAAGCCAAGCACGGTCGATGAGTGGCACAGCCGGGCACAATGATCGACATTGTTGGTTTTGAAAACCGCCCGGGCGAGTTTCATCATCAAGTAGTTCTCTTCGTTGGTCGTCTTGGCCGATGAGAAGAAGGCGACCGAGTCATTTCCATGCTCGGCCTGGATCTCCTTGAGTTTGCCGACCACCAGGTCCAACGCCTCATCCCAGGAAGCCGGCTCCATCTTCCCGTTTCTACGAACCATCGGCTGAGTCAACCGGTCGGGGTGATTCACGAAGTGATGCGCGTTCCAGCCCTTGACGCACAGTTTGCCTTGGGCCACGACATGCTCGGTACTGGCTTCGACGCCGATGAGCTTGTTGTCGTCATCCACGACCAGATAGAACATGCATCCGGTGCCGCAATACGGGCAGGTTGTGAGGACTCTTTTCATATCGCACCTTTCAGACTGGCGATCTGATCCAGCATAAAGACTGGACCATCAATGCAGCAATAGACATGGTCGATGGTGCAGTGACCACATTTGCCCACTCCGCACTTCATGTACCGCTCCAGTGAAACAACGACGTTCTCCGCCGGCAGTTCCTTGTCGTATAGTTCCTGAATCACGAATTTGTACATGATCGGAGGGCCGACAATGACCGCAGTGGTATTACCGGGATCAATCGTCAGCGGTCCGATCAACTGTGTGATCAACCCAACGTCACCGTCCCAGCACGTGCCCCCGGGAACGTTATCGACCGTGACCAGGCACTTCAGCACGCTTGAGTCCTGCCACGCACGCAGTTCGTCCTTGTACAGCATGTCCGCCGGCGACTTGGCGCCATAGAGCACGGTGACCTCGCCGTAGTCGTCTCGACAATCCTCTACGTACTGAATCAACGCGCGCATCGGGGCCAGACCGCAGCCGCCGGAAATGAGCAAGAGGTCTCTACCCTTCATTTCATCGACTGGAAAGCAGGTTCCAAAGGGGCCCCGCAAGCCGATCCGGTCCCCGGATTTCAGTCCGTGCAGCGCCTCGGTCATTGTGCCGGTGGCGCGCACTCCGAGTTCCAGATAGCTGCCGCGAGTCGGCGAAGAGGACACTGAAATTGGAGCTTCCCCGACCCCGATCAGTGAAACCTGCATGAACTGACCTGGCTTGTGTCCGAAGGAGTGACCATCGACTCTGACAAGTCGAAACAATTTCTCCGAAGGCGTCAAATCCTCGACAGATTCCACTCGGCACGTGAACGGGCGATATAGCCGCTGCCTTGTTTGCTTACCACCGGTTTGTGAGGCAATCTCAGTGCCCATAGATCAATATCCTTTCCATGCAAGGGGGACTACGGTACGGGTCGCCCGCGAGTCATGCCTGCCCACTTGTGGAGCGGCTCCGGCTTTCACGACCTCTGCTTAGGCCTCTGTATCGGTGCCACGCACATAGAGAAAGTAGTAAACAGCGCCTACGAAGATCGCACCACCAACAATATTGCCTAATGTCACGCTGATGAGGTTCTGAGACCACATGGAACCCCAGTTCAACGCCGCCAACTGCTCGGGCGTTTTCCCGGAGGCCTCCGCCGCCCCGGCGAAGTGCTTCGCATAGATGCCGGCGGGGATGAAGTACATGTTCGCAACGCAGTGCTCGAACCCGGAAGTGACAAACGCCATGATCGGGAAGAAGATCGCCCACACCTTGCCGCTGATGTCTTTGGCGGCAATGGCCATCATCACGGCCAAACAGACGAGAAAGTTACAGCCAATGCCTCTGAAGAAATAGGACACATTATGACCGAACCCATCCGGAATGGAAGAGGCAACCTTGCCGTACGCGATGTTGATCGCCGTCCCGCCGACCGGACCGCTCAGCAGACCGGTGCCGACACCGATTATCCAAGCCAGGAGAATGGACCCGAGAAGATTGGCAAAGTAGACCGGAATCCAGTTCCGGAAGAGACCGCCAAAACCGAGCTTGCCGTGACAGAGCGCCACCGTCAAGAGGTTGTTGCCAGTGAACAGCTCCGAGCCGGGTATGATCACCAGCATGAGGCCCACGCTGAAGACGGCGCCGATGAAGAACTTCTGAAGACCAAACAGAGCGGGCTGGCCACCGATCGTCCAGCCCGTTGCCACGGTCGTGGCCAGATGGGCCGCGAAGCCGATATAGACCCCGGCCAGGATCCCCAATAGAAGCATCTTGCCAATGGGAAGACCGGCCTTTTTTACGCCGACCCCCACAAAACTGCGTGCCAACTCAGGTGGAGTCAAGAAATTACTCTCTGCCATGCTTTCTCCCTTGCTTCAGTTCGATTCTTTTTGGATTTCGCCGTAGTCACTCGTCATGCTGACAAGTGGTACGGTAAACACGCGAGACTGGCGGCGATATCAACACTTATGACTTTGACGGATTTGGGCACACTCACAGCAGAGGGTGCGAAGTTCAGAATCCCCAAGACCCCTGCCCGGACAAGCTCTTCCGCCACCCCCTGAGCCACCCCGGACGGGACGGCCATGATTCCCAATTGGATTCCACGCTTCTTGAGCGTACCCAGATCCGAGGCATTCTCGACGACCACTCCGTGCGTAGCCTCGCCGATCTTCTTCGGATCCACATCAAAGGCCGCGACGATATCAAACCCATACAGCGCAAAGCCGGCGTATTTCAACAACGCCGCGCCGAGATTGCCCGTGCCCACCAGGGCCGTCCTGTGGGTTTTGTCGAGCCTCAGAATGCCGCTCAGACGGCGAGCCAACTCTTTGACCTCATATCCCTTCCCGGGCGTGCCGAAGGAGCCGAAGTAAGACAGGTCCTTTCTGATTTGAGGTGGACTTATGTGAAGGATATCGGCAAGACCCCCGCTGCAAATACACGTCCGGCCCTGCTCTGACACCATCCGGATCGCACGCAGGTATGAGGGCAAACGTTGTACTGTTTCGTCTGGGACCTTCCTGTATCTCAAATCACAAGTCTCCTCCGTATCGCATTCGCACAATGGCACCGAAGAGCGTAAAGGCGCCCCTTGTCCCCCAAACGGGCATAAATGTCAACAGTTTTTGTTTTTTTCTGCCGTGTCTTCCTTCCCCGCGACACGAGGAGATCCCTCACTTGCTCGGGGGACAGCGCGGCCACAGGCTTTTGCGCAACCTTGCCCCTTTTGATCTCCAAGCCCGCTGCGACGAAACGATTCTCGGCTGCTCACTTGAGGAAGGCGTGGACGTTTCGTATGTCCTTGTTCAGTGTGTCCCTCGTGACCTCTTCGCTCCGCTTGAGAACAAACGTGTCCAGGCTCGGCGGGGTGATTTCTTTGGAGGAACTGGGGCCGACTAATCGTTGAAAATGTCGGAGTATCGGTAGGACCTCATCGATCGACTCATCCACCAAGCCTCCGACCTGCTTGAATTGCCTGTACGCCTCGATCATTTGATGCCGGTCGAAGTCGACGACGCTCGTGAACACGTCGGAGTTGAGCTGCGTGGATTTGATGTAGCGGAAGTGTTCGGCAAGGGCTTTGGTCGGGAACGCTTTGGCCTTCCGCTCGCCGTTTTCATGCCAACCCACCCACCAGCCCTTGATGCTCTTTCGCTTGTAGATCCATGGCTTTCTCATACTCTCCATCACATTGGCGGTTTTCTCCGCTCAGTCCCGCGACGCATTCCTTCGGCGCAGCAGGTGGAGACAAGACAGAGACAAGGATCCACAAGGAAGGCCGGATTCGGTTGTAACAGGTCGAAACAAAACAACTTATAGCAGACCCCTGGGAAGGGTGAAAGTACAACAAGTCCGAGCCGGACAAAAGAGTTGCATTTTGCGGACAGTTGTGAGAGCATGGTGGCGGCCCTGGGATCGGTCCAAGGGCCGTCGAATACCGTGCAGGAGGTCTAACTTTTCTGGTAAGGGGGCTTGGCCATGCAGCGAAAGCAATTCACAAGACGTCAATTCATCGAGAGATCCGCTGCCGTGGCCGGGGGGATGCTTCTGTCGCCGCTGGCGGCCCGGGCGGCGCCGAAGATGACGGCCGTGGACCAAATGCCGCTGGGCAAGACGGGCCTGAAGCTCAGCCGACTCGGGATCGGCTGCGGAACCAACGGCGGGCGGGTCCAGCAGGGTCTGGGCCAGGAGCAGTTTACCCGGCTGATCCGTTACGCCTACGACCAGGGCATCACCTACATCGATATCGCCCGCTCGTATCGGACGCATGGGATGCTCCGGGAGGCCATCAAGGGCATTCCGCGCGAAAAGCTCTTCATCCTGACCAAGATGGGCGGCGTCCCCGACAATCCGCTGGAAGAGATCGACAAATACCGCCAGACCTACGGCGTCGATTATATCGACTGCCTTCTCGTCCACTGCACGATCAGACCTGACTGGGACGACCGGCGCAAGCGGGTCATGGACGCCATGCAGGAGGCCAAGGACAAGAAGATCATCCTGGCCCACGGCGTCTCGTGCCACAGTCTGCCGGCCGTGAAGCGATCCGTCGAGCTCGACTGGGTGGACGTCCACCTGGTCCGCGTCAATCCGCAGGGCTCCCACATGGATACGCCGCAATCGGACACCTGGAACGCCAGGAGCAACGAGTCGCACGTCCTGCCCGTGATGGAGCAGATCGCCCGCATGCGTGACAGGGGCCGGGGCATCATCGGCATGAAAATCGTCGGCGAAGGCGACTTCACGAATCCCGAGGATCGCGAAAAGAGCATCCGCTTCGCCATGCAGTGCGGGCTGCTCGACAGCGTCACCATCGGCTTCAAGAGCCCCGCCGAAATCGACGAGGCCATTCAGCGTATGAACAGCGCCCTGGCCGACATGGCGTAGGCCAAGGCACAATCTACCGACGGAACCTGCTACGATAGCCAATCAAGAATCGTCAATCAACACGGGAGTTCACAATGAAGCATCGCTACTTAGTCGCCGCAGCACTGTCGACCACCGTACTGACCCTTGCTGCCCTGTGTGTTTGTGCCGGAGAGGGCAATAAAGTGAGCCCCGAATTCAGAAAGCAGTTTATCGACAACTTCCAGCGCACTGGCCTCAACACCACCCCCGGCGACGCCATGATGCTCCGCATCCTGGTCGAGAGCTCCGGCGCCAAGCGCGGCGTGGAGGTCGGCGCGGCCAGCGGCTACGGCGCGATCAACATGGGCATCGCCTTCGAGCGGACCGGCGGCCATCTCTACACGCTGGAAATCGACCCCGACAGGGTCAAGCAAACTCGCGAGAACGTTGCGAAGATGGGACTGGAGAAATCGGTGACGTGCATCGAGGGCGACGCCCTGAAGACGCTGCGCGACATTGAGGGCCCGATCGACTTCATCTTCATCGACGCCCTCAAGCAGGACTACCTCAAGTACCTCAAGATCATCGAGCCCAAGCTCGCCCCAGGTGCGCTGGTGGTCGGCGACAACGTTATTCAGTCGGCTCGCGCCATGCGAGATTTCCTCGAATATATCGACACGAGTCCCGACTACGATACCGCGATCATCCGAGCCTCGATGGAGAAAAACGACGGAATGTCCATCAGCTACAAAATTCGGTAGACTATACGAGCAGCCGACGGGTGTGCCGCGGTGAACGCGAATCGACCGGACGGCAAAGTTGTGTGCGACAGGAGCTTCTTTGTGGGGCCCTGGGGAGGTAGTATGAGATCGTGTACGCGACGTTCGTTCCTCAAACAGACGGGCGGCATCGCTTCGGCCGCGGCCGTGGCGCCGCTGCTGCCCATGGGATGGTTCCAGTTGGCAATGGCGGATCAGAAAGGCTACTTCGAATCGACGTTCGGGATCACTGATGACCTGTGCCGACGGGTGCTCGCCCGCGCCCTGGCCAAAGGCGGCGACTACGCCGACCTGTACTTCGAGCACACGATCCGCAACTGGGTCATGCTCGAAGACGGCAAAGTCAATCAGGCCTACGGCGAGGTGGCTCTGGGCGTGGGCATCCGAGCGGTCAAGGGCGATCAGATCGGCTACGGCTTCACGCAGGAACTGACGGAGCCATCTATGCTGGCCGCCGCTTCGACTGCCGCCACCATCGCCGACGCCGGGGCGAATCAGCCGGCCGGGCAGTTCACGCCAGCGAAGTTCAAGAACCACTACCCGCTCGAAACGCTTCTGACCACCGTGCCGATCGAATCGAAACTCCCGCTCGTGCAAGGGGTGAACGACAAGTGCTTCGAGCTTTCGCCGCTGGTCGTCAAGGTCAACGCCAGCTTCCATGACGAGCAGAAGCGCGTCATGACGGTCACGAGTGACGGCGTGAAGACCGAGGACCTGCTGCCGAAGAATTATCTCGTCGCCGTGGTTGTGGCGGGCAAGGACGGCAAGTACGAACGAGCGTGGTGGAACGTCGGCGGCCGGAAGGACTTTTCCTTCTACACACCGGCCGTCGTCGAGGATCTGGCCAAGGCGACAGTCGACCGGGCCGTCGTCCTGTTCGACGCGGTACAGCCGCCGGCCGGCGAGATGCCCGTCGTGCTCGGCCCCGGCGTCACCGGCATCCTGCTGCACGAGGCCATCGGCCACGGCATGGAGGCGGACTTCAACCGCAAGGGCATCTCCACCTATGCGACCATGATCGGCAAGCAGGTGGCCGAACCGTTCGTCACCATCATCGACGACGGCACGAACGAGGGCCTTACCGGCTCGCTCAATATCGACGATGAAGGCATCGCCGGCCAGCGAACCGTGCTCGTCGAAGACGGCATCCTGCGCAGCTACATGCACGACCGGATCTCCGCGAAGCATTACAAGGTGGAGCCGACCGGCAACGGCCGGCGGCAAAGCTACGAGCACTACGTCGTGCCCCGCATGAGAAATACCTACATGCTCGCGGGGCCGGCGACGCCGGAAGACGTAATCAAGAACGCCGGCAACGGGATCTATGTCCAGGACGTCGCCAACGGGCAGGTCAAGATCGGGGAAGGCGATTTTGCCTTCTATGTGTCGCAGGGCCGCCTGATTGAGGACGGCAAGCTGACCGCGCCGATCAAGGATGTCAACATCATGGGCAACGGCCCGAAGATGCTGCGCAACATCGCGATCGCTGCGAACGACCTGGAGATGTCCCAGGGTGGCGCCGGATTCTGCGGCAAAGATGGGCAGGCGGTCCCCGTCGGATTCGGGCTGCCGACCTGCCTGGTCAAATCGATGACGGTCGGTGGCATAAAGACCTGACGGGAGAGACGAATCCATGAACAGAGAAATGTACGATCTGGCCGGCTGGGCGATCAAGACGGCGAAGGCCGCCGGCGCCGATGACTGCCGCGTGAGCATTAGCAGCGATAGATTCGTGGAGATCGGCTATCGGCAACGCAAGCCGGAGACGATCAAGGAAGCCCGGCAGAAAGGGCTTTCCATATCCATTTACGCAAACGGCCGGTACTCCAGCCAGAACACGTCGGACCTGCGCCGGGAAGCCCTGAAGGACTTCCTCTCTCGCGCCGTCGCTACGACCAAACTCCTGGCGGAAGACCCCTACCGAACGCTGCCCGATCCCAAGTATTATGAGGGCCGGCCCGACATAGATCTGGGAATCCGCGACGCAGGCTATGAGACGCTAACCGCCGAGGGTAGGCACGCGATGGTGAAGACCATCGAGGATGCCTGCCTGACCAAGGGCGGGGCCAAGGCGATCTCCGTCACCGCGAGCCAGCACGACAGCTACGCGGAATCCGTCGTGCTGACCAGCAACGGCTTCGAGGGATACCGCGAATCGACGGTGTTCTGGGCCGGCGCGGAGATGACGGTCCAGGGCGAGGGCGACCGCCGGCCGAACGGGTATCATTTCGTGGCCTCCGTCCGAAAGGACGGCATCGGCTCGCCCGAGAAGGTCGGGACCATCGCGGCAGAGCGAACGCTCGATCTGCTCGGCGCGCGAAAGATCGACACGGAAACGCTGCCGGTCATCATCGAAAACCGAAACGTCTCAAGAATCCTCCGCGGCTTACTCTCGGCCATGTACGGCCGCAGCATCCAGCAGAAGCAATCCTTCCTGGCCGACAAGAAGAGCGAGAAAATCGCCAGCGGGCGCCTGACCTTGATCGACAATCCGCTCATCGTCGGCGGCCTTGGCAGCCGGCTCTACGACGGCGACGGCTTCGCGGCGAAGAAGCGCGTCATGATCGAGGCCGGCGTGTTGAAGGACTTCTTCGTGGACTGGTACTACAGCCGCAAGCTCGAGTGGGAGCCGACCACGGGAGGCCCGTCGAACCTCGTCATCCCGCCCGGGAAGCGGTCGGTGAAAGAAATCATGAAGGACCTCGGCCGCGGTGTTTTCGTCACAGGCTTCATCGGCGGCAACTCCAACTCGACCACGGGCGACTCCTCGGTCGGCATCATCGGCCGGCTCTTCGAGGACGGCGAGCCCACCCAGGCCGTTGCCGAGATGAACATCGCCGGCAATCACCTGGAGTTCTGGCCCAAGCTCGCCGAAGTCGCCAATGACCCCTGGCCCTACTCCTCCATGCGAACCCCAAGCCTCGTCTTCACCGACGTAGTCGTCTCCGGCGTGTAAGGGAGTGATTGGCAACAGCAGCCTGACCGTTGACACCATGGACAGCCCCAGCAGGAAAGGCTTGCTTCGCAGTCCCCGCGTCCCCAATAGCCGGCCCAGCGAAGCAGAATCGTCGCACGCGCCTTCGCTTCTCGCCCGAATCGGCGACCTAGTCTGTGCGCAGTCCTTGCGTGCATCCGATTGAGCGAAATGTTGGGCCTCGCACCCATCACAACCACAACCAGCCCTCTGCCGAAGCTGACTTCGAGTCGACCATTTGGCTCCAGACTTGGTTCAGAGATGCGACGGTACCCACAGGAAGAGGATATGTTGCATATGGGTTGTAGTACATTGCAGAACGCAGTTGACTAATTGCAATGCGCCCTTCAAAGACCTTTCGTTCTACATAAACCAATGCAGAAAGCTCAACAGGCAAACCCTGAAAACCTCGCTGCTTGCCCAGCAAGAAATCTGCCAGATGTCGATAGAACTGGGTTCCAAAGGCGCTCCAAGTTGTATAGTCAAAAAGAACCAATGCGCCTGGTCTCTTTTGATTGGCTGCGTAAGAAAGCTGGTTCTGTTTTTGATGCGTGAGCTTTCCCAGGATACGTCGCAGAGTCTCGCCATGGTCGAGCTCAACTGAGGCACCCGCCTTAAACTTACACTGATCTTTGGCCGAAACATTCAGGGTCGAAACTTCGACAAAAAACTCAGATGGAGTGCGAACCGCAAAGTCCGGGGTCGGGAAGTCCGCCGTAGGTATCGGGGCGACGTGGAACTGTTCCCGCTGCATAAAACGCCACCACGCCAATTCGTTAACTGCTCCAAGGTGGTCTTCATTCTCGAAGCTCTCCATGCGTGACGCGAGCCCTTCTTTGTGCTTCCCATCAAGAGGGAACCTGCTAAACCACATACGAAGCGTGGCGAGGTAGACCCCGCCTTCAGCGTCGAGGCTTCCTACCACCTCTTTGGCCCAAGACGCGTTAGCGATTGCCCGCGCGCGCCTTGCCCAACTCTCACCAAAAACCGTCTTTCTTGCTGCCATGGCCTACCTCGTCCGCGAAGGCCCAACGGCCACTATACTGGTCCGCATAAGATTCGGTGTTCTAATTCCCTGCCCGGATAGCATATTTAGCAACATCCGACTCTCCTTCACCTGCCATCAAGATGGTAACAGGGCGCATCGGTTAATGCACGAAAAATGGGCGAATCGGAATGTTCAGCGGCGTGCCGTTTTTTTCTTGCGTCCGGTGGAACGCTTCATCAGTCGCTGGGTCGAGCGTGAAAGATCAAGGAGCGATCGCAACGCCTCGTTCACAGCAGCCGAATCGCCAAAGGCCTTGGCTACGTCCGGCTCAAGGACAACAACGTTGGCCCCTTCCCGCAACAGTCGTTTGCAGTACTTCCCACGGACGGCCTTGGAGTAGTCAAAGTCGTATTCGGGACGCAGGTCATCACGATTATTGTCCGGCATCGTGCAACTCACCTGATACTGCCGACATCCGATTCCCTGTCGCCTGATGCGAAGATGATAACGCGCCATGTTGGGCAATGCAACAGAATAAGCGAGAGGAATGGCCAGGTCCAGGGGCGGCTTGGAGGAGGCGGGGTTTTTCGGGGAGGTTGAAGATCTGGCGGGCGTTGTGGTGCATGATGGGGTCGATCAGATCCATCGCCGTCAGCGGTTGGCCGCACTTGCGAGGTTGGACTTCTTTGTCGCCACGATGGCAAGATTGGCGGATTGGCTTTGCTCTTCGACTGCAACGCCGACGAGGGAAGGGAAAAACTCGATATCTCGAAATCCCACTTGAGCGAGCAGTTCCCGCAATTGCTTATCCGTGTACGCTTCCGTGGTCATCGCGTGAGGAGTCACGTCGCCGGTTTCGGCGTCGACGATGTAGAATCGCTGCGTTGTCGATTGCCCGTCGGCATCCCAGAAACTCTCGGACAGACACAGGTGCGGACGGTTTGAGAACAGGCCGCCGCCTTCCCCGCACGAATACCACGAGCTCCCAGCCCGTCCGCTCCTCTCAACCGTGGCGAACCGTTGCGGCTCAAGCAACAACAGACCGTCCGGAACGAGCGACGAAGAGGCGTTCCCGAGGATTGAACGAGCTTCACCTCTGCGGAAGACATTCAGTTGGCCAAAGAGCATCATGACGAGGCCGTACCCAGCGCCGCACTCAGCATCGCGCACGTCCTCCAGACGATATGTGCAGGCGAGCCCTTCACGCGCCGCGATCTCCTTCGCATAACGGATTGGCTCGGGGGCATAGTCAATACCCACGCACTCGTGCCCCAATCGGGCCAGGCGGCTCGTGTAGAACCCCGGCCCACAAGCCAATTCCAGGATGCGTGTGGGCGTGCCGCCGAGTATCTCCTCGTGGATCCACCTCACCTGCCGATCGATTATCTCGAACCGACGGCTGGCGAGATTGTGTTCCTGATTGAGATGCTCAGCCAGCATGCGTTTGCTGAAGTCGGGATCGTTCCACGGGATGTTCTCCCCCTCGGCCCAGGCGACCGGGGGGATCTTTCGGCTGGTTATGTCGTGTAGATTCATGGCGTTGAAGTCAGGCCCAGGGGGCGGATTGGAGGCGGCGGGTCTTTTCGGCGAGGTTGAAGATCTGGCGGGCGTTGTTGTGCATGATGGGGTCGATCAGGTCCATCGCATCACTCAAGCTCAGCCAACCCTCTTCGACCAGCTCGCTCAGGGCCAGGGTGATGCCGCGGCGGGCGATCACGGCATGACCCAGGACCGGCTCGACCGGAATATAGTCGCCGCCGAAGGTCAGGATTTTGTTGGCGGGAGCGGTCACCAGGAACTTCTTGAGGAAATCCTTGGCCGCCACGGGGTTGACGATCCAGGCCCAGCACATATCGACGTAGGCATTCGTGTGCTGCTTGGCCGCGGCGATCAGCTCCTCGTAGTACGGATAGCAGATGTGCATGAAGACAAATCGACTCTGCGGGGCCCTGCGGCACAGGTCCGTGGCGGAACCGGCGTTGTGGAGCAGCCGGCCGAGCGGCATCGAGTTCTGGCCGGCGTAGTAGCCCGTGTGCAGCTTGATCGGAAGCTTGTGCTCCGTCGCCTTTTGCACCGCGTACCAGAAGAGGTGGTCCTCGAGGTCTTTCCGCTCGGCGCCCGTCATCCGCTCGCCTGCGATCCGCTTCTTGAAGATGCCCTCGGCCTTTTCGGCGGGCACCTGCTCGTAGTCGATGTCGCGGCTGTAGGCGTTCTGCGATTTGACCGCTACCGCGTACTTGCCGTACTTGTCGAACCACCAGTCGATCACGCGATGCCAGTCCGACAGCGACTGAACGTCGACGCCGGTGGGCTTGCCGAAACCGTTCAGGTCCGGGCCGGCGAACATGCCCACAATACTGAGGTCCTGCATCAGCAGCGTGGGCATACTCGACTCGCCAAACGGCCGGCCCAGGTAATTCACCTGGCACGATTCGATCTTCCCCAGCTCGCACAGGATGCGGCGATAGAAACCCGGCCGTCTCGTTCCCTCGTAGCCCGCCTGCACCTTCCTGACGGTGGCCGCCGAGAGGTCCGCCACGTCGTAGAGCTGCCGCATCGCAATGCGCACGGCCTGTCCATAGCCGGTATTCTTGACGGCGAGCCAGTACGGCTCGATGCATCGCCACTTGTCGACCGGATCGGTCTCCTTGGAGAAGAACCGGTCGTAGGCATCCTTCGGCATCCCCGCTACGAGCAGATCGGAATTCAGATAGTGGCTCAGCAGCAGGCTCCAGTCGTCCGCCTGGACGCGAGGATGCGATGTCCCCGCCAGCCGCTCCTTCTCTTCGATCAAGTGCTCGTGCGTATCGATCAACGGTGTGGCGAACACTCTCTCGGCAATCGCCGGATTCACCCGCCCCGGCATGACGGCTTCCTCTCCTGCACCGTCCGCCGCGCCTTCGGCGTTCGAATGAAGCAACGCAGATGCGCCCAATACACTCGCTGCCTGCAGGGTCTTTCGTCTCGAGATCGGATTGTTGTCTGCCATATGTCATGCCTCCTGGACCTTGTCACGGCCTACCCGTCGAGAATGGGACGGGGCCGCGTTCGCCACCACGATACAGGATCGCCCGCCCGGACGCAACGCCCCCGCCGACGAACTCCAAGGTCTCCACCTCTGTGTCAAACCGGTTGCAGATGGCGGCACAATCTGCTATTCTGCCACGCTGGATGATGGGTGCGCCACAGCATCTGGGGGTTGGGCGTTCATCAAGATACGCGAATCGGCATATGAAAGGGCATATAGTGACCAGGATTACGGGAGCGTTGATACTCTCTGCACTCGTGTTGACACTATCCGTCGGCAATATCTGTTGGGGCTCGACCGACGACTACTGGCCGACGTGGCGAGGTCCGCTGGCCTCGGGGGTCTCGCCGACGGGCAATCCCCCCGTGACGTGGAGCGAGACGCAGAACGTCCGGTGGAAGGTCCCGGTCCCGGGCAAGGGGACCTCCAGCCCGATCGTATGGGGCGACAAGCTCTTCTTCCTGACCGCCATTGAGACGGATCGCCAGGGCACGCCGGAGCCGGCTCAGTCAGCCGGATCGGGTGAGGCCGCGCCGGCCCCCTTCCACGGCGGCAAGACACCGAAGAATGTTCACAAGTTCGATCTGGTCTGCCTCGATCGGGCAACCGGACGCACCCTATGGCAGAAAACCGCACGCGAGGAAGTGCCGCACGAGGGGCATCACCCCGATCACGGCTTCGCGTCGTATTCGCCCGTCACGGATGGCGAGCACGTGTGGGCCAGCTTCGGTTCTCGCGGCGTGCACTGCTACGACCTCGACGGCAAGCACAAGTGGAGCCGGGACCTCGGACGGATGCGGGCCAAGATGATGTTTGGCGAGGGCAGTACGCCCGCGCTCGTCGGCAACGCACTGATCGTCGTCATGGACCATGAGGGCGAGTCATACATCCACGCCTTGGACAAAGGCACCGGGCAAACCCTGTGGAAACAGGCGCGCGACGAGATGACCTCCTGGGCCACGCCCGTCGCCGCGGAGGTGGACGGCAAAACACAGGTGATTGTCAGTGCGACGAGCTTCGTACGTGGCTACGACGTGCAAACGGGCGATGTGCTCTGGCAATGCGCCGGCCAGACGGCGAACGTCATTCCCTCTCCGATCGTGGCCCATGGCATGGCATTCTGCGCCAGCGGGTTTCGCGGCAGTGCCTTGCACGCCATCGAGCTCGGCCGGACCGGCGATCTCACGGGGACGGACGCCATTCGCTGGCAGGTGAACAAGGACACGCCCTACGTACCCTCCCCTATCCTCTACGAGGACAAGATCTACGTCTGCTCGGTGAACAGGGCCGTCGTCTCATGCTACGAGGCCCGCACGGGCACGCCCCACTTCGTCGAGCAGCGTCTGGACGGCGTAGGCGGAATCTACGCCTCCCCGGTGGGGGCGGCCGGCCGGGTCTATTTCGTAGGCCGCAAGGGCACGACCCAGGTCATCCGAAACGCCGGACAATTCGAAATCCTGGCCACCAACACGCTCGACGATGAGTTCGACGCCTCGGCCGCCATCGGCGGCAGCCAACTCTTCCTGAAGGGCAAGAAGCATCTCTATTGCATCAGCGAAGGATGATACCGGCAGGGTATCCGACCACCTTTCGTGGCGGGCCCATTTCTGGTATGCTGCCGTCATCGGAGTCATCGGCATGCACATGCAACCCGATTGGAAAGGGACTACGATGAACAGGCGGCAAATTCACAAAGGCGTTCTTCCAGTCATCCTTCTGGCGATTGCCATGGCGGTCCCTCTCGCCGCTTCGGCCGCGATGCCACGGTTCGAGTACCACAAGATCGCCGAGGTGGGTCAGCAGATGGGACAGACCTCGCTCGTCGATATCGACAAGGACGGCGACCTCGACTGGGTCGTCGGCGAGCGGGCCCGGACGTGGTGGTTCGAGTACGTCGGCCCGGACGAGTGGATTCAGCACGACCTGGGCCAGGGCGCTACAACCGACGTTGGCGGCACCGCCTTCGACATCGACGGCGACGGCTGGATCGACCAGTTCTGCGGCACAGGATGGTACCGCAATACAGGAAAGCCCCGCACCGAATCCTTCGAGAAGTACGACAGCGGCACGGTCGTCTGCCACGATGATGTGGCGGCCGATATCGATGGCGACGGCAAGCTCGACGTGGTCGCCATCAGCGATCAAAGGGACCACGTCGCGACCGTCTGGTACTCAATCCCGGCCAATCCGCGTGACAAATGGATCGAGCACAGGATCGGCGACGGCATCCACGGCGGCGTCGGACCGGCCGGCGTTGCCGACCTCGACGGCGACGGCGACAACGACGTCGTTCGCGGCGACGTGTGGTTCGAGAACGCCGACGGCAAGGGCACACAATGGACCGAGCACGCCGGCCTGACTCCACCCGGCGGCAATCGGCCCGACCGCTACGGCCTGGCCATCAAGGTCTGGGTCTGCGATCTGGACTCCGACGGCGACCTCGACATCGTCGAAGCCGAGGCGGACACCGTCGACGGGCGGGTCCTATGGTTCGAGAACGAAAACAAGGCGAAATCGTGGCAGTGCCACCTGCTCTCTGCCGACCACACGAAGCAGGATTTCCACTCACTCGCCGTGGCCGATTTCGACAACGACGGCGACCTCGACGTCTTCTCCGGCGGCGGCCCCCTCTCGCAGGACGTGCACAAGTGTTTCATCTGGGAGAACGCCGACGGCAAAGCCGGCCGATGGAAGGAGCACGTAATCCTCAAAGGCAAGCGATGTCACGAGGCCAAGGCCGCCGATGTCGACGCCGACGGCGATATCGACATCTGCACGAAGCCCTGGAACGGCAACCTACACGTCTACCTCCGCAACATGCTCATCGAGGACAAGAAGACGCCTTGACGACCCACATTCTGAGCGCAACTTCTCATCGGCTTGCAGCGCCTTGGCCCGCGTCAGATGCAGGTGATTCCGGTTTGAGGAAGAGGTAGTAGAGTCGGCCTTCCTGGTAGGTGTGGCCGGCTAAGCGGCCGGGGTCGTCGCCTTCGCCCATGTAGATGTCGCAGCGGCCCGGGGCGCGGATGGCGCCGCCGGTGTCCTGGTCGAGGGCGAAGCCGTTGTAGGGGCGGATTACCGGCTCGCCGAGCTCCATCTGCGGCAGGGATGTCGAGAGGAACGTCAGGGATGCTCGGGGAAAGATGGACTTGTCGGTGGCGATCGTCCGCCATGGCGTCACCGGCTCGTTCAGACTGCCGTGTGGCGTGCCCTCGCTGACCTGGAAGAACACGTAGCGAGGATTGCGGCGGATGTAGATGTCCACTTCGTCCGGGTGCGCCCTGAAGTACTCGATCATCGCGGCCAAGCTCATCCGGTCGCTCGGGACCTTCCCCTCATCGATCAGCATCTTGGAGATGCTCTCGTACTCGTGCCCGTTGGTGGCCGCATAGCCGACCGTGACGATCTCGCCGTCGGGCAGACGCACCTTGGCCGAGCCCTGCACGTGGGCGATGTAGACCTCGAACGGATCGCTCAGCCAGATCAGCTCCTGTCCGGTCAGCATGTGCGACTCCTCGATCACGGCCCGGGTCGGATACGGCACAATCTGCTCAGCCGTGACACGCTGGCCCAGCGTCTGTCCGTCGGGGCCTTTCACCAGGTCGGGCGGCACCTTATAGAGCGGATACAGGAACCGCGCGGTCGGCTCCCACGACCCGTCGAAGATCGGCGTGTAGTATCCGGTGAACAGCACTGTGCCTAAGTCATCGCAGCCAACGGAAGTGTACACGTCGAAGTAGGCGCGGATGAGCGCGTTGATCTCTTCGGCCCGGGCGCCCGATCTCAGCAGTTGCAGGAACGTCTCCAAGGTCATGACGACCTGCTCGTGACTGATATCGCTGTAAGGGAAGAATTGCTGACTCGAAGGCTTTCCCAGGTAGTTCAGGCTCCGGCGGACCGCGGCCTCCAGACCGTCCAGATCGCGCCAGCCCGGCGTGAAATCCGGGAAGAGGGCCGGATCGGCGATCTTGCGCAGGGCTAATTGGCCGGGCGGCAGCGGCCGGTCGTACACCTTCATCTTAGGCCGGGTCTCACAACCGGTCAGGGCGGCGATCGGCAACAGCAATCCGAGGGCCAGAATTCGTCTCATGGTTGACCTTTCGATCCATCCAAAGGCAATCTGCGTACAGGGTCCTCTGACATCGTCCTATATTAGGCAGGCCGCCGGGACAAAAGTAAAGAGGACTTTCAGTCAATACGCCGGATTGCCGATAAGTACGGTGACGAAAGCTGCGCCCTCGTCCGGAGAATGCTATGCAGAAGGACAAGCTGTTTGCGAAGATCGGCGAGTTGACGATTCAGTTCGCCACGCTCGAACATCAGCTCCAGTCGCTTCTGGAACTGCTGCTCGTGGAAAAGTGCCAACTGATCGGGCCGTTCTTCATCCACGAGCTGAACCTCTCGGTGCTCCTGCGCAAGACCAGGCAGATCGCTCGCTATCGCCTGCAGGGCAATGACTCGCTCCTGGAGGAGCTCGAACACACTCTCAAGCGCATCGACGCCACGCGCGACCTGCGGAACCTGCTGATCCACGGCAACTGGCAAATCGACGAGGATTGCAAGGCGTGCCCCGTGCGAGTCCTGGATTTCAAGATGAAGTACGAAGACGGCCAGTGGACGGACCAGACGGAGACCACGCTCAACGAGAAGAAACTCACCCACCTGACCCGCCGGCTCCAGGGCATGAGCAACGATGTCCGGCACCTGATCGCCCAAGTCCAGGCGGAGGTCAGCCGCACCTGAGCGAGCAAGCCCGGCTCGCGCGGCTACCGGCGTCACCCGATAATCGCGCCGCGCGGCGTC
>CBFDBY010000080.1:0-29422 GCA_965603165.1 uncultured Phycisphaerae bacterium
GTCACGCTGGGAAACAACTCTCAAGCGTCCGGCCGTTTCTTCGACGGGATGCTCGACGACGCGCGGATCTACAACGAGGCCCTGCCGGCCGAAGAGATCCAGGCGCTCATGCAGCCCGAGGCCATCCCCCACGCCATGGGGCCCAAACCCGCGAATGGCAGCATCCATGACGATACCAAGGCAACGCTCGAATGGAGGGCGGGCGCCTTCGCGAACTCGCATAACGTGTACTTTGGAGAGACCTTCGACGAGGTGGACCAAGGCTTGGTGGAGGCAATTTCCATAACGGCGGCGTCCCTCAATACGAACGACATATCCGCGTACGCGGGCGGGCTCACCCCCGGCCAAATCTACTACTGGCGAGTCGACGAAGTCAACGATCTGAATCCGGAGAGCCCCTGGACAGGTGCTGTGTGGAGCTTCCGCGTGCGGCCTCTGACCGCCTGGAATCCCACGCCCGCCGATGGCGTCTTGTACGTCCACCCGGACCAGGAGTTCACCTGGGAATACGGCCTGGACTATATCTTCCACAAGGTATTCTTCGGCGAAACGTTCGAGGGGGTCGAAAGCGCCGCGGGCATGGGCTACATGACCCTGACACCCACGTACGCCCCCCCGCCCCTGGAGATCGGCAAGACCTATTACTGGCGAGTCGACGAGTTTACCGGCGCAGTGGAGCACCGAGGCGACATCTGGAGTTTCACCACGCTTCCCGAGGTAGCGGTCACCGATCCAGACCTGCTGGGCTGGTGGACGCTTGATGAAGGAATGGGGGCGACAGCGGTAGACTGGTCCGGCCACGGCCACCACGGCCGGATTCGCGGCGGCGCCCAATGGACCTACGGCGTCCACGGCGGCGCCCTGTATCTGGCCGGCGGCGCCAACGTCGAAATCCCGGCCCTGAACGTCGAAACCAATACGGTCACGATGACCGCCTGGGTCAAGAGAGACGGCAGCCAGGCCGACTGGGCGGGGATTCTCTTCAGCCGCGAGGGCTCGGCGGTCTCCGGCATGGGATTCGGCCCCGCCAACGAGCTGCGATACCACTGGACGGGCCAGTATTGGGACTTCGTCACGGGAATCTTCCCGCCGGCCCAGGAGTGGTTCTTCACGGCCCTCGTCGTCGAGCCGACGCAGGGGACACTCTATTACAATGGGACCGGCACCTCCGCTACGAACGCCGAGACACACGATCCGGACCCGTTCGACGGAGCGCTTCGCATCGGCCAGGATTCGCAAGGCGGCCGCGACCTGAAAGGAACGGTCGATGATGTGCGTTTCTACAACAAGGCCCTGAGCGCGGCCGAGCTGATGGAGGTCATGCGGGGCGACCCGCTGCTGGCCTGGGACCCCAGCCCGGCGCCCGACGCGGTGATGGACATTCGCGACGTCAGTTCCCTGCGCTGGTCGGCGGGCGATACGGCCACCTCTCATGACGTTTATCTCGGCGCGAGCAGGGAAGCTGTCGCTGTTGCGGACAAAGACTCCGCCGAGTTCCGAGGCAACCAAGCCGCGACCAGCTTCTCACTCGGCGATCTCGTCGAAATCGGCGGCGGCGATTATTACTGGCGGATCGACGAGGTGGAAGGCGATACGGCCACCGTCCACACGGGTTACGTCTGGAAGTTCACGGTCCCGCCCTACTTGATCGTGGATGACTTCGAGAGGTACACCGACAACTTTGAAGCCGGGGAGGCGATCTGGCAGGCCTGGATCGATGGCTTGGAGGACCCGCAGAACGGCGGCTCGCAGGTCGGCTATACCGACGCCCCCTTCGCGGAGACGCGTATCGTACACGGCGGCGCTCAGTCCATGCCGCTGCAATACGACAACACGACCGGGCCGGGGTACTCGGAAGCCGACCTCACATTTGCGCCCGCCCAGGATTGGACGGTCGAGGGCATCACAACACTGGTTGTGCATTTCCGCGGCGCTCCCGACAACGCAGGGCAGTTGTACGTGAAGGTCAACGGCACCGAGACGCCCTACGACGGCGACCCGGCCGACATCGCCACGGCCAAGTGGTTTGCCTGGAACATCGACCTGGCCTCCGTCGGCGTGAATCTGACGAACGTCACGACGCTCACCATCGGCGTCGAAGGCGGCCAGACCGGCACCGTCTACATTGATGACATCTGGCTGACCAGGCCGTAGCCGGAGACTATGAACAAACGGCGTTTGAAACGGATGACATCCGTACAGCAAAGGGCTGCGATATCGCTCGCAGCCCTTTCCCATCTCATTATGGACCCGTCGTCTCGCGTCGTGATCCCTCCGTCGAAGAGAGCCAACGATTCACATCAGTGCGGATCGGCAGACTCCCAACGTGGAGAGCCGCCGGCCTCGATGCACAGGACGAGTTTCTGAATGTAGAACAAGTCCGCATGGCACCACGGGACGTCGAGAAACCGAGTCAATTCCTCAGATCGCTCGTCGAGGCCCCATGCCCTCGCGGCGAAGATCTCGGCGGACATCGTCGGAAAAGCAAAGGCCGATTCGTTGCGCCACAAGCCCTCGATGCCCCAGGCCAAATGCCAGGTCGGACGGTGGTAGTCCACGTACACGTCCATGAGATGCCTGTGCGTCCGCCCGACGTAATGGGCAAGGATGCGTCCGACCTCGGGAGTGAGATGTCGCCAGCGGGCGAAGACGCTCCGCGAGACGGGAACCTCCGAGATCAGCCCGCCTTTCGTATGGGCGAACTCGTAGGTCAATCGCTCGCGAAGGGCCGCGCGAGTCACCGTCAATCCCCGATCAACGGCCTCGCTATCCTCTACGTGGTCGGCGATCCGCCAATACGCGATCAGCCCGGCGAGGTAGCCATTGCGACAATCCTCCTCCATCTTGTTCGGCGGCTGATCCACCAGTGGTTTCAATCGCTCCCAGTTGCTCTCGATGCGCGCCCAGTCGCCCGTCACATGCGCCCAGAGCCAAAGCGGATACAGCCGCGCCACGGCGCTGCGCGTGACATCGTCCATCACGCGGAACAGCTTATCCGGGGCAATGTCGTAGTACGAACGGACCGCGCCGGCCGAAGGATCGAGCGTACATCTGCCGAGCGGGCTCTCCAGCGGGCCGCCCGGACGACTTAGCTGCCCGACATAGGCCCTGACATCCTCCTGCAACTGCCTATCGACGTGCGGATAAGCGTAGGCCAGCGTGAGTAGAGTCTCTGTGGGGTCGGCGAAGATGCGATACGCCTCCCTCGGGTGCTTGCCGGGCGGGAAGACAAGCGGCTGCCACCGTTGCGAGATCAGCTCACGAACCTGGTCGGCGAGCCTGGCCCTCAGGTCGGCAGCGCCGCCGGCGGTAGGTTCCACGACGCGCACCTGCCAGATGAATCGATCCAACTCGCTGTCCGAAATTTGATCGACGCGCTCGGCGGCTTCCTTCGTGAGCGGCTTCTGGACCGTGCCTGGAACCTTGCCCGGCAGGGCCGCCGACACGTGGCTCAGTCTCTGGAAGCCCAGGAGGTCCCAGTCCCACGACAGCGTCTGGACCTTCCGCCACTGCTGATCTGTGAGCTTGGCCGAAGGTGGTTCCGACTCGTGGCTCGCATCGCCTTGCGGCGTCATCCTGTAGGCGATCACCGCCGCACCGGCGTTCATTTCGTGGGTCGGGACGTAGTAGAAGCTGTCGCCCGCCACCGAGACGGCCGTATCGATCACGGAGCCGCCGCCATAGACGGCCGTGCCGCGCGCCAGCCATTCCTTACCGATGGGTAAAGTCTCCTCGCGAAAGAGCGTCGCCCAGATGCCGACCGCCTCGCCCGGTTTGGGCTCGTGAACGTTCCTGCAGAATGGCTCGCCGTAGCCCTGCAACGTCACGAGGTCCATGGCGTTGACGTTGTCCTGGTGCGTGTTGATCAGCACGCCCCCCGCGGCCGACAACTGGCATTGCTCATCGTGGACGAGCAGCAGGCTGTTGTGCCAGCCGTAGGTCCGCGATTGATCCATGATCGGTGTGATGTGCCCCGTCGTGGTATCGAGATAACCAACATTGAGAAACGGCGAGTAGTGCTCGTATCGACTTCGCAGCAGCGCCTGGAACTTTACGATCACCTTGTCATCGGCGGTGACGACCGGAGGCGCGCCGGTCCCGTTCATGCTCTCGGCGTACACGATGGGTGTCACGAACTTCTGCCGCCCCGTGTTCGGGTCCAGGACGAAGAACGTCTGATAGGCCGGCTCGGCCGCCAACCGCTTGCGAAGGTAGTCCAGTTGCGCCTCGTACGTGCCCGGCTCGGCCATCTTCTTGAAGTTCGCCTCGCGCAGGCGGGCATTTTCCTCCTTCGTATGCCGCCAGCTCGCGAAGTCGCCGAAGATCTCCTTGACCATGCCCATCAGGATCGGCTCGAACGAGTCCAGGGAAAGCGACGGCGTCACCGTCACCATGACGGAGCCGTCGGGCGCGATGACGGGATGATAGCCCCGGAAGCTCACGCCGGGCACCTTCGGGCTCCGCCATATCCGCCGGCCATCGCCGAGTCCGAACGCATACACGCGCATATCCTCGCTCGCGACGTACACCCGGCCCTTCCTGATATTCAACGCCGGACTTGAAAGCAGCGGCCCCCCTGTCGGCGCCTTCCACTTGATGCGCCCGGTGCTCGCGTCGATCGCATAAAGGTTCCCATCCCGACTCCCGATCAGGACGGTCCCCTCGTGAATCAGCGGCGCGTTCCAGACAGCCGCCCCGGTCTGGATCGACCAGGCCGGCGTCCCGTCCGCCGCGCTGACGGCGCAAACCCTGCCGGCGGCGTCTCCGAACACGACCTTGCCACCACCGACCGCGCAGGTGTGCAGAATCGCGCCCTCTGCGCGGTACAGCCACACGTCCCGCCCCGTCTCGGAATCCATGGCGTGCAAGGTCCCGCGCAGGGTGCCGACGAAGACCTTGCCGCCGGCAACCACCGGTTGCACGCCGGTCATGAGCCCTTCATCGGGAAGAAGCCGATACCACTTGCGCTCGAAAGGAGGCCGAATCTCCGTCGCCGTGGCGCCCGAACGGGCGCAATCGTGAGCTAACATCGGCCAGTCGTCCGCCCGGCCGGCAGTCGGCGCACACGCCGCGAGAATCAAAGCGAAGGCATAAAGCAGGATACGCGAGCACCGTGAATCCGCCAACTTCGTCAACTCCTCGCAAGCGCGCTGATGTCGAAACGACCGTTAGCCGCAGGTGAACGTCGCTATTCAATCAGGTATGGCTGCTCGGGCAGGGGACGCACCCAGATGTTGCGGAAGGCGATCGGGTTGCCGTGGTCCTGGAGGCCGATGGGGCCGTCGCCGTGCGGGCTGTAGGCGGCTTTCTTCTTGTGCGAGGTCGTCCCTTCAATCTCAAGATTGTTGTGTACGCACACGCCGTTGTGAAAGACCGTGATGCGGGCCTTGCGCACGCAGTTGCCACTGCTGTCGAACAACGGCTTCAGGAAGGCGATGTCGTAGGTCTGCCACTCGCCCGGCTTGCGCATGACGTTGACCATGGGCGGGTGCGAACCATAGATCGCGGCGGCCTGACCGTCGGCGTAGGTCTTGTTCGTCTGATAGTTGTCGTCCGTGTAGGAATCGAGCACCTGGACCTCGTAGCGGCCCATGAAGAACACACCGCTGTTGCTGCGCTTCTGGTCCGTCACGCTGGCGGGGACGCCCTCGGGGGCCCTCCATTCGATATGCAACTGGCAGTTGCCAAAGTGCCGGGCCGTGTGAATCCCCCCGGCTTTCGGCGGAACGACCATGTAGTCGTTGTCCACGATGCGCCATTTCGCCTCGCCGCCTTTGTCGCTCTTCCACTGGGACAGGTCGGCGCCGTCGAACAGAATGACGGCATCCGAGGGCGGCTGCCCGAGCTGCGCCGGCGGCGTCACGACCGGAGGATTGGGCCGCGACGTATCATGGACAGAGAACTTCTCCTTCGCCGCGTAGCCCGTCACGCCCAGTAAGAGCACGATCAGGAACAGATAAATGAAGGATTTCGTCTTTCTTGATTTGTGCGCCATTGCATCCTCCTGTATCCGGATTCGACCTCGGGCGGAACGTCACGACCCATCGGCCACACGCCGGGGCCATCGGGCGACATCATACCGCACCACCTCGCCCGCTTCCACCATGATTTGAGGCGCTGAGCGGTCAGCCGGCTGCGTCACGGCCGCAGACGATCTCTTCAATGACGCAGGCGACGATGTAATCCGGCAGCTTCTGCAGAGTGGGCTCGGCGGTATAGGTCTCGATAATGCTACGGTCAGGGAAGGCGCCGGCCCGGCCGATCAACTCGCCGGCGAGCGCCTCCAGCATATCATCCGACACGCTCTCGCCGGCCAGGGATCGCGCGGCGGCGACGAGGTCCGCGAACTCGGGTCGGCTGTTGTACCAATTGAGCTCGAATTCCAGCTCCGCCGCCATGCGTGACGGGGCTCCGCCGAACGTGTACTGAACGCCGATTGGATTGTAGCTCTCCAGCCGTTCGTCAATGAAGGCTATGCAGGCCTCGCGGTAGGCGGCGAGCTTGTCGGCCCCCAGGTCGCCGAACCTCTGCCTCGCAACCTCAGCAGGCAACAGTTCATCAACCCGCGCGAGCATCTCGGGCCGACGGGCTGCCATCAGCTCGTACAGTTGCTCGTAGTACGCCTTCAAGACCAGTGATGCAGAAGTCATCGGTTGATGAGCCTGTACGCCCTCCGCATTGGAGTGCCGCTCGGAAGAAGGGCTTTCGGGCTCCTCAGTACCTCTAAAGGAGCTCCGCAACCTTGTCCAGCAGCACATCCGGCCTGACGGGCTTGTCCAGGAACTCCTCGACCGGCAGCCAGGAGGTGTCTCCGGCCGTGTCCTTGAAATCCAACCCCGTCTTCTGTTTGACGGCCGTCAGCATCAGGATCGGGATATCCTTGTACTGGGCGTTGTGCTTGAGCTCGCGCGACAGCTCGAAGCCCTCCTGGGAGGTCCGCATCATCACGTCGAGGATGATTAGGTCCGGGCGGGCCTCTTTCAGCCGCTCCATGCCCTCGGCGCCGTCCTGCGCGCTGCGGACGTCATAGCCCTTGTTCTCCAGAACGACCTTCATCGCCTCGATAATATCAGGATCATCATCGATGATCAGAATTGCGCCCTGTCCCATGTCTTCTCCTTAGGAAACGCCCACCAATTCGGTCAGAATCGCCGCCTGATACTCGTCGATTCGGTTCATCAAGGTTGCACTCAAGCCCGGTTCGGGTTCGACCCGCTCCGGCTCAATTCCAAAGATCACGATCTGCTCGGGGGCCTGCCCGAGCTGCCGGGCCATCTCGATGACCCGCATAAGGTCCGCTTCGTGGAGCGACTGATGCGCCAGCACCTTCGTGCTGCGAACCTCGTCCGGGGCAAAACGCCGCATCGTGCCGGGCGGCTGCCCCATAAAGGCACAATCAATGACGATCGCCCTGTGACGACCTTCCATCTGGTGCAGGACCGACAGCCCGCCGGTTCCCGCGTCCACGAACTCCACGTCCGGATACTCATCCGCCGAGCCCGCGAGCCGCTCGATCAGGTGGACGCCAATCCCCTCATCCGCCATCAGCGGATTGCCGAGACCAAGCACCACCGTTGGCTTCTTCATGGCTGCGCCGTCAGCGAACGAACTGCACGTTCAGCATATGGGTCGAGCACGAGACGCACGGATCGTAGGAACGCACGAGCATCTCGAGCTTGAGCCGGATCGCATCTTCGGGCTCGTCCAGGATCTCCGGCACGAACTTCTCGAAATCCTTCTGGATGTTCGCGTGGTTCTGGTTCGTCGGGATGCAGATATCGGCCCCGACGCAGTTGCCCTTGCGATCGAACTCGTATTCGTGGAATAGAATACCGCGCGGCGCTTCGACGCAGCCGCTGGCCTTGCCCGCTTTCGGACTAACCCGGACCGTCTCCGGCTTGAGCCCTTTCGTCAAAAGCTCATCGATCATCTCGATGCTCGTCTCGACGATGTGGACCGTCTCGACGAGCTGGGCGACCGTGTTCATGAACGGGTTGCAGCAGCCCTTCTTGAGGCCGAACATCTTGGCCACCGCCTTGGCGGTCTCCGAGAGCAGCTCGGCATTCGTGTTGTACCGGGCCAGCGCGCCGACGGCGTACGCGTCGCGATGCCACTTCGTCCACTTCGCCGTCGATTGATCGCTCACGTACTCGTTGGCCACCGTCTTCCAGTCGTTAATCGCGACGGTCCCATCGTAATCCGTAGACGTGATTTCGCCATGATAGAAGGTGTACGTCGGCGGATTGTCCTGCTTGAGCGAGACGTACTCGGTCTGTCGGTCGAAATTCGGGATGTTGCCCGCGACGGAGAGGACGACGTCGGCCACCACCTTCAGGTCGGCCATGCTCTTTTGGAGCCGCTCCTGGAGCTCGCGCAACTGCTTCTCGGTGGGGAACCTCGTCAGGCCGCCCGGCGTGAGCGTCACGGGGTGCGTCGTCCGCCCGGCAATCAGGTCCGACCACTCATTCGCCAAGCGGTGCAGTCCGATGATCGTCTTGACCGCATCGGGAGCCATTGCCACCAGCGGCACGACCGAGGGGACGCCGAAGAAGTCCGGGGCCGCCAAGTATCCGACGTGCAGCACGTGGCTCTGCAACTGCTCCGAGTAGTGCATGAGGATGCGGACTTTGTCGGCCTGCTCGGAGACCTCGATCCCCATCGCGTTCTCGACCGCCTTGGTGGAGGCGAGCGAGTGGGTGATCGAGCAGATGCCGCAGATGCGGCTGACGATCGTCTGGATGTCGGCATAGCTGCGCCCGCGAACCATGGCTTCGAAGAAGCGCGGGGCCTCGGGCACCTG
This sequence comes from uncultured Phycisphaerae bacterium, assembly GCA_965603165.1. Taxonomy (GTDB): domain Bacteria; phylum Planctomycetota; class Phycisphaerae; order Sedimentisphaerales; family Anaerobacaceae; genus PLanc-01. The sequence goes on from CBFDBY010000080.1 coordinate 8,801, forward strand.
CCACTCAAGCTTCTCGATCTTGCCGTTCCTGGCGTTCAGAACGATGTTCCCATGCCCCTCGATGCGGGTCACGTGATGGACGTTGATGTTGACTGTGCCTTTACTCATAAATCGTCGGCTCCTGTTGGCTTCCAAAGAGAACCATCTTGGTCTTCAAATCGTCGACGTTCAGGCCGAAGCGGTTGATAACGTCCCGAGCCGCCTCGACGTTCGGGTTGTCGATGTAGCCCCGGCAGCCGAAGCAGCGGAACCCGTTCGACGGACACCGCGCTCCGCAGCCGGCCCGAATGATCGGCCCAAGGCAGATCTGGTCGTACTCCCACAAGCACGGATTTCCGTTCGCCTTGCACTCGACGCAGACGGGATAGTCGGGGATTTCGGGCTTCTTGCCCATCAGCAGGGAGCGCACGATGTAGGTGAACTCCTTCCTGTCGATGGGGCAGCCGTGTACGTAATAATCGACCTGCACAACCTCATCGACGGATTTCGTGGGGCCGGTATGCAGGTGCGGCTTGCTCGCCGCCTTTCCGTAGACGCATTTCTTGACCTCGTCGAGGTCGTCGAAGTTGTTCTTGAGCTTGTTCACGCCACCGATGGTCGCACAGGCGCCGAGGGCGATCAGGACCTTGGCCCGGCTGCGAATCAGCTTGAGTCGCTCTTCGTCTTCCAGGCGAGTGATCGAGCCCTCAATGATGGCAATGTCGTACTCATCGCTCTTCTCACTCAGTGCCTCGCGCCACTCCACGACGTCGGCGCCGCCGAGCAGGCTGAGAATCTCCTCTTCGAGGTTGACGATCTGGAGCTGGCAGCCTTCGCAGCAGGCAAAATCGAATATCGCAATCTTGGGTTTCGTCATGGTTAAATCGCCTCCGGCAGAGAAGCCAAATCGGAATATCGGAACACGGGGCCGTCCATGCAGGCGTAGACGTTGTTGATCTGACAGTGCCCGCACTTGCCGACGCCGCACTTCATCTTGCGTTCGAGGTTCAGGAAGATGCTGTCATGGGACACAGCGCGGTCAGCGAGGGCCATCAGCACGAACTTGTACATGATCGGCGGGCCACAGACGAGGACCATCGCCGACTTCAGGTCGGTCTCGACCTCGGCGATCAGCTTGGTCACGACGCCGACGTTGCCTTTCCAGCGTGCATCCGGCTCGTCGATCGTCTCGAGCATCTGCACGTCGCCGCGCTTGTCCCAGGCCTCGATCTCTTCGCTGAACAGCCGCTGGTCGCAGCACTTGGTCCCTTGCAGGATCGCCACGTCGCCGTAATCGTCGCGGTTGTCGAGCACGTAGTTGATAAACGAGCGCTGCGGGACGAGCCCGATGCCGCCGCAGATGAAGACCACATTCCTGCCCTTGGCCTCTTCGACGGGATAGATGCCCTTGCCGAGCGGGCCGCGAATGCCGAGCTTGTCGCCGGGCGCCAGATTGTGAATGGCGCCGCTGACGTTGCCGATTTTGCGAACCACCAGCTCGAAGCCGCCCTTCTGGGTCGGCGAGGAGCTGATCGTGATCGGGGCCTCGCCGATGCCGGCGATCGAGACCTCCACGAACTGTCCGGGGATGAAGTCAAGCGGGCCGTCATCCATCGCAAGCCGCAGGTACTTCTCGGTGACATTCATCTGGCGGACGTCCTCGACGGTCGCCAACTGCGGCAGGTAAATATCTTTCTTCTCAACACAACACTGACACATCGGTCCACTCCTATCATTGATTATGGATGATTGATGATTGATTCTGACGGATCGCGTCTTGTGCCGGTCCGATCATCAATCATCAATTCCGATCAGCCGATCCCCAGGTCATCGATGAGGCGGTTGTAGACACTCACGGGATTCGCGATGTTGGGCAGGCACGCTGCGACGCAGCGGCCGCAACCGACACACGCGATCTGCCCGCCGATCTTCTCCGGCACGTATTTGGCCTTGCGGTACAGCCGATGCCGGAAACGGTCGGCCCGCGCCTTGCGGAACTCGTGATCCGGGGCCACCTTCGTGAATCCATCCAACAAGCAGCCGTCCCAGGCCCGGGTGCGCTGGCCCGTCTTGAGATCCCAGTTCACGTCGTCCTGCACGTTGAAGCAGTAGCAGGTCGGGCACACCTGGTTGCACGAGCCACAGGAAAAACACGTTTTGGCCATCTCCTCCCAGACGGGATGGTCGTAGGCCTGATCCAGGAGCTTGGGCAGGTATCCCGTATCGCATTCGAGTTTGTGCCGATTCAGCCCTTTCTTGTTACTGGCCCAGACGCTTTCTCTGTTCTTCAATGCGTCCGCATCTGCATTGACGGCGCCTTTGGCCTTCGCCAGCAGGTCCCTGCCTTTCTGCGTAGCGGCTTCGGCCACGTAGCTGTCGCCGATATCGGTCAACAGAACGTCGAAACCGTCCTTCACGACCGCCGTCCCCATCGAGGAGGCGAACACGTTCTCCGAGGGCCGGGCCACGTCGCAGGCGATGATCGTGGCGTTGTTCCGCCGGGTCATGTAATGCGTGTCGTAGTTGTCCTGCCGGAACAGCTCGTCCATCTGGTTGATGGCGATCATGTCGTAGGGGTGCACGCCCAGCAGAATGAAGTTCCCGTCGTCATGCTGCGACTGGTAGGGGCCGCCGACTTCATACGTCAGCAGCACCTCCGTCGGCGGCAGGAAGTATTTCTTGGGTGGCTGTAGCGTTACATCGTAGTCCAGCCGCAGGTCTTTCGCCGATTCCAACGGGGCGAAGTCGAACCGATCCCCCTTCGCCTGGACGCCGATGACATCCTCCGTCCCGACCAGGGCATCGACAAACTTCGCGAAATCATCCTTCTTGATCTTCTTTGCAGTCATGTGACAATCCCGGCTCCAAAAGCCTCAAAAATCATTTCACGCGCTCTCTCACGCCACCGAGTGTATCGTTCCCCGCCCTTGTCCGCCAGAATTTTGGTCCAGCTCTGCCGCTGGCATATAGTACGGCAAACGGGCGAGTTCCATCGCAATATCCAGCGTGATGACCTTGACCCGCTGGGGTACGCGGACTTTGCACGGGGCAAAATTCAGAATCCCGCAGACCCCGGCCGCCACAAGCTTCTCGACGGTCGATTGCGCCGCCGCACGGGGCACTGCGACAATCGCCAGGCTGATCTGGCGCTGGCGCAGCGTCTCGACCTCTGAGAGCTCTTCGATCTGCACGCTGTGCACCACGTTGCCAACCTTTTTCGGGTCGATATCGAAGGCCGCTATGATATCCAGGCCAAACGTGCGAAAGCCCGGGTAGGCCAGCAGTGCCGAGCCCAGGTCGCCCACGCCCACCAGGGCCGTTCGGCGGACCGCGTTCAGGCGGAGGATCTTCTTGATCTCCCGGGCCAGCGTCTCAATGTTATACCCAACCCCGGGCGTACCGAAATCACCGAAGTACGAAAAATCCTTGCGAATCTGCCCCGCGTTGACCCCGACTACATCCGCCAGCGACTGGCTGGAGATGTGCTCCAGCCCCTGCCCGGCGGAGACCATCAGGCCGCGAAGATAGACAGGCAATCGGCGCACCGTTTCGTCTGGGATCTTGTGATACCTCATATCCGATACTTACGAAGAGTTCGTACTTGTGTTCACAATCACAGAACAAAGGCCGCAACTATAGGTGTCCGTCCCCTACCTGTCAACGGCATGGCCCGTTTTTTTCACGCAGACACGGGCCCAAGGCTCATCATAAGCCCTTTTCCTCCATGTGGTTAGATCAACATGACCAGAGACGGAAAAAAATCGCTCGCGATGGCAGTTCCGACCCCGCGACCGTTGTCGCGGCGCCGCAAGGGCGCAAGAAAGCCCCTAATCTCCGACAAGCCGACGGGTCTGCTCGACATTGAACTGCACGAGGAACTTCTGTCCGCCGGCTTCCTGGGAGTCCTTTCGGCATTTCCGGCGGATCGCCTCAATCTTCTGCGGATCGGTTTCCTCGGCCGTTTGGGTGAGGTACAGCCGCAGGCCGTGATACCCCTGCTTTTTTTCCACAAACAGGTAGGCCGCGTGCGGATTTGCGGTGATATTGTCGTGGCTCAACCGGTCTGCCATGATGAAGGCGACCGTATGCTCATCGATGACATGCGGCCGGGCATAGATGGCCAGATCGACCTTCCCGTCCGCATCGGCCGTGCCCAACACGCCGGTTCCCTCGGTATTCTCAAAATAATCAGCCAGATCCATTATTCTCTCCTTCAATGATCGTCTCTAAAGCATCCTGTAAATCCGGATGTCGGAACTCGAAACCCGCTTCCAGCAATCTGTTCGGCACGACTCTCTGGCTCGCCAGCACGGTCTCGTCGGCCATTCGGCCGAGCGCCAACCGGGCCGCAACACCGGGAACAAACGTCCAGGCCGGCCGGCGAAGGACCCTGCCCAGGGTCCGCGCGAACTGCTTCATCGTCACCGGATTCGGTGCCGTCAGATTGAACGCGCCGATGGCCTGGCCGTTTTCCAGCAGGAATCGGATCGCCCGGATCTCGTCGTCAAGGCCGATCCACGAGATCCACTGCCGGCCACTGCCCACGTGCCCACCCACGCAAAATTTGAACGGCGTCATGAACTTCGCCAGGATCCCCCCTTCCCGGCCCAGCACGAGCCCGGTGCGGATCACCACGCACCGGGTCCCCTCGCCCTCGACCCGCGCCGCGATGGACTCGGCCTTCCTGCACACGTCGGCGAGGAAACCCTGTCCAAGCTCGGAATTCTCATCGAGCACCTCGTCGCCCCGCGAGCCGTAGTAGCCGGTGGCCGAGCCCTGCACAACGACCGCGGGCTTCTTCCGAGCCCCGCGAATCGCGTCGAGAATCGCATTCGCACTGCTCGTTCGGCTCTGGACGATGCTGTCCCTCCTCGCCTGCGTCCACCGTCCCGAGGCGATGTTCTCACCCGCTAAGTTGACAATGGCGTGCGCCCCCTCCACGTACCGGGCCCAGCCGCTGGTGGTCCTCGCATCCCATTCGACAACCTTGGCAAGCTCGCCCACACTGACAGCGGCCTTCGTCGCGTCACGCGACAGGGCGACTAACTCGTAATCGGCGTGCAACTCTCGACACAGCGCTCGACCGATGAATCCCGTCGCCCCGGAGATAATCACGCGCGCAGTCATATGCATTCACCCGGCGGCTCCCAGCCGTTCGATCTTCCGGACATAGGCATCGGCATCGAACTTACGTCTCAGTCCTGCGGCGTTCATATAGCGAATCTTCCCGAAGACCGGCCGCTCCGCCCAGGCTCGGTCGTGCTTGCCGAAGCACCAGGCGACGCCGGCGAAACCATTGGGATCGCGCCCATCCAGCTCGTATTTGTTGTTCAGATACAGTGCGATCCGGAATCCTTCCTCAGGCCGCCTCGTCCACTCGAGAATCTTCTTGCCCCAGTACATCCGCATGTACCCGTGCATCTTACCCGTGAAGACCATCTCTTTCTGGGCGGCGTTCCAATACGGATCATGCGTCCGGGACGCCTCGAACTCGGCCGACGAGTAAGTATACTCGCGTTTGTCGCGTCCGTGGAAGTTCAAGGTTCGCTTCGCCCACGGCGGGAGGCCTTCGAAACAGTCGTATTGATTGCTGTAATGCACGAAATTGAAGCTGAGCTCGCGGCGCACGATCAGTTCTTCGAGGAAGGCTTCGGCGCCCTTGCTCGCCGTCCGGGCAACTCGCAATGCGATATCGAGCGGCGAGATCTGTCCGAAGCGCAAGTACGGGCTCAGGCCGGACTGACCATCGACATTCGGATCGTTTCGCCGGTCGGGATAATCGTTGAGCTTGTGCCGGATAAAATCGTCAAGTCGCCGTTGGGCCTCTACGCCGCCGCCGCGGAACGCGGTGACTCTGCCCACAGACGTATCGACCTTGAGTTGCCTTACGACACGATCGATGTCTTTGAGCCCGAGCCCGCTCAATCGCAAGCCAAGCGAGTCCTTGCGGACCTTGCGGCACTTTAATCCCGTCAAGTACGTATCGAGTTTCTTGCCGATTCGCGGCCGGAACGTCCCGGCGGAGAAGTTCTCCTTGTCCGCCGCCTCTTCGACGGGGACGATGACATTCGTCTCCACCTCCACCAGCGGGCACGCAACCGCCTCGGCAACGTCTGCGCGCCACTGTCGTTGAATCTTCAGGCAACCGTCATCGACAACGACGAGACAGGCTTCATCGGCCAGTTCCGCAATGCACTTAGCCGGCGATTGGGCTTGGACGACCGTCCGAATTCCCCGATCCTTCAGATCCTCCACGACGTCCCGGAGCCCTTCCAGCATGAAGTGATAATGACGGGCATTGGCCTCGGGGAAATCGGCCGTCAGGCCAAATGCGGCAACAACAGGCTTGTTCAGCTCATTCGCCCGGTCGATGGCGTGTTCGAGCGCATGATTGCAGCGTGTCCGCTGCGCCGCCTGCATCCAATAGAGGACATACCGACCGTCACGGACCGGCTCGCCGTTCGTTGCGAAGACTCGCGACGAGCGATTGAGCCGATGAATCCGTTCACGTTGAATCATGATCGCATCGATTTCCCAGAACCCACACTCGATCCGGCCGGGGAACCGAGGCCCCGGGCACGAGAGTACTACACTCGCAGGGCCCACAGGTTCACTCCATGTGGACGATACCACAGATAGGATCGTCCGCAAAGTCCGAAAACCCGAGAGTGGCTTCCAAGGCCGCATTTTGCTGGAGTCGGGTCGTTTTAACGCCGATTCCATAGCAGCGGGTCCCCGGAGACGGTGCATCGCCTTCGGGAAGGGACTCCACCTGCGGTGGGCCGCAAGTGGGAACCTGAGCCCCTGGGATGCCGGGCTGCTCCATCCAGAGATGCCGACGGCTCCGGCCTCCGAATCGACGTCTGCCGCGACAAAAGAACCTTGCTACGAGGTCCGGTCATGAACGCATCGAGAATCAATCGACAATTCGCATGGTCCCTGCTGGCCATCCTAACGGTCGCCGGCTCCCCCGCTCTGGCGCAGAACGACATCGAGGACCCCAACAACTTCCCGGGCGCCTGGTATCGCATCGCCTTTGACAAGGACGGCAACTACATGCTGGGCGACGGCCACGGGTACAACGACGGCACCTGGTACTACTATCCCGATACCGGATGGTATCGACAGTGGTACTATAACCAGCCCTACGACACCGACCGTAAAGGGGTCCTGCGCTACGAGGTCTACATCAAAGCCGTGGACGCCAACCGACCGGCGTACGTCGAGATCAACTTCAACTGGGCGAAGCCGGAATGGTACCAGCAGGGCCTGGGCCGCCCGCCACTGCCCAAGGACGCCCCCACGGCCGATGACGAGGCCCGGTTCATGCAGAATCGGCGGGTCTACCTCGTGGACAACTGGTTTATCGGGACCATCGAGCCAATCGTCACATTCACGATCCAGGACTACAACCCGGCCTGGGTCTCCATCGACATCCGCGGCCGAAACGCCTACGTTTACCGGGGCGCATGGCACGACTGCCGCCTCAAGGACGGCGCCTGCTGCAACCCAGCGAACGAGGACTGCTACATCTGCCCGGAAGAGGAGTGTGAAACGCCCTACAAATGGCTCGGTCCGGGCAGCACGTGCGACAAGTGCACACAGGGCGCGTCCTGGGTGGACTTTGGCGATGCACCCGATGTCGGCTTCCGAACGCTCCTGGACAGCAACGGCGCCCGCCACACGTTCATCCACGGCGTTCACCTGGGCGATAAGCTGGACACGGAGCTCGATGCCAACCCCGATCCGACCGCCACGGGCGATGATCTGCGGGAAGGAGACGACGAGGACGGCGTGACGTTCACATCACCGCTTTCGCCCGGCAGGTCCACAACCGTCGAGGTGACCGCCTCCACGCAGGGGTATCTGAACGCATGGCTCGACTTCAACCGGGACGGTCGTTTCGATGAGACCAGCGAACAGATCTTCACGGATGAGCTGCTGAGCGAGGGGACGAACGCATTGCAGTTCGCGATTCCGCCGTCGGCCGTCACGGGAGAGACGTTCGCAAGATTCCGCTTCAACACGCGTGGTCTGCTCTCCTCGTATGGTCCGGCCTCCGACGGGGAGGTCGAGGACTACATGGTGACTGTCGCCGAAGACCTCGAGCCGACGATGAATTCCGGCAAGGGTGGGCTCAAGTGGAGCCAGCCGCCGCAGTCGTTCGACGCCGTCACACCCTATCTTCTCAACGGTTGGGACGAGCTCTCCGGCTTGCACCTGCACCGAATCGCCGCCGACGACTGGCGGTGCGAGGACGACCGGCCCATCACCGGCTTCCAGTGGTGGGGCTCCTTCGAGGGCTGGACCGGCGCCCTGCTGCCGTCCCAGGTGCCGCTGGCTTTTCACATCGCCATCTGGACCAGCAGCGCCGACCCGAAAGGAACCGACCCACAAGCCGCCGGCCATCCGGACATCCTGATCTGGGAGACGTTCTGCACCAACTGGACGTGGAACATCGCCGGCTACAACAGCGATCCGCGAGCCATCCATGACGATACGTGCTTCCAGTTCACCTCGCTGCTTTCTCAGGACCAGTGGTTCTATCCGGTCGCCGGGGAAGACCCGAACGCGGGACCGGCCCCGACGACCTACTGGCTCAGCATCGCAGCCATCTACGACATAGCTGTAGCGGCCCCGCCTCACGCATGGGGCTGGACCACGCGACCGTTGTCCTTCGCCGACGGCGCCGTGCAAATCGAAGGGGTCGACGACCTTGATACGCTCGCCCCGACCTGGCCGCCGAGTTTCGGCGGTCAATGGCTCAGCGGCTCGCCAATCGAGCATCCGGCCGGCGTCGCCTGGGACCTCGCCTTCGAGCTACTCACCAATGAAGGCTCCTGCACCACCGACCGCGATCTGGCTCCGGTCTATCGGTTCTGGTCCAGCGTATCCAGGTCTCATTTCTATACCATCAGCGAGAGCGAGAAGAACAAACTGATCGACAACTACAGTCAGACCTGGACCTACGAGGGGATCGCCTTCTACGCGTATCTGCCGGAAAGCCAACCGCTCGGCGCCAAGCCCATCTACCGCTACTGGTCGAGCGACACAGGACATCACTTCTACTCGACCAGCGAGAGCGAGAAGGACAGACTGCAGCGCGAGTACGGCGGCGAATGGGTCCTCGAAGGCATTGCCTGGTACGCCTTCGAGTAGATCAGCCAGCGGAAGATCAAAGGGCAAGGGTCAAATAGCAAAATTGCGGCTTCGGCCTTCGGCCGAGGCTGTCTCAAGAAACGGGTGCCATGCTTACGCCGACGTAAGCATGTCTTCGCCTCCTGACGCGGCATGGCTACGCCAGCGTAGCCATGGCACCCGGCACATCTTGGGATTTTGCTTTGTCGTTTTGATTTTTGCAGTTTGATTTTTGCTCTATCCGCCGGCGACGGTACAATGACATCCGCGAATGACGGCGACGACCACCGCCGCAAACGAACCGGCCGTCGCGACCAGGTCGCCTGGGGTGTACAGATGTTGACGTTCAAGTCCGCGAACGACGTTCTCGATTACGCCATCGCGCGAGAAACGGATGCGTACAACCTCTACACCGGCATGGCCCCGCGTGTCACAAAGCCCGACGTGCGCGCCGCCATCGAGAACTTCGCGCTCGACGAGGTGCGCCACCGCATCCGCCTGGAGGCGATCAAAGCCGGTGAAACGGCCTTCCGCGAAGAAGAGGTGGGCAGCCTCGGGATCGCCGATACGCTCCCGGACATGCAGCCGTACCCGGACATGAGCTATACCGAGTTGTTGATCTTCGCAATGAACAAGGAGAAGCTCGCCTTCCGCACCTACACGAATCTCGCCGCCATCGCCAAAAAGGCGGACGTGCGCGACACCCTGCTGCGCCTGGCGCAGGAGGAGGCCGAGCACAAGCTCCGACTCGAAATCGAGTACGACCTCGCGACGTCCTGACCGCGCCGAAATGCGCGCACGCTGCTACGTCGAACCCTATACGAACCGCTCAGGGTTTGACGTAGAAGGGGACGTTGGCATAGCCGGCGTGTTCGTGCCCATCGAGGACCTGTACGAAGAGTCGATAAGGCCCCGCCGTCTCGGGCGCGGTGAAGCGGACGTGCGTGCCGGCGTTTTCGCGGATCAGCCCCGGCACCGGAACAGCGGGCTTCTCCATGCCCCCGGCGTATGAGTTCCTCGGAATCTCCACCTCCGGCCGAATGTCCCACTCGAATTCCAGGGCGTCATAGTCGGCGTCGTAACAGACAACCGTCGCCTCATAACTGCCCGCCGGCTTGAGAACGATCCCCTTGGGGCCCTCGAATCCGGCGATGCGCAGGGCGAGCACGGCCGGTACGCGATTCGCCGGCCATGTGCCGCTCCAGAGGCGCCGCATGACGTCGATCCCCTCGGTCTGCAGGCCGTCCCGGAACAGGCCGTACCACGTGTGCGTGGTCTCCTGCTTCTGGGCCCAAAGGAATACGAACGAGCCGAGGCAATGCTCGGCGTCGGCCTGGATGACCTTCGTGTATCGCTCGTGGATGACGCGGGCTTTTTCGGTGCTGGTCTGCTCGATGGGGACCCGCCATTCGGTCTTCGGCACCTGCCAATGTCCCGTGGGACCCCACTCGGCGATCACATACGGCTTGGGCCAGAACCGCCGGGTCAGGGCCGTGACCTCCTTCATGTCGCCATAGGTGTTGATGCCCAGCAGGTCCATGTCCGGGCATTGTTTCGCGATCTCCTGGATCTTCTGCTCATACCGGCCGGTCCCAACGACCGTCATGACCGGATGGTTCGGATCGATGCCGTGAATTTCCTGGGCGATGTCGTTGAGGCGCTGCCATAGCTCGGGATGGTGAGGGATGCCAGGCGGGATCCAATCGAGTTCATTGCCCACGGCCCAGAACATCACAGCCGGATGGTCCTTCAACTCGCGCACAACCTCAAGTGCCCTCCGCTTCTGCCGGGCGACCATCTCATCATCGGCCCAGTCCATCCCGCTGCGTTCGCCCCGAACGGGCAGATTGGCCATCACCGCCAGGCCGGCCGCATGGGCCCGGTCCAGGTCCCTCTTCCTGGCGCGCATGCGGATCGCATTGCCGCCACAGTCGTGAAGGAGATCGAATCGCTGCCACCCCACTGCGCCCTTGACGTAGAACGACTCGCCGTCTCTCAGCAGCTCCCATCGGCCGGCTCGCTCGACGATGCGATACTGCCCGCTCCTGGCCGTACCCACCGGCAGGCAGACCAGCCATGTGATGATTGTGACAAGAGCTAATGGATTCACCTGTGCTCGTTTCATTTGTGCCGTCGTCTCCCAAGCAGCCGCGTCTTCGATTCAACCTTCCGTGATCTGGCCCGCGAACTCGCGGGCCGCCTGGGCCAGGAGTTGTTCGCTATCGGCCAAAGCGGCCTCCAGGTCCATTCCGTCTGTCATGCAGGACAACGCCGTCTCAATGCCGGCGGGCTGATACGCATCGGGCGGCAAGAGGACCTGCCCGGCGATGACGGCCGTACGCACCCCCGCCTGTCGGGCGATCCGCGTGACGCCCGAAACGACTTTGCCGCGCAGCGACTGGGCGTCGAATCGCCCCTCGCCCGTAACGACCCAGTCGGCATCGGCGAGCGCGTCGCACAGACCGCTGCGGGACATGATCTCGTCGATCCCGGAAATCAATCGGGCGTTCATGAAGGCGAGGGCCCCCGCCGACAGTCCCCCCGCGGCACCAGCCCCCGGCAGATTGCGGAGGTCTATCCCAAGCTGCGCACGAACGAGGTCCGCCAGATGCTCGAGCCCGGCATCGAGTGCCTCGACCATCTCGGGCGTGGCCCCTTTCTGAGGCCCGTAGACCGCCGCCGCTCCGTGCTCACCGCACAGGGGATTATCCACGTCGCACAGAACCTCCACAACCGCGCGCAACTCCTTTTCCGGCAAGACGATATGATCGACCCGGAACAGATCGGCGCCACCCAGGCCGATCTCGACGCCGGCAGCATCCAGAAAACGCCATCCGAGAGCCGCAGCAGCTCCCACGCCGCCATCGACGGTCGCGCTGCCACCGACGGCCAAGAGGATGCGCTCGGCCCCAAATTCGACGGCCGCCCGAATGAGCTGGCCTGTACCATACGTGGTCGTTTTCAACGGATCTAATTGCTCCCGGCGCAGGAGCTGCATGCCGCTGGCGGTCGCCATCTCGACCACCGCCGTCCGGTCTCTCGCCAGCCATACAAAGCCCGCATCGACCCGCATCTCGGGCAATGGTCCCATGACCTCTTGTTCCACCCACTGCCCGCCGGCCGCCGTCATGAGGGCGGCCGCGGTGCCCTCTCCCCCATCGGCCATCGGCTTGAGCACAACTTCAGCGCTTGGCGCCGCCGTCTGAATGACATCGGCCACGATCTCGCAGGCGCGAACCGCCGTGAGCGAGCCCTTGAACGAGTCCATGGCGACGACGATTTTCATGGCGGATCGTCCGGGCCTCATCGGGTGGAGAATTTGAAGACGGTGGTCGTAGTGAACGTCCGACCGGGGCGAAGGACCGTGGACGGGAAGTGCGGCTTGTTGGGCGAATCGGGAAAGTGCTGCGTCTCCAGGCAGAAGCTCGTATGCGGATCGTAGACCTTCCCGGCCTTGCCCTTGAGCCCTCTCATGCCGTTGGCGGTGTAGAGCTGCATGCCCGGCTCGGTTGTGTGCGCCTCCATCACCCGGCCGCTCACCGGCTCATAAACGCGCGCCGCCAAAGCAAGCGATCCGCACGAGCCGTTGAGGACATAGTTGTGATCGTAGCCGCGGGTCTCGGTCAATTCCGCGATGCGCTCGCCGATCTTCCGGGGCTCGGTGAAATCCAGCGGTGTCCCGGCGACGCCGTGAATCTCGCCCGTCGGGATCAGCCCCTCGCCGGCGGGCGTGTACAGGTGGGCGTTGATCGTGAGCTCGTGATCCAGCACATCGCCGTTGCCAGCGCCGGCGAGATTGAAATAGCTGTGGTTCGTGAAGTTGACGACCGTTGGCTTGTCCGTCGCGGCGGTATAGGTGATCCGCAGCTCATTGTGATTCGTGAGCGCATACGTCACCGAGCAGTCGAGATTGCCCGGGAAGCCTTCTTCGCCGTCGAAACTGAAGTGGGCGAATCGAACGCCCGCCTCGGCATCAGTTGTGTAGGGGTAGCCCGTCCAAACGACCTTGTCGAATCGCTTGTCGCCGCCGCCATGAATGTGGTTCTTGCCCGCGTTGGCGGTGATGCGATGCTCGACGCCGTCCAGGATAAACCTGGCATTGGCGATGCGGTTGGCGTACCGGCCCACGACGGCCCCGAAGAGTGGATTGCGCCGAACGTAGGAGTCGAGATCGTCGTACCCCAGTGCGATATCCGCGAGCTTGCCGTCGCGATCGGGAACTTCCAGCGAGACCAGGATGGCCCCATACTCCGTGACCCTGGCGTGGAGGCCGCCGGCATTGGTCAGCGTATAGAGCTTCACCTCTTGGCCGTCTGGCGTTTTGCCGAACGACGCTGTGTTGACCGCCGGGCCGCCCTTATCACTGCCGGGCTCCGCCGGCCAAAGGACCCCGGCGCCCAAGACGAGGATCAGGCAAACGACGGAAGGGTATGTGAGACGCATAGCCGATGCCTCCAATGAATGGTTCGATCAGTTCCCACGCAAGTTTTACACGCACCGTCATAGGATACGCGAACCCGCTCGTTCATACAAGCCTGGCCGGGGAATTCAAGGGAAAGGGATTGACACGCCGTGCGACGAGCGGTAAATGAGATCGTGGATGTCACAGCGTTCATCCACTCTCGTCGCGTGTTTGCGGAATATCGGAATGACGATGTCGAGTCTCACGCATTTAGACAAGCTGGAGAACCAAAGCATTTTCGTGATCCGGGAAGCGTACCGCCAGTTCCGTTCGGTCGCCGCCCTCTGGTCCATCGGAAAGGACAGCACCACGCTGCTGTGGCTCATTCGGAAAGCGTTCTTCGGCCAGGTGCCCTTCCCCGTCGTGCACATCGACACGACCTACAAGTTCAAGGAAATCTACGAGTTCAGAGACCGGTACGCCGAAGAGTACGGCCTCAATCTCGTCATCGCGAGAAACGAGAAAGCCCTGCGATCAGGTGTGTCGCCAACGAACGGCAAATTCGGCTGCTGCCATGAGCTCAAGACCGTTGCGCTAAGAGAAGCGATTGCCGACAGAGGCTTCAAGGCTCTCTACCTCGGCATCCGACGCGACGAGCACGGAATCCGGGCAAAAGAACGCGTGTTCAGTCCGAGAGATGAGGCTTTCGCGTGGGACTATCAGAACCAGCCGCCCGAACTGTGGGACCAGTACAAGACGCGGGCTGCCGAGGACGAACACTTCCGGATCCATCCGCTGCTGGGCTGGCGTGAGGTCGACGTCTGGCAGTACGTCAAGAGGGAGAACCTCCCGGTGGTCGATCTCTATTTCGCCAGAGGAGGCAAGCGTTATCGAAGTATCGGCTGTGAAACCTGTTGCGCACCGGTCAATTCCGAGGCCGACACTATCGACAAGATCATTGATGAGCTCAAGACGTCCAGGATCTCCGAGCGGAGCGGCCGGGCACAGGATAAAGAGAACGATTACACGATGCAGAAGCTGCGTTCCCTTGGCTACATGTGATTGATTAGGAGAATCGCGTGCCTGAATTGCCCCTCCAGAACATCGTGGGCGTAGTCGCGCTGAGCTTCTCCTGTGCCTATGTGGATCTGACGGTAGGCATGGGCTACGGCACGATCCTGACGCCCGTGCTGTTGTTTTTGGGCTTCAGCCCTATGGAGGTGGTCCCGGTGGTCCTGCTGTCTCAACTCCTCTGCGGGCTCCTGGGCGGATTCTTCCATCATCGGGAGGGCAACGTGAACCTGAAGCCCTCGTCGATCGACCTGTTCAAGATCACGGAGATGCTTAGGCCGCGGCGCTATGTCGAGACGTTTCGCAAAACAGTCCCATCCCATCTGAAGATCGCTCTGTCACTGTCGGCTTGCAGCGTCATCGGGGCCATCGCGGCGGTGCTCGTAGCCGTGAACCTTCCGAAATTCTGGCTCACGCTTTACATCGGATGCCTGGTCTTGGTGATGGGGATCATCGTCTTGACCTGTGTCAACGTGCGGCTGCCGTTTTCCTGGCGCCGCATCGCCGTGCTCGGGGTCGTCGCGTCCTTCAACAAGGCGATCAGCGGAGGTGGCTACGGACCGGTGGTGACAAGCGGGCAAGTGCTCTCCGGCGTGGAGAGCAGAAACGCCGTCGGAATCACGTCCCTCGCCAGGGGATTGACCTGCCTGGTCAGTGTGATGACCTATTCACTTGTCTCGAAACAAATCGTGGACTGGACCTTGGCGCCCTGGGTGATCGGCGGCGCGGTGTTCGCCGTCCCGCTCTCGGCCCGGAGCACCAGGATCATGGGAGTCCGAAGACTGAAGTTGGCCATGGCCGTCATCACGGTCGCTGTCGGCGCCATGACCATCACGGGGGCTTTCGCCGGAGGGCACACGTAAGCCATGACAAAGGACGATCCCCTCAGTCTCGTGATCACAGGACACGTGGACCATGGCAAGTCGACGCTGATCGGCCGACTGCTCTACGATACGGAATCGCTCCCGCCGGACAAGATTCAGGAGGCCGAAAGGGCCTCGGCCAGCCAGGGACGGGAAACCGAGTTCGCCTACCTCCTGGACCATCTCGAGGAAGAACGCAGGCAGGGCGTCACGATCGACACGACGCAAGTCTTCTTTGAAACCCGCAGGAGGCGCTACGTCATCATCGACGCACCGGGGCACGTCGAGTTCATCAGGAATATGATCACGGGGGCAACGCAGGCTCAAGCCGCCGTGTTGATCGTCGATGCCGCCGAGGGTGTTCGGGAGCAGACCCGACGGCATGCGTACATGCTGTCCCTGCTCGGCCTGCATCCGCTCGTCGTGGTCGTCAACAAAATGGACCTGGTGAATTTCTCGGAGGACCGTTTCCATGAGATGAGACGGTCCATCGAGGAATTCCTCGAACCCACTGGCCTGAAACCGAGTCTTCATATTCCGATCTCCGCATTCAGAGGCGACAACGTCGCCGGGCGGTCCGCGAACATGAAGTGGTATACCGGCCCGACGTTTCTGGAGGCCCTGGACACGCTGCAGGGCACGCCGCCACCGACGGACAAGCCGCTGCTCGTATCCATCCAGGACGTCTACACGATCGATGGCAGGCGAATCAACGTCGGACGCGTGGAGTCGGGCGTCCTGCGGAAAGGGCTCGAAGTACAAGTCCTGCCGGATGGCCGAACGACCACGGTGAATTCCATCGAGAAGTTCCTCGAAGCGCCTGAATCGGCTGTCTCCGGCGAGTGTATCGGCTTGACGACGCAGTCCGTCGATCTGGACCGGGGAGATGTACTGTGCCTTCCGGATCAAGAGCCCATCCTGTCCGACAGGATTTCGGCCCGCATATTCTGGATGGCCGGACAGGACCTCACCAGAGGTACGGACCTCACGATGCGATGCACAACACAGGAGACGGCCTGCAAGGTCGAACGTATTCGCAAACGAATCGACTCGTCAAGACTGGAAATGATTGAGCAGAACGCGGAAATCTTGAAGGAGCTGGAAGTGGGTGAAGTCACCATCAGAACCGACAGACCGATGCTCACGAAAGACTTCACCGATGTCCCGTCGCTCGGGCGCTTTGTCCTCGCTCACGGCGAAGCCGTATGTGCGGGCGGGATTGTCACGCAGGAAAGCTCACGTTAGGACGAAAATGCCGAGAACGATTATTGTCGGCCTTGACGGGGTGCCCTTCGGACTGGTCCAGGACCTTGCCCGCAACGGCGTCATGCCCTGTATGGCCGAGATTATTTCCGAAGGCGTATTCAAGCCGCTGAGCTCCAGCACGCCGGAAGTCTCCTCCGTGGCGTGGGCGTCCGTGATCACGGGAGTGAATCCCGGCACGCATGGGATCTTCGGATTCACGGAACTGACGCCTGAGACGTACAAGATGAGATTTCCCAATTCCAGCGACCTGAAAGCACCGCCCTTCTGGGAGCAGTGGCCGGGTCGGAGCGTCGTGATCAATGTCCCGGGCACGTACCCGGCGCGGCCGATGAATGGGGCCCTGATCTCCGGCTTCGTCTCCCCCGATTTTCAGAGAAGCGTGTATCCGAAATCCTTGATTCCATCGTTGTCCACTCTCGGTTACCGGCTCGATGTGGACGCGCGGAAAGCGCACCATTCGATGGACGCATTTCTGGAAGATCTCGACCGCACTCTCGAAGCCCGTGTCAAGGCGTGTCGCCATCTCTGGACCAGCTTCGATTGGCAAACGTTCATGATCGTTTTCACAGGGACCGACAGGTTGATGCATTTCTTGTGGGATGCCTATGAAGACGAAACGCACAAGTATCACGACCGCTTTGTAGACCACTTCACAAAAATCGACCGGGCAATCGGCGAGATCCGCGACAGCCTGACGGATGATGATCGGCTCATTCTGCACTCCGACCACGGCTTTGAGAGGCTCGAGAAAGACGTCTACGTCAATCATGTGCTTGTGGAAAACGGCTTTCTGCGGCTGGAAAGCGATCGAGGCGCCGGACTTGAAGGCATAAGCGACGAGACTGCGGCCTTCGCGCTTGACCCGGGGAGGATCTATCTCCACCGCAGAGGGCAATACGCGCGAGGGACCGTCGATGAAATCAAAGGCGAGAAGCTGCTTTCAGAGATGGCCGAATTGTTTCTCGCCCTGGAGGTCGACGGCCGGAAAGTCATCCGTGCCGTCTATCGAAAGGAAGACGCCTATTCGGGCCCCTGTATGTCACAGTCGCCCGACCTCGTTCTTGTGGCCTCTGAAGGGTTCAACCTCAGGGGGAAAGCACAAGCGGACGTGCTCGCTCAGCAGAGTCCTTTCACGGGCAAGCACACTCAGGACACGGGTTTCCTGCTGGTGAGAAACCCTGTCGATGAAAACGTCATCCCCGAGCAGCCTACCGTGTGCGACATCCTGGCCATCGCCGAGAGCCATCCATCGGCAACGGATTGCGCCTGCCTCGGATGAGCGTACGGTCGGCGGCGGCAAGGCAACCGGAATCCACGCAATGTCCATCGAGAGCCAATGCCGGCACGTCCACCCGGCTTGCACCCGACCGGATCAGCCGACATAGCCCAATCCGTGAAGCTGGTCGAAGATCTCCTGGGCGGGATCGGATTGCTCGCGTTTCTCCAACTCCTTCTCGACGATATGGATAATGAACTCCTCGACGCTGCTGTATCCGGCCGCCTCCGCCGCCTTCTCCGCCCGTGAGAACAACGCTGAGTCCATCTTGATCTTTGCCATTGCTCACAGCCCTTTCACAGTATGGCCGACGTGACCGTCTTCCGCAACGACCAACGGCGCACCGTCCATGTACTTCGGAATCGCCAAGCCGAACAGGTCCAATACCGTCGGCCCGATATCGACCAACGACGGGCTCTCGGTCTCGATCCGCCGGTTGCAGAAGAGAACACCCGGGACGAGTGAGTGATCGACACAATGGTCACCGCTCCACGCCCTTGTGTTCTCGTGGAAGATCCGATCGGTCACCTGTCCCATGGCATTCGCCCAGGACATTCGATAGCCCTTTTCGAAACCCACAATCAGATCGGGTGCTTCGTCCTTGTACGGACCATGATACGTGCTCGGCGCGAGATAGACGTGCCTGATGGCGCGCTCGCCGGCCCGCTCTGCATTCGTCAAACTCGCGAGGCCTGCGGCAATCTCCCGCCGCAGGCGATCGGCCTGCTCTCCCGGATCGACGATGCCCCGGGCCTCGCGCCCCCGGAGATTCAGAAAGATACCCGTCAGACCGATCGCGAAAGCACGAGTCTCCGACCAGTCGATGCCAATCAGTCCCCTGCGGAAGCGGCCTCTGCGTCTGATCTTCAGATAGCCGTTCTCTTCAAGCCATCGGTTCAGATCGACTCCGTAGCGAAAGGTCGTGAACCCATGGTCCGAAATCACCGTGAGCACCGTCTCTTCATCGCATTTCTCGAGCGTTCTGCCGACCAGATCATCCATGCGCCGATACAGATTCTCGATTGCATGTTGCCCACGCTCGCGGCGGTGCGGCTCGTGAGCCGGGTGCTCTTCGTCGATGTCTCGCCAGAACGTATGTTGGATGCGGTCGAGGCCGTCGAAGACACAGACGCACAACCCGCGTTTCGCGCGGTCCAGGGAATTCAAAAACATCTGCTCCCGTTCGCCGGTCGTATCCAGGCACTGTTGGACAAAATGATCATCCGTCAGGACTCCCTCATTGAGCGCCCAGGTATCTTCCGATTGGCCGAGGGTGGCGAAAAGACCCTGGCGTTTTGCCAGGTGCGTGGAGTAAACGACCGGATAGGAGATAGGAACAACCGGCCGGTTCGGATTAATGTTGATGGGCGTGACATAGAGTTGAAACTCGGGCTCCGTGCTCAACACGAGAAACCGGGCAATGCCATGCACCTTCAGACCGGAATCCGCCTTGAATTCGAGCGATATCCACGGCGAGTACGCCCCCACCGTCAGCGCGTGAACGTCACCGTTGACCCCGAGCTTGACGTTATTCTTGTCGCCGATGACCACGTCGAACCGGCATCGTAGCCGCTGACCATTCCTGTGAAACGGATCTGACGGGGCCGTGAGCTCCGCTTGGACCGTGTTGCCATCTCGCTTGACAACGAAACGCTCTCCGGCCACGCACATGCGCTTTTCCAGGGACTCGGTCGTGTAGAGAGAGAACGCCCCCTGCGTGCCGCGCAGGTCCGGCACACACATTCCGGACAACTGGACGCCGTGGAGTTCCTCCGGCGGAAACGTAATCGGCACGCGAAGAATGCTGCTGAAGATGCCATGATCGCCAAGAACCACCCAAAACGGCTTGCTCTTGCGCAACAGGCGAACGCCGGGACCGCGCTGGCCGTGCCGGCGTGAGTTCTGAACGTCCACCGAGCTGAGCCTGGGCAGATACGTCCTCTTGTCACGCGTCAAGAAGTCGAAGATGTTGTGCTTGCCCGGATTGGACCCGGTCTGGAAAGAGGACCACGCGACGGGCGAGATGGGAGGAATCGTCGTTCCGAGCTTGGTGAAACTCCCCTCCTGCCGCAGTGCCGCCAGATGGGGCAGCTTGTTCTCCTCCATGAGCCTGTGCGTCAGGCCGTAATCCATCCCGTCGATGCCCAGCACGACGAATTTCTTGATCCTACTGTGGGCCAGAACACGACGGCCCCGGATGGCGCGAGCGCCGAACCGAACAAACCTCTGAACCCATTGACAGATTGAAAGCTCAGGGGGCCTACCAAACCGGGCATCTCTCATGTGTGTACCTGGGCGAACTCTACGGATACTCATCTGTCGTATTGCACGGGCCTCATTATACCGACTCCGAGAAATCGGGCACTGCTTTTCTCGATTCGCTTTGCCCTCACAGTCTGCACGCTCGTTTCCCGCAAGAAGCATCAACCGGATGCTCCCGATTCCAAGGCTCTCTCCCAGCGGGGCTCGTCCGCATGTTCCGGCCCTTCGGTCACCATCGCAAGCTGTGGCGAATGGCAGGCAGTAGGATTTGACAGATTCCGCCGGAGGTGGGTATACTTCGGAGGCTCACTTGGCTTGGCGCTCGTAGCTCAGCAGGATAGAGCACCGGTTTCCTAAACCGGGGG
>CBFDBY010000081.1:0-28039 GCA_965603165.1 uncultured Phycisphaerae bacterium
GGGTCTTTGTCGGCCACATGCGACCGGAAGCTCTGGCCGGCGTCCTACGACCGCTGGATACCGGCCAGGCGAGGACGCGGTTCATGGGCTACCGAAACCGCGGCGGAACGTTCGACGCGCCCGCGATGTTGTACGCCAACCAGTGTACCTGGGGACACATTGTCTCCCGCATCGCCGATGTTCTGGGGCGCCCGGCCCACCATTTCCTCGATCCGGAGCAGATCGATGCCGTCGAAGGTCGCGCAGACCCGGAGATCCTCATTTCTCCCATAGGCAAGGAGTCTCAAACGATCAAATCATGACGAATCATGGATATACAGAAACAGGAGGTTTACACATGGCTGTTGAACTCAACGAAGAACACGGTGGAAAGCTTGCGATCGTCCGAGTGATAGGCAAATTCTCCAAGGACAATTACAAGCTGTTCGTTCCCGAGATTGAGCGCCTCGTCAAGCAGTTCGGCAAGATTCGCATTCTCCTTGAGATGCATGACTTTCACGGTTGGGAAGCCGGGGCGCTATGGGAGGACATCAAGTTCGATGTGAAGCACTTCGCGGACATCGAGCGTCTCGCGATAGTCGGTGACAAGAAGTGGGAAAAAGGCATGAGTGTGTTCTGCAAGCCTTTCACCACGGCGAAAATCAGGTACTTCGATCTTGCCGATGCGGAAGAGGCGCGCAAATGGATCGAGGCCGGTATCGAAGCGACGGTATAGCGAACGGTGCGGACGCCCGCAGCGCGTTCTTCAGACGCATCCTGCCCGGCACCGACGGCGCACCGGGCCCGTTCGACGTCGGCGATTCCGGTAACCAAAGGCCGAGGATCTCATGCAGGTACTCGTCATCAATTGCGGCAGCTCGAGCGTCAAGAGTCGGACGTACACCTTGCCCGACAAGCGGCTTATCGCGCAGGGCGTGGTTGACAGAATTGCCGAGGAATCGTCACAGTTGACGTGGCGCTGCGACGGCAGGACGCATCGGCGCGACGTGAAAGTCGAAGACCACGATCGGGCGACGCGCCTGTTGCTCAGGATGCTGCTGAACGAGGGACCGGCGGTCGCTGCAGAGGCGGCGACGATTGAGGCCGTCGGGCATCGCGTCGTCCATGGGGGCGATGAAGTCCGAGACGTCGTACGGATCGATGAAGCCTGTATCAGCCTGATCGAGAGATTTGAACCTCTCGCGCCGCTGCACAATCCTGTCGGCCTGGCTGGCGTCCGCGCCGCGATGGAAGTGCTGCCGGATGTTCCCCATGTGGCCTGTTTCGATACGACGTTCCACCGCACGATGCCGGAAATGGCGTGCACGTATGCACTGCCCCTCGAGTTTCAGGCGAAATACGGGATTCGCCGGTACGGCTTTCACGGGATTTCCCATCGTTACGCCGTCGAGCGGGCGGCCCGCATGCTGGGGCGGGAGCCACAGAGGCTGAACGCGATCACTTGCCACCTCGGCAACGGTTGCTCAGTTTCCGCCATCAGGCAAGGTCGGTCCGTCGATACTTCGATGGGGATGACGCCGCTGGAGGGCCTGGTCATGGGCACTCGCGGCGGTGATATGGATCCCGGCGTGCTTCTCTATCTCGCGCAGCGAGGCGTCCCGCCCGAGACGCTCGACGACATTTGCCGCCGGCGGAGTGGACTTCTGGGGCTGTCGGGCGTTTCGAGCGATATGCGTGACGTCCTGCAATCTGCCCGGCAAGGCAATCGGAACGCCGACCTGGCCGTCGACATCTTCTGCTATCGGCTGAAGAAGTACATCGGCGCCTATCTTGCGGCAATCGGCAGGCTCGATGCACTCGTCTTCACAGGGGGCATCGGCGAGAATGCCCCCGAGATCCGTGCCAGGACGTGCATGGGCCTGGACGCTCTCCGTATCGAGATAGACAAGCGGAAGAACCGGGCCGCCGTGGGTGTGGAAGCCGACGTTGCACCGGACGCAAACGTGATGAGGGTCCTGGTGATTCCGGCCAACGAGGAGTTGGCTATCGCGGATGAAGTCTATCGATGGATGCAGCAAGGGCGGAGGTGATTTCGTGTGTCACATCCGCCGGCCGGAGGGGGGCGGTCGGCGCGTTAGCTAAAAGATGCCCTCGGCCCACAACGCATAAGGGCCGAGGGCATTATTATGAACCGCGGCGCACCGCGGGGTGAATGTCTGCTTCATGCCCGGAGGGGCGATTTCCGCAGACGCGCCGGTGAGATCGCTACGCTTCATTCGTCAGTTCCTTGACCTTGTCGAGATCGGCTGTCAGAAGGATGGCTCCGCACTCAAGGCACAGACGCCCATCCACCTTGACGTTCGCCGTCTTGAGTTTGAGGAACTTGGCGTCGTCGGGTCGGAATGTCATCTTGCCGGTCGAATGTAACGATCCTTTGGCCATCTGACTGCCGCCACAACTCGTACACTTGCGTTGTTCGTTCACGACTGAACCTCCAATAGAAATCCCGTGTTGTTGACGCTCACCGCTCTTCGAGGTCGACTTTCAGAGACAGGAATTTCAACATATCCTTGAGCGTGAGCACACCCACGAGGCGGTCGCCCTCGACCACCAACAATCGGCTCTTGCTCGTGCGTTTCATCATCGCCAGCGCATCCATGGCGTCGGTGTGGGGCGAGGTGGTATTCTCGTCCGAGCATGGTTCCTGAATGTCGCCGGCGGTGCGCTCGCGCCACTGGTCCCTGGGGACCTCTTTGATTTGCCCCGTGGTCACACATCCCGAAAGCCCGTCGCCGTCGGTGACGGGGAACATCTTGTAATGGTATCTGTAGAAGTAGTCGTTGACGAGCTCATCGAGGGATGCCGACGACGGGACGGTCACGGGGCTGTCTTTCATGAAACGCCCGACCTCTTCACCTTGCAGCGCCTTGCGCATCAACACCTGCTGGTACGACATCTGCGAAGCGCCGCGGATGAACAGGCCGATGAGGAAGTACCACGCGCCTCCGACGAATCCACCGCCGATGAAGCTGAGAACACCCACGATGATCAGGAACATGCCGAAGCCCGACCCGAACATCGAGGCGATACGTGTAGCCCACCTGAGATTCCCTTTGGCCTTCCACAGTGCCGAGCGAAGCACGCGTCCGCCGTCCAGCGGAAACGCGGGCACAAGGTTGAAACCGGCTAAGATGAGATTCAGGATCGCCAGGTATCTCACGACCCCGACGACCGGGTCCGGCCCCCCGACGGCGTGCGCGAGCATACCCACGGAATAGAGGAACCCGGCCAGGATCACACTGGCGATCGGCCCGGCAATCGCCATGAAGAACTCCGCTTTGGCGCTGGGCGGTTCGTCGTCCATCTCCGCCACGCCGCCAAAGATGAACAACGTGATGCCCTTCATGGGCAGGCCGAACCGCCGGGCTACCAGAGAATGACTGAACTCGTGAAATACGATGGAGACGAACAGCCCGACGGCGCCTGCGACGCCCATCCACCAGTACGTGGACTGTTTGAAACCTTCGAAATAGTGAGGAAACAGGCCGGTCGCCAGAGACCATGTGACCAGTACGGCCAAGAGAATCCAGGTAATGTCGAGACCGACCTTGAATCCGAACAAACTGAACAGATGGATCTTCTTGCCGAACATATGGCAACTCTCCTATGCTGCTGTACTCTTGGTGTCCGCCCTCAGTGCCGGAATATGGCCCCTGCCGGCGACCGGGAAGGCATGTCCTGGTGGTTTACCGCGTAGACCTTCCCGCCTTGCGCCAGCGTGCACCTCACCACCTCATCGAGCAGCTCTTCCTCGCTCTCAGAGGCGTTTCCGGACTTCTCTTGAAGCGAAACCGCCGGGTCCAGCAGCAGCGTCTGAATCCGTCCCTGCCTGGCGGCTGGCGCAAGCTTTTCGATTTGGTCGGAGGCGTATCCGGTGCCGAGCAGCGCCTGATAGCTCTCGAGATGATCGCGAATCGTCTGCCGGAAGTGATCGTCCGCGATCGCGCAGGCCGCCTCGTACAGATCGGTTTCGCTCAGGTGATCGGGGGTTTGCTGGACGCCTTCAGGAAGCAGGTGACTGTAGTGCGATACCTGGCGGTATGTTGATTGGATGTATTCCGGCGCGACAAGAACGAGAGGGCAATGTTCGGCCGCCAGGTGTCTTTCTACCGCGTTTCTGACCGCTTTGACGTATTCGTCCACCGTCTTCTTTCGCCGGGCCCGATCCGCGATGTTCCCGTGTCCGTGAAAGATGGCCGCCGTGCCGGCCGACTTGCCACGCGGCGCGGTGTGATATTGAAGGTGTTCTTCCGCCTCGTCGTATTTGAGGAAATCACGCAGGTTCTCCGGCGCATCGTCCAGCGTGATCCGGCGCATTGCCCAGCCGTCCGCCTCGTACAGCGCGACGTGGCCCCGGCTCAGCGCGAGTACGTGAAAGCGGTTCTCCCGACCGCACAGCGGAACCAGCGGCTTGGTGTGGAAATGCCTTCCCATCCACATCTGCTCCTGACACTCGATGGGCAAGGTAAACGCCCGGGACAACTCGGTCGAGATAAATACGGCGAGTGCGCTTTCGAGGTGCCGCCAAACAATGGAACTCTCGAGCAGTTCGTGTCCGGGGCGCAGAAGCCGACAGGCCTTCTCGCTGCTGATGCCTCGTTCGTGCAGGCGTTTTTCGCACTGCCGGAGCGAGTTCTTGAATCGGATGGGGTCCTCCCTCGTTTGGGCCCCCCGTCTGTGGGTGGGTAGATAGATGGAAATGCACGGATCGCTTTCGATCGCGAGTAACGCTAATATGTCGGTTGTCCGCAATTTGTCTGTTATCATCTTTTTTCGGTACAATAAGCAACTCCACCGTTCTCTCATATTCTACGTTGGAGGCGTTCCTGCAATAACACGTCAAACACTGGGTTTGCCTCAGGAATATGCTTAGTCCGCGCCTCACACTCGTTAGGGCATGCTCCGGACCGGCGCGAGCGACTCAATGACTTTCCGAAGCGACTGCTCGACTTGCTCGGCGATCGCGCGCAGCTCGGGGTTGTCGATCATCTGCATCGCCACCGTCGGCCGGATCGCGGCTACCACGGTCTTGCCGCCCTGCTCATAAACAATCACGTTGCAAGGCAACATCAGTCCGATGTTCTCTTCGGTCCGCAGCGCCTGATGCGCCATGCTCGGATTGCACGCGCCGAGAATCATGTACTTTCTGAAATCGACGTCCAGCTTCTCTTTGAGCTTCTGTTTCACATCGATCGTGGTCAACACGCCGAAGCCCTCATTTTCCAGATGCGCCCGCACCTCGTCCAAAACGGTCTCCATGCTGCTATCGAGCTGAATGACGATGCCGTAATCAATCATGTGTCACCTCCCGTTGTCTGCGGTATGTAATCAGTCTGGCGTTCACGGCGACGATGACCGTGCTCAGAGACATGATCAGCGCGCCGCCGGCCGGCGGCAGCACGATGCCGGCGCCGTACAAGATCCCGGCGGCCAAGGGGATGGCTATCACGTTGTAACCAGTCGCCCACGCGAGATTCTGCTTCATCTTGTGGTGAGCCAATTGCGACAGCGAAACAATATCCCCCACATCGCGCGGATCGTTCTCAACGAGCACCACATCGGCGGTTTCGACGGCGACATCCGTACCGGCGCCAATGGCGATACCCACGTCGGCCTGCGCCAGCGCCGGCGCATCGTTGACGCCGTCCCCGACCATCGCGACCCTGTTCCCTCGCGACTGAAGCTGTTTGATCTTCTCTGCCTTTTGGTCCGGCAAGACTTCGGCGAAGTAGCTGTCCAAACCAAGCTCATCGGCCACATATCGGGCGGTGGCTTCGTTGTCCCCCGTAATCATGGAAACCTCAATGCCGGCTTTCCTCAGCGTCTCGATCGCCTCGCGCGATTCACCGCGAATGACATCGGTCAGGCCGATCAGCCCTTGCACCTTCTTATCCGAGACGACGAGAACCGTGGTCTTGCCCTGTCCGGCGATTCGATCGATCCTCTCGGTCACATCGGCGCCATCGACGCCAGCCGCCTCCAGGATGCCCCTATTGCCGATATACACCTCCCGGCCCTGGACTTCGGCCTTGGCGCCTTTGCCGGGAATCGAATCAAAGTTCTTGGCCTGAACCAGATCGAGACCCTTCTCTTCGGCCTTTCTGACAATCCCCCTGGCGATCGTATGTTCGGAATTCTGCTCGATGCTTGCGGCTTTTACGAGCAGCTCGTCTTCACGCCAATCGCCGAAGCTGACCACGTCACTGACGCCGAATTCGCCTTTCGTGAGCGTCCCGGTCTTGTCGAAAACCACGACATCGAGATTCCGAGCATTCTCGAATGACGTGCGGTTGCGAATCAGCAGGCCGTTACGGGCTGACAAGGCTGTGATCATCGCGACCACCAGCGGAACGGCCAGGCCCAACGCATGCGGACAGGTGATGACCATCACCGTGACCATTCGTTCCAGCGCGAAAACGAACTCCTTGCCCAACAGCAGCCACACCGTCAAGGTAAGCAGGCCGACTGTGATGGCGATGAGGGTGAGCCAGAGGGCCGCTTTGTCGGCCAGGCCCTGGGCCCGTGACTTGCTCTCACCGGCGGCTCGGACGAGATTCACCACTTGCGCCAGATACGAATCCTCGCCGGTCTTACTGACTTCGACGGTAAACGAGCCGGTGCCGTTGACGGAACCGCCGACGACCTCGTCCCCGGCGCCCTTGCTCACGGGCCTGGATTCACCCGTGAGCATCGATTCATCGAGTTCCGATTCACCATCCGTGATCCGGCCGTCCACCGGGATCTTCTCGCCCGGCTTGACCAGCACCCGGTCGCCTTCATGAAGCTCTTCCAGGGGCACGTCCTTCGTCCCCCCGTCATCCTGGAGGAGATGGGCCTCGTTGGGCATCAACCTGGCCAGCTCTTCCAGAGCGCTGGAGGCCCTCATGACGGATTTCATCTCAATCCAGTGGCCGAGCAGCATGATGTCGATCAGAGTGGCGAGCTCCCAGAAGAAGACGCGTCCCCTGAGACCGAAAACGACGACGCTGCTATACACATACGCGACGGACACGGCCACCGCGATGAGCGTCATCATGCCAGGCTTGGCCTTTCTCAATTCGTCGACGAGGCCTTTAAGGAAAGGCCATCCGCCGTAGAAGTAGATAAACGACGAGATCGCAAACAGGATGTACCGGTCGCCCCGGAAGGCCAGCGAGACGTTCAGCAAAGACTGAATCATCGGCGAAAGCACGAGCACCGGCAAAGTCGCACCCACGGAAGTCCAGAATCGCCACTTGAAGTCTTCCATCATGTGAGTGTGATGATGGGTCTGTGAGGACCGGTTGCTATGATGATGACACGGGTCGTCCGTCGGACGGTGGGCCCGCGATTCCTGGGGCTTTCTCAAGTCGATTTCCTTTGCTCTGACCATGTTTCGACGCCCTCTTATTGAAGGCGGTGTCTTATGGCTGGTCGCAACCGTACGTTTCCGCCCGGATCTCTTCGTCTTACGTCGAGCGTAGGACTGCGTTGTGATCCAGGCGTCAGGCACCTGCTCAATCATCGGCAGGAATACCCTGTACCTGTCAAGCGGCGCTGGAACCAGCACACAGAGCCCGAATTCACGGGAACACGGTCGACTCTCAGACGTGCTGCGGCTGTGATGATGAACAACTTCTGTTGCCACTTAGGATTCGGATAGAAGCAGGTTGTGGTGACGATGGCAGCAAAGGACACGGGAATAGTAGTGTTGATGCTGACAGGCTGGCAGGATCATCTGGCCCGAGCCGCTCGGCGGGCTCACAAAGACCTCGCGGAGGGCCGCCTGATGCGTCGGATGAGAAAGTTCACGCTTCTGGCGGTCCTCCGAGAGTTTCATTGAGGAAGGATACTGGCACAGGGCATTGGCTGGTGGGGCCGACTACGTGCTCATTCAGTGTGGACGCAACGACATGCCAGGCAAAGGCCCTGAACGCGAGACCGATCCGAACACTACCTATCGAGACTGGATGAGTCGTTATGTGGACGAGTCACGGGCCGCAGGCGCTGTGCCGATTCTCGTGACTTCGATGACTCGACGCAATTTCCGTGACGGCAGGATCGTCACCCCACTGGGCGATTACGCCCAGGCCGTGCGCGACCTGGCTCGGGACAAGGACGTCCTGCTGATCGACTTACACGCCAGCAGCATCGAACTGCTCAACCGGCTTGGACCTGCCGAGAGCGATACGCTGGGGCCGATCGTCGACGGCCGCCCTGACCGAACGCATTTGTCCGCCAAGCGGCAGGCCGTTATGGCGGCGGTAATCGCCGCTCTGCTACGCGAAGCCGTGCCGGAATTGGCACCTCACTCGATCCGCGTTTCGCCGGCAGTCCCGCCTCGGGATCAGCCAGGAGAAACGGCCCTGGTGTCCCCAGGGATGATGGATCAATCCAGACAAGTGGCCGGAGGATTGAGACTGTGTACTTGCAGAGGACCGGTCTTACCAGTTTCGGCAATCAGGCGCGTGCCAAACGCGCGTGCCAGACATGTTCGTCTGGTCTTCGGTTGACCTTCGGTTGATCTACGCCTGATCTCATAACTTCATTTCTGGCCGCTATTAAGCGTTGTGTCACAAGAACTTACAGCCTGGGGCAACATACTGGTTGTCCTGGAACCACCCGTGCGTCGTTATCAGACGTGGCTTTCTAAGGCGTTTTCTGCAAAGCACTTGCGCACGGCAATTCCTGATCCTTGTCCGATTCCGCAGTAGCGCGCAACAAGCGCGCCACAAAATGGCCCTTGCATGATACTTCGGAAGCGACCCGGGCACGGTCCACCACGTCTGTTCGAACCGCCAAATAGAACCGTTCAGTGGTCTCAATGCTGGCATGCCCAGCCAGTTCTTTGACCTCGTGAAGTGGGAGCCCCTGGGCAACCCAGTTGCTCAAGCAGGTCCGCCGTAGATCGTGGAAAGTCCCGGTTTCGATACCCGCCCGTGCCCGGATCTTGTTGAAGTGGTGGCAGAACTTCGACAGGGGCGACCGTCCCTTGTCCACGCTCCACCGTCCGGCACGGCGGACTTCCTGGATGAATTCATACCGAGCCACAGGAACGAAGACGTAGGGGTTTCCTTCGGGCTGGGACGCTTGGTGTGCCGCCAGCCGGCTCACTAACGCAGCGGTCAGCGGAAGGGTGCGTCGATCGGTGTCCTTGACGTGCCATTCCCAGGTATCGGTGCGGTTCTTCTTCGGGGAGACCTCGACGGTCATGTTCGCAAAGTCGATATCCCGCCAAGCGATGTTCATCAGTTCGCCACGCCGCATACCAGTGGCCAGGCACATCCGGATGAGAAGCTCCCATTTGACGATGCGGCCTTTCTGTTCGTACTGCCGGGCCGCTTTGCACAATTCATCACATTCTTGGTCCGTGAACACACGGACCTTCCGCTTGGCTACCTTGGGCGGCTTGAGTTTGCGAAGTGGATGCCGGTCCAATTGGCCGCGGTCTTCCGCCAGTTGGAACACCCGTTTCAAGTGTTTCACCTTCTTGGTGACAGTCCCGGGGGAAAGCTCCCGATCAAGGCAGTACTGGATGAACCGCTCACCGTGTCCGTACCGAACCTCTTGTACGTCAATATCGCCGACACACTCGACGAAATCCTTCATGGATCGCTTGGTTTCACCAAGGCTTGTGGCGCGAACCTGGCCTTTTGTACGCGCGAGGCTATCTCGGAAGAAGTCCGAGAGCTTCATCGACACCGGTTCGGCTGCATTCATCCGCAGTTCCAATTCCTTCTCATAGCGTTGGCGTTCTGCCCTTCGCTTGTCTGCATGACCGAGAGATATCTGACGCCTTCTCCCATTCTGGTCCATGTAGTCGAGCATATACCGAAAGGATTTCCCATCACGCGAGGGTCTCATCCTAAGCCTTACCAGCTTCTTCATATCTGACCTCCTTCCCGATGCTGGCCAAGGGCTTGGGTTGGTCCAAGTCTCATTGTACCAGACCCAACCATCAATTGCCACAGGTGACGCGCTGTTGCAGCCACTGCGTCACAGAACCC
Source organism: uncultured Phycisphaerae bacterium (assembly GCA_965603165.1). Lineage (GTDB taxonomy): Bacteria > Planctomycetota > Phycisphaerae > Sedimentisphaerales > Anaerobacaceae > PLanc-01. Next base: position 9,987 of record CBFDBY010000081.1, read on the forward strand.
CTCAGATACACGGTCTTTCCACAGAGATAAATCCGAGGCAAACCATGCTTGCGTTTGAGGTTCTCGATCACGTGTCGGTGATTGGCGGCATTGCTGATCTCGGGGATGCGGAGAAAGCGGATCAACTCCTCCTCTGTCATCACACTCGGGTAGAGACCAACTCCGCCATCGGTACGCCACAGGGTGGTCAACAAGTCGGTATGTGGTTGGGTACTGTTCATAGAGGGTTCCCTCGACGTTTTCTGCCGGGTATCGACCAGAAACGAGGAAAGGTCCAGAAGACAAGGGCGTATGGCATCACAGGATAGGTCCAGGTGTCCTCGTCAGGCCATGAAAGGTCCGCCTCTGTGTGGACGGATCGGTGACACAAAAATCTCGACCGCGGCTCAGACGTTTGTGGAAAGTCCTACCGATCGTGTCGCGGCAAATGCAAACACATGGACTTTCTTCCGAACCCATAAGGGTTCGTCCATTGTGCGTTCAAACCAGGAGGATGTTGACAGTACGCGCGCTGTGCTTTCATGGTAGTGCTGGTACCGACTGCGTGATGGCTCAGGTGGACATACTCGGCTGGATAGCGCCAAGCGAGCGGCACAGACATGAACGATGAGGCGTGCCACGTCTTCGCGGCGGATAGATTCTTGTTGACAGGAGGGCCTCGGGCGCTTAGAAACGTACCTCTGTTCAGTTGTGAACTGGTGTAACTCGCTCGGTGAAATCCTGGAAAGGGTTGGTATGCACATTGCGCAGCGATTCTGCGTATCGGTGACAATCACGGCCCTGATCTTGGTCGGTGTTTCGTGCTCTCGTCGGGAGGATAACCAAGAGCAGATGACCGTCTGTTTCGCGTTCCAGAACTTGGAGACGGAATTCTGGGTTGCCGGCCACAAGGCGATCACCGAGACGCTCAAGAAGAAGGGCATACAGGTCATCGAGCGCAACGGCAATGAGGATGCCAACCGGCAGCTCGAGCAGGTGCGTGCGGCGATCGCCCGCGGCGTGGACGGCATCATCATCATCCCCCAGGATGGCGAGAGCGCCGTCACGATCGTCGGCGAGGCGAACAAAGCGGGTGTCCCGATCGCGGTTTTCAATCGGCCGCCTGCGAACAAGAGCAATCCGGCCATCGTGATCGTGGCCGACAACGAGAAGATCTCCGAGCAGGCAGTATCGTACATGGCCGAGCAGGCGGGGAAACTGGGACGCAAAGTCACACCGCTGATCCTTGTCGGCGACCTCGGCGACAGCAACGCGGTCGGACGGCGAAAAGGGTTCGTGAACGTGATCGAGAAGAATCCCGATCTGTTCAACGAGGTGATCGAAGTACCGACGAAATGGGATGCGGTGACCGCCCAGGCAAATCTCGAGGCCGCCCTGCAGAGGAATCCGAACGTGGACTTCATCTTTACCTCATCCGATTTCATGTACCCGCAGGTCCGCGCGGTTCTGGAGCCGCTGGGCAAGTGGAAGAAAGTCGGCGAGTCCGGGCATGTCATTCTCGGCGGGCTCGATGGTGACATGCGTGCGGCCCGGTGGATGAAAGAAGGCTATGTGGATGCCACCGGGGTGCAGGACCTGTTCTATGAGGCGGACGTGCTGCTGACTGAGTTGCTCAGGGCCGTTGAGGCCGGCGAGAAGACCCCCGAGAAATGGATGGACGATCCGGGTTTCGCGCTGACCCAGGCGAACATGGCCGAACGAGCCATGGACATGTGGGGCTACAAATTGCTCGCCGAGCAGGACCCGGCCGCAGCCGGCGTGAAGTAGAGGTCTGGCCTGTCGTGGTGGAGGCTCGTGAGACCGTCGGATGGACGCCGAAGTGGATCGGAGCGGGCAAGGACACCAGGTGTGGCGCGGCGGATCATCCGTCTGGAGGATAGATCTTCTCCGGTGGATTCCTTCGTTTCGGTCGCTCGATGAGTTCGATCGTTGTTCCGATGAGGCTTTCGGTGTCTAGGTACGCGTAGTGCCCGTCGTCGTCGGGGCCGAAACCGGCGCCATCCTGGGTCATCTCGAAGCCGGCTTGAGCCGCGTGTTCGATGGCCTGCTGCATATTGTCCGTCAGGACGCCGACGTGGTGGACGCCGTAACCGTGCTTCTCGACGAACTCGTTGTAGACGGTATCGCCTTCGAGGGGCTCGATCAGCTCGATTCGCAGGCTGCCGATGTGTGACAGGGCCACGCGCATCCTGTACTCGGTGGGTTTGCCGTGGCGCGTCATGCGCTTCACGAGTGGCTTGCCGTACGTGTAGAAATGCCAGGGCCCGACGCCGAAGATCTTCCAGTAGTTCTCCACCGCCTTATCCAGGTCCGGCACGATCATGCAGATCTGGGCAATCTCGCGGATCGGAAACGGGGCTTCGTTCGACTGCTTGTCCATGGTGATGCGTACCTCTACGGCAGGAAGACCGCTTTTCTCACCTGGCCCTGCATGGCCAGCTTGACGCCCTTGGCGAAGTCGGCCAGGGCGAACCGGTGCGTGACAAGCCGCGCCCCATCGATGCGGCCGCTCGCCAGCAGGTCAAGGGCCATGGCATAGTGTCGCGGCGCGAAGATCGTTGTGCCGATCACATGCAGGGCATTGTAATGGATGATGTTCGTATCGATGGCCGGCTTCGATTGTTCTTTTGGCAGGCCGCCGAACAACAGGATGCGTCCTCCCTTGCGGGCCATCTCCACGGCCTGCACCTGTGAAGCCGGCGATGGGTTGGCGGTAATGACCACATCAGGTCCTCTGCCCCCCGTCAAACGCCTCGCCTCTGCGACCACATCAGTTGTGGAGGCGTCGATCAGGCCATCGGGCTGCAGGTCCGCGCAGGATGCCAGACGCGACGCATCGACATCGGCAATGAGGACCTTTCCGGCGCCGTGGCTCCTCGCAAGGAGGACATGAATGCTCCCGACAGGCCCGGCACCGAGCACGGCCACCGTATCTCCCGGTCGGATGCGGCCCTTCTCCTGGGCATTGAGACATGAGGCCACCGGTTCTGCAATCGCCGCGACAGCAGGGTCCAGGGTCGGGGGGACCGGCGCGATTGTTCCTCGCTCTATCGCCTCTCTTGGGATGGCGATATACTCCGCGAACCCGCCGGGCCAGGCCTGGGCGATCTCACGGTAGCCTTCGCACAGCTCGTGCCGACCGTCCAGACAGAAGTCACACTGACCGCAGAAGACCAGCGGCCCCACGGCCAGCATGTCGCCCGGCTTCCATGGGCCACTGAATGCCGTGCCAACCTTCACGGCCCGGCCGCTGATCTCGTGCCCGATGATCCAGGGAAAGGTCACCCTGCGATGGCCGTGGCGGAGCGTCCGCAAGTCAGAACCGCACAATCCGCATGCGTGGACCTTTAGCAGGAGACCGTCCGTGGGACAGGCGGGAACCGGAACCTCCTCCACGGAGAAATCCATTGGGCCTCGAACGATGACTGCTTTCATGACCTTAGCTCTGCGATGTGAGCAGCTTGTCCTGCTCTTTTCTCAGTCGATAGATAAACGTCGTGCCGTCCGGCGTGAAGTTCTGTTGCGTCAGGAGAGAGCCCTTGGCCATGCTCTTCTTGGCGGTCCCGCCTGCGGCGATGCCGAGGGGGATGGCTTTCAACTCACGCGCCTGCCGGTACGTGTAGATGCAGCCGCGAATATCGGCGCTGCCGATGCCTCCGATCTTCTCGCCGTGATTGAGATTTCGTTTGGCGACGCTGACGACCTCCGAGTGCATCTCATTTGACGCGACGGTAACCTCTCCGAGCAGCACCGCCTCTGCGATGGATTGGGGTGTTTCGATGTCACAGAGGTGATAGGGTCTCAGGTGGAGGTAGTACGGCCCGTCGGCCTTCGTGATGAACTTCATGTCCTTGCGGATGCGCCGGTCCTGCGTGTACACAATGGCGAAGACGCCCGGCGCGAAGTTGCCGGTGGAGTAATCCACTGTCCCGCGATGCTCAAAGATGCCGCCATCAGCTTTGGGGATGAACGCGCGCGTGAGTCCGTCGATCTCGACCTTCGGGCCGTGCATGCCGGGGGTATCGGGCAGCAGGCCGGTGGCGTTTGAGACGGCGGCCATCTCCACCATGGTTTTCGTGCCGTCTACGAAGGAGGCGAGGATCTTGGGATTCATGTCCTTCGACGCGGCCTCCTGTGCATACCGTTCCGGCGTGGCCTCCGGATTGATCGGGTTGTTTTTGCACTTGCCCAGGCAGATCACCTCGAAGCCCATCAGCAGGGCCTGCTCGTGGAGCATTTTGCACACGCCCGGCTCGTCGCCCGAGGCCACCGTGTAGATCGACCCGTTCTTGCGAGCCAGATGGCTCAGGTACGCGCCTACCGTGATGTCGGTCTCGACGTTGAGCATGATGATGGGCTTGCGATTTTCGATGGAGCGAAGGGCAATCCTGGCACCGATGTCTGGCACGCCCGTCGCCTCGACGTTGGCCTCAATGGCCTCGGCCTGTGTCAATAGCTCGGCATCGGTGGTGACGGCTCGGCCACCCGCGCGGAGGATACCCTGCACCTGCGACACCGTCTCGGCGGACCGGATGTGGTCTCGAGGAAGGCCCATATCCAGAAATGTCTGGATGCCGCGCTCCACGTCCAGATCTGCAATGGCGTGGACCGCCATCCCCTGGATGTTGTTGATCGTGTGGGCCAGTCCCGACCCCATTTGTCCGCAGCCGACCAAGCCCACCGAAACGGGCCGGCCCTCTGCATGTCGCTGCCGTAACTTGCGAATAAGCTCCAAAGGTATCTCCTGTTAGCGTCTCGGGCTCTGTGCATCACCCTTGTGCACAGTCCTGATTTGATCGATGGCCAGCGCCCCGGCTCCATCGGTCTTGCTGCCGAAGAGCCTGACCTCGTCGATCAGGCCGCGGAACATCCGGTTGCCGTTACCGCTTCTGGTCCCCGGGTTGAAGTGGCCGACCGTCAGGACGCCTGTGCCTTTGCCCACGGGACCACGGTCATACGAGATCGCTTTATCCAGACGGATCTCCGAGGCGGGCGAGCCGACGTAGAACTTGACGTGACTGCCGGAGGCTGTTGCATCGTACGTCACAGCGATGAACCGCCAGTTGCCTTGTCCGACGTGGGAATCCACAGGAACAAGCCCCGGCGAGCTTGCGGCCCGCGTATCATCCGGCCATTCGTTGACGCCAAGCTTGAGCCGGCCGTCCCGCGTGACGACGAGATCGATCCCCGCCCGGCTGCCCATCGTGTCGGCCATGTGGACGATTCGGTTCCCGCCGGGGCCCTCATCACTACTCACGCAATTGATCCAGGCGGTGACCGTAAACGACTTCAGTCCTTCGAGAGCCTGGGCGGACTGGCCGGCAAGATCGATGGCATACTCGCCCGGTTTGCTGCCGAAATCAAGGCTGTGGGAGCCGCCCCCCGGAGGAGTATTCGACGACCATGCGGGCCGGTCGGAGGTCAGTTGCGCCTGCGGGATCTGTCTATGTGAGACTCCCGTGTTGACCGCTGTCTTGCCTTGGCCATCGTCAAACCGAAGCTCGACCAGCGGCCGCCCGGCAGGGACATACTCGAAAGAGAGCTCCACCGGCTTCATCTCGTTGCCGGCGCGATCCTGGACCCCGGTGAGCCGGAGGGTGTATATCTGATCCTCCTTCAAGGCGGATACGGCGAGGACCGCTGTTTTGCCATACGGGCCTTCCAGTGAAACCCTCTGAATAGTGACGCCCGGCTTGATCCTGTAGTGGCGCGAGTCAGTAGCTGTTGCCGGATCGGGCAGCTCATCGAATTCAACCAGGACGGTCTGTCCGTTTCCACCGGCGACGACGGAGATGACTTCGGGCGGGGCATCATCCTTTGCGGCGTTGTCCTTCTCCAGTTGCAGGACCCAGTCCTCACCGTCCGGCGTTGGGGGCGTGGTCCACGCCGGACCCGAGGCCGTGCATGTGCCTGCCCACTGGCCGGTTCGCGGATTGAACCACGTGCCTTTGTACCGGTCGTCGGTGAGCCTGACGGTGGCACGTCCGCCCTCGCGGAAATAGAGGATGTACACCTGCCCCGGCCTGGCGAGGCAGCACGCGGGACCATCGACGGCCTCATTGTGCGGCTGATAGTTCCACCAGTCGAAGGCGGTGAAGAAATCCACCATGTGGCCGAATCCGACGAGCATGGTCATGGAGTCGTCGCCTCGGCCGTTGACCCAGCCGCCGCCGGTATCCGGCGGGACGCCCGTTCCCTGCCGGGCCGATTCGCCGGTCGTCTGATAGCAGCCGGCCATGCTGATCTCCCAGGCGTTCTTGCGACGCGTCTCGGCGGACCGCTGGCCCGGGTAGCTCTCCCACAGGTCCTCGTACCCGGATTCTTCGTTGATCTGAGGGATGACATAGCCCGTCCGCTCCTGCGCCTCGCGCTGACTGAGCATGAAGGCGTTCTGCCCGCTATCCCAGCGCTGGATCAACTGCATGTCCAGCCAGGTCGATTGGGGCGTTCTGTGCGTCACATTATGCGCGGAGGCCAGGTGGTCGTAAGGGTCCCACGCCTTCACTTGATGCCCCATCCTGTCCGCCCATTCGGGTGCCTTGCGATGGAAGTTGTACTCGTTGCCCAGGTCCCATGTTACGTTGGAGAATGCCGCGAATCGGGCGACGGCGTAACGGTAGTAGAGAAGTTCTTCTGCGCTGTCGGCCTCGAAGGGTGTCGGCAGGACCTGCCCGCCGATGTAGAGAATCACCGAGATGATCACGTCCTTCTCGCGTGCATAGCGCAGGAGCTGTTCGTACTTTTGCCAGTGCTCGACGTTGGATCGTTTGAGATCGAAACCGGGGTTCTTGATGTCGTCGGGGCGCTGCGCCGGCCAGGGATTCAGGTGCAGCTTGAAACTCTCCGTCGGCACGACCGGTTGGCCCCAGGGCCGGGGCTCGTTGCGGCCATAAACGAGCACGCGAAGCCGATTGATCTTCAGGCGATGTAGCCGGTCGATGCTCTGGCGAATCGTCTCATCGTCCCAGCCCATCAGGTAGTACGTCGTGGTCCCGTTCCAGAAGTAGTGCTCGCCGGTGCCTTCCCAGACGAAATGCAGACGGTTCTGCGGATCGAGGCGCAGCGGCCCCTTGCGCCCGGCCTCAACGGCTCTGAACGAGCCCTGGCGTTCGACCTGTCGATTCCCCTCTTGCCACATGATGTTGTACTGATGTCGGCCCGCGCGGGTGGGCATGAAGCGGATGCGGTACAGACTGCCGTCAGGCGAGTCGCAGAAACCGTCCACCTGAACCGGCTCGGTGCCTTCTGGGGTGAAGGTCCCCTGTACTGACGCATCCGTGAACGGATTGGCGGCACCAGGCTGCGAAACACGGATGGTGATTTCCACAAAGTCGTACACATCCACATCGCCGGCGGGGCTGAAGAACTCCACCTGGCCCGAGGCGGCACTCCACGTGATGGCGGACAGAATTGCGCAGCAGATGGATAGATACGGTCTTCTCACGGAAGCAATCCTCCTGTCTTATCGGCAATGGTATTTGTCCCGCAGAACAGCCAGTGTGCGGTAATCGCCGCGAATATGATCATACAGTCTTTTGTAAAGATCGAAGTACTCCATGTACATCTGATGTCTCTCGGGGTCGGGCACCATCGACTCGATGTACTCGGTCCATTGTTTCGCGACCGAGAAGTTCTTGAACAGGCCCGATGCCACACCCGCGAGGATGGCGTCGCCGTACGGCGCGCCGGTCCGGCGTTTGACCAGGACCGTGGGCACGTCGAACACGTCGGTGATGATCCGTCGCCACAGAGGGCTCTTGGCGCCGCCTTCGTTGAGGACAATCGGGGCGTTGATCCTGCGGCCCGTCTGCCGGATCAGGCGGAACGAGTCGTACAAGGCATAGGCGACAGATTCCATCATCGCGCGGATGACGTGGCCTCGCGTGTGATTCATGGATAGGCCGAAGATCACGCCGCGCGCGTGGACGTCCCAGATCGGCGTCCGCTCGCCCATCAGGAAAGGCAAAACCACCAGGCCGTCGCTGCCGGCCGGCACATCCTGAGCCTCCCGGTTAATCACGTCGTAGGTGTCTGTGCCTGTGTCCTTCTCACGGGCAAGTTCCAGCGGATAAAAATTGTCGCGCATGTAGCGGATGAGCTGGCCGCCGGTGGTGGTTGTCGGGACGGTGATGTACGTGCTCTGTGAATCCGTCGTGTAGGCGAAGGCGATCATGCTCTGGTGGAAGTCGGTGTCCCTGTGGATGATGCCGAAGTTGCCGCAGGTGCCCAGGTTCATCTGGATATCGCCTTCTTCGATGGCTCCGGCACCGACCCATCCGGCGTTGCAGTCCACCTGTCCCGCCGCCACCGGTGTCCTGGCTGCCAGGCCTGTCGCCTCGGCCGCGGCCGGTGTCACCTCGCCGACGATCTCCTCGCAGCGGTGGAGTTCGGGCAGCAGGTTCGGACTGATGCCGATGCGGTCGAGGATATCCCGGTTGAACGTGCGGCGCAGCAGGTCGTAAGCGACGCCGTAGAAGGCGGCGCCGGAATAGTGACATGTCGCCCGGCCCGTCAGTTTTAGCGTGATGAATCCATCGATGGTCAGCGCCTTGTCGATCCGCGCGAAGTCCCCGGGCCGGTGGTTCCTCTCCCACAGGAGGTTCACCAGGGCCGGATGGTCGTCGAGCCGATTCTTGGAGATCTCGAAGATCCGATCCTCGCCGATATTGTCCTTGAGCCACTGGACCTCGTCGGTGGCTCGCTTGTCCATCAGGTTGTAGGCGTTATGGACGGGGTTGTGGTCCCGGTCCACCATCACCATCGAGGGCAGGGCCGAGGAGACGGCAACCCCTTTGATGTCCCTGGGATCGATGTTCGCGTCGCCCATCGCCTTGCGGATCATGCGACAGGCGCATTGCCAGTACAGGCGCGGGTCGTGCTCCGACCAGCCCGGTCGAGGGGTCAGAATAGGATACTCCTCGAAGGCATAACCCAGGACGGCTCCCTGCGCATCGATGATCGTTGCCTTGGCACCCCCTGTCCCGTAATCAATTCCCAGCAGGAACATGATTCTGCCCTCACATGGCCGGCTTGCAGCGAATACCCGAAATCACCATGGCGCTCACTTCCTTGCCGTTCTTGCCGCGTCAACCGGTGCACGGCCCGAGCGGTGGTCCCGGTCGTCTTGTGCCAAGAGCCTTTCGGCGGTTTTGTGATCCGTCACCAGCACGTTGATCAGGCCTCCCAGGAGCGCGGCTCGGATCGCCCTGACCTTCTCCGCTCCGCCGGCGACCCCGATGACTCGTCCAATCGCCTTGATCTTCTTCAGATCAACCCCAACGGCCCGCCGGTTGATCGGATGCTCCACGCTGGCGCCGTGCTCATCGAAGAACTGGAGAACAACGTCGCCTACGGCACCGCGGGCCTTCAAATCTCCTATTTCCGCCCTGGTCAGCGTGTCTTTGCTGGACAGCAAGGTCGAGCCACGCTCGAAGGCTCCGATTCCGACCAGTGCAATGTCAGCCCGTCCGGCCAGCTCAAGGGTGTCAGCCACCTGCCCGTCTTTGATAAGCGCTTCGCGTACTGCCTCGTCCTTCACAATGCCCGGTGCATGAATCAAACGGGCTTTCGCCCCCAGGATCTGCGCCATGCGACGGGTCAACTCCGCGCCATGTGTCCGAGCCTCCAACTCTCCCAGTCCGCCCAGGAGTTGAACCACCCGCACGTCAGGAAAATCCATGGGTGTCAGCGCATCGACGACGGAAAGGACAGCCGTTCCCCAACTCAGGCCGATGACCTCGCTCCCCGCAAGTCCGCGGACCAGATACGAGGCCGCGACCGGACCCAGCTCGCTCACGACGGTGCTGATGTCATCCGCCGTGCAGGTGACGACCACGGCTTCCTTCAGCCTGTAGGCCCGCTCAAGCTGACGTTCGATATCAGCATTCGAGTCCTGCGGCGGGGCAATCGAAATCTGCACGACCCTCTCCCGTCGGGCCGCGTGGAGCAAACGGGACACCTTGACCCGTGACAGGCCCATCTTGGCCGCGATCTGCTGCTGCGTCAGCTCGTCGTCATAGTACGCTTTGGCAACCTTGTACAGTAGTTTCCTGTGATCAAGACCTGCATTCATAGGCGCCTCTGAACATATGTGCGTTTGCGTGCATTTGCTCATTATCCGGAACATCGTCGTGCCTGTCAAGCGACAAAGTGTACCTGTCAATCGCCAATGAGACCACCCCAGACACCGCCCTATCTTCTGGATTTACAGACACTTACATCGCCGCGGCTCCACACTGGCACTTTGCCTCATCAGAGGCTATACTGCCTGGCGAATTGGTGCCGTTTGCACCGCTTCGTGAAGCCTTGGAGGAGCTGGCATGGCAGAGAATCTCGACATCCTCAACACCGCCGTCTCACTGGTCATCCGGGCCGTGCTGCTCGCGGCGAGGTTCTCGGGGCGGGTGCGCAGGCGAAGCCTCGAACGATTGGCAGCCAGCGATGTCGACACGAACGCCAAGGAGATTCTCTTCCTCAAAGACCGGGTGTACCAGCTCGAAATGCAACTCTCGATCCTGCAGAAACAACTCACCAAGAAGGGCCGGAAACCACGCTATGAAGTCCGCGAGAGGCTCCTCATCCTCTGGCACATCGAGGCCTTCCAGATCCCCAGGCGAAAGGTCTCCCGATGTTTCGGCATCGCCCGATCCACCCTCTACCGATGGCTGCATAAGATCGAAGACCAGAAGCCACCCAGCGCGGCGGCGAACAGGACACCGACCGAGATCGCCACGCTCGCCTGGGAGATCACCAAGGCCAATCTCAGTTGGGGCCGAATCCGCATCGCCAATCAACTGAAACTCCTGGGCATCTTCCTGGCGTTCTCGACGGTACGGAAAATCCTGCAGCGGCCAGAACCTCGAAACACGCCGGCCTCTCCGGCGGCCACCACAGAAAAGACAGAAGGGAAGCCAGAAGGCCGCTCGATTCCCGCCTGGTATCCCAACCACGTCTGGTCGGTCGACACCACCAAGGTCCTGTGTTGGGGCCTGTGGCCCATTCACATCCTGGTGGCCATTGACCATTTCTCCCGCAAGGTCGTGTGCGTGGCGCCTCTGGAAGGCCCCAACGCCGGCTGGATCATCGAGGCCTTGGAGCAGGCCATGCGGAAACATGGCGGGCCCAAACACCTCATCTCGGATCAGGCCCCGGTCTTCGTCGGCGCTGCCTTTGCCGAACTTCTGAAACAATGGAACATCAAACCCCGCTTCGGGGCCGTGGGAAAGAGTGGGTCCATTGCCGTGACCGAGCGGGTCATCAAGACCCTCAAGTACGAGTGGCTCAAACACGTGCCGATCATCAGGGGCTTTGACCATCTGATGTCCCTGTGTATCGAATTCGAAAGCTGGTACAACATCTGGCGGCCGCATATGACTCTGGAAGGCTTCCGGCCCGATGACCTGTATTACAGCCGCAAGCCCGAGACGCCGAAGCGCAATGCGAAGACTGTTCCCACCAATATCGAACGCCATGTGTTTGCCGAGACGCGACTCACGGCCTATCGTCTCAAGGGCGCGGCGTAGTTGCCACTGGGGGGCTTGGGCTCGGTGCGCAGGGGGGGTAGTCTGCCGATTCTGCAGCCGGAGACCGCCGATTCCTTCTCACAGCCACGTGCGCGGGGGCAGGGCGCTGGCACGCTGCTACCCCGGTCCCACACACTGGTCCTTCCGGGGGGAGCGTTTACACCGAATTCCGCCGCTTCAAGGCGGTCTCACTCGTGCTTGACAGGCACACCTGGTCCCGGTGGGTCAGATGGGATTCTATGGCAGAAGAATGCCCTAATGATAAGGCCTCGTCCGATCTCATGGGGACACACCATCGGCTACAGAGTGATCCTCCTTGACTCGTATCGTTATCTGCATCTGATTCCATCTGTAATTGGTTGTGTGGTCATCGCCCGCATCGGACCAGATGAGATACATCGTTTTGCCCTTGTCATAGATCCACTTCGGGCTCAGTTTGAATCCATACGTTCGATTATTCTTCCTATCACAGTAGAAGTACTCTGTGTAATGAAACTCCTTCCATGGCCCCCATGGGTTCTCGGCATGCCAGAATCCAAGACTCCCGGGGTAGGTACAGTTGGCGCACCAACCTGCCCAGAAGTCCTTTCCGGGATCGGTGACACCGTAGCTGACCATGATGTAGAGGTCCAGGCCGGGGTTGTAGACCACGCACGGGAACCACGACGGCCACATCCACTCGCCGTCGCGTCGGCGCTCCGGATACCGCAAATTCACGCCCCGCTCTTTCACGTCGCGCGTCCATTCCGCGGTGCCGCCGTTCCATGCCTTGAAGTACTCGTACTCGGACTTGTTTCGTATGTGCGGCTTCGGCACGCGAATCATGCTCAGGTTCCGCGGGTCGTACTGCTCCGGCGCGTACATATAGACGTAGTTGTCCTTGGCGAGCGAGTTGTCCCGGCCGTTCTGACAGAACGAGATCCAGTTAAACGCGTACGCATCCCGGTCGATCTTGGGTCGCGGATCTTCTCTGTAGAAGAAGAACGAATCCGCGTCCGTCTCTTCAAACGTGTCGGCCGTCTCCCGCTCACCGGTCCAGCGGTAGAAGGTCTGGCCAAGGTCCGGCGAATAGAGAAGTCGATTCGCAATCGGCCGTCGATACCAGGTCTTCGTCTCGCTCTTCCAGAGCCAGACGTAGATGACGCCGTCCACCGACACCGTTCCGTACGCGTAGAAAGACGAGTTGAACGCATTCTCCGGCCAACCGGGCATCCGCTTGACATCCGCCGCCGTGAATCCCTCATCCCCCCCTATCTGAAGACACAACGACCCCGACTGCGGTCCTTCCCACCAGCCGTTGCCGTCGTCCATCATTGTATAGATGTTGCCGTCGGACGCCCACGTCTGGCACCAGTTGTCCCCGCGCACCCCCTTGCGCGTCAGGGTCTCCTCGTGAAACGTCACGCCAACAGGATACTCTCGCGCCGATAGCGGGGCCCCTGCCAATGACAGGATCACCAGAATGTAGCGAGTGCTTTGTCTCATTTGGTGAATCGCGTCTGCCTTCACGATTGGCACTCCAAACATCGGGACCGAACCGGATCTATGTGCTTGCCACATCCTGCAAGCCGACATTTCCCATTTGACCATGGCCGGCTATGCCACCAGCCTCTTTGGATATTAGTATGCCCCCTGACAGTGGGTTTTCAAGCCCAATGACCTGAATTCACGGCGGATTGGGTGCGAAAGCAACGTCTGGGCGGCTCAGGCAGCGTCTGGGGCCTGTCTGGCGTAAAAGAGTGCATAGAATGGCAACTCAGAAGAGGGTTTAGCAGCATGCGACCGTTGTCGGCCCTTCTCATCTGGAATCGCCCATTGAATCCGTCACACATAATCCTGCTCTTGCCTAAGTGATTGTCATTGCATTACTTAGCGAGCTGCCTTTTCTCGGAGTTGGGGGCTATTAGGCTCTCGGGTTGTAGTCCCGTTGTAGCGATTTGGCTGTTTTCGACGTACTTGGGTGTGGAAAGAAAGGGCCGCAGACCCGAGCAGTGCGTCATGATTGATACTGGCAACGACATCGAGATACTTAAGACACAGGATTACATGAGTGCGATGGGGCGTTCACATGTCACTGAGCATCGGGGCAAGGTATCCGATGCTCCTGTACTGAAGTGGTCCGAGTCGGCTGTGCAAGTTAACGTCAGACTCTCACGTGCTACAGTCTGCCAAGCATGTCCAGTAGGCTGCGCTTAATCTTGAAAGCAGCCCTGACCTCTACATTGTTAGTCCCCATCCAGGTTTCATAGCCACCCCATTGATGCTGCTGAACTGTAGGTAGATAGCCGTAACTGCCGTTGGCATGCGACAGTACCATGGTCTGACCGAATGGGCTCTTCTCTTTTAGCTCCAGGCCGATCTCCACAAATACCTCAAACGGAATGGCGCACACGCCAAGATCACCCACGCGAAAGGCCTGCAAGATGATTTCGACCGTCTCCGGTGATTCCCGCATCTTCAGGACACGCCGGGCGTAGTTCTGCTCCCGTTTGTGATATGCCTCGGCATCGGAGGGTTTCTTGAGAACGGCCCGTGCGTAGGCCACTTGTTCGGCTGTGGGCTTGCGTGCGGAAAGTGTCAACTCAGTCTGTTGCACCTTCAACTCAACCCAATCGGTGAAGGTCATGTCCTGACAGGCTCGAAAGACTTCCTCCGCTACCGCATGGGCCACCTTGGTCATCTGTTCAAAAGGCGCCGGACGACTCGTAGGCTTCTGGAGCCAATTGATGTTGTTGATATCCCCACTGCATCCATTGCTGAGCATGCCCACGAAAGGTGGCTGTTGACGGTCGGCGCCGAGCAGTTCCTGAATGCGGTCCGCAAATACACCAAAGTAGTCCGCAGAGATGGTGTCACCCTTACCCGGCCCCACATAATGCAGGGCGTAGTTGGCCAAAAGGGCTAGAGGGCGTCCATCACAAGACTTGACGGCAAGAAAGGGGATCTCCGGATCGATAGGCCCGGCAGCCTTTAGGATATTTGGATTACCGCGTCCTGGATTCATGACGACCCTGTCCGTGCCACCGAAGGGATTTGGCGTCGGTGTATCCGGCTTCATGAAATAGCGACGGTTGAAGACCTGGCTCGGTTCGTGGCCAAGGCCCCAGCCAATTCGTGCAGGCTGCAAGTTGTTGACAGCGCATCGCACAGCGGCGACTATGCGGTGTATTACGAAGGACTGGTATTCGCTCATCGACTCACTCGGCATCGTCTTAGTCTCAGCTCGGGCACTGATCGACGAATGTGTATGCGTGCAGGCACACATCACATGAGTGGTTGGAATGCCGGTCTTCTCCTGGATAACCGGCTTGGCCATGTCATAGATCTCGCGTGGCATGCCGATATTGTCCACCACCACAAAGGCCAAGCGAGTAGCCCCATCATCCAGGACCAGACAACGCACGTGTAACTCATCGTGAACGTCCCGCGCCAGTGGTTGCCCCCACCCCCCAACAATGGGTATGTCCAGAGGCGGCGTGATGTTGCTGGTCGCTGCTCCCGCGCGAAACCTACGTTCTGGCAACTCACCGCTCGAGACAGCCGTGGCTCCCGCAAGGATCAACACCAGACCCAGGAGGACTCGTCTACGTATTTCTCGTGTCATCATGCTGATTCCTTTGGCTCATGAACCTCATGAGGTTCAGTACCACCTCCAACCGTGCATCGAATTGGGGAGCACCCCTGATTGTTTGCCGGTCATTGTCTTTGTCTGGGTGGAAGGGAGATCATCTGGTTCAGGTATCGAGAAAATGGCTGCTTGATATTCTTCTTCTGTATAAGAATGGTCTGGCCGGATTGTCTTTTTGACTGTATCCAGCGACTTCCTTTCTCGATGTCAAAGTCCAGGAAGCCGTTTGGGGCTTCGACTAAATAGTCGCCAAGGCCTTCGACGGCATAATACACAGCGATCAGGTCCCAGCTTGGCCTTTGATCGTCCAAGGTCTTCTGACTGTAGTTGGTCAGCCATTCGGTGTAGGCAGTGCGGACGATATTGCCCGGTGGGGTTTGCTTGAGCGATTTGCCGGTGAGAATATCCGTGCCGGCGGTGACAAAGACCATCGGCTTTGGGAAATTGTCCACAAGATATTTGGTGTAGGGAGCCGTGTCATTGAAACTGAAATTCCAGTCTTTGCGATAACTCCCTTCCTCATTGATCGCAAACAAAGCACCCAGTGCTATCCATCGTGTGATCTTCTTCTTAACCAGTTCTCTCCCGCTCAGCGGAGAAACATCGTCCGGCCTGGAAACCAACAGGTCGTGGAGTCCCTTTGTGTGCCCAACGGTTAGGTAAACAACACTGTCGTCTTCCTGCGCGACGAGCAACTTGCGATTGAGCCGAGTGATTTCCTCAGCATCCTTGTTGTGAACGATGGTATTGCCGAATCTCTCTGTGTCCTTGGCCAGTTCCTCTGCTTTCATTTTGTCGACTGGATCGCCGATGTCGTCACCGTGGTAAGCGCCGACAGGAGTATCGCCTCGGCCATAGTAGATATTTATCGCCTGGACAACACCCGCCCCATATGGAACCTTGCCGGAACTGTAACCGGTTCCTATGATTCTGACCCGCCCCATATCCGCATATGCATGCAGCAACGCCAACGCCCCTGCATCGTCACAATCTGATCCCATATCCGTGTCAAAAATAATCTTGATGGGTTGACTGCGGATTTGCCCCTGAGCCCAATTGCATCCGCCGATTAATGATAGGCCAATGAGTATCGCCAGGCAGGCCGTTGATTTCATAAGCCACTCGTTTCTTGGTGACAGAGACAAAGCTCCAATCAGCAACTACTACATTACTCACAGTCACTTTAGAAGTTCCAAGAGACCTTGTCAAATCAGGTGGTAGGGAGGAGTTAGAGTATCGGGCTGGAGGGAGTCAAGGGTGGGGAGATGGGCCTGTTTGGGTTGACCCTATTCCCAGTCTTCCATTATGGCTTTCCCTTCCATGTCATCATAACTACCGAGGTCCCACTCTTTCCATTCTTCAATCCGTTTTTCCATATGCTTCTTTAGTTCAGAGATCGCCTCCCTCACATTATCGCCTGCCTTCCGACGTTGTAATAGGAAGAACATCTCCATTTTGTCAGTGCTGGAAAGAGCCACATATCGTTCAACGCGCGCTCCATCTTTGAGACCTTGAATCCACTCCGGCGATACGTCCGAGCCAAGTTTCCCAACGAGATCGAGGGCTCTTGAATAAGCAGTGTCTATCTCCTCACGGCGTTTATTGAAATCCTCACGGTTGGAAAGAAATCTCAGATCATCTTGAGAGTCTTCAAGATTTTCCACTGCATCATCATCTTGAACGCGAGAGTGATTGGCATTATAGACTTTTCCCTTTATGTAGTAGATGGTTCGCTGAAAATCCTGGGAGAAGTTATAAATATCCATCGCCGCCTGCCAGGAATCTTCAGGATAATGTTCCCTAACAAACATACGTAAGACTTCCTGGCCGTCCAATCTCGGATTCTCGCTAAGCTTCAGGAAAGCATAGAGGTTGATATAGTTCCCCCACGGACGTTCGAAGATCGGGTTCTTGTTGGAATTCCACATCAGTCTAACAGCGATGCGTTCAATACCCTTATCCTGCAAAAAACGAAAACGTGATGCCCAATCATTGCCCATATAACAGGGGAAGTAGTTGTGTCCCTCGTATTCCCTCCATGCATCAAACTCACAGATAACTCTACTTGGAACAGCGGCGGTCAAGAATTTCTCATCCAGTCCATGCGAAAGGCGAAAGTCACCATCTGCGTTCTTGATAGAAAAGGAGACGTTGTCGAGAATCCCCCGCTCCATGTTTGACGGATCACCCAATTCCCCCATCCTTTGCCACGTTCGCATCTGGACTTCCTTGCCATGTTTCCTCGCCACAGCGGCTGTCTCATTCGTTAGGCGGTTCACCCTTTCTGCGAAGGTTATGTCGCGACATCTTTCACATTCGCATTGAAGCACAGAAACTTGAGTCTCGTCCCCCGTAATCTGGAGACCGGCTATATCAGGGAATAAACAGAAGAACTCCTCAATCTTGCCTCGATAGACAGCCCATGTTGACTCGCGACCGGGACAAATTGCCGTGCCCCATGTCGCTGGGCGGATGACATCAAGAACTTCTTCTGGAAAGATGAATTGGTTGCTATGAAAGAAGAGCCTTACATTCCTGCTTTTGGCATGTTCGATGACATCATTCAAAGCTTCACGCATATAGTCCGCGGTTCGGCGATGTTTGCCGCCACTTGGAAATGCTCTCCTGCCGATAGTACCGATACCCGGAACGTCAAAGTCGTAGGTCAATATGGCTTCCATACTTTCCTTGGCAAACAGTAGATAGCTGTGAACACCGTTTTGGGCTGCCTTGTCGATATTCCTCTTGGCATGTTCACCCTCTTCTTCTGCTCGCTGGACCCCTTCAACATATCTCAGATTGATGTGGTCAATGAAAACAAGTTCGGTGAAAGCCCTGTTTCCATCGATGGCAGGAGCCGATGAACAAGAGATGAAGTATGGCAATAAGGTAAGCAACAACAA
>CBFDBY010000082.1:0-27493 GCA_965603165.1 uncultured Phycisphaerae bacterium
TTGACGGTCTGACGAACAATACCGGCTCGATTGTCGGCTATTTCGAGGCGCCGTTTGCCGAGACGGTCATCGTGCACAGCGGCCGCCAATCGATGCCCATGGACTACAACAACGTCAATTCGCCCTACTACAGCGAGGCCGAGCGGACGTTCGATCCCGTGCAGGATTGGACGGTCAACGGCACCACCGACCTGAGTCTCTGGTACCACGGCTATCCCGTGGCGTTCGCCGAGAACGCTGATGGGAGCATCACGATGAGCGGCTCGGGCCACGACATCTATGATGCGGCGGACGACTTCCGCTTCGCCTACAAGCCGCTCAACGGCGACGGCTCCATCGTTGCCCGGGTCGACAGCTTGGTGAACACGAACGAGTGGGCCAAGGCCGGCGTGATGATCCGGGAATCGCTCCTGGATGACGCGCGGTGTGCCTACGTAGTCGTGACGCCGGTCAATGGGGTCGAGTTCGGGCGGCGCGTCTTCCTCGGCGTGACTCCCGAAACGGACGTTGCGACCGGTGTGGCCGCCCCGCAGTACGTCAAGTTGACGCGGACGGGCGATGTCTTCACGGCGCAGTACTCGTCCAACGGCAGCACCTGGCAGGACATCACGACGGCCGACGGCTCGCCGGTCTCGATCTCGATGACCGGCAATCCGGTGATCGGTCTGTGCGTGACCAGTCATGATGCCTCTCTGGTGACGATGGCGGAATTCTCCGAGATCACCTCCAGCGGCACGGGGCCGTGGCGGGTGGCGGCCATCGGCGATGATCCGCAGCCGGGCAACGATGCCGACGACCTGTACATCGTGGTCCAGGACAGCAGCAACAAGAGCGTGACGGTGACGAACCCGGATTCGGCGGCGGTGAACGCCACCGAATGGACCGAATGGAAGATCCCGCTGAGTGATCTTGCCGGTGTGAATCTGACCAAGGTCCAGACGATGTACATCGGCGTGGGCGATCGCGACAACCCGCAGCCTGACGGCGCCGGAAGGATCTTCATCGATGACATCGGCGTCGGACGTCCCATGCAGTAGGACACTGCCAACCTGCTGGTCGACGGCGTCAAGTTCTATGAAGGAGACTACGTCCCGTCCGAATGAGGTTGGGATGGGCTCCGATGGCCGGATCGTCGGTATTCGGGGCGACAGCATCGCTGACTTGTGCGATTCGGGGCCTGCACCGCTCGGTGCAGGCCCTTCTTCTGTCCGCCGAACGTGTTCGACAGCGTGGGGGAAAGTCCCTTTCACAACCAGAGCGCCGACATTCGCATCTACGACCGCGTCATCAAACCATGGGATATCTCACCCACTTGGCATGCACACCAGGCTGGCGGGGAACGGAGCCGCCGGGGCCTTTTGGCTTCTCACGCCCATCGCGAGGCTTCTCCTGCGAATAATTCTTGCCATTCGTGTTCCGTTTTGTTATCCTCTTGTAGGTCCAATAAGCGTGTGGCGGAGGGACCGGAGGTGGAGAAATGCCGTACGATTGGGTTCGTGTCGTGGATTCTCAAGTCTTATTGGGCAGGTTCTCCCGTTCTTTCCCCGCTGGAGATTGGCACTTTCGAAGGAGGCATCACATGCGCAGGCGAACTTGTTCCGTGATCGGGTTTCTGGCGATTGCCCTCGTCCTGGGCCATACGACTGCCGGGCTGGGGCAGACGCTCTCCGGGCGCGCCTATGAGGGGGGCGTGGGCGATGAAAGCGACGAGCTGCCGGGCGTGACGGTTAGCCTTTACGGCGCGCCGGAGGCCGGCGGACCCCGGACGCATATCGTGACCCAGACCACCGCTGCAAATGGCTGGTACGGTCTGCCGGTAGCGGAGGGATTTGAGCATTACTACATTGTCGCCGAGAGCGGCCCTGACTTCACCTACACGTTCGAGGGAGCCACCTCGGTCGGCGGGACGGCCTCCGGCAATGAGATTCACTACAGCACGCTCAATGCCCCGCTGGATGACCAGATCCAGACAGGCAACAAGTTCTGGTACAAGAAGGAAGGCGGCGAGCCACCTCAGGACAAAGGTATCCTGGATGGATACAAGAGAGAAGCCGGCACCGGCAACGGCCTGGAGAACTGGCGGATCTTTATCGATCTGAATAACGATGGCGAGTGGAACCCCGGCGAGCCCAGCGATTTGACCGACGGCAACGGGTACTATCGCATTGACGAAGTCGAGCCGGGAACGTATCGCGTCTGCGAGGAGATGCAGCCGGGCTGGGAGGGCGATGAGCCCTGCGTCGAGGGCATCACCGTGTTGGGGGGCGTCACCACGACGCAGGATTTTCACAATCGAAAGACGCAGCCTCCGAATGAGACCGGCAGCATTCGTGGCACAAAGTTCAACGACCTCAACGGCAATGGGCAGCGCGACCCCGGCGAGCCCGGCCTTTCGGGCTGGCAGATCATTCTACAGGATGCGAACGGCAACGTGCTGGCGATTGCGACGACCGATGCCAACGGCAACTACGCCTTCACGGGCCTGCAGGCGGGTTCGTATGAGGTCGATGAGGCGCAGCAGGATGGCTGGCGCCAGACGTATCCCGAGATCGATGGTGAGTCGGCGGTCTGGGTCATTGGCCTGGAGCCCCAGGTGGCCCTCGAAGAAATTGACTTCGGCAACGTTCGCGAAGAGACGCCGCTCGAGTATGAAGAGGAACATGGCGATGCCCCGCAGCCCTATGGCGATCTCTATCTGAGCGTGGATCCGACCGCTCTTCTGGGCAGCAGCGTAGACGGTGAGCCGGTCATGCAGAGGGACCCGCACGCATTGGGGGACGACAACGACGGCAACGATGACGAGGACGGTGTGGCGTTCATCACGCCGCTGATCCCGGGGCAGCAGGCGACCGTTCGTATCGATCTGACGCAGGTGACCGCCCCGGACTGGCTTGTTCGCGGGCATATCGACTTCAACCAGAACGGCAGTTGGGATACAACTGAAAGCATCATCTCGTCGACGCTTACCGCCGGTATCGTGAACGTGGTGACGTTCACTGTTCCAACGGGAGCCCTGACTGGCTCGACGTTCGCGCGGTTCTACATTGCGAACGCGGGGCCGGAACCGCCCTGGGGGCTTCCCTTCGGCGAGGTCGAGGACTACGAGGTCACGATCGATGAAGGCGATCCGACCCCGAATTGGCAGGTCGATGTGTTCGCCATGTGTTTGCGTATCGAGATGGACATCCCGGGCATCGGCCTGGTCCGCACGAGTCTGAGCGGGCCGGCGAAGCAGCACGTCTTCTTCGACGGCCTGACTTTCGGAAAGGCTGATGACAGCGATTTCGACGGGCGGGACGATGTGCCCACCGAACTTGTCGAGCTGAATCTGGCCGGTGTCGATCCAGTTGTTGGGGCCGTGCGCATGCACGTGGATCCGACGAAGCCTTCGACCGGCGAGATCGAGGAGCGTTTGAATAGCACGCCCGGCACTTTGGACGTTCCGCCGTACACGGCCTCCGGCACCGCCGACAGTTTCTTCGATGTGTACGTTGAGATCGAGCTGCCGGACCTGGGCATATGTCTGCGGGCCGAGAAGCCGATCCGGCTGGAAGGCGTGATTTCCCACGTCCCACCGGCTGGCGCGGATGCCTACACTCCGAGCCTGCCCACGACCATGCCGTTGTTCAAGGGGCCATGCGGAGGAGGCACGTGGCCTGCCCATGCGGCCACGGATCCTGCGGATGCCTTTCTTCTCTCGCTTCGCTCCTGTCAGGACGTTCCAGGCGCCGGGGAATATGATTTCGGCGATGCCCCGGATTCCTACAAGACGCTGCACACCAGCGGCGGCCCGTATCATGACACGGGTCCAGTGATGCTCGGCAATTCCGTGGACGCCGAGCCGGACGGCCAGCCGGGGCCGCTGGCCAATTTGGATAGCAGTGACGATGGCGTGCTGCTCCCGCTGGGATTGCAAGTGGATCAGTTTGCCACTGTCCTGACGTACGTCAACGCGCCCGTGGGGGTGCCTTCGGCGTTAGTCGGCTGGATCGACTACGACCAGAACGGCGCGTTCAAAGACCCCGAAGAGCGATTTGTCACGATCAACAGCACGGGCGCCGGCGTTCCCGTGGCGCTGACGGAGACGATCAACGTTCCATCCACGGCGAAGAGCGGGTGGACCTACGCTCGGTTCCGCATCTATCGTACGCAGGTCGGCGTGGCCATACTCCCGTCACCTGCCGGTTACGGGGAGGAAGGCGAGGTTGAGGATTACCGCGTGGAGATCAAGCCCAGAGGCGATATCCCGCCGGCCGGGCATATCATTACCGGGATCAAGTTCAACGATCTCGACGGCGACGGTCTCTGGGAGCCGGGTGACGGCGAGGCGCGCCTGCCCAACTGGACGATCTGGCTGGATACGAACGGCGACGGCCTTGCGGACCAGACGACAACAACCGACGGCAGCGGGGGATTCGAGTTTCCGCCCGTAGCGCCTGGGACTTACACGATTGGCGAGAAGCAGCAGCCCGGCTGGACCCAGACTGCGCCGGCCGCTCCGGGTACTCTGACTTTCACAGTCCCCGGCGGCCCGCTGCCGACGATCAGTTTCTGCATGTTCGGCAACCGCCGGACCAGCGGCTCCGGTTCGGTGACCGTTGTCAAGAAGGCATTGCCTGCGGACGATACACCATTTGATTTCGCTGCTCACACGCCGGGAGGTTTCTTTGACGTCCTGGTTAACAAGCTGAGCGATCCCTCTGGAAACACCTGGTCGATTGGCGACCTGGATCGCCTGCAAAAGGTGGTTGAGGCCGTTCCCGCGGGCTGGATCTTGAGCGACATCACTGTTACAGGGGATGCTGATCATGGATCGTCCGTAGACCTGGCCAATGCCACGGTGTATGTGGATTACGATGAAGGTGAGGACATCGTCATCGTTTTCACGAATACGAAGATCCCATCTCGTGGTGAATACGACTTCGGCGACGCGCCGGTTTCGTACAGCAACGCCTGGCATACCCTCAATGACAACTTGACCATGGGGCCGACGATCGACGCAGAGGCCGGCCCGAACTACTCGTCCGATGCGACGGGCGACGACACGCACCAGACCGACGACGAGGATGGAATGACCCTCGTGACTTCTCTGAAGTGGGGTGCGCCGGCCAATGTGTGCGTCGAGGTTCACAACAACGACTCCAATCCGAGTGACGTCACCATCGCCGGCTGGATTGACTTCGACGGCAACGGCCAGTGGGAGCCGATTGCCGATCATATCGGCACGCGGAGCGTGCATCTGCCGCCGTTCAGCATCGTCAAAGAGTGCTGGACATTCACCGTTCCGCACAACGCTAAGCCGGGCAATACTTTTGCCCGGTTTCGCCTGTACCGGGACGATCCCAATCCGTTGGCCATCCCCTTTGCGGTCTTGCCCACCGGGGACGGCGGCGAGGGCGAGGTCGAGGACTATCGAGTCTACATTTTGTCCGATGCGCCCGGGCCGGATGATGATCTCGATTACGGCGATGCACCGTCCTCCTATGGTAGTTCTTCTCATGATGTCGGAAGATTACGCATTGGTGACCTGATAGATGGCGAGGGGGCTCCGAACTATTCAGCCAATGCTGATGGAGACGATCTCGACAACATGCCCGACGAGGACGGAGTGAGCCTGAAATCGGATCTGGTGCCGGGGCAGAGCGCCGGCCTTACGATCAAGCTCACAACTGCTCCGGGCTCACCGGATGCTCATTCGACGGCGTGGGTGGCGGTGTGGCTCGATTTCAATCAGGACGGTCAGTTCCAGGATTTGACCGAAGTAATCACACCCTACACTTTCGTGAGTGTCCTGACGCCACAGTATGAGTTGCGCCTCTATTACTTTACAGTTCCCCCGACTGCTAAGACGGGGACCACGTTCATGCGAGTTCGTGCTGCCGCGCATCCCGGCCCTTTGGGCCAGCAGTGGTCTTCCACGGGGCATGGGGGGGAAGGCGAGGTCGAGGACTACCAGGTGACGATCAAGAACGATGGCCAGGTGGTTCCGCCGGGTCAGATCCTTGGGGGTCTGAAGTTCAACGATCTCAATGGCAACGGACACCTGGATGCGGGCGAGCCCGGTTTGGCAAACTGGACTATTTGGATCGATCTGAATGGCAACGGTGTCAGGGATGCCGGGGAGGGCACTCTCACGAACCCCGACGGCAGCTTCTACTTCACGGTCCTCTCGCCGGGCACGTACACGGTGCACGAGGAACTTCAGAACGGTTGGCAGCAGACCTATCCGGGTGGCGCCGGCACGCACACGATTACTGTTCAAGCCGGTCAGACCGTCGGCTCAGTCATGTTCGGCAACCGGGAGACCGGCACGCCGGCGCCGGGTGGGATCGTCCACGGCTATAAGTGGAACGACCTCGATGGCGACGGCATCCGCGATGTGGGTGAGCCCTGGCTGGCGGGCTGGACCCTCTAGCTCGACACCAATAACGACGGCAAACAAGATGCCGGCGATATGTACGATCAGACGGATGCAACCGGTCACTTCAGATTCGCAGGGGTTCCTGCCGGAACCTACACGCTCGGTGAGCAGCTTCAGGCCGGTTGGACGCAGACCGCGCCGGGAGGCGCTGGAACCTATACGGTGGCCGTTCAGGCGGGGCAGGGGACTTTCCCGATGATGTTCGGCAATCGTCAGTCGGACGGGGCGACCACTGACGGTAAGATTTGTGGCTCCAAGTGGAATGATCTCAACGGAGACGGCTCGCCGGACGCGGCAGAACCGTGGTTGGCCAACTGGAAGGTCTATCTGGATCTGGACCTCAACCGCCAATGGGATGCGGGCGAACCGTTCCGATTGACGGATGCTGCTGGAAGCTTCGAGTTCACGGGCCTGCCCGTCGGCAGCTATACGGTCGCCGAAGAAATGCAGCCCGGATGGAGCCAGACGTGGCCGGGCGGCGCCGGGACCCACGTGATTCAGATACAACCCGGCGTGCAGCCGGCGTGCGTGTTGTTCGGCAATCGGCAGGGCGGGCCGGGGCCGGATGGGACGTTCGATTGGGGTGACGCTCCTGATCCGACGTATCCGACCCTGCGCGCCAGTAACGGCGCCTACCACGTGATTGTGCCGGGATTCCATCTGGGTGGGAGCGTTGACGACGAGCCGGACGGATTGCCGTCCCCTGATGCACTTGGCGACGACAATATCGGCGCCGACGACGAGGATGGCGTGGCCTTCCTGACGCCGATCCTGCCTGGTGACATGGCCGGATTGGAGATTGTCGCTTCGGCGGCAGGTTTTGTGGATGCCTGGATCGATTTCGACGGGGACGGGACCTGGAGCCAACCCGGCGATCAAATCCTGGCCTCCGAACCGGTAGCGGCCGGGGCCAACGTTCTCAGCGTGGTAATCCCGGCGTCGGCTCAGTTGAATATCGCGACGTTCACAAGATTCCGCTTGAGCCGGACGGGCGGTCTTCCGCCGGATGGCCCTGGGCAGGAAGGGGAGGTCGAGGACTACCACATCCTGCTTGGCGAGGAGGGGCCCGGCGTGCCGGGTGAGGTTGAACGTCCGCATCTCAAGTGGTCGCAGCCCCCGATTGAGATCGACCCGAATCTGGACGCGCCGCCGGTCTTCTGTGGCTGGGGTGAAGTGTCTACGTCCGCCCAGGACCTGGGAGGCCGAAGATCCTGGTCCATGAGAGTGGATGATTTCCATTGCCTGGGCCCGATCCCGATCACGCGCATTCGATGGTGGGGCTCCTACAAGGCGTGGGAATCAGTCGAGTTGCCGGCGGTGCTGCCGGACCATTGGCAAATTTGTTTCTGGGCCAACGAGCCCGATGATCTGCAGGAGGATCCTTTCCTGCCGGAGAGAGTGGTCCACACACTATATGTCGCGCCGGAAAGAGTTCACATCGAGCCGGTCGGTCCGAGCGAGTTCCCGGATGACCGCTCCGAGATGTGCTTTGCCTACGAGCTGACGCTGGAACCGCACGAGTTCTTCCACCAGGCCGAGTTCCCGGCGGACGAGCAAGTATTCTGGATCAGTATCACGGCTGTGTATCCGGAGGGGGCGTCGCGACAGAACGGGTGGCGTTGGATGACTCGGCCGGCGGTCTGGGGCCGCAGCGCCGAGGGATTCGTGCTCTACGACGAGGGGCCGGACGCTCAGCCGTCTCTGTTCTCGGGCTTGTTCTCCCCTGTCTTCCGCGCGTCGCCTTGCGACGGCGACGAAGGCTACGACCTGTGCTTTGAGCTGCTGACGGACGAGCCGTGGGTCAAGTGGGATCAGCCGTTCACCGGCATCCGCGACTGGCCGCATTACGAAGATGTGGAATCTCAGGGCATCTCGATTCGGCAGGAGGAGAACATCGGCCGCGTCGTCGCGGACGATTGGCTCTGCGAGCGGGACACGCCGGTGATTGCTGCCGCCTGGTGGGGTTCATACATCGGCTACGGTTATGAAGCCTGCGCGTGTGAAGACTCGCGCGAGCCGCCGCGACCCGATTACTTCCTCCTGCGCATGTGGACGGACCACGCCGAGGTGCCCGGCGAGGTAATCTGGGAGTATCGTGCCTACGACTACGACGAAGTCCTGGTCGGCTACGGCAGGCACCCCGAGGGCGAGCCGAATGAGCCGGTCTTCCGTTACTCGGTGCGGCTGCCCGAGGACAGTTGGTTCCGTCAGAGCGGCGCCGACGGCGCGTACTGGTTCAGCGTGACGGCGGTCTACACCGATCCCTTGCCGATGATCCTGCATCCCTGGGGCTGGACAAGTCATCGGCACGTTTTCGGATCGCCGGCGCTGATCGCGGATGGCGATCCGCCGTCGCAGTGGCGCGAGCCTCACTCGTCCCTCTGGCCGGCGGACATGTCCTTCACGCTCTTCACCGTGCCGCAGTCGGGCCCCATCGCCCACTGGCGATTCGATGAGTCCGAAGGGGACATCGCCTTCGATTCCGCCGGCGAAAGCCACGGCACGGTCTACGGCGGGACGTGGACGGAAGGGGTCATTCACGGCGCGATCCGGCTCGACGGTCTGGACGACTATATAGACTGCGGCCGCAGCGACGCATTGGCCCCGGAACAGATGACATTGACGATGTGGCTGTTCCCCGAGCACATGGGCGGCATGCGGTGGCTGCTGTCCCGCGCCCGTACGGAGACGGACATCGATTACGGCGTCAAGCGACATCTGGAAGGCCAGATCGAGTTCGTCGTTGTGCCGGAGCAGGGCGATCCGGTCTCCTTGATATCGCACGAAACGGTGCCGCTGAACGCATGGAGCCACGTCGCGGCTATCTGTGACGGCGAGCAGTTGTCCCTCTGCATCAACGGGCAGCCGGACGGCACGGTCCCTTGTCCGCCCAGGCCGCTGCGGACGGGCCATCGGCTCGTGATCGGCTCTCTGCTCGGCAAAACCCGGTTCTACTACGGCCTGATCGACGACGTACAGCTCCACGGCGTTCCCCTGCCCCCGGAGCAAATCGCCGAGATCGCCGGAAACTAACCCCAATTGGTCCGTCAGCAAACGGGGCCGTCCACGGGCAGGCCGAGCTGTTTGTAGAGATTGCGTCGGTCGGCTCTGTCGCCTTCCATCGTGCCCTGAGCGGATTCGGCAACCTCTGTGTTTGGGCCGTCAAGAGATGCAGACTTCCTTGCACGCACGGACATGGCGCGTTATCATTCTCGCAGTAGGCGACGGGAATTCCCGCCCAACAGAGAGGTCTGCGTTTTGCGTCTCTCGCAGGTCATAAATGATGTTCGCGCAGGGAGAGAGAAATGAACGAGCGGCTCGTAATTGTTGTCGTGCTGGGTGTCCTTTGTGTTGCCGGTTGCGCAGATCAGGTCCCTTTGGCGAACGATTGTGCCCAGAGCCTTGTTGATCGGGCGACGCAGGCTTTTCTTGACGCCGAGTACGAGAAGGCACGGTCGCTGTCAGAGGAAGTTGTGCACTTGAGACCGGACTTTGCAGAGGCGTGGGTATTGCATGGGAAATCCTGTGTGCTGGAGGGAGACACCGCCTCCGCTCGTGAGGCGTATGAACGTGCTTTGCAGCTTCACGCGGAGAGATATCGCACGAACCCTGAAGACACGAGTCAATTGGCGCAACAGGTCTACGTCCTCCTTCTTTTGCGCCGGGACACTGAGGCCCGTGCACTGCTGACGCAGGGGCTTGAAGCACATCCGGCGGACGAGCGTCTCACCCTCCTCTCGTCGGGAATGGGCAATCTGCTCGCCGACGAAGAATTCCGAAGGCTGTGTGTGGAGCAACCATAGACAGTCGAATCATCGCATGAAACGCCGCGCCGCAGAGCCTGCTGACACTTGCGCCGGGCGGCGTCGTGACTCGCGCTATCACCACCGAGTAGACATCACTTGCGGTGCAGGCAGACGATCCGTAGCACATCCCCTTTGTGTTTGAGCCTGTGCAAAGGTCATGCACGGGCGGTTCAGGCTTCAGCGAACGGAGTCGTCTTCGGGCAGGCCGAGTTGTTTGTAGAGGCCGCGTCGGCCGGCCTTGTCGCCTTCCATGGTGGCTTGGGCGTATTCGGCGACCTCGCGGGCGACTTCGCGCGGGACGACGATGACGCCGTCGCCGTCGGCGACGATGACGTCACCCGGTCGGACGAGGACGCCGCCGCACTCGATGGGGCGGTTGACCGATTCGATCTCGTTGCGTCCCGGGCGGATGCCGCGCGCGACGCGGCGCAGGTACAGCGGCACCTGCTCGGTGGCGACTTCGTCGGTGTCACGGCCGCCGGCGTTGGTGACCACGCCGACGCAGCCCCGGACCTTCCAGCCCATGATATTGTTCGAGCCGATCGTGCCGACGTCGGAATCGGGAGCGTCATCGATGACCAGGGCGGTGCCCTTGCGAATCAGCGGCACGAACGGCTCCGGCGTCACCTCGCTGTACGTCTTGCCCACCCACTTGTCGAAGGCCTCGGTCTCCATGGGCGGGGCGGGCGGCTTGTTCGTCGGGACGTACCGGGCCGTCACGGCGATGCCGATGAAGCGGTGCTTGTAGTGCTTCGTGTCTTTCCAGGAGGGGTGAATTTCCGGCGACATCAGGCCCACGTTGGCCAGGCCGACCTTGTCCATGCCGTCCGAGACATCGGCCACTCTCAGGCCCTCGAACCCCTTGAGGATCTCCTGGTCCTCCCGTTCGCTGTAGATATTGGTCTCAATGAAGTTCTTGCCGGTTCTCAGCTCCTCGGCCTGGGGTCCGCCGTTCTGCTGGGCCGTTGCCGGGCCGGAGACCATGGACATCCATAGCGCCGTGGCCGCGAGCAGGCTCACCGCTACGACGGAAACAAGTGCCTTGCCATGTACTCGATTTGGGCTCATCATTTCATGCCTCCCTTGATTCAGTGCCTCTGTAAGCGGTTCGGCGGCCGGTGTTCCCGCCGATCTTCCATACTATAATGCCCCTGTTCGCAGGCGGAAAGCGAAAACCCGTCGCGTGTCCGTTGCCTTGGTGACGGCGGGCAGGGAAGGCTGGCTGTACGTCTCAGTGTTTGTGCTGAACCTGTTGACGCAGTTTTCTCGCGCGTGGCGAGACCATTGCCTATCGTGGGATACGGTGCTTGCCGCCTCAGGATGCAGTTTCCTCCCGAGGCCGACCTATAAAAAAAGCCCCTGTGGAGCTTTGCGAGGATATTCCCAAAATCCAAATGGTAGTTAGGTTTGAAATACCCGCCTGTTGCTCAACCCAGGGGCGACCGTCGCACTGCAATTTTCTCAGCCTTTGTTTTCCGGCACCTCCACGTTTTCAAAACCTTGTTATCAATACTGATAATGCCTTTTTCGTTGTCCCACGGATAACCATCGGCAAACTGTATTGCAGCCCTTGAGTAAATCTTGAACGGGTCGAATTGCCTGCTCCATCCATTTCACAAGGGCGTGAGGCCCCGGCCTGTCTTGACGATCCTCCAGAGATTCCCAGTCTGCCCCGCCCCACAACCCGGCGTTGCCGCCATGCTTTGCCGACTTGGACGGCTTACCCGACTTAGCCCCGATAACGCAGGAATGGCCGGCAAAGATTTTGTGATGAAATTTGACGAAATACTGAGGACGGCTCATGGTAGCGAGAGGTGTGATGCCCCACGAGACTCATACCTGCAGCGTTGCGCGTTGAACAGCGAGGTTCCGTTGGTCGAAGGGCCGCGAAACTCCAGCTTGCGATCCGGCCTTCCGACAAGTAGGATCGGCTGTGATGATGCTTCCGGAACGGAAATGATCGAAGCGGCAGGCCATGATTGAGATCGCCAAGAACACCTTTGTTTCTGAAGACGAGCTAACGCTCAAGACGTCGCGCAGCGGCGGTCCGGGCGGGCAGAATGTCAATAAGCTCAACACGCGCGTGACGGTGCTCTTTGACGTGGCCGGCTCGGCGGGTCTGTCCGATAACCAGAAGAAGCGGATCCTGTCCAAACTCTCGACGCGCATCGACAAGCACGGCGTTCTGCGTGTCGTCTCACAGAAGCATCGCAGCCAGGAGGCGAATCGTCAGGCGGCGACGGAGCGCCTTCAGCAGTTGCTGCAAGAGGCACTAAAACTCGACCCGGTCCGCAGAAAGACGAAGGCGCCGGCCGCCGCGCGCGAGCGCCGGCTGGAGGAAAAGAAACAGCGCAGTCGACTCAAGCAGCAAAGGACAGGAAAGGCTTGGAAGGAGGATTGGACGTAGCCGTTGCTCGTCCGCCGGCCGACTATCTGGCCCTCCGTTTGCGCACGACCACAAAGACGACGATCGCTGTCAGCACGACGATCACCAGAACCTCGCCCTCACCAAACATCACGCCTAACATCGTGGCCGAATCTCCGTTCCTGTCTGCGACGGT
The DNA here is from genome assembly GCA_965603165.1 of uncultured Phycisphaerae bacterium. Classification (GTDB taxonomy): domain Bacteria; phylum Planctomycetota; class Phycisphaerae; order Sedimentisphaerales; family Anaerobacaceae; genus PLanc-01. The sequence goes on from CBFDBY010000082.1 coordinate 12,789, forward strand.
GCGCTAGCTGTCTACCCTTGGAAACACTCCTGACTATCCTTCTATCGCAGCCCGGTACGAAAGTCAAAAGAATCGCAGGCGTCTACTGTGGCGGCCCCGTACGACCAGGCAGCCGCGACGGAACTCGCAGGTACGGCCGCACGCGAAATATTCCATTTTCCATGTAATACTTTTTCGTTTCGGGCGTCTTAGAAGGTGAAAGGCGTGAAATGGAATGGATGGCGTTACAAGTGAATACGATGGGTAAAGCGTTTGTCGGACTGGCTTTACCGATCCTGGTGCAATCGACGGTCGCGATCGGCCTGGTTCTGCTGGTCGAGTTCGCCTTGCGAAAGCGCATCCGTGCCGGCCTGCGATACTGGCTGGTTACGTGCGTCTTGGCCTTTCTCATCTTGCTTCCTTTGCTTTCATTAGATCCTCCTTCTACCCATTGGCCGACTGGCAAGGGGCTCTCAAACGCGATCCTTCGCGTTTGGGGACCCCAAGCTGCCTACGCAGACCCGACACCCTCCTCTTTGCCAGCGCGCCACACCAACGCTCCCCTATCTCAGCCCACCACCGGACAGTCCCAGACCACCACGGTTGGGATGGGGGAGCGGCCACGAACTCTCACTTGGCAGGGGGCCATCTTTGTGCTCTGGCTGGCCGGCGCCGGAATCATGGGCGTTGTGCTGATCCGGCGTGCGCTGGCTGCCTGCAAGGGAGTCGATAAGTCGCCCGCGGCCAATCACCTGATGAACGATATTCTTCTCTACTGCCGCAAGCGTATGGGCATCTGGTGTCCCATCCGTCTGAAGGTCGGCTATGCGGGCATGAAGCCGGCCGTCTGCGGCCTGATTCGGCCTGTCATCATCGTGCCCCGCAATCTCGCTCCGACGCTCGGGTCGCGGCACCTGCGCGACGTACTGTTCCACGAACTCGCGCACGTCAAACGACACGATCTGTGGATCAATCTCGCGCAGAACGTGCTCCAGGTGCTGTACTTCTACAATCCCTTGCTCCTTCTCGTGAACGCCGCGATTCGCCGACTGCGGGAAGAGGCCGCCAACGAGACGGTGCTCGAGACCATCGGCGATCCCGATCACTCCTACACCAAGCGCCTCACGGACGTGGCCACCATCACAATCCAGCAGGCCCCTCCGAACTTCCACCTCATCGGTGTCGCATAGCCCACCTGCGTACATTCACACCGATCAGTCCCCAGTTTGGTGCACGCAGATTGAGTTCACAGCCAGCATCGGTATCAGCAGTAGCCGCAAGCACGCGCATTTTTGTTGAAAGGCTGCTTGCGATCTGGTACAAGTTTTCGGACTTTGGTTGCGCGCACGGAAGGCGGCTATGGCGGTTCAGTTTATTCTCGGACGAAGTGGAACGGGCAAGACGGCGTGCTGCGTTCGCGCGATCGTGGGCGCGCTGCTGGAGCCGTCGGAGCAGCCGCTGCTGTTCCTCGTGCCGGAGCAGGCGACGTATCAGGCGGAACGGGCGATCCTCTCCGACGAGCGCATCCGCGGCTATCACCGTCTGCACATCCTCTCCTTCAAGAACCTCCTGCTGAAGCTCCTCGGCGAGCGTGGGGGCAAGCTGGAAACCCTGCGGATCGGCCGGCAGATGGTCGTCCACAAGATCCTGCGTGACAACCTGGATAAGCTCCAGGTCTTCGGCTCCTCGGCCCTGAAGCCGGGCTTTGCGCGGGAGATGGCCGCCACGATCACGGAATTGCATCAGTATGCCAAAGACCCCGAAGATATCGAGGGATTGCTCGAATTCCTCCAGAGCGACGATCGCCGCCGGCTGTCCGCTTTGAAATTCGCGGACATCGGGCTTGTCTTTGGCCAATACGCGGAGGCGCTCCAGGACAGGTTCGTCGATCCGGACGCGCGGATCACCAGCGCATGCAGAGCCGTGTCCGGGGCGGAGTTCATCAAGGGAGCCCGGCTGTGGGTGGACGGGTTCGCCTCCTTCACCGGTGGGGAGATGGCTCTGCTGATCGAATTGCTCAAAGTCGTGGACCAGGCTTCCGTGGTGCTGTGCGTCGATCCGGCGACCGTGCAGGTCGGAGATTCCAAGACCGGCAGTGAGACGGAGGCCGGGCTCTTTGAGCCGACGGCGCGCACCTATCGCGAGATGCTTGAGCGACTCGGCGAGGCCAGGGTAAAAATGCTCAAGCCCGTGACGCTCAAGCAGGTGCATCGCTTCGCGGACTCGCCCGCGCTGGCGCATGTGGAGCGGAACGTCTTTCGCATGAGGGCCGGCAAGTCGAAGGCGGCCGGTGACGTTCGCTTGGTTGCCGCACCGAGCCTGCGTCAGGAGATTCAGTTCGTCGCGCGAGAGATCCTTGGACTGGTCAGGGACAAGGGCTACCGGTACCGCGACATCGCCGTGGTGGCCTCCGACCTCGACGGCTACGAGCAATACGTTCGCGCTTACTTCGAGGACTATGGAATTCCGTTCTTCATCGACAAGCGTCAGGCACTCAATCAGCATCCGGTGGTGGAGTTTGTCTGTGAGGCGTTGCAGGCCGTGACGGGCTCGCTCGCTCACGCCGACATCTTCGCCTGGCTCAAGACCGACCTGGTCCCGATGGATCGCTCGGCTATCGATGTGCTGGAGAACTATTGTCTCGCCTTCGGTGTGGATGGGCGCGACTGGGCCTCGCCAGAACCCTGGCGGTTTCAGGACCCCCAGAGTGAGGAATTCAACGAAGACGAGATCAACCGGATTCGTTGTGAAGCGATTGGCCCGCTGCTGGAGCTGCGCGAGGCATTGTGTCCCGGCGGCGATGTCGAGAAGAAGCTGACGGCTGCTGAGTTCACCCGCATCACCTTCTCTTTTCTGGATCGACTTGCGGTCCGGCAAACCGTAGGCGGATGGGGCGACGAGGCGGGCGAGCATCGACAGTTCTTCGATACGTTCGTGGACATCTTCGATGCCCTCGTGGAGATCTTCGAGTCCCGGGAGATGACGGCGCCAGACTACTTCGGCCTGCTGACGTTGGCCTTCTCGCAGATGACGTTGGCGTTTATTCCGCCGAAGCTGGATCAGGTGCTCGTCGGCATGATCGAGCGCAGCCGCCACCCGAGCCTCAAGGCGATCTTTCTGCTCGGGGCGACGCAGAAGCAGTTTCCCATCCCGCTGACGGCCGGCGGCGTGCTAACGGATGACGATCGTGATGCCGCTGAGGCTGCCGATTTCCAGATCGCGCCTTCGGCCACGCAGTCCCTGATCGACCGCCAGTACCTCGCGTACATTGCCTTCACGCGGCCGTCGAAGTTCCTGTGCATCAGCTACCCATGCGTGGATGAGAAGGGCAGCCCGATCATGCGGTCGCACTTCGTCGATGAGCTGCAATCGCTGTTCGAGGACGTGTCGGAGGAGTTCGTGTCGGACAGCTTGTTGGAGCCGTCGGAGGTGCGGAACGCCTCGGAACTCAGCGAGTTGCTGTGCAGCCGGCTGGGCAGAGATGTCTTCGGCCCCGAGGGCACTCCCGCCGACGAGCTGGCCGAGCTACTGGAGGCGATGCAGTCGGACGCCGAGTACGAGCGGGTGGCCGAGCAGGTCGTCTCCGCTCTGGGCTACGACAATCGCGCGTCGCTGGAGCCGGGTGTCGTCAATGAGCTCTTCGGCCTTCGCCTGCGGGGCTCCGCGACCCGGCTCGGGACCTTTGCCGCCTGTCCTTACAGGCACTTCGCGCGATACGTCCTCGCCTTGCAGCCGCGGCGAGAGTTCAAGCTCGAACCGCTCGACTTAGGGCGATTCTATCACGACGTTCTGGATGCGTTCCACAAGCGGCTGGCGCAAGAGGCGAAGGACGCCGGCACGGTCGAAGACGAGCGGCTCGTGACGCTGCTGAGAGAGCAGATCGACGCGCTCATGGCCGCGAATCCTTTCGTTCGGAACTTCACCGCGCGCTCCGCTCACAATGAGTTCATCATCGGTAACGCCGCCGACGTGCTGCAGGACTGTATTCTGGAGGTTGCGCAGATGATTCGGGCCGGGTCGTTTCGCCCGGTTGGCTCGGAGGTGGGTTTCGGAGACGTCCGGAACGCGCGCGAGAGTCTGGGGCTGTTCGAGCTGACGTTGCCGGACGGGCGAGTCCTTGCCTTGGACGGCAAGATCGACCGGCTGGACGTCGCCGAGATCGACGGCAAGGAGATCGCGGCCGTCTTCGATTACAAGCGAAGGGATACCTCGTTCAATTGGTCCAGATTCTATCACGGCCTGGATATGCAACTGCCCATCTATATGTTAGCCATTCGCAATGCCACAGGCAGCGCAACAAGAAACGTCGCGGGTGCATTCTACGTGCCGATCGAAGTCGGTCCCGCGAGAAGTACGCTCGCTGAGCGAACGACAAGAGCCGACCGCTTCGCCCGCAAAGGCAAGGGGATTTTTGATGGATGCTTTGCCGGACAGCTTGACAGCCAAGCGGCAAAGGACAGCAGGTTTTACAATTTCTATGTCACCAAGGACGGTCAGCCATACGGAAGTTACGAAAACAGAGGAGCCCTGAAATCACCTGATTTTCAAAAGGTCTTGCGACTTGCCGCGGAAAAGATAGTCACGCTGGTTGAGGAAATCGCCAGCGGCGAGATCAGTGTCAGACCGTACCGCTTGAACCAAGTTTCGCCGTGCAGCAGCTGTGAGTTCACGTCTATCTGCCGTTTCGACTGGCAGATCAATGAGTACCACTTCCTGCCCTCGGTCGGGAAGCTGGGAGTGCTGGAGGGGAGGTGCGAGGTATGAGCGGCGACAGGAAAGTCAAGTGGACCGAGCAGCAGGAGCGAGCTATTCTCGCGCGCGGGGGCAATGTCCTCGTCGCCGCCTCGGCCGGGACCGGCAAAACGGCCGTTCTCTCCGGACGCTGCGTCAGTCTTGTCTCGGAGCCAGGGCCTTGTGCCAACGTTCTGAGCATGTTGGTGCTGACCTTCACCGAGGCCGCTGCCGAGCAGATGCGATCGCGCATCGCCCAGCAGCTCCGCGACGCGTTCCACGGCAATGGGGACCCGCGCTTGGGCCGCCAGATTCTGCTGCTTCAAGGCGCCGACGTCAGTACGATCCATGCGTTTTGCAGGCGGCTCATCAGCGAGCACTTTCACGCGCTTTCGCTCGATCCGTCGTTCCGCGTCATCGATGCCGATGAGGCCATGCTGCTGAAGGCCGAAACGCTGGAGCAGACGGTCGAGCGGGCTTGGCAGCAACCGCACCTGGTTCAGGGGCTTGGCGAGCTGTTTGGCCGTCGGGACTTGCGGGACAGCGGCGGGTTTCTGGGCGAAGTCATCCGGCTCACCGATTTCCTCGAAGGCGTTGTCTTGCCCGAGCGTTGGTGCAATCTCGCACAGCATCTGGCGGAGTTAACCGATCCGCTGTCCAATGACCTGGGGCAGGCACAGATACGGATGGTTGAGGGCCGCCTCGATACGATCCTCGCCCCGTTGCGACGGGCGAAGGCTCTCTATGAGGCTGAAGTGCCGAACGGCCGCTGGGGGCAAGCGCTGGATGAGCAGCTCATCGGGCCGGTGACAACATGCCTCGACTTGCTCCGCGCCGGCGATTGGGACGGATGCTCGGCGATGATCCGAGCCTTCGACAGGCCGAAGGCGCCTCAGTTGCGGGGATTTCCTGAGACCGTCGGAGGGATCGTCAAGGACCTGCGAAAGAAGGCGATCGATGAGTTGACCGGCCTGCGCGAGCTGGCCGTCATGAATCCCGAATATCTGGACCGCGTCGGGCGGTCTGCCGGCTTGCAGACGAAGGTCCTGATCGAACTGGCTCGGAGGTTCCATCATCTCTACGGCCAGCGCAAGCGGGCGCTGAATGGCTTGGATTTCGCCGATCTGGAGCGCCATGCGCTGACGTTGCTGACGGTGGAGGGACAATCAGACGAGCCGCTGGAGCCTTCGGAGGTCGCCCTGGCTCTTCGGGGCCGATACGGACACATCTTTGTGGACGAGTATCAGGACGTTAATGCCGTCCAGCAGGCGATCATCGATGCGTTGAGTTCCGGCGACAACGTCTTTGGCGTCGGTGACGTCAAGCAGAGCATCTATAGCTGGCGCGGGGCCGAGCCGACGATTTTTCTGGAGCGTCTGACGCCGGCCTCCGCCGACCGCAAGGATCTCTCGCACAATATCCGCGTAGACCTGAACTATAACTTTCGTTCAGCGAAAGGCATCCTGGATTTCGTGAACACGGTTTTCGGACGAATCATGACGTCGTCGCTGGCCGGCATCGACTACGATGAGGCCGCTCGCCTGAGACCGGGGCCACAGGACGATTCCACTGCGCTGTCCGAAACGGAGCCCGATCAGCCGATTATCGAGTTGCACATCCTCGATGAGACGATGAAGGATCAGGATGCCGAAAGCGAGGACACGCCGCAAGGCGAGGATGGAGGCGGTGAGGATATTGTCCGTTCGCGCCAGCGGCAGGCCATGTTGATCGCGCGGCGGATTCAGCAGATCGTCGGCGCCGAGACGGGCCGGCCCGAGTTTCAAATCTTCGACAAGGATGCCAACGCCTTCCGCGACGTCGCCTATCGTGACATCGTGGTGCTCATGCGGTCCCTGGCCAAGAAGGCCAATGACTATGTTGAGGTCTTTCGCCTGGCCGGCATTCCCGTCAACTGTGACGCCACCGCCGGGTACTTCGAGGCCACGGAGATCAGCGACGTGCTCTGCCTGCTCAAGGTCCTGGACAATCCGCAGCGCGACATCGAGTTTGCGGCGGTTCTTCGCAGTCCGTTCTTCCATCTAAGCGACACGGATCTGGCCCGGATCCGGCTGCACGGAAGAAAGGAACTGCCGCATGGCAACTACTATGCCTGTGCGGCCCGATACCGTGACGACGGCTCAGATGCGGCGTTGCGGAGCAAGCTTGCCGCTGCGCTCGAGACCCTCGAACGATGGCGAGGCCAGGCCCGTCGGGGCCACCTGGCCGATCTGCTCTGGAATGTCTATCGCGAAACGCAGTTCCTCGCGTTTGTCTCGGCGCTGCCGAACGGTCAGGCCCGCAAGGCCAACCTGCTCAAGCTGCACGATCGCGCGATTCAGTTCGAGGGTTTCGCCAGCAGCGCCGCAAGAGCGTCACTGACTCGCTTCATCGAATTCATCGAGAAGCTCCAGGATCTGGGCCAGGACTGGGCGCCCGCCCAGCCGGGCAGCGCCGCCGGCAACGCCGTGCGCATTCTCAGCGTCCACAAGAGCAAAGGGCTTGAGTTCCCGGTCGTCTTCCTCGCGGAGCTCGAGTCTCAATTCAACCGGCGGGATATCTATGCCGACCTGGTCATGGATGCGAGTGACACGCTCGGACTCCAGATCATCGATCCCCGGTCCAATACAAAGCTTCGTTCTTTGGCTCATCAGGTCATCGGCGAGAAGAAGCTCGCCGCCGGGTTGGCCGAGGAAATGCGAATCCTGTACGTCGCGACGACCCGCGCCCGGGACCGCCTGATCCTGACCGCCTCGCAGAAGCGAACCGATTGCGGCAAGGTCCTGGCGAACGGACTGCTGCTCGGCGATAGCGTCATCCCCGCCTGGCTACTGAAGTCCTGTAAGAACGCGCTCGAGTGGGTCCTGTATGGACTATCCGACCAGCGCATCCTGCACCAGGCATTCCACACGGGCCTGGCGTCTCAGGCGCAGAACCAGAATCTGTTCGACTTCCGCCTTCACGAAGGTGAGGAACTCAGCAATCTGTCGCGCTCTGTTCTTACGTTGAGGTCCAGCAAGGCGAAGCCGTCTTCTTTTGCTGAGCACAGGCTGTCTGTCCGCGGCGGCGGGTGCCGCACGTTGGCGCTGGTCAGAGGCATGATAGAGTGGCAATACCCGTACGTTCAGGCGGTTTCTCTGGCGGCCAAGAGCTCCGTTACGAAACTGACGCACCCGGACGACATCTACGTGCAGCGGGATTATTCTGAGGTCATGGACCGCCGGCCGGTTGCTTTAGTTGACTCCGGGCTTGATGCTCTGGCCCCGCGCCGGGCGCGCATGGCCGGCACCGCTGTCCACCTGGTGATTTCCTCTCTTGATCTGAAGCAACCTGTGACGCTCGAAGCCGTCGAAAGGACGAAGGGGCGGCTCGTCGAGACGGGCGCCATACCCGCGGATGTTGCCGAGGACGTCGATGTGCGGGCCATTCTGGCGTTCTTCGAGAGCGAGCTGAGTTCGGTCGTGCGTGACGAGCGCAGCGCCGTCTGGCAGGAGTGGTCATTCACGTATGGTTTTCCCGCCTCGGAATTGGATCGCCCTGGCGGAGAGCAAAGCGGCATGGCGGAGGAGATCGTCGTCGTTCAGGGCTGGATCGATCTGCTCGTGCAGACGCCCGAAGGTCTGCTGGTGATCGATTTTAAGACGGACCGTGTTTCCGCCGACGAAGCCGACAAACGGGCGGAGGTCTACCGCGGGCAACTGGAGCTCTACGCCAAGGCCGCCGCGGCCATTCGCGGAACGCCGGTCCTCGAAAGGTGGCTGTATTTCCTCACGCCGCGCCGGGCCGTCCAGGTCTGACCCGGTTGGGGAGATTGTCCGCCGGCACGCCGCAAGACGGTTGACGCGCTGTACGTATCGGGCTACATATCAGCACCATGAATGTATCCAGATTTGGCCAAAAGGTCGCGGCGCGGTCCGGGATCGGACAGCTCATGGAGGATCTCGGGATCGCGCAGTGCTGCAAGGATCAAGTCTTCATGCTCGGGGGCGGCAACCCCGCGCACATCTCCGAGGTCGAGCGTCATTTCCGCCGGAGCATGGAGGCAATGCTCGAAGATCGGGGTCGGTTCGAGCGGGCCGTGGGAGACTACGACCCGCCGCAAGGCAACATCGGCTTTATCACGGCCGTCGCGGATCTGCTGCGCCGCGAGTTCGGCTGGGAGATCGGCCCACGGAACATCGCACTGACCAACGGAAGTCAATCCGCGTTCTTCATTCTGTTCAACGTCTTCGCAGGCGAGTACGAGGACGGGTCGCGGAAAAAAGTCCTCTTTCCTCTCATCCCCGGGTACATCGGCTACTGCGACGTGGGACTGACGCACGATCTGTTCGCCGCCCGGGAGCCGAAGATCGAGCGCATCGACGAGCACACGTTCAAGTACCACATCGATTTCGACCGGCTTCAGATCGCCGACGACATCGGCGCCATCTGTGTCTCTCGCCCCACCAACCCGACAGGGAATGTCCTGTCCGATCAGGAGCTGGAAAGGCTCAGCGATCTCGCGGTGGCGCGGAACATTCCACTCATTATCGACAACGCCTACGGCACGCCTTTTCCGAACATCATGTTCGTGGATGCCCAGCCGGTTTGGAACGAGAACACGATCGTCTGCATGAGCCTGTCGAAGCTGGGGCTGCCTGGGACCCGCACCGGCATCGTGATCGCGCGAGAAGAGGTCATCGAGATGGTCTCGCGGGTCAACGCCGTGATGAGCCTGGCCCCGGGCGGCGTGGGCACGGCGATTGTCGCGGACCTGGTTCGCTCGGGCGAGATCATCCGCATCAGCCGTGACGTGATCAGGCCGTTTTACGAGAGCAAGGTGCGGCAGGCCTTGAAGCAGGTTCACGAGTGCTTCGAAGGGCTCGATTATCTCGTACACAAGCCGGAGGGGGCCTTCTTCATGTGGCTGTGGTTCCCCAATCTGCCCATCACGAACCAGCAGCTTTACGAGCGACTGAAGGAGCGGCACGTCCTCGTAATTCCCGGCCATTATTTCTTCCCCGGCCTGGCCCGACCCTGGCGTCACACGGACGAGTGCATCCGCGTCAGCTACGCCCAGCCCCATGACCTCGTCGCCGCCGGCATCCAGGCCATCGCCGAGGAAGTGCGGAACGCACAAACCGTCTGAATCACTTCGCGGGTACGCGAGTCGCGGCTTCGGCCGTGACCTCTTGCGGCCCCTTGATGGTTGTATCGAGGATTTTCCTCTTGTCGTTGGTCCAGGCGTTGTCTCTGTAGTTGAATGGGATCGCGACCAGGCGGTCGGAGGTGATGCGGATGACGGTGAACTCGCCGGCGGAGTTGGGCGCGGGGGAGGGGAGCTGGAGGAAGGGGATGCCCCGATGCCCGCTCACCACGGCTTTGTGGTAATGGCCGCCCAGGACGAGAATGACGTTCGCCTCGCCGAAGGCGTCCACGAACTCGTCGCGGTTGGTGATCGCATCGAAGCACAGATGCGTGGCTACGATTACCGGCTTGCCCTTGGGCGTTTTGACCAGTGTCTTGCGCAGGAAATCGAGGGCCGCCTTCGAGATCGGCTGAGCGGGACTGTTCAGGCTTTCGTCATATTCGGAGAACAAAGCGACGAAAAGAATTCCTCCCTTCTCAAAAGTATAGCGTAGCGCCTTGTGGCGCTCGATGAGCCAGTTGGTGACAGTGTCGCTCGGGGACAGCCCGCCGATATCGTGGTTGCCGGCGATGTCGTAGCTGGGGAACTTCAGCCGCTTGGTGATGAGCTGCTCGTATGTGTCTTTAGCCGCGTTGGTGGGCCATTCGGTGATGTCCCCGAGACCGAACACAAAGGCGGGCTTGGCGACCGCGCCGCCGATACTCTCCGGATAGGCCCGACCCGGCAGGGCGTTCATCGCATCGATCGCCGGGACCAGGTGCTCGCCGTTACCATCCGTCTGCACGTGCTGGTCCGACCAGCCGAAGAACGTCAGGACCTTCGGATTCTCCGCTGTGGGCTCTGCTCCCCAGCTTGCCGGCACGAGCCCGGCCAGGGCCACGGTTGCTACGAGCAGACAGTTCTTAAGAATATGCATTGTTGTCCTCCAATCATACGACCTATATGCGTCAGCATAACCTGGATTCGGCACTCGCGCCAATCTCTTCTTTTCAGAAGCCCTCCGAGCGGGAAGGCCGTCGATTCCCAAATGCAGGAGAACTCGCCCGTTTGCTGATCCATTTCTTTCCACTTGACCGTCGTGGCAGGCCGCATTATGATTCTGGCCACCAGTAGGTGAGAATATGTCATAGCTTGGTCTATCCGATCCTTGTCAGGCCATACTCGAAATGACCTCTGTTCAGAAAGCGGATCCTGTTGCGCGACGGCGGGCGATGTTGCTCGTGGTTGTCGGTGCGCTTGTAGGCTCTGTGCTCATTGTCGGCTTCCAACGCTGTCGGGGGCCGCTGCTGGAGTGGCTCTTGTCTGAACCCGAGCCATCGGGAAATCGACTGAGGCTCCTTTTTGCCTGCGCCGCCGTTTTCACGTCGGCGCCGCTCATCGCGTTCGCGGTCTACCTGTGGTTTTTCGGGGGCAGAGTGGTCCGGGCGCAGCGGTTTCCACTGCCGGGGCAGCGAGTGATTCGCGACACCCCAATCCTTGAGGGACAAGCGGCAACCGCACGGGGCTGCGGCCTCAAGGTGGTGGCGGTTCTTCTCTGTGTAGCTGCGATCGTCTTGTGCTCAATGTTCTGGCGGCTCGTCTCGATGCTCAGTCGGAGCGCAACTTGACCGCCTCACGGCTTCGCCGGCAGGTATTTCCCGGCGGCCCGGCAAGGGGGACCGCTCGTCGGCCGGGATCCGGCGGGAAGGCCTTTCTGAGCGGCAGGGAGCCTGTTTGGGGATTGTGTCAAAGCCGCTGTCCAATGTTTCTTTCGTTACCTCTTGAGTCATCGGGGGCTGCCGGTATAATGGCCCGTCCGTGATAAGAGAGCTATGGGTACGGGTCGACGGGCGGCCGGTTCTGCAGACGCCTAAGACCTTGGGTATGGAGATTTGGATATGGTAGATGCGCCGAGAGCAAACGCGGTCGTGGGGCAGTCGGGCGGGCCGACGGGGGTGATCAACGCCTCGTTGGTCGGCGTCGTGGAAGAGGCGGCCAAGCACCCGGAGATTGGGACGATCTTCGGGTCGATGCACGCCGTGGCCGGCATGGTGAAGGACGATTTCATCGATTTGAGCAAGCTGTCGGCCGAGACGCTGGAAACAGTGGCGGCCTCGCCCTCCTCGGCGCTGGGCACCAGCCGGGATAAACCCGACGAGGAGTACTGCCGCAAGATCATCGAGGTCTTCAAGAAACGCAACATCCGCTATTTCTTCTACATCGGCGGCAACGACTCCGCCAATACGGCCCACATCCTCAACACGGTGGCCGACGAGGGGAATTTCGACATTCGGGCCTTCCATGTGCCCAAGACCGTCGATAACGACCTGCGGGTGACCGACCATTGTCCCGGCTACGGCACCGCGGCCAAGTTCGTCGCCTCGGCCGTGATCGGCGACGATCTGGACAATCGGGCGCTGCCCGGCGTGAAGATCGACGTGATTATGGGCCGTCATGCGGGCTTCCTGACTGCCGCGGCCGCCCTCGGCAGGACCCGCGACGACGACGGGCCGCACTTGGTCTACCTGCCCGAGCGGGGCGTCTCCATGGAGAAATTCCTCGGCGATATCGAGGCGGTCTATAAGAGGCTGAATCGCTGTGTCATCGCCGTCAGCGAGGGCATGTGTGATGCCGACAGCGTGACGTGGGCCGAGAGAATCGCCGAGACCAAGGAGCGGGACGCGCACGGCAACATTCAGCTCTCCGGCACGGGGGCCCTGGCGGACTTTTTGGCCGCGCAGGTGAAGACCAACCTGAAGATCAAGCGCGTCCGGGCCGATACGTTCGGCTATCTGCAGCGGAGCTTCCCGGGCATTCAGTCGCCGGTGGACGTCGATGAGGCCCGACGTTGCGGTCGCCAGGCAGTCAAGTACGCGATGGAGCACGACAACGGCTCCGTCGCCATAAGGCGCGCCGGAAACGGGAAGGACTACGCCATCGAGTTGTTCCGCACGGAACTCAGGAACGTCGCCGAGAAGACCAAGGAGATGCCGGCCGAATTCATCAACGCCGAAGGCAATGGTGTGACGGACGCTTTCGTCGAGTACGCCATGCCGCTCGCCGGCGGACTGCCCAAGACCGAATACCTTGGAGGCCGCCCGAGGGTCTGAAAAGGACTGCGCGTGCTGGCTCGTCCCAAGTGTCTTGTGTTCACGGGCCGAGGGGGAGGGTCAGTCGGATGGTGAATGTGCCGCCTTCCTGAACCTCGGCCACGGTGTTGCCGCCCAAGGCCCGGGCGAGCCGTTGCACCAGGGCCAGACCCAGGCCACAGTGGGCCCCCGTGTCCAAGCGGGCGGAATCGCCGCGCCAGAAGCAGTCGAACACGCGAGAGACCTGCTCGGCCGTCAACTGGCAGCCGGTATTGGAGACCTCGATCTCCACACGGTCGTCCGTCCGCCGGGCCGTTGTCCAGATGCGTCCCCCCTCATCGGCATATTCAATGGCGTTGGCCAGGAGATTCGCGAAGACCATGGACAGGTGCTCACGATCCGATTGGAAGACCACCTCGGCGGCAATCCGATTCTCAAAAGCTACCCGGCGCTCGTCTGCTCGATCAGCGAACGGACGCCAACCGGAATCGACCAGTTCGGCGAGTTGGACCCGTTCGCTTTTGAAGCCGATTCGCTGAGTGTCCAGCCGGGTGAGCATCAGCAGATTGTTCACCACCGATTGCATACCTTCGCTGATCTCCAGACAGTCGGAAAGGGCGGCCTGGTATTCCGTCGCATCCCGCGGGCGAGTAAGCGTCACCTCGATCGTGGAGCGTATTCCGGCCAACGGGGTGCGCAGCTCGTGGGCGACGTCCGCATTGAACTGTCGCTCCCGATGGAACGAGGCTTCCAGGCGAGACAACAGCTCGTTGAGGCGATTCTTGATTGGGGCCGCCTCCGTCGGCACGTGCCGGGCGCCGATTCGCGCCGTCAGGTCGTTCTCGCGGATAGCTGCAATCTCGGCGGCAATCGCATTCAAGGGACGAAGGCCCTGCCCGACGACCAGACCGGCGATCAGGAAAGACAGCAGGATCATCACGACGGACGCGATCAACAGGAGCCATCGCAAGAAGCGCAATTGGCCCTGCAAACCGCCGGCGTCGCGTGCAACCACCAGCGTGACCGTTGGCTCACCCGCCGGTTGGCCGGCCACCTTCTCGTCACTGTCTGCGCTGCGCGGCGCAAACTTCAGGCAGACGGTTCGCAGAGTGCGGCCGTTCCCATCTTGTGATGTCGTAAAGATTGGCGCCTTGAGTGCGCCGTCGGCGCGGCGCAGGTTCGGCGTATCCGGCGAAGGGGATTTCGCCACGACGGTCCCATCCGGTCCCCAGAGCTTGTAGTACGTGCGAGACCCCGCATCTTGAGACTCCGGCATCCGCCGCGCCTCGAACTCGAGTTCGATCTCGCCTCCATCGTGTTCGACCGAGGCGGCCAACATCCGGGCGGCCGAGAGCAGCGACGCGTCAAATTCTCTGTTCAGCGCGCCGGCGATGACCCCGTACAGGAGCAGGCTGAAAACGGCCAGCAACAGGATCATTCCGCCGATGACCCCGGCCAGCAAGCGGGCTCGAAGCGAATGCATTACGATTGCCCTCCCAACCGATATCCCTGCCCGCGAACGGTGTGAATCAGGGCGGGCTTGCCGGGTCGTTCAATCTTTCGTCGCAGATAGCCGATGTACACGTCCACTACGTTGCTGGAGGCCGACGTGCTGAAGTCGTACGTGTGCTCCCATATATCTGAGCGGGAGACGGTCTGGCCGGCCCGCATCGCCAAGTACTCGAGAAGGGCGTATTCCCGCCGCGTCAGGTGGATTTCCTCGCGCCCGCGCCAGACTCTCTGGGTGGCTAGTGCCGTTTCCATTAACAGAGTATCGGGGTTTTTCTGCGATCGTTTAGGCG
>CBFDBY010000083.1:0-27397 GCA_965603165.1 uncultured Phycisphaerae bacterium
GTTCACGGAGTTCCGAAAGCGAGCGTCAGGGGTGTTCTCCGATGTCGAGAAGGGAGAAGCCTTCCTGGTGCTGCGTCACGGCAAGCCGATTGCGGAGATTTGTCCCCCGTCGCCGGAGCGCGGCACAGGCCCCTCCTGGAAACGGCCGGGCCTGCGCCTGATTGCCAAGGGAGCCAGCCTATCATCTGCGATTCTTGAGGAACGCAAGCGTGAAGACGTTCTTTGACTCCTCTGCCTTCGCGAAGCGGTACGTCGAGGAACCCGGCAGCCAGGCGGTGGAATCGCTTTGTGCGGCGGCCACGGAGCTTGGCTTGAGCGTCGTCTGTATTCCCGACATCGTCTCCGCCCTCAACCGGCGCGTGCGCGAAGGGAGCCTCTCGGCCCGACAGTATGAGGCTGCAAAGGAAAGCCTGTCGGCCGACATCCGCGACGTCTCGATCATCAATCTCACGCCCTACGTCATTTCAACCTGCACGGCCGTTCTCGAAGCCGATCCGCTGCGTGCGATGGATGCACTGCACGTCGCCTGTGCGGTCCGATGGGGAGCCCAGATATTCGTGTCGGCCGACAAGGGGCAGATCGCTGCGGCAAAACGAGCCGGCCTGCGGATGAGGCTCGTCTAAAATCCGGCGTTCGGCTCGCGGCCCTGCCTCCCGCGATCCGGCGGGGCGTTGCCGAAATCCCCCGATTTCCCGCCCCGGGAGGTCATCGTCCCCCAGCACCCGGCCTCGTGCTCCACAGATGTGAAGGTCGGGATAATATTGCTTGACAGGGTCCGCAGGCCTCACTACAGTAGTCGGTTCGTTTTTGCACGCTCCCGCGAGGGAAGGTGTCTGACCCTGGAAAATGCAGTAACCGTAGCAAATAAGGAGATTGACCCATGGCAACAAAGGTCGGAATCAATGGCTTCGGCCGAATCGGCAGAGCCGTCGCACGCATCATCATGGAACGAAAGGGCGATCTGGAACTCGTCGCCATCAATGACTTGTCCGACGCCAAGAGCCTGGCCCATCTGTTCAAGTATGACACGGTGATGGGGACCTGGGGCGGCACCGTCGAGGCCAAGGATGGCGCGCTCGTCATCGACGGCAAAGAGATCAAGGTCTTGGCCGTGAGGAATCCCGCCGAGCTGCCCTGGAAGGCCATGGACGTTAAGGTCGTCCTGGAATCCACCGGCATCTTCCGCAACGCTGAGTCACCCAAGGGCGGGTATGCCGACCATATCAAGGCGGGCGCCAGCAAGGTCCTGCTCAGCGTCCCGGCCAAGGACAAGATCGACGCCACCATCGTTCTGGGCGTCAATGACAGCGTCCTGACGCCGGATGTCAAGTGCGTCTCCAACGCAAGCTGCACGACGAACTGCCTGGCTCCCGTCGCCAAGGTGCTCAACGACACCTTCGGCATCGAGAAGGGCCTGATGACGACCGTGCACGCCTATACGAACGACCAGCGGGTGGCGGATATGATTCACAGCGACCTGCGTCGGGCCCGCGCCGCGGCCTGCAACATCATCCCGACCTCCACCGGCGCCGCCAAGGCCATCGGCCAGGTGGTTCCCGCTCTCGACGGCAAGCTTCACGGCTTCGCCCTTCGCGTCCCCGTGCCCGTCGGCAGCGTCGTGGACCTGGTCGTCGAAGTGAAAAAGGAAGTCTCCGTCGAGGCAATCAACGCCGCGATGAAGAAGGCCGCCGAGGGCCCGATGAAGGGTATCCTCGCCTATTGCGAAGACCCGATCGTCAGCAGCGACATCGTCAAGAGCACCTACTCCAGCATCTTCGACGCCCTCTCGACCATGGTCAAGGGCAACCTGGTGAAGGTCCTGAGCTGGTACGACAACGAGTGGGGCTACTCGAATCGCAGCGTCGATCTGATGGAGCGCATGGCGAAGCTGTAAGCACGGCCCGACACCTGATTCCATCATTTCCGGTTTGACGTATGTACTCAGAGCCCTGAGAATGGGCTTATGCGTGGGAGTTCTTGAGAAATAGAGAGGCCATTTTAGAGTGGGTGTAGATATGGCTAAGAAGACCGTTGCGGATGTCGAAGTCAAGGGCAAGAAGGTTCTGATGCGGGTCGATTTCAACGTCCCGCAGGATGAGAACCGCAAGATCACGAGCGACGACCGGATCGTCAAGGCCCTGCCGACGATCCAGGACGTGCTCGACCGCGGCGGCAGTCTGATCCTCATGAGCCATCTCGGCCGGCCCGAAGGCAAGAGAGACGAGGCCTATACGCTCAAGCCGGTGGCCGAGAGACTCTCCGAACTGCTCGGCAAGACCGTCGTTTTCGCCAACGATTGCGTCGGGCCCGACGCCACGGGAAAGGCCGAGGCCCTCAAGCCCGGCGACGTTCTGCTGCTGGAGAATCTGCGGTTCTACAAAGAGGAGACGATCAAGGACAAGGCGGCCAAAGAGGATGCACAACTCCGCGAAGCCAAGGACAACTTCGCCAAACAGCTCGCCGCGATGGCGGATGTCTACGTCGATAATGCTTTCGGCACCGCGCACCGGGACAACGCCTCGATGTACACCGTTCCGGCTGTGATGGAGGGCAAGCCCCGCGTCATCGGCTTCCTGATTGAGAAGGAGTTGGAGTTCCTCGGCGATACCGTCAAGAATCCGGAGAAGCCGTTCGTCGCCATTCTCGGCGGGGCGAAGGTCTCCGACAAGATCGGCGTCATCGAGAACCTCATCGGCAAGGTCGATCGCATCGTCATTGGCGGAGCCATGGCATACACCTTCCTTAAGACGCGGGGGAAGGCCATCGGCAACAGCCGGGTCGAGGATGATTTCCTGGACAAGGCCCAGGAGTTGTTGGACCAGGCCGCCGAGGCGAACTGCGAAGTGCTCCTGCCGCCCGATCACGCGGTGGTCCGAAAGCTCGAGCCAGGGGTCGAGCATCGCGTCGCGGTCGGTGACATCGACCCGGGCTGGCAGGCTGTCGATATCGGCCCCATGGCCGCCCGGGAGTTCGCCCAGAAGGTCGTCGACGCCAAGACCATCCTGTGGAACGGGCCGATGGGAGTCTTCGAGATCCCGCCCTTCGACCGGGGGACCAAGGCGATCGCGCAAGCCGTGGCCGAGGCGACCGACAAGGGCGCCAAGAGCGTCGTCGGCGGCGGCGACAGCGCCAGCGCCATCGAGCAGCTCGGCCTGCAGAAGAGGATCAGCCATATCTCTACCGGCGGCGGCGCCTCGCTCGAGTTCCTTGAGGGCAAGAAGTTCAAATCGATTGATATCCTCGACGAGAAATAGCCGCCGAGGTGATGGGCAAGCTTCGGCACGAATCTGATACGAGAGCGTGTGCCGCCTGCATACGCTCTCGTTTATCTGTAGAGCGTACACAGGGCAAGGCGTCATGAACAGGCAACTGCCAAAACCCGGGACAGTGGAGATCGCCCCCTCCATCCTCAGCGCGGATTTCGCGACTCTGGCGGACGAGATCGCGGCCGTCGCATCCGCCGGCGTCAAAATGATCCATCTCGACGTCATGGACGGCCATTTTGTCCCGAACATCACGATCGGCCCGCCCGTGATCGCCAAGCTTCGCAAGCACAGCGATCTGTTCTTCGACAGTCACCTGATGATCAGCGAGCCGGCCAAATACATCGAAGCCTTCGCCCAGGCCGGCGTCGACAATATCACGTTCCACATCGAGGTCACCGATGAGCCCGAGAAAATGGTCGACCGAATCCGCGAATTGGGCTGCACGGCCGGGATCACGCTCAACCCGGAGACCCCCGTGGAATCCATCCGGAAAGTGGCCCCGTTGTGCGATATGGTGCTGGTTATGACCGTCCACCCGGGTTTCGGCGGGCAGGAATTCATCGATGAGGCCGCCCGAAAAGCCATAGCCATACGCCAGATCGTCGGGCCCGATGTCCGTATCGAGGTTGACGGCGGCATCGATCCCGAGACCGCCCCGATCGTCGTTTCCTACGGGGCCGACACGCTCGTGGCCGGCAACGCCATTTTCGGCCGACCCGACCGTTCGGCCGCCATACGGGCCATCCGCGAGGCCTGCACCTGACCGGCGCGTAATTCGCCTAACGCTTTTCAAGGATTTATGGTATAGTACCTCCGCCCGTGTCGGCCGATTCCTCCGCGCAATCCGATACAGGCTGGCGGAACGACGACGACAGGACGCTACACGAACCGATGATCATGACGAAGAAGCCAAAGGCAAACTGGAACGGTTTTTCACTCCGGCCCCGTAAGGAGATGCCCGAGGGGCTTTGGATGAAGTGCCCGGGCTGCGAGCACATGCTCTATAGCAGCGCCGTGGAGAAGAACCTGAATGTCTGCCCGGAGTGCGACTACCATTTCCGAGTCGGGGCCCCGACGCGCATCCAGTACCTCGCCGATGAGGGCTCCTTCCAGCAGATCCTTGAGGATATGACGACGGCCGACCCCCTTGACTTCAAGTTCCGCGGCACCACCTACAAGCAGCGGATCAAGGACGACCAGAAGAAATCCGGCGCCAAGGAGGCCATGCTCATCGGCAAGGCCTTCATCAAGGGTCGCGGCGTCATCCTCGGCGTCATGGAGCCGAACTTCCTGATGGGTTCGATGGGGGCCGTCGTGGGCGAGAAGCTCTGCGTCGCCGTGGACCGGGCGATGGAAGAATCGCTGCCGCTGGTCGTCGTGAGCTGTTCCGGCGGGGCCCGCATGCACGAGGGCGTCGTCTCGCTCGGCCAGATGGCCAAGACCTCCGCCGCCATCGCCCGCCTCGACGACACCAAGGGCCTGTTCATCTCCGTCCTGACCGACCCCACCACCGGCGGCGTCACCGCCAGCTTCGCCATGTTAGGCGACGTGATCGTCGCCGAGCCGGGGGCGTTGATCGGCTTCGCCGGCCCGCGCACCATCGCCGAGACGATCAAGGTCGAGCTGCCCGAGGGCTTCCAGACCGCAGAGTTCATGCTCGAGCACGGCTTCCTCGACATGATCGTCCACCGCCGGGACCTCCGCAGCGAAATCGCCCGAATCATCGACTACTCACAGAAATAGCACCTCTCGCCCGCACTCTTGCTTGTCACCTATCACTTATCCCTTATCACTTCGTGAGATTCCCCCCACTTTTCTTCCGCGCACTTTTTTCCGTTTGCTGCGAACCGGCCGCAGGGCTATGATGGAATGCGCTATGGTGACGACAGGACAACAAGCGTTGGAGATCGCGGCCAAGGCCCGCCGCGGCTTGGCCGCCATCTATGGCAGGCGCCTGCGAGGCGTATACCTGTACGGCTCCGGCGCACGCGACCAGTTGACGCCCGACAGCGATATCGACATTGCTGTCATCCTCGACGCGATTCCCAGTCGCTTCGCCGAGCACGAGCGCACCAGCCAACTCGGCGCCGACCTGAGCCTTGAATACGATACCGTCGTGCTCTTCTTCTTCGCGGAGGAGGCGGACTTCGAAGCCGGCCGGTTCGCCATCCACCGCGCCATCAAAGAGGAAGGGATTGCCGCGTGAACGGGCAATCGACTTTGTCGACGCCTGCCGAAAGCTCGTTAACGCATAGCCCCCAGCCGTACGGTCCCAATGAGGGCTGACCCCTTACTTCCCCATCGACATCCTACCGCCGGCCCACGCCTCAAGCAAGCCCCAATTTCTGTTTTGAGGGTTGACCCCTCGCCTGCTCAAACGGTGCCGACGAACGCTGATAAACCTCTCTGAGACGCGGATTCACGGCACCCGACACGGATTAAGATCATCGATCATCCTCAGCCGGTGGGGACAGCGTTTTGCTCTTTCTTGTTGCTTCGCGTGATGGGCGTGCTATGATTGACCCCATAGGTACGGGAGAGCTATGGACTCCTTATGCAGAAGCAGCGGGTTTCTCTTTCTCGTCCAATGCAAACTGCGTGATCATTGTTACTTGCTCAATAACAACAGGAGAACCTCCGATATGAGAAAGCGATATAGGAAGCCCTTCTTGAAGACTGTCATCGTGCGAGCCGACTTTGCTTCCCCCATCGAGAGTCTTCAGAAGGCTTTGCCGCCGAAAGTCTCCAGACTGCTACTCAAGTCGTTTCCTATTTCCGAACCGCAGAGGGCAATTGCGCGAGAATTCATGATTACCCCTGAGGAAACAAAGGAACACAAATCGGAGGAGATGAACTGGTTCTATTACGGGACAAACCGAGAGAAAAAGGCGTGTGTTTCCCCGCGGTTCTTCTTTGTTGAACACCTGGAGTATGGCACGTTTGAGAATCTGAAGAATGATTTTCTCCCCGTGATCGCCGAGTTGTTCACCAGTGTGGAGGATCTTCAGGTGAAACGTTTCGGCCTCAGGTACGTTGACCATATCGAGATATCTGGTGGCGCCATGTTTGACTGGAAAGAGTACTTGGATGACTCTCTCCTCTGTTGCTTTTCTATCCCGAGGGTCGGAAAGGAAATTGTCAGAGCTTTCAACACCCTCGCTCTTTCCGATGGCCAGATGATTCTTCAGTTTCGATACGGAATGCACAATGCGGACTTTCCAGCGCAGATCAAGACGAAGCTTTTCATTCTAGATTTTGATGCGTTTACTCAAGGACTTCTGGAACTCGATGAGATACGGATGCATATCGACAGCTTCCACGACTCAATAGACTCTCTTTTCGAGCAAGTCATTACGGATAAACTTCGTGAGGCCATGGGGAGCATAAATGAAACCGAATGAGGCAACCAGCACGCAAGCCGATGTGGATTATCTCGCCGACGCCATCCCTCAAACTCTGGCTGAATTGCCCGGCGTTTTGCCCGAAGACGACCTACAAGTTGAACAGGCATACAAAGTATCAAAGCCCACGAGAAGAGTAATCAGAGCAAAGATAACCGGATGATGAAGCCGCGTACACAGAACCTCAGGCGTGTTTCACAGGGAGATATCTACCGGGATGTAGACTTCGTTGAGTATGTAGTGGAAAAGAAGGGCACACTTGAAATCTCACGAATCACATTTCCCGTCGTTGTCGTCCTCACGCAGGACTGTGATCTTGCGCAGGATTTCAAATTTCGGTACGGTCGGCCGCGTCCCAGTACGCAGGACAAGCTCCTACTCTCTGCGCTGGTTGCCCCGCTGTATAATATTGAACACGTATACGAAGGCTCGCACCTCTCGAAACTGAATATTCATATGCAACCGATCAGCAAAGCGAAGACGCCAGGGAAACTCCTTCGGAGCAACCAGAATCCCCGATTTCACTATGTGGAGTTCCCTCCAGACATCCCCATCGTTCCTTCAGTGATCGATTTCAAGCACTACTTCTCAGTTAACCTCCCATACCTGAAGAAGGAGAAAAAGCACGATTTCATCTGCCGGATTCCACCCCTGTATCGAGAAGACCTGTCACAAAGATACGCAGCCTTTCTATCGCGAATAGGAATACCCTGAGGGAAACTGGGAAATAGGGGAGACACCATACTCAATTCGGGATTGAAATAAGTAAGATGTTTGCGGAATTACGGTGTCCGCGGAACTAGGCGAGAATTGTTGCAGCCGCATATTGGAGGTGTCTCCCCATGTGGGCACAACCTAACCTGCAAATCGATCACGAACCGAAGCACGTCAAAATCGTGACGATCTCAGTATGGGTACTGGTTGGCATTGGCTTGCTGTCGTGTATCGTACTTCAGATAAGCCCCGCCTACCTGCGGATGCTTGCATGGAGTGCTATCATCATCATGATCGGCTCCGCTAGTCCTTACTTGCTTCCAGAATACAGAGAGCACAAATGGTGGAGGTGGATGCGAGGCATATGCGTAGCTGCTGTAATCACAACCGGCGCACTTCTTAGCACTTATGGCTGGAATGAGCGGAGCCAGTACTTTACGGCCCGTGCGCTCATCGAGGCTGCCGCTTTGGAATGGAAACAAAACGATCTGCAAATCGGCATGATGGAGTTCCAGTCGAGGCTGGTTACAGAACACGGCAGTACCGGACAGCTCTTTGTTCCGCCCACACACTGGCATATTGTGCGTGCCATTGACATGACCAAGCTTGCGCCCTCGTCGCCGGAGTATTCTCCCATAACGACGGTATTACTCGAATATGTCCGACACATTGACTACCTCTGTGTGAGGCTAGAGAAGATAAACCAGTCGTATGGGACGCCGCTCGCTCAACAGCAATATCGCAGAACAGTTGCGACAACCTTTGGCAGAGGCGATGCCTATCCTGTGTATCTAAAGACTCATCGCCTCCTTGAGAAGACGTTTAGGGAATGCTACCCAGGGCTTCTCGAACAGATCGACTCCATACAAGCCAGTCTGCCACAGGTGAGACCCGACGGGGAGTAGTCGGGGGGAGTAGGGTCAGGGTCAGCCCGAGTAGGGTCAGGGTCAGTAGGGTCAGGGTCAGCCCTAGGGTCAGGGTCCCTAGGGTCAGGGTCAGCCCTCAAATTAACAGTTAGCGGCCCGCTTCTGGCTGGCTCTCCCTCCTGCGACAGGCTTGTCTTGCAAGCTACCTTGTTGCCGCAGGTCGAAAGGCTCAGGTATCGTGCCGCTGCAAAGGCGGCTTCTCGCGTTGGCAGACCAGAGGGGAACTGAATGTGTCTGGTACGTTTCCAGAGCCGCCAGCCGGGCAATTCTGTTCACATCTTCCCCTGATCGCGCAAGTTGCCAATGCACTCGCCGAGATACTGCGTGTCTAGTAGCGCTTATCTCAGATCGTCGGGCTTGAGCCCCGTGTGTTTGGCTATTCGTGATAGCATCCGCGGGCCGATCTCATCGCGATCATGGAATGCGAACGTGAAGTTGGGCCAACCTGGCCGGCAAAGCACCCGGTGTGATGTGCCCGACTGGCGTTTGACGGCCTATCCAATGCGCAAGAGGGCAGCGAATACCAAGCGAGCCTTCGTTGACGGCCACGGGCTCATGCCGGTATCGCAAACACGGCACGGAGTTCCGGGATTTCCTCACCGTTGTCGAGGCGGTCCGCCAAGACACGCAGCGCCAGCGCCTTGACTCTGGAAATCGCTTCCTCCCTGCTCTCGCCGTAGACCATAACGCCGGGCAAGTCAGGCACCTCGGCGATCCACCGGCCATCGTCTTCTCTGTCGATCTCAATCTTCATAGGCCACCTTTGCCTGTCATTATACCGCATCGGCCGCGCGTGGGAAACCCGGTCGGCAATCGTCCTGGCCCGATTCCGGGGACGCCTTACTCATTTCGGCCGGGAGTTGAGCGTGGCGGCCCCTCGGCAGGAACTGCCTGTCGGCGTCTCTCGATTTTCGCGTGCAGGGACTCCGGGGCGATATCCGCTCCGTTGGGCCAGGGAATCGTTCCGCCCTCGATCCGCGTCGCCAATCGCCCCGGCCCCCGCCGGGAATGGCCGCCCGAACGCAGGGCGGAGGTCCACGCGCTATGGCAGGAGAAGGTGAAAACGGAGGAGAAGGAGGGCAAGGGCAAGACGACCAAGCCTCGCGCCCGGACGGCAGGAGACAGCGCGTCCAAGCGCACAACGCGACGCAAACCGGCGAGAAGAACCAAGCGCGGCACCGGCCCGCCGCAATGATCCGGATTCCCGGGGCGTCGTGCTCACGAGACTTCGCGCCGGGCACGGTGTTCCGAGAAAACGACTTGACAATCTTCCCCGGATTGCCTACAAACGAATTGAATTCAGTCTGATGCAAAGGAGCCCTATCGATGCGGAATTAGACAGATACCGCCGAGCCGTTGTTCAATGAGATTGCCCGAAGGGGCTATACCCTCCGGCGATAGTCGCACCGCCGTGTGCATACTCGCCGGACTGTTGCGAACGAGGCCATGAGCACGTTATTTGTCCGATTCCACAACGTAACATTCGCCTATCCAGCAGCAGCCGAACCTCTGTTCTCCGGTCTTTCTCTGCACGTCCCCTGCGGCTGGTCCGGCGTGGTCGGGGCCAACGGCGCCGGCAAGACCACGCTCTTGAGACTGGCGGCGGGCCAGTTACGGCCGGATAGCGGAGCCATCGAGGCGCCGCGACGGGCCGTTTACTGCCCGCAACGCGCCGATGATATGCCGAGCCAATTCGAGGATCTGGTCGACGCCCGGACGAAGTCCGCGCGGAACGTCCGCGAGATGCTCGGGGTCGAGCCGGACTGGCCCGGTCGCTGGCAAACGCTCTCGCAGGGCGAGCGTAAGCGGGCGCAGATCGCCGTCGCCCTTTGGCTGGAGCCCGACGTCCTGGCAATCGACGAGCCGACGAATCATCTCGATGCGTACGCGCGAAATATCCTCGCCGCCTCGCTACGCTCCTTCGACAGGGTGGGGCTTCTGGTCAGCCACGACCGGGACTTGCTCGACTCGCTGTGCGGGCAGTGTATCTTCGTCGATCCGCCGGACGTGACCATCCGCCCGGGCGGAGTCACGAAGGGCATGGAGGTTGCCGAGATCGAGCGGCAGGCCGCACACAAGCAGCATGAGCAGGACAAGCGGGCGTATAAGAGAATCCGGCGGGAAGCCACCCGCAGACAACAACTGGCCGCACAGGCCCAGCGACGGCGCTCGAAGCGAGGCCTGGCGATCAAGGACCATGACGCGCGAGAGAAGAAGGATCGTGCCCGCGTCACGGGCAAAGACGGGGTCGGCGGCAGGCTCCGCCGTCAACTCAGCGGGCAACTGACGCGGGCCCAACGCAGGTCCGAAGCGACGCGTGTCAAGAAGGAATACGAGGTGGGGATCTGGCTGCCTGGCTCGGCGTCGAAGCGAAATACGCTTCTTGAATTGCCCGCTGGCTCCATCGCTCTGGGCAAGCACAGACAGCTCGACTATCCGGATCTGACGATCCGGCCGACCGACCGCATCGCCTTGACGGGAATCAACGGCTCGGGCAAGAGCACCCTCGTGCGACGGCTCGTTGCGGCCCTGGACGTGCCCCCGGAACAACTGACCTACGTGCCGCAGGAAATCGACAGAGGCGAGTCGCGAGGTCTGCTGGATCGGGCCCGTCAATTAGCCGAGAGCCAACTCGGTCATCTGATGAACATCGTGAGCCGCCTGGGCTCTCGACCCGACCGACTCCTCGTCAGCGCCGAACCCAGTCCGGGTGAGACGCGGAAGCTCCTGCTGGCGTTGGGCATGGTCCGCCCCCCTCACATCATCATCATGGACGAGCCGACCAATCACATGGATCTGCCGTCCATCGAGGCGCTGGAGGCTGCCCTGGCCGACTGTCCATGCAGCCTGCTTCTGGTCAGTCACGACACGCGCTTCCTGCGGAAACTCACCCGAACGCCTTGGCACATCAGCCCGGACGCCGAGACCGCGGACTCGTTCACCCTGCGCATTGGCTGAGCATACCGGCTGTCACCAGAAGCAGCGCAAATCGAGCTTTCGCCGGCTCGCGAATCGGCGTATAATCTGGATTCACCCACGACCGAATCTGAAAAAAGGTGGGGTGACTTTCTGCAACAAGCCGGCCAGGATGCAGGATCGCAGCTTGTTCTCGTGGCACTGTGGAAGGGGCCGGCGATATCGGGGGCCTGGCTGATGTCTCTTGGCACGGCGTCGGTCCCCGCGACGGGGAGTGGAACGTGATTCGACGCAGCGAATGTGACTTACCTTGCGCGATGCTGTCCCGTTTCGTGGCGGTTATCGTTTTTGCATCTCAACTCATGCTGGCGCGCGCGGCGCCGGCGGAACCGGCAGTCCAGTGGTGGGTGTCCTCCAGCGATATGAGCGAGAGGATGTCCACCCAAGCTCCGCTGAGCTTTACGCCGGGACCGAGCCGTGCGAAGACGATCATCGAGGTGGACCCGGCCCGTACGTTTCAAACCATTGTCGGGCTCGGCTCATCGCTGGAACACAGCACCTGCTACAACATCAGCCGGTTGCCGCCGGAGCAGCAGGAGGAGGTGGTCGCGAGTCTGGTCGATCCGGAGAAGGGCATTGGCATGAGCCTCATGCGAATCTGTATGGGCACGCCGGATTTCACCGCCTCCGCATGGTACAGCTACGACGACCTGCCGCCCGGGCAGACCGATCCTGAAATGCGGCGTTTTTCCATCGCAAAAGACAGGGAGTATGTGCTACCGATCCTCAAACTGGCGCTGCGGAAGCACGCGCACCTGAAGTTCTTCGCATCGCCGTGGAGTCCGCCCGGCTGGATGAAGACGAACGGCGCGCTGTGCGGCGGTGCAATCAAGCCGCGGCACTTTGCCTCCCTCGCACGATACTTCACCAAGTTTATCGAAGCATATGAGGCGGAAGGGATTCCGGTCCATGCTGTCACCGTGCAGAATGAGCCGCAGTATGCTCCAAACACCTATCCCACGTGCCGCTGGACGGCCGGACAGCAGAGAGACTTTATTCGAGACCACATGGGCGCGGAGTTCAAAGCCAGCGGGATCTCCGCGAAGATCTGGTGCTACGACCACAATTTCAACAGCCCGGAATTTCCCGCCACGATTCTCAGCGACGTCGAAGCAGCCCGCTACGTCGAGGGAACGGCCTTTCATCACTACGAAGGCCGCCCGTCGGCGATGACCGCGCTGCACAATCGGTTCCCCGAGAAGCGCGTCTACTTCTCGGAGGGGTCTGTCTTCGGGATCGAGGGGGCCGCGCAGATTGTCGAGTTCTTGCGGAACTGGGCGTGCAGCTACAATGCGTGGGTGACCGTTATCGATCGCCAGGGTCAGCCCAATCCCGGCCCTCACGACTGCTCGCCGACGTGCGTTGTTCTGGACAGCGAGGCCCTTACGCTCGACTATCGCTTCGACTACTACATGTACGGCCAGTTCATGAAGTTCATCCGCCCCGGTGCCGTCCGAGTGCATTCCAGCGAGCCGAAGTCACTGCCCAACTGCGCCGTTCGGAATCCCGATGGGTCTCTCGTGCTCGTGGTGGTGAATCGCGGGGGGCAGGCAGCCACGTTCGACATACAATGGAACGACGGACACCTGGCCGCGAAAATCGCCGGCAATTCCGTGGCCACATACCGCTGGCGTACCCCGTAGCCCCCAGGCCACGCTCGGGCATTTGTCGGCAATCATTGACGCCGGGCTATCCTGCAGCCCGTGTTTGTCCGGAAATTCTTCCTTTGGGTGCCTAGGACAGGCCCAATCATTGGGGATTTTTGCCCCGGTGCGGGGATCTTGGCCGTCTCCAGTTGTGGCGGACATGGGCATGGACGCCCATTTGGGGCTCAGAAACCAGGGTTTGGCCTGTAAAATAGGCACTTTTTCCGCTTGAAACATTCTTCCTATTTGCCTTATCCTTCCCGTGGGCTCCAGCTGGGCAGGAAAATAAATCGCCCAGTTCCCCAATTTTCTTGAAAAAGCATTGATTGTATGGTAGAATCCTTGTTGGTGGATTCTCTCGGCTGCGTGCTACAAGGTGCGGCGTGATGGTGTTTGCCGAACCGTACCCGACGCGGGCCGTAAGACAAACGAAGAACAAGACTGGGCATTGAATAATCTGTTCTTGGGTATGGTAGAGTTCGCACGGATCGAACGGCAGGGGCGACCTCATGGACGTGTTGCTCGTATCCTTGTGACTCGGACACCGCCCGAAGCGAGGTCCTGTTGCGGCGGGATTCTTGGTGGGTGGTGGTTTGGTGTCTGAGAAAGGAGGTGTGATCAGAGCAAGAGGCAGTATGGTAGTGATCGTGAAGTTTCACGATCTTCGTTAGTTTACGCGGACTCAATTTGGAGGAGACAATATGAAACGTCTGATATTCGTAACACTTCTGGCGTCTCTCCTGGCGGCTGCAAGCACGGCCAATGCCGATGTGACGCTGGGCCTGGCAGAGGGGGTGTGGACCAACCCCATCGGTGGTACAGATCACACGTACCTCTATGACCAACCCGACACGTACGGCAACTTCAAGTCCGACCGGATCTTGTGGGGCGAGGGCTACTTTGACCCTGACGTGCAGAGCGGCCTGGGATTCACCGGCGCTGCGCCGCCTCCAGCTACCTTCGGTCTTGGGGACCCATTTCAAGTGGGCAAGCTGGAACATTACAACAACTGGCTGGTGTCCGGCACGCAGGCGACGGCCGTTGATTTGACGGTTGAACTGTCCTTCAACGATCCGGTAGGTGTTTCGGGCAACTTCACTTTCACGTTGTTCATCGATGAAACATCCAACGTCCCGAACCCTGTAGATGACATCATCTACTTTCCCGACAGCATATCGTCGGAGACTGTTGAGATTGACGGCACCGTGTACGTGCTGCAGCTTCTCGGCTTCGGGGAAGATCCGGGTGATCTGCAGGACGAGTTTGTGTCGCCCGAGGGTGGTACAAGTGAAACGTTCCTTTGGGGCCGGCTCACGCAAAGGCCGACCATTCCCGCCCCTGGAGCTCTTCTGCTGGGCGCCATGGGTACGGGTCTCATCGGCTGGCTTCGTAGACGCCAAACACTGTAGTAGCTGTAGTTGATTTGCGACAGAGTCTGTCTAAGGGCTGTGGGCAGTGCCCACAGCCCTTTTATTCATCTCTTATGCCTGCGATGCGCCCAAGCCCTCAGGTATCGCCAGCGGTAGGCCTTTCGGTGCCGTTCGACTTCCATTGTCAGTCCGTGAAAGCTCCTGTCGTGGTCGTTGCGTAGCCCGCGGACCTCGCCGAAGCCGTGACGAGTGAAAAACGCCTGACCGGATGCGCTGGCGGCGATTAGGCGCTCAGGTTCTCCAGTGCCGGCAGCGATTTCTCGGTGAACTTGATGATTTCGTTCATCATGTGGACGGACTCGCACGGGTACTTTCCGACGGCGGTCTCGGCCGAGAGCATGACGAAGTCCGTGCCGTCGATGATCGCGTTGGCGACGTCCGTGACCTCGGCGCGGGTGGGTCGGGTGCTGGCCGTCATGTGCTCGAGCATTTGGGTGGCCGTGATCACGAATTTGTCGGCGGCATTGCACTTCCTGATGAGCTGCTTTTGCACGATGGGGATCTCGTAGATGGGAAGAGCGACGCCCATGTCGCCGCGGGCGATCATGATGCCGTCGGCGGCGTCGATGATCGCGTCGATATTCCGGATGGCCTGGCGGCTCTCGATCTTCGCAACGAGCTTGCACCGGGGCAGGTGCGGCCTGACGATTTCAGCCGCCTCGCGAACGTCACGCGCGTCACGCACGAACGACAGCGAGATATAATCGACCTTCTGCTCGATGCCGAACTGAATGTCCCGCCTGTCTTTGTCCGTCATGCCTTCGAACGCCAGATCCACGCCGGGGATGTTCACGCCCTTTCGTTCCTTGAGGACGCCGCCTTCGATGACGGTCGCCTTGATGCTGTTGGCGTGCACGCTGTCGGCGCGAAGGGCGAGATTGCCGTCGTCGATGTAGATCATCTGTCCGGGCTCGATCCGGCTCAGGTCGCCCGCGTAGTCGAACGGGATCGTTTTGGGGCCCTGGGCCTGTATGTCGTTGGTCAACCAGACCTTGGAGCGGTGGGTCAACGTCCTGGTCTGCTCGCCCTCGAAGTGGCCGATGCGGATGCGGAACCCCTCGAGGTCCTGCATGATGCGGATGCCGCGACCGTATTTCTTGTTGATCCGGCGGACGATGTTCATGGACTCCAAATGCTGTGCGTGCGTGCCGTGGGAGAAATTGAGCCGGACCACATCCAGGCCGGCGGTGACCATTTTCCGCAGCATCGTGTAGTTGCTGCTGGCCGGTCCCAGCGTCGCAACGATCTTGGTTCGGGGCATGACGACAAACTCCTATACGAGCGTTCCCCTGTCTCATCCGTACCTGGAAAGGATAGCAGATTGCCCCCGGCGTGTCCACGCAGGAAATCGGTGCGTTGCGGCCATGCATCCATTCACCGGCGTCCGATGCAGATTGCGCTGGCACGGGCGCGCCATCCGACGTATATTGGCGGACCTGCATCCAAGTGGTTGGGAACCCGATGGGCAAGGAGCAAAGAGCAAATGGCTGCAAAACGGATTCGATCGATTGCCGTGATGACGGGCGGGGGCGATTGCCCCGGGCTGAACGCCGTGATTCGGGCCGTGGCGAAGACCGCCATCAACAAGTACAAGCTCGACGTCTGGGGGGTCCGGGATGCGTATCTCGGACTGATTGAAAACCGGATCGACCGTTTGAGCTATGGCGATGTCAGCAACATCCTCACGGTGGGCGGTACGATTCTGGGAACGAGCAATGTCACCAATCCCTTCCGACTTGCCGTGGCTCACGGTCGCCGGATGCGATACAAGGATGTTTCGGATGACTGCGTCAAGGCGCTCGCGGACCGGAAGATCGATGCGCTCGTCTGCATCGGCGGCGACGGCACGATGGCGGTGGCGGCGCGGCTTGCGAAGAAGGGCCTCACGATCATGGGGGTGCCCAAGACCATCGACAACGACCTGTACGGGACGGATGTCACGTTCGGTTTCGATACGGCCGTGACGACGGCGACGGAGGCCATCGACAAGGTGCACACCACAGCCAGCTCGCACCATCGGGTGATGATTGTGGAAGTGATGGGCCGATACGCCGGCTGGATCGCTCTCTACGCCGGCGTCGCGGGCGGGGCGGATGTCATCCTGATTCCGGAGATCCCCTACGATCTGTCCAAGGTTTGCGAATATGTTCTCGGACGCTCCCAACGCGGTAAGTGCTTCAGCATCATCTCGGTTGCGGAAGGGGCCCGCGCGAAGGACGGGCAGATGGTGGTCAGCCACCGGGTCGCCGGCAGTCCCGAGCCGATCCGGCTGGGCGGCGTCGGCAACAAGCTCGCCAACGATATCGCTGGGCAGACGGGCCTGGACTGCCGGGCCGTTGTCCTCGGGCACGTCCAGCGGGGCGGCACGCCCACGGCCTACGACCGGACGCTGGCGACGAACTTCGGCCACACGGCCGTCGAACTACTGATGAAGGGCCGGAAAAATCATCTGGTGGTGTTGAAGGACGGCCATTTCTCCAGCATCGGCCTGGGGCGCGTGGCCAACCGGATCAGAACGGTGCCGAAAAGACACGAACTGATCCGAGCCGCCCTTGCCGTGAACACATGCTTTGGCGTGTAATCCCGGCCCGTAGAGCAAAGATCGAAGCGACGAACTGAAGCGCGAGGCGTTCCCTCAAGATGCCCTCGGCCAAAGGCCGAATCCGCACTCTTGATCTTTGCTTTTTGTTCTTCCTTCCCTCAACCTCCCCTTTCATCCGGCCGATACATCCCCTGTGTCGCCCGGCCTTCAGGGCCTATAGGAATGGAGATATAGACCATGAAATGTAATCCCATCGACCAGTTCCAATTCGATCTCACGGACGAACAGAAACGGTTGTGCGGCTGGGTCGCGCAACAGGCCGGCACCGGGATTCGGCGTATTCGGTACGACGACGCGAAAGCGGCGCTGGACATCCACGATGAGCAGCTCACAGGGATGTTGAGGCGGATGCGCGAGCGCCTGGACGAGATCCACGAGATGGTGGAAGCCCCCATCGTGCATACGAGGACGCCGTACTTCGATGTCCCCGTGGAGGCGCGGTACATCTGGGAAGGTTACTGTCGCGCAGAGCAGGAGACGACGGGTGCGCCGTTGCAGCCGTGTGCGGTACCGCAGGTCGCCGCCTCGGATGATTGGAGTCGGCCGTGAAGTCCCACTGACGTTCGCCGCGTCGAGGAGAGTCAGTCGTAGTCTATGTAGAGAGGGTTATGATGAACTGCACGAAGACGAAGCGCAGCCCGCAGGATCAGCAGCTCAGTTGTTACCGCGTCTGGATGAAATCCAAAGCCGCGAAGAAGGGTGACAAACGAAGCCACATGTCCTTGGGGCAATACCTGTTCGGAACGAAGAAGTAACAGCGACGCGGAAGCAGGAAGGGAAACGCAAGAACCAGCGGCCCTTCTACTGTTGCTGTCTTGCCTCTCTGCTATTGCTGTCCTCGTATGCCCCCACATCGAAAGGCGGCTCTCGAGCGGCGCCGCTGAAATCAAGCTGCGGCGTATCATCCGGATCGGCGCGGCCGATAAGGATTGACCCGGCCCTCGGCCGGTAATCATGGTCGCTGAGGCAAACGAATACCTCCGAAGCACGGCCGCCATTATGGAAGCGATTGCCGTCGATGCTCGCGCCGGCCAATCGGCCGGATACGTAGTTGGCGCTGAACGGATGTAAGTCGATCCCGGATGCGTCGATCACTGTGAGTCCGGCACAATAGAGGGCGTTGTTGCTGAAGACCATATCCGCCGCCTTCGACCATCGAATCCGCACGCCGACCGGATGATTCACGATCGTGTTGTTTGCGATGCGGACGTTCCTCACGTGCGGCACGGCGGCGTGCGGCGCGGCTGTGATGCCGCTGATCGCGCAATCGAAGATCACGTTGTTTCGGATGATCGCATCGGAGACGACCTGAATCCCTTCGCCGGCGTTCCAGATCCGGTTGCCCTCGACGACGTTGACGCCGTCGCCGCCGCCGTAGACGAAGATTCCCGGGTACGGACGCGCGAGGTTTGTATCGTGAATCACGTTGCTGCGGATGACGTTGCCGTGCGAGCGGTACTTGATCTCGACGCCGTCGCTGCCGCCGATACTCGTGCCGCGCAGGTGGTGGATGTAGTTGCCCTCGATGAGCGTGTTCGTCGTGACGCACGAGCCGTCATGGCAGCCGATGTACATGCCCTCGCCTTCGGTGGGACCGGCGTCGCTCAGGCCGGTATGATGGATGTGATTGTTCCGGATGATGAAAGCGTCGCAATCGCCGCTGTTCATCGTCAGCGCGTTGTTTCCGGTGTGGGAAATCTCGCAATCTTCGAAGGTCACGTGATGGCCGCGAATGAATCGGACGCCGGAACTGCCGCCTTTGAATCGCAGTCCGCGAATGACCACGTGACAACAGTCGACGAACTCGATGTTGTTGAGTCTGTTGCCATCCTCGGCGGGGCGCGTCAGCACGGGCTTCTCTCCGTCGACCGCTCGAATGACGATAGGTTGGTCCGCCGTCCCCTGGATCGTGAGGGCCCGTCGGCCGGCCTGGGAGTACGTGCCGCCCTTCAGAATCAGCTCATCGCCGGGTCTCAACGAATTGGCGACCCGTTCAAATCCTTCATCCTGATTTGCCACCGCCGGATGGAGTTCATAGACTGCCGCCCGGCCGATCGGTGCGCACAAGAGCCACAGCACAAGTATGGGACATCTGCGGTACAGGCGATCCACGAGCATTGGCTTTTAGGCTGACGATTTCTTTCCGAACATGGCCCAGCCCGCCGCACCGGCGATCACCAGGACGAAGATCATCATCGGGATCCAGTTTCTGCTGCCACCGTCGCGCGTCGGCGCCGGCGGCGTCTCGGAAGCGACCGTCTGGACCTTTACCGGGGGCGCTGTGGCAACGACGGTCTCCGGCTCCTGGCCCCCGTACAGGGCGGCGATTCGCTCTACCGTCAGCGCGTGATTGTAGAGCTGCACATCATCAATCAGGCCGTTCCATCCTCGCCCCGGCCTTTCCGCGTTCTCACCGACAAGTACCGGATACTGATTTGTGGGTATTTCGCCGGAAACGTCCGTAGAGCTGTCGAGATGGCCATCAACATAGAGACACATCTTCTGTCCGTCGTAGACGCCTGCCACGTGGTGCCAGTTGCCGTCGTCAACACTTGCGGCGCTTCGAACGACCTGCATGTTTTCCATATAGAGGCCGGTGGCAAACTGCACGCCATTCTCGCCGCCGTCTCGCGCGATGCGCCACGCACTATCGCCTTTGGTTACGATTGACTGCCAGGGTTTGTCGAATTGATTGACCTTGATCCAGGCCGCGACGGTCATCTCGTCCGCGAAGTCGAAAACCGAGTCACTGCCGATGTGGATGAAGTCGCCATCGCCGTCGAGCTCGATGGCTCCGGCCAGCTTGCCGGCCGACGGCTGCCATCTTGCGTCGCCCCTCAGTGCGCCCGTGTGGTTGTGGCCGGAGGCATCAGGCACCTCCATGCCTTCCGATTCATCCAGCTTCCACCACGCGACCAGCCCGGGCTCCGTTGCGCCGCGCGAAGGCCTCTCAAGCTTCACGTCAGCGACGGCGGCAGGAAGCGGCTTGCCGGCGCACAGTGCTTCCACGCCTGCCTTGTCGAGGGCACAGTCGAAGATACGAACCTCATCGATCAGGCCCTTGAAATGCCTCACCTGAGGGCCGTACTTGTCCCATCCGATGCAAGTGACGCCGTCGAATTCCTCCGGCTCGTGCAATGTGGGGAGGGTCTGGGCTTTCATCTCGCCGTCATGGAGATACATCATGGCCTGATCCGGCTGCACCACAAGGGCCACGAATACCCACTTGTCATCCGGAACGACCATGTTGGGATCCCACTCCCAATTCTTATCGTTCCAATGATATCTCAGTTCATTGTTTTCTCCCAGGTTGATTCCCGCCACGGTACTACCCTCGCGGGAGTGCACGATCCCCGCCCACGGAAGTTGATCGCCTCGTCTTTTGACCCATGCGGAGACAGTCACTGCATTGGAATTCAGATTCATCGCGGGGATTGATATGGCGTCGTCCATCCCGTCGAATTCCAGCGCGCCGCCGGTTTTGCCCTCGTCGCTGCGCCATACGGGCTGCCCCTGGAAGGCGCCGTTATGCCGACCGGTCGAATCCTCGGCGATCTCGCCGGCCGTCTCATCCAGTTTCCACCAGCCGACCAATCCGCCTGTGCTGAAGCTCCAGACCTTGCCGGCCGCGACCTCGCCGCTGTCCTGAAGCTCATCGATTCGCCAGTAGTATGTGGTGTCTCTGGCCAGTCGTGACAGCTTCGCCTCGGCGGTGCCCTCCACCATACCGAGCCGTTCGAGTTTGGCGGGATTGTCACCAAGATAGACGTGGTGCGTGACGGCGCCTAATCCGGGCTGCCACTGGAGAGTCACCGCGGAGTTCGCAACGCCCTGAGCGCCGTCGATCGGCCAGGGCCTGACGGCCTCCGGCCCGCGCGGTTTGAAGAATTGGACCTTGCTCAGACCGACGTGTTCCGCATCGCCGAAACTGGCGAGGTCATCCAGGCGGATCTTCTGTGCGGTGACGTTGTCGAGGTTGACGACGACGGGCTCATCGTAGTCAGCGCTGCCCTCGGCCCGGGGCAGTGACAAATCGTCGTGGAGCTTGCGCCAGCCGGTCTCCTGCGTCCAGACGGAGATATCGGCCTGGCGGACGCCACGATCCGTATACCAGGTGTCGTTGAAGTTCCAGATGCAGACGCTTCCCAGCTTGTGGGCCTCGCCCAGGTCGAACTCGAGCCAGGTTTCGGTTTGCCCTTTTTCGCTGAGCCACATGTCCGCTGGGGCACTGCTGTGCTCGTCGCGACCATCTCGATCCCAGTCGGCCATGCCCCTTTGGCCGATCAGGTTGGCGACGTTGGCATTCGGATCGCTGCTGCCGGCCTGCGCCGTCTGGGGCACGATGGCTTCGCCCGTCACCAGGAGGTCTCGCTTTTGGGGTTTGATCCAGAGTTGGTGGGCCAGGACGCGGAACGGTCCGGCGACTTCCACGCTTGCGATGAACGGTCTATCTACATCTTTGGGCTCCGGCCACCGGAGCGAGCAGGTGCCACCTCACCCATACTCGAAGCTCATGCCCCGGTCGTAGCTTCCGTCTCGATTCCGGATTCGCAGCTTGGGCGGCTGGGGACGTGAGCCGTTGCGGGTCAGATCGATTCGCTCGCCGTGCCGGCCCTCCAGGCTCTGACTGAACGACAGGTAGGAGCCGCTCTGCTGGACGGAGACCGCGGAGCGGACGGGCTCGCCGAACGGTAGGACCGCCTCCTTGCTCTCTGCGACGGTGAAGTTGCCGGCGCCCCCCTGGAAGTACTGTCCGCGAAGCTCCCATTTGCCGCCGCTGTCATCCTTCCTGACGCTGCTCCAGTAATCCACGTGATAGTCGCCGACGGGCAGGCGGATCGTGCCGTCCTTCGGCTCTCGGAGGAACAGGCCGTTCTCGCCGGCGGCGGCGAAACCCGTGATGGTCTCAGCCAGCCGGACCGTGCCGTAGGGTACGTCATCGGCCTTGCCCAGGACGATGAAGGCGCCGTCGCGAGCGATCTCGGTCCTGTAGAGCTTGTCGTCGATTTCGATGTAGTTTCCGACGTATCGGCTGTCGCGACTGTCTTCCGGTCCGATTCGGATGTGGTCGCACGCGCCTGCGTCGATCGATTTATCGTTGAAGGTACCGTTGCCGTTGTAGTCGATGAGCACGCAGTGCTTCTTCTCGCCGTCAACCGTGATTGGGCCCTCATACCAGCAGGCAGGGCTGACAAGGCAGTAGTTTTGACTGGTAGATGAATAGGACTGGACGTGCAGATGGTAGGTGACCGGGCCGTCCTCGGTGTCGAAGATGACCTTCACCGGTCCGAAGTAGCATTCACGGCTCTCCCGCCGGTACGGCTCGTACACGGTCTCATCGGACAGGTCGCCGTTGCCGTTGGCGTCGATGTACAGCCGGTCGTAGGCATCGGGCCCGCTGCTTGCATCGAGCGCCAGC
Organism: uncultured Phycisphaerae bacterium; assembly: GCA_965603165.1. GTDB lineage: Bacteria > Planctomycetota > Phycisphaerae > Sedimentisphaerales > Anaerobacaceae > PLanc-01. The sequence goes on from CBFDBY010000083.1 coordinate 22,381, forward strand.
CAGATCTTGCCCGATTGGGCCATGGGCGTATTCCAGCCGTAGAAGAGCGGACGTTCGCAGGTGAACTCGGGCAGCTTGATGCCCTCGGGCTTGTCCGGTCGGACCTGGTAGTATATCGACCGCATACTGCCGATGATCGCCGCGGCCTCGCTGGATGAGCGGTATTGCAGCCACTGCTCCTCCTGCGACCAGACGACCGGGGTGAACAAGGGGGAAGTCATTGTCACGAACACGAGGACCTGCATCGTTCGTCTCATCGCGATATCTCCTGCCAGGAACCTGCCCAATGCACACCTTGGCTATCTCGACTTAGGACGTAACCGCACCGTGATTGTTACACCTTTCGGCGTGTTTTTCAAGCCTTTTTCATATTTGCGGCGTGACAGAAGCCGGTTGAGCACGTGGGTGGACTGCGATAGAATATCGGGGCATTGCTGCCCCCGTCGGCGCGGGCAGCACCATGAGCCGTCGTTGGGGATGCCCGCAGGAGAAGGAGAAAGACCATGAACGGTGTCGCAAAACTCGCCGCAGCCTTCGCCTGCGTTCTTCTTTCCTCGACGATTTGCACCGGTGCAGCAGCGGGACAACAGACGCCGCAGGAGCAGGCGCTGGAAATCCTGGAGAACTGCGGTGTCAAGGGGGGCCTGATCGTGCATATTGGCTGCGGCGATGGCAAGCTCACGGCGGCCCTGCACGCGACCGATGCGTATCTCGTTCACGGATTGGATGCCAGCGCGGCCAATGTGGCGAAGGCCCGGCAACATATCCGTTCGCTCGGGCTTTATGGGACTGTCTCCGCAGCACAGTTGAAGCCGAATCGCCTGCCGTACGTCGATAATCTTGTGAATCTCGTCGTCTCGGCGGACCTCGGCGAGATCTCAATGGACGAGGTGATGCGAGTGCTGTGCCCGAATGGCGTGGCCTTCATCAGGACGTCGGATGGATGGAACACGGTGGTCAAGCCCCGGCCCGAGGCGATCGACGACTGGACGCATTACCTGCACGACGCGTCGAACAACGCCGTCTCGCATGACAAAGTGGTCGGCCCGCCCCGCCGCATGCAGTGGATTGGCAGTCCGAAGTATGGGCGGCATCACGACCGCATGTCGAGTGTCAGTGGCGCCGTCTCGGCGGGTGGCCGCATCTTCTATATCATCGACGAAGCTTCGCGCGCCTCGATCCTCGTGCCGCCCGAGTGGACGCTGGTGGCGCGCGACGCCTTCAACGGCACGGTTCTCTGGAAGCGGCGGATGGGTGCGTGGCACACGCATTTGTGGCCGCTCAAGAGCGGGCCCGCCCAGTTGCCGCGGCGTCTGGTCGCCACGGATCGGCGCGTCTACGCGACGCTCAGTCTGAACGCTCCGCTGACGGCGTTCGATGCCGCGACAGGCGAAACGGTCAGAACATACGAGGGTACACGGGCCACGGAAGAAGCGATCTATTCCGACGGGGTCCTGTTTCTGCTGGTTAATGCGAACATGGAAGAGCCGGCGTTCGCCGATCCTGCACAGATCAAGCACGCGAGCAACGGTCCATTCTGGAACGAGCGGGCCCGACAGGTTATGGCCGTCGAGGCCCGGAGCGGCCGGGTCCTCTGGAGCAGGCCGGGGCGCGTCCTGACCAGTACGCTGGCGGCCGACCGGCAGCATGTCTTTTTCCACGACGGTTCGAGCGTCGTCTGCCTCAGGCGGTCCGACGGCGAGGTGCTGTGGCGGTCCAAGCCCGTGGACCGGTCGGAAATCCTCAAGGCGTTCTACGCCCCAACGCTCGTGGTGTATGAGGGCGTTGTCCTCTTCTCAGGCGGCGAAACCGCCGGCGGGCAGACGGGGTCCTGGTACATGAGCGGCCAGGATACGATGACGGCCCTGTCGGCGGATTCGGGCGAGGTCCTCTGGACGGCCTATCATCCGCCTTCGGGCTACCGGTCGGCCGAAGACCTTCTCGTGGCGAACGGCCTGGTATGGACGGGCGAGACGACCAGCGGCAGGGCTGTCGGCGTATTTACGGGGCGGGATCCGCGCACGGGCGAGGTCAAGAGCGAGTTTCCGCCGGACATCGAGACCTATTGGTTCCACCATCGCTGCTACCGGGGCAAAGCGACGGATAATTACCTGCTGATGTCGAGGGCGGGAATCGAGTTTCTCGATATCAACAGCGAGCGATGGATTCCGCATCACTGGGTGCGCGGGGCGTGCCTGTATGGCGTGATGCCCGCCAACGGTCTGATCTATAACCCGCCTCATCCGTGTGCGTGTTACCTGGAATCCAAGATGTACGGCTTCAACGCGCTGGCGCCTGCCGCTCGAGGCGATGATGCTCTGCCGGTGCTGGCGGACGATGCACGTCTCGAACGGGGTCCGGCGTACCATCAGAAGATCGAGGCGCAGCCGGCGGGCGACGACTGGCCCACGTACCGTCACGACAATGCGCGGAGCGGTCGCACAAATACGACGATACGCGCATCGCTCACAGAGGGCTGGCGGGTTCGGCTTGCCGGGACGCTCACAAGTCCCGTAGTGGCCGAGAAGAAAGTCCTCATCGCCTCGAAGGACACGCATACCCTCTACGCCCTGGAAGCCGATTCAGGGCACGCGCTCTGGGACTATACGGCCGGGGGGCGGATTGACTCTCCTCCAACCCTCTACGAGGGACGCGTACTATTCGGCTGCGCCGATGGGCATGTCTACTGCCTCCGTGCTGCCGACGGGGCGCTCGTATGGCGCTTCTGTGCGGCGCCGGTCGACCGGCGCGTGGTAGCGTTCGAGCAGGTGGAATCCGTCTGGCCGGTGCATGGCAGCGTGCTCGTGCGGGAGGGGGTGCTGTACTGTGTGGCGGGCCGGTCGATGTTCCTGGATGGCGGCCTGCGGCTCTGGCGACTCGATGCGAAAACCGGGGCAATTCTGTCACAGACGACCCTGGATGACCGCGATCCGGCCGACGCCAACCGGGACCTCCACGCCTATGTGAGCTGGCTGAACATGCCGGTTGCGCTGCCGGACATCCTTTCCAGTGACGGGCGGCTGATCTACATGCGGTCGCAGCCGTTCAACCTGGACGGGACGCGGTTGCCTCTGGAGAAGTTTCCGGCCGGGTCAGACGCGGATCGGGGCGCGCCGCCTGCGACGCAGAATCCGGACCGGGCCCACCTCTTTTGCCCAACCGGGTTCCTCGACGACGACCTGTGGCATCGTTCCTACTGGATGTACGGGAGTCGATTCATCAGCGGCTGGTGTGGGTACTACTTGTCCGGCAAGGTCGCTCCGGCCGGACGCATGCTCGTATTCGACGACGCCACCGTATACGGATTCGGTCGCAAGCCGCAGTACTACCGCTGGACCACGCCGATCGAGCATCACTTGTTCGCTGCGGCAAAGTCCTCATCCGGATCCGATACCCGCGCCGACGCGGAACCTTCGCGGATCAGCGTCGAGAAGTCCGCCACTCTCAATCCCGCCCGCAAGCCGTTGACCGTTGAAGCGTGGGTCAGGGCCGAGAAGGCCGGCGGCGTGATTCTTGCTCGCGGCGGCAGCAGTCAGGGATATGCTCTGTACCTCCAGAACGGCAAGCCCTGCTTCGCCATTCGCACGGATGGAACGGTGGTCTCGACAGGTGCGGACGTGCGGGTGACCGGTCGGTGGGTACATCTTGCCGGCGTTCTGACGGCGGATAAGCAACTGCAGCTCTATGTGGACGGCAAGCTTGCCGCCTCGGCGGAGACGTCGGCATTCATTACGGCAGACCCGGCCGAAGCCATGGAGATCGGCGTCGATGAACGTTCCATTGTGGGCGACTACGGCAATGCATTCGCGTTCCGGGGGCTGATCGATGAGGTTCGCATATACCATCGAGCGCTCCCAGAGGGCGAAATCGCCGAACACGTGGCGACGTCCGCACCGGAACGGCTCCGCACGGCGGACTTGGTCCTCTGGTACTCCTTTGACGGCGGCGATGCCTCCGATGGCTCAGGCCATCGCAACAGCGGCCAGGTTGGCGGCGTAAGCGCGACAGAAGGAAGATTCGGACGCGCGATGCGGTTCACGGGCAAAGTAGGGGCGGCATCCGATTTTCTTGTCGAGCACCGGTGGACCAGAGAATTGCCTCTGGTCGCCCGCGCGATGGCTCTTGCCGGCGAGACGCTGTTCGTCGCCGGGGCGCCGGACTTGATCGACGAGGAGCAGGCGTTTCGCCGGATCGATGACGCGCAGGTTCAGCGAGACCTCGCGGAACAGGCGGCGGCTCTCGAAGGCAAGAGAGGCGCTCTGCTGTTGGCTGTCTCGACCGGCGATGGGGAGCCGTTGGCGCGATATGAACTGGAGAGCCTGCCCGTCTTCGACGGCATGGCCGCCGCCGGCGGACGGCTGTATCTGGCCACGGCCCGAGGCGATCTGATATGCTTCTGCCAACGTGCCTATGTGCGGAACGGAGGATCCCGCTAAGGACGTACGCGCGCTCAACTCGTGAAGTCTTCTCGGATGCATACATGGTGGAGAACAGCTTGAGATCCCGGTTTCACATGCGATGGATGGCGGTCGCGCTGTCGAGCACAGCTTGCCTGCTAACGCTTACCCATATTCCGAATGACGCCCTGCCGAAGGTGTTGCAGCGAAATCTGCTCGATAAGATCGAGCATGCGGCCGCCTACGGATTGATCGCGATCCTTTTTCTTTGCTCGCTCCGAAGGCCCGTCCGCCCGCTGTTGCTGCTGACTGTCCTGGCGGTGCTCGCTGTGGTCGGCGCGCTGGACGAGATCACGCAGCCCCTGGTGAACCGGCATGCGAGTCTTGCCGATTACGTGTCCGACCTGGTCGGCATCGCGGCGGCGTGTGTGATCTTTCTTGTCAGAAGGGGGACGGGCGGTAAAGCAAAAATCAACATGCAGGATGCAAAATGACAAAGCAATATGTAAAATGCTCCGTCAGACCGGGTGGCAGCGTCAAGTCCGTAGTCTTGATGTCTGCTTCTTGATTCTTGATTTTCCCATGGGAGGTTTTTGTGGCGAAACGCAAGGAAGTGAATC
>CBFDBY010000084.1:0-27369 GCA_965603165.1 uncultured Phycisphaerae bacterium
CTGGGGACGCTGGCAGTGACTGCCGCCACCGTCAGAATGGGCCTTCAGAGCGGCGCGGCGCGGGCCCAGGAAAGAGGCGATCGCCCCGCGCGGCCGGTGCCTGTGGAGGTGTTGAACCCCTGCGGTCGCGTTCCCATGAGCCTGATCATCGACGATTCGACGTGCCTGGTGAACCTCGCGCATTTCGGCATCCCGCACTTCGCCGAGGCGTTTCCGGACAACTACAAGCAAAATTGGAGAAAGCTGCCGCGCGAGATTCCAGATTCCTTCGTACGCAAATTTGGGCGGTGGTGCCACGAGCACGGCGTCAAGGGCAAGTACAGCGTCGTTCCGTACCCGGCGTGCGTCGGCTGGCTCGACCGCGACCTGCCCGGTTGGTCGAAGAAGGAACTCGACGACAGCATCCGCCTGGTCCGCGAGCTGATGATGCCGGACTGGGATATCCATCCGGAGATGGTCACGCACACCTGGGTTATCAATACGAAGACCGGGCGGCCCTATCCCGAGCGGACCGAGTATTTCATGGAGAACTGGCGCTGGACGGACGGCAAATCCGTGGATCAGCTCGCCGACTACCTGAGCTACGCGTTGCGCATCCTCAAGAACGTCGGGCTCGAGTGCGAGGGCATCACCACGCCCGGCGGCTTCGGCAATCGCGTGCTGCCGGAACTGGCGCAGGCCACACTGGAGTCGTGTCGGGACGTGTTCGGCGCGGAGATTCCGCATTATTTCCGGCACCTGTTCACGGATGAGCGGAGTGTGGCGCCTCGCGTGGAATATGCCTCCGGCCTGGACGGCCCGGACCCGAAATGCGTGGTCTCGATCATCGGCTGTACCGGCGACTGGCTCGGCGGCTGGGATGGCCTGGAACGTGGCTCGGCGGATCGGTTCATCACGGAGGATCTCGCGGGCGGAAGGCTGCCCGAGGTGATTGACAGGGGCGAGCCCGCGATCCTCGTCTGCCACTGGCCGGGAGTCTACTTCAACGGCGAGGAGGTCGGCTTCGAGATCTTCAAGGAGGTTGTAAAGCGCATCCACACGCGTTACGACAATCTGATCTGGATGAAGCTCAGCGAAATCGCTCGTTACTGGGCCGCGCGGGAGTTGACAGCAATCAGCCGGAAGGGAAACAGCATATCTTTTGAGGCGCCGTTCGCGACTTCTCGGTTCACCGTGCGATTGAACGGGGCTCCATCGCAGCCGCCGTCCGTTACCACTCGCGATGGCGTGGTCAAATTAGAGCAGGTGCAGAATCCGCTGTGGCTCCGGAGCGGCGCCTGGTATCAGAATGCCGGCGACACGACGGTCTGCTTCGATCTTCCGAAAGGCCGGTCCGTGCTCGGCGTGTGAGCCGATTCAATTCGACGTTTCCACAGGTGGGCGCAAGGATGAAATGTTTCTTCTCGATTATCAGCATGGTACTCCCGGTGGTTATGGGAGTTACCGCCAAAGGCAATGTCTCTTCCGGTACTCCCTCAATGCCGATGGCCATTCCGTTCGAGGATACGATCCGGCATCGCTGGCTCGCCAAGCCCGTGTTGGTTTCCAGATTGCTCGACGACATAGAGGACCTGGACGACTGGTCTCATCAGGGCTTCGGTGAGATGAGCCTGACGGAGGAGCGGTCGCACGATGGTGCCAGGTCGCTTCGTCTGACGTCGCCGACGGTGGGGGACAAGCCGGGGTCGGTGCTCGGCCGGCCGTTCGGGGCGGCGACCGTCATCCGCACGTTCGACGGCGAGGATTGGACGGATTTCAATCGAATCTCCTTCTGGGTGTATCCGACGTTGCCGGGCTTTCGTGTGATCTCGCTGTGCCTGGCTCTTCATAACGATGGCGAAGAGAAGGTGCCGGGGCCGTACGGACGCAACGGGCGGAACTTCGTCCTGCTCGAACCCAATCGCTGGCAACAGGTTGTCTGGGAGATCGCCCATCTCGGACGGGACAAAGTCACCGGCGTGGAGCTGGCCTATCGACTCCAGGGCAACGAGCCGGGCGCGACCGCGACCGTCTGCTATGATTTCGATCAACTCGAATTGCAGCAAGTCCGGGCGGACCATTTCGAGGGCTGGGATGTGGTGCCCGGGCGCATTGCCTACTGCCACACGGGGTACCCTCTCGGTGCGTCCAAGACCGCGATGGCCGGCGGTTTCAAAGACAAGACGTTCCAGATCGTTGAAGCACAATCCGGGCGAGTGGTTCTGACGAAGCCGGTGCAGAACGTGACGACGCACCTGGGGTCGTTTGACCTGTTGGATTTCACCGAAGTGCGAGAGGCCGGCCGCTACTTCATCCGCCTCGGCGAGACGACCACGAGGCCTTTCGACATCCGCGCGGATGTTTGGCGCGACACCGTCTGGAAGACGATCAACTCTTTTTACTGCCAGCGCTGCGGCACGGAGGTGCCGGGTATCCACGATGTCTGTCACCGGGACTGGCGCGTCCGCAACGGCGACCAGGAGATCGTGATCAACGGCGGGTGGCATGATGCCGGCGACCTCTCGCAGGGCCTCGTCAACACGTCGGAGGCGGTCTATGCCATGTTCGCGCTGGCCCGCGAGTTGCAGCGGGGCGATCCCGGGCTGTCCTCGCGGTTGGTCGAGGAAGCCCGCTGGGGCCTGGACTGGCTTCTCAAGACGCGTTTCGGCGACGGCCGCCGCTGCACGTGGGCGACGATGGATTTCTGGACGGACGGCATCATGGGAACCGTCGATGATGTGACCGTCAGGGCGGGGAGTCGGCCCTTTGAGAACTTCCTGGCGGCCTCGGCGGAGGCGCTCGGCGCGCGCGTCCTCAAGGCCGATGAGCCGATCCGGGCCGCGTACGCGCTCCGCGCGGCGCAGGAGGATTGGCGTTTCGCGACCGAACGGGTGCGCAACATGAACCTGGAATTAGCGGCGGCCGCCCTGCAGAGTTCCATCGACTTATACGAGGCGACGGGCGAGCAGGAGTACGCCGACAGGGCATGCGAGTACGCCCGGATTGTTCTGAGCTGTCAGCAGCAGAGTATCCCACCCTGGGATGTCCCGCTGACCGGCTTTTTCTACTCCGACCCGAGTAAGGAACGGGTTCTCCACTACGCACACAGGGGGCACGAGCAGGCGCCCATCGTCGGCTTGACCCGGCTGTGCGGCCTGTTCCCCGAGCATCCCGACTGGGTGCAATGGTACGCGGCGGTCTCGCTCTATGGCGAATACTACGCTGTCGTCGCTCGATACACGGCCCCGTATGGCATGTTGCCGGCGTCGATCTACCATGTGAACGAGTCGAACAGGCCAACGTTCCGCGAGCAGATAACGAACGGCGTCCGGCTGAGCGATGAATACTACCTGCGTCTGTTCCCCGTCTGGTACGATTTTCGCGGCAATCATGGCACGGTCCTTTCGCAGACAAAGGGCCTTTCCGCCGCCGCGAGATTGCGGAATGATTCGGGCCTTCTCGAATTGTGCCGCAAGCAGCTCGAATGGGTCCTCGGCTGCAACCCATTCTGCCAGAGTACGATGTATGGCGAGGGGCACGACTACGCGCCGCAGTATACGGCGATGTCGGGCGACATGGTCGGCACCCTGCCCGTCGGGATTCAGACGCACTTCGAGCGCGATGTCCCATACTGGCCGGCCGACAACTGCTACAACTACAAGGAGGTCTGGGTGCATCCGTCTTCCCGCTGGCTCTGGCTGATGTGCGATCTATACGACACGGATACAGAGCGGGACCCCGGCTGCACGTTGTCCCAGGAGACTTCGTCCGGCGGCGATGTGACCATCACGCTCGAAATGGTAAAGCTCCGGAGCACGGATCTCCAGGTCCGCGCTTGGAACCTCGAAACCGATGCGTTGCGAAAGCCACTTAGGAGGGGCTCTAAGACCGTGGTCTGGCGGACGAAGATGCTGGATCCAAGCAAGCCGTGGGTGGCTGTCGTTGTGCCGAATGGAGAAGTCGGTCGGAGCAAGGATATCGTGGGTAATTTCCCGATGGGCAAATGAGTTGACGGAGACATTCTCATGCGAAGACGTGACTTCCTGAAAGCGAGCGGTGCCGTATCGATTACCGGCCTCTCACCTCTGTGTGTTCGCGCTTCGGCGGCTGCATCGGCGAAACGACGCCCCAACGTGGTCTACATCCTGGCGGACGATCTCGGCTATGCCGACGTGGGCTGCTACGGACAGAAGAAGATTCGCACACCCAATATCGACCGGCTTGCCGCCGAGGGGATGCGGTTCACACAGCACTACTCGGGCAATCCGGTCTGCGCCCCGTCGCGCTGTACGCTGATGACCGGCTACCACACGGGCCACGCCCAGGTGCGCAACAACAAGCAGGTGGGCGGAGAGGACGCTTGGACACTTGGCGCGACGATCGGGGGCCAGTGGCCGTTGGCCGAGGACACGTTCACGGTCGGCCATCTGTTTCAGCGCGCCGGGTATGTCACCGGTGCGTTCGGCAAGTGGGGGCTCGGCCGCGTCGGGACCTCCGGCGACCCGCAGAAGCAGGGTTTCAACCATTTCTTCGGCTACATCTGCCAGCGGCAGGCGCATACCTTCTATCCGAATCATCTCTGGTGCGACGGCGAGATTTTCCGGATCGAGGAGAACAAGGACGGCGCCGAGTGCGTCTATTCGCACGACCTGATCGCCGAAGAAGCCCTGAAGTTCATGCGCGCCAATAAGGACAAGCCGTTCTTCCTATACGTCCCGTTCACGATTCCGCATGTCGCTCTGCAAGTGCCGGAGGATTCGCTGGCTGAGTACAAAGGCCAGTGGCCCGACCCGCCGTACGACGGGAAGAAGGGAGGATATGTTCCCCATCCGCATCCACGGGCATGCTACGCCGCCATGATCACGCGAATGGATCGAGATGTCGGGCGTATCATGGCCGCGCTCAAAGAGCAGGGTCTGGAGGAGAACACCCTCGTCATGTTTTCCAGCGACAACGGTCCGACCTATGCGGGAGGAGTCGATGCCGAGTTTTTCGAGAGCGCCGGGCCTCTCCGCGGCCTGAAAGGGTCCGTGTGGGAAGGGGGGGTACGCGTGCCGTTCATCGCCCGCTGGCCGGGCAGGATCGAAGCAGGCAGCGAGAGCGACCACGTCTCGGCATTTTGGGATTTTCTCCCCACGTGTGCCGAGTTGCTCGGAGAGACCGCGCCGACAGGCATCGACGGGGTTTCCATGCTGCCCGCGCTGACCGGTCGGCCCGACCAGCAGAAGAAGCACGATCATCTGTATTGGGAATTGAACGGCCGCCAGGGCGTTCGCATGGGCGACTGGAAGGCCGTGCGCCTCAAGCCGGACGAGAAGGTCCAGCTCTTCAATCTGAAGACTGACCTCGGCGAGAAGAACGACGTTGCCGACAAGCATCCCGATATCCTGGCGCGCATGGAGCGGATTCTTGTCGAAGGGCGCACCGAATCGGACGTTTTTCCGCTCCAGAGGCCGCGAGCACGCCAGCCATAGGCCCGATTGCGTCGTCTCGTTCGGTGAGATTTTCTGCCAAATGTGTAACCTCCGATGCTGCCCGTCTCACTATCCTTTCAGAAGAAGGGCCCTGTAGGAATGAATTGAAGACGGCAGGCTACGATAAACTGAAAGGAGCAAATCATGAACGTGCGATGGAAATCAATCATTGTGACAGGTGCAGTTCTCGCTTTTTTCGCGAGTGACGTGATGGCCCAGGGCTGGGGCGGTGGTCCCGGCCGGGGATGGGGTGGTCGCGGTGGCCGGGGCGCGGGTTTTCAGGCCCGCGGGCAGAGGCCCATGGGGCCGGGCGGCCCTGGAGCGTGGTGCCCGCTGGGGCTGGGGCCGGGTGGATCCGGCCGTCTGTTCCCACGCCGGTTGGGTCTGACCGATGAACAGATGGGGAAGATCCGCGGCATCGTCGAGGAGCAACGATCCGAGACTCTTGCGTCGATCAAGGAGGTCTTGACGGAAGAGCAGGTCAAGCAGCTCGATCAGATGCAGGAAAGGGCCGGCCAGGCCGGACGCAGGATGATGCGTCCGGGAGCACGCAATCGATTCAACGGAGCCATGGATGGCCGGTGGCAGCGCGGTGCCGGCCGGCGTGGTCGGATGCGGCCCGGGCAGCCATTCCAGGGTGGCCCTGGAGCAGGCTGGGGCTCCCAGCGGCAGGGTGGTCCCGGTGGGCCAGCCGTTCCCGGACAGCCTCCTGCCGGCGGTCCCGCAGCGGGTGCCGGACGCAGACCGGGTCGTGGGATTCCGCCGATCGAGCAGATGTTCGATGAAGCCGACGCCGACCAGAACGGCGCGCTGACCAAGGAAGAAATCCGGGCCTTCCACGAGGCCCGCAGAGGCAGCCGGCCGTTTCGGCAACCGCAGTAAGACTTGGTGGACAGGGCACGGCCCCGCCCGGGACACGCATCCGGGCGGGGCCGGTGCCTGCCAAATCGAACGGAATGTCCTTGCTCGGAGCCGCGTGCTCCACATATTCTTGGGAACATGACTGGCACAGGTCGCTCACTGCTCGATTCCGTTACATTGCGGCCCACGATCTTTGAGATGCTGTGGGCCGTGCTGCTGGCCGTGCATGCCCGGCACGACGAACAAGCGGCCCCGGGCGCGCAAGATTGCGAGGACGTTGATGGGACGCGACGCGGGGACGGGCAAGCCTATCGCCGTTTGATCGAGCGCCACCAGGACCATGTCGGTCGAATCCTCTGGCGTTTCAGTCGCGACCGCCGGGTGCATGAGGAGCTTATGCAGGATGTGTTCGTCGAGGCGTACCTGAGCTTGGGAACATACCGCGCTGAAGCGCCGTTCGAGCACTGGATCGCTCGGATTGCCACGCGGGTCGGTTACCGTTTCTGGAAGGAAGCGGCCCGACGGAAGCAAGGCGCGCCGTTCACCGCTGAGGACTGGGATCGGGTGACGAGTGATGAGGATGTGCTGGATACTCTGGAGCCGGAAGATGCTGCCGCATTGTTGCATGGCCTGTTGGCCCAGTTGCCGCCGCGCGACCGGTTGGTCCTCACGTTGCGGTACCTGGAGGAATGCGACGTGGCTGAAACCGCACGGCGGACGGGCTGGACCCGGACGATGGTGAAAGTTCAGACCTTGCGGGCGCGCAACAAGCTTCGCAAGCTGATGGAAACGAGTGAAACGGGATTGAAGCAATGAACTGGGAAAGACGAATCGAGCATCTTGCCGCTCGGGCGCAGGCCGAGGAGCCGCCCCGCGTGGACGTGTCCTACCGTGTCCTGGGTATTCTGTCGGGCGAACGGCTTGAGCCGGCCTCCATGGCGGAACGCCTGTGGATGTGGCTGGCGGCTGGGTCAGCGGCCGTGGCCGTTCCGGCGGCCGTCGTGGCCGGCATCGTGTATCGTTCCGCCGCCGGTCCGTTGCGGGAAATCGTGGACTCCATTTCATGGGCGATGTGATGAACCACGCAGATGGAAGTGACAATCCGGTGGTGCTGCTACGCGGGCTGCACCGCTGGCGCACGGCTTTTTTCGGTCTGGTGATTCTGCTGGCCGGCATCACGCTCGGCGCCGCCGGGGCGCTGCTGCTGGTCCGACCGGCCGAGCGTCAACCCCCCATGGACCTGGAGATGGCGACCAACGCGATGTTGGGGAGGTTTCGAGCGGAACTGGGTCTTACCCGCGAGCAGACGAGGCAGATTCAGCAGATCCTGCGGACGCGAATGCAGAAGCTGCACGAGATTCGTTTGCAGGCCCGACCCGAGATCGAGGAGCAGTTGGGGGCGGTCAAGGAGGAAATCGGCGCAGTGCTTACGGCTGAACAGCGCGATCGCTGGCAGGGAATCATGCTCCGGCTGGAGCGTGAGTTTCGCCGCGGGATGCGACGCGGCCCCGGGGGGCCGGGGCCCGGATTTCGCGGTGGGCGCGATCGGCCCGGACCGCCGGGGGGGCCGGGTCGACGCTTCAATGACCGCCGACCACGGCGCCGCGGGCCGGGCGGCGAGGCACTTCCGCCGCTGGAACGGCAGGGCCCGAACGACGTAGAGCCGCCGGCCGCAGACGTTCTTCTTATGGTGCGGCCACGTTAGAGTCCGTCTCGGTCGGACGCAGCGGCGCTGACTCCAGCCGGTCGTACCAGGTGAACTTCATGATGACGGACGTGATCGCAAGCACGCCCAGCGATATCCCAAACATGTCCCACTTTCGCACGACGAGGCAGAAGGGGGCCGTCATGAGAGAGAGTTGCCAGAGGATTCCGTTGGCGACGTTGAACATGTCGAGGGCGAAGTTGCGGTTCGGCTGGGCCTGGGGGTCGTCTTTGCGGAGGTCTTCGAGGATCGGCCTCCAGAATCCCCACGGCCGGACATTGCGGTAGAAGGCCTTGAGCACTTCGCGGTCATCCGGCGGCGTGACCATACACGCGATCACGGAGGCGAGGCCGCCGACCGGCACCAGGATCAGAAACGCATATGTCGTACTCACCTCGCGGCCCCAGGCGCTTTCGATGAGATGGTTCACATGCGGGAAGGCCAGGGCCGCCGCCGCGCCGGCAATCATGCCGACGAAGTACCCGTAGCCGTTGAATCGCCACCAGTGCCATTTGAGGACGTTCGGCGCGATGTAGCCGGCGTAAAGCAGGCCCGTGATCCACTTGGTGGTTCTGTCGATGTTCTCGATGCGCAGTGCCGCGACGACGGCCACGGCGACCAGGGCCACCGACCAGAAATAGCCCATCAGTACGTACCGACGATTTGGAGCATCCGGCCGGATGTAGCGCTTGTAGATGTCGTTCACGATATAAGCCGCGCCGGCGTTGACGGTGGAATCGAAGGTGCTCATGAAGGCGGCCAACAGCCCGGCCATGAGAATCCCCGTCAGGCCGACGGGCACGAATCGGTCGATGACGAACGGAAGGATCTGCTCGAAGTCAAATTTACCGCCGCCGGCGACCATGGCGTTGACGTCGGGAGCGAAAAAGACCAGGCCGAGAATTGAGATCCCGCCGATCATCAGCGAGCGCGGCGCCACCTGTACGATGGACATCCACCAGTTCTCCAGGGCGGCCTCGCGCGCGTTTCGCGTCGAGAGCTGGTGCTGCATCCCGTAGCCGGCGGACGGCCCGCCCGAGCTGACGAGGATCCCGCGGAGCAGCCACATCATGACGACGGCCCCGAAGAGGGAATAGCCATCACCCGCGCTGGTCGCGGTGCCATAGATTTTGTCGTTCAGGCCGGCGATGTGGCCCGACCAGTCGAGCCCAAGCCTCCAGCCGGGAATCACACGAAACCAGCCCTCGGGCACGGCCGCCGCGAGCATCTCCGGATTGATCTTCGCCATCGCCACGCCCGCGATGAAGATTGAAGCGATCGTCAGGAGGCCGAACTGGAGCAGATCGGTGAGCACGACGCTGTACCAGCCGCCGAACAGCACGTAGACCGTCGTGATGGCGAGGATCACGATGCCGTAGGATTCCGCGCTGGACAGCGGACCCCACGCCAAATCCCAGGGAAAGAATACGTCGGCGAATTTGCCGATGCCCTTGAGCGCGTAGGCCACGAAGCCCACGGTCACGAGGACCGCGTAGATGACGACGCTGATATGAGAGAGCGTGCCGCCGGTGCCCGTGCCGAAGCGGGTACGCATCCACTCGGCGCCGGTCAGCACGTTGGACTTGCGAATCCACGGGCCCAGATAGACCTGGCGGAAGATGCGATCGAACAGCGGCCAGATCCAGGGCGTGAAGACCGCCCGCAGTCCGTAGGTGAAGAACATCGTCACGAACCACATCGTGCCGGTGATGTCGAAGCCGCTGGCGCCGTGAGAGGTCCCGATCACCCACCAGGGCAGGCTCTTGTCACCGAGAAAGTAGGCGTTGAGGTTTCTGGAGGCCCGCTTCGAAAGGAACCAGCCCATCGCGATGACGGCAGCGATATACCCTACTATGATGGCGATGTCGATCGGGTGAAACGAGATGTCCATGAATGCTTCCCTTCATCAGGCCGGACAGGACAGGAGGTGGTCGAGCAGTTCCTCGAGCTTGCAGGTGGCCAGAGCGACGTGCTTGTCCGCCGCGCCATAGTAGACGAACAGGGTGTCGCCGATGACGATCTTGCCGCAAGGGAACACGCAGCCCCGGTAGTAGCCGTCGATCTCATAGTCGGTCTCCGGCTGCATGATCCAGTCCTTCGTGCGGTGGAGCACCTTGCTCGGGTCTTCGAGGTCGAGCAGCAGGGCGCCGAGTCGATAGTACTTGTCGGCACCGACGGCGTGATAGATCGTCAGCCATCCGTGCTTCGTCTTGATCGGTGGTGTGTTAATGCCCAGCTTACCGCCTTCCCAGTCGTATTTGGCCTTGATGAGGAGCTTGCTCTTTCGAAAGCCGAGCAGGTCGTCGGCCGTGGAGATCCAGGCACACGCGTGCTTCGTTCGATACTTCTTGCCAACCCATTCGAGCGGCCTGTGCATCATGACGTACTTGCCGCCGATCTTCTCGGGAAACAGCACAACGTCGCGGTCGTCGAGCAGGGCATCGGTGATGCGTCCGGCCCGAATGAAGGTCTTGAGGTCTTTCGTGAGCAACAAACCGGTGGTCGTGGCATTCTTGCGAAGGAATCGCGGGAACTCCGGCGGGCATTTCGGCGGCTTGTACTGCGTCTCCGGCGGCGTCCAGAACTGGCCGAAGGGATAGTGCCGGCACGCGTACGTGATGTAGTAGTACTCGCCCATCTTGACCATGCGCGGGTCTTGAATCGTGCTGCCGTCGAATGCGTCCTTGCTCGGGCTGAGCGCCGGCTCGTCGGAGACGCGCTCGAAATGATACCCGTCGTTGCTGACGGCCAGGCCGAAGTAGCACTTGTACTCGGGATTCGCCTCCGCGGCGCGATATAGCAGCAGCACGAGCCCCTTTTCCTTTTCATACCACGCCGCCGGATTGAAGACGGCCAGGTTCTCCCACTCGTTGACGGGGTTCGGCGACAGGATGGGATTGCCCTTGTAGCGTTGCAGTTTCACAAGCACCTCTCTGTACATTGCCGCGCGATGTGGATGGGCGATGTCCGCGCAACGGACAGCGCTGTCCAGATCGCCTCAGATTCCTTTCCGCGCCGCCAACACAGGATGCCAGACGATTATCATCCTGACGGCGACCCAAGTCTACAGAAGGGCACATAGGCTGTCAACTTCTCAGACGCAAGCTCGTGCATAAGTCGAAGATGTACTTTGACACGTGCATTGGTCGCCGTTACGATGGCAACCGTCACGTGGGATTGTCTCAGACAAGGGTAAACACATGGCAATGAGAAACGCCTATAGAAGGGACCGTTACGAGGCATTTCCGCATTCTTCGGGAGTTGTATCATGAAAGGGATGAGCCGCAGGGAGTTCATGAGAGCGTCCGCTGTCGCGGGATTGGCCACAGTGGTTCCGTTTTCGCGGGTCCGCGGGGCGAACGACGACGTCCGTGTGGCGGTCGTGGGCATTCGCAGCCAGGGCCGCAATCATATCAAGTGGTTTCGCAATATCGCCGGCGTGCGGGTCGTGGCTGTTTGCGACGCGGATCGGAGCTTTCTCGAACGGGAGGAGAAGGAATTCGCCGAGCGAAATGAGAAAGTCGATACGTACCGGGACTACCGCGAGCTCCTGGAAGACAAGAATATCGACGCGGTGATCACCGCGACGCCGAACCACTGGCACGCGCTCGTCACCGTCTGGGCCTGCCAGGCGGGCAAGGACGTCTACGTCGAGAAACCCGTCGCGCACAACATCTGGGAAGGGCGCCGGATGGTCGAGGCGGCCCGCAAGTACAAGCGCATCGTGCAAAGCGGCACACAACGCCGCTCGGATGAGGGCTTCCGGGAGGCCGTGGACTACATCAACGAGGGCCATCTCGGGAAAGTGACGCTGGTGCGCGGCTTCGTGTACGTACGTCGCGACAGTATCGGCAAAGTCGACGGACCTCAGCCGGTGCCGGAATCGGTGGACTACAACCTGTGGTCGGGGCCGGCGCCGATCCTGCCGCTGACGCGCAAGAGCCTGCACTACGATTGGCACTGGGTCTGGCCGACCGGCGACGGCGACTTCGGCAACAACGGCATCCACTACATCGATCTATGCCGGTGGGCCATCGGCAAGAATGAGCTGCCGTCCCGGGTGGTCAGCCTCGGCGGGCGGTTCGGCTATCTCGACGACGGCGAGACGCCGAACACGCAGATTATATTTCTGGACTACCAGCCGGCGCCCATCCTCTTTGAAGTCCGCGGCCTGCCACGGGCGAAGGGCGATTCAGCCATGGATGACTATCGGGGCACTCGCGCGCCCGTCATTATTCATTGCGAAAACGGCTACGTGGCCGGCGGCTGGGCCTACGACAACGAGGGCAAGAAGATCAAGCAGTTTCGCCTGACGGAGGGCGCGGGGCACCACGAGAATTTCATCAAGGCCGTTCGCAGTCGCAAGGTCAGCGATCTCAACGCCGATGTCCTCGAGGGGCATCTGTCGACGGCCCTGTGTCACATGGGCAATATCTCCTATCGTCTCGGCGTGCAGGCGGCGCGGGACGAGATCATGGAACGCATCAAAGGGCAGGCGGAGCTTGTCGAATCGTTCGAACGCATGCAGGACCACCTCTTGCTCAACGGCGTGGATATCCAGGCGACCCCGCGAATGCTCGGCCCCTGGCTGACGATGGACCCGCCTACCGAGCGATTCACGGGCGAATTCGCCGAAGAGGCCAACCGGCTCGTTCGGGGGACGTATCGAGAACCGTTCGTGGTGCCGGAGCACGTGTAAGGCTCTGCGGTCGACGCGAGCGTGGAAAGGAATCCCATGACGCAACCGGATCCTGTTGTCGCAGCGAGGGTGCCGTGGTGGCGTTCGATTGGACCGGCCCTCATCACGGCCTGTGTCGTCTTTGGCCCGGGCAGTTTGCTGATCAGCTCCAATGTGGGCGCCAACTACGGTTATGAGCTGCTGTGGCTGCTCGTTCTGACCGGCGTGCTGATGGGCACGTTCATGACCATGGCCGCCCGCGTGGGCGTCATGGGCGGCGCAACGCCCTGCACGCTTATGGCCGCCCGCCTCGGCCGACCGGCGGCGGCAGTGGTCGGCATCAATCTGTGCTTGATCTGCACCGCCTTTCAGTTCTCCAACAATCTCGCGGTTGCGGCCGCCTTTGACGCGCTCGGCGTCAAGCAGTTGTTCGGCGATCCAGCTCAGATGTCGGAGCAGACGCGACGCCTCATCAGCACGGGTTTCCTTCTAGCCTTCAATGGGCTCGTCATCGCGTCCATTTTCGCGCTGCGGCAGGTGTACAGAGGTCTCGAACGCATCATGAAGATCATGGTGGCGGTCATCCTCGTCTGCTTTCTCATGAACCTGTTCGTGGTCCGGCCGAGCTTAGGCGCCATCCTGAGTGGTCTGGTTCCACATCTGCCGGAGGGTTTGTCGCTTCGTCTGCCTACGCGTGGTGAGGCGGGGATCGTCGATCCAATGGTCCTGGTCGCCTCTTTGCTTGGCACAACGTTTTCCGTGGCCGCGGCCTACTACCAGGGCAATCTCGTTCGCGAAAAAGGCTGGAGCATCGGCGACTATAGCCGGGGTATCGGCGATTCCATCGCGGGCGTGGCGGTTCTGACCGGCGTCAGCGCCATGATCATGATCACGAGCGGGACCGTCCTGCGGGGACAGCAGGCCAACGACATCACTGTGCTGGCGACCCAGCTTCGGCCGCTGCTCGGTCCGGCCACCCGAATCCTCTTTTCCGTCGGTTTGTTCGCGGTGGCAATGAATCCCTTTGTGATCAACGCCATGATCGGGGGCAGCATTTTAGCCGACGGTGTCGGCAAGCCGGCCCGATTGAGTGACCCATGGTCGCGCCGGTTCACGGTGGTGGTGCTGATCGTGGGCATGGTTGTCGCGATGATCGTGCTCCACACGCCGGTCAAGAAGATCGACGCAATCATCTTCGGGCAAGCGCTGACCGTGATCGGCAATCCTCTGATGGCGGCCGCGATCCTGTGGCTGGCGAATCGAAAAGACATCATGGGCGACAGGCGCAACACCCTGATCGTGAACATCGTGGGCGGCGTGGGTTTTGTCGTCGTGCTCTTGACCGCCCTGCGTGTTCTGTACCTTCTCATCCTCCGCCTAACCTGATCGCGTACAACGAGGGCCGACGTCACATGCCGGTCACGTGATGCCCCATGGCGGGGATCGCGACGCCGTTGGGGAGCCGGAAGGGCCTTTCGCCAAAGTTTACCGTGACCACGACGCCGTTCGCGAAGTGCGTCTGCTGAACGGTCCTATCCTCGGTCAGGAGGCGATGGTCGGTCATCTCGGAATAGCCGACCGCTCGCGCGACCGTGCAGACGTTCTTGTAGCTTTGCACAAAACGATCCTTGTTCTCATCCCAGATCGCCTGCGTGAACATGAACATCGGCGGCGTGCCGTAGAGGATGTTGAACAGATCCCGCTTGTCCCACAGGGAAGGGAGTTTGTTGTTGTAGTCGCCCCAGTACCATTGTGACACGACGCAATCGTGATAGACCAGCTCCCACAGGGGCAGGCGATACTGGTGGCCGAGCTGGTATTTCGCGACGCGTTCCGGGACCTCATCCCAGATCTTCTGCATCTGCCGGCCGGCGTCGGGCACGCGGTAGGGGCCCAGGCTGAGCATGCCCTCGAAGTAGTGGACGAACGGCACGGCGGCATCGTGACCGGTCTCGCTGCCGGTCACCAGGTGGGCTTCCTGCGACATATAGCGAAGGAGTTGCATCTTCCAGTGTCGGCTCTCACCGCGTGTCATCGGGTGATCCGGCTCATAGCACTCGCGCCAGGGTGACGCCGTGGTCGTATCGATGAACCGGCATCGGTACGGGTGTGTCTCCAGCTCGGCCGGCACCCGTTCTGCGGCGTATTTCGGAGCCTGTCGGTCGCAGAGCACGGCACAAGGGTACATTTGTCCGTCCCTGCCTCGGACCCGCCAACCCTTGCGCCAGTCTCCGTCGGCGCCAATCATGATGTCGTCCGGCCATGCTCCTTGGGTCCAGTCCGGGTGCAGGCCCCGGAGCTGCTCTTTGGCCACATTTGGGTCCATCAGGTCCTGGTAAATGTCGTACCGGCTGGTCAGCACGCCGCCCAAGGCGTTCATCGCCTCGATGGTCTCGGGGCTCTCGCGATGGCTCCACAGGATCCTGTCGATGCCGCGGGACTTCATGTCCCGCACGATGGTCAGGGAGTTCCTCTCCCAGCACCAGACATTGACCGCGCCGATCAGCAGATCGACGTTCGGATTCTCGCTGCGCTTTTGTTCGAGGGTCTTCAGCAGGCCCGCCT
The DNA here is from genome assembly GCA_965603165.1 of uncultured Phycisphaerae bacterium. Classification (GTDB taxonomy): domain Bacteria; phylum Planctomycetota; class Phycisphaerae; order Sedimentisphaerales; family Anaerobacaceae; genus PLanc-01. Next base: position 15,263 of record CBFDBY010000084.1, read on the forward strand.
GCTGTGCATAGGAACGGTACCGCTTGCACATGGCGACATGGCCGCCCCTATCGAAGAGCACGTAGCGCAGCTTCCGGGTGTATCCGAATTCGCCCTTCTGGGCGTCCCATTCGGGTGCGATGCACAGCCTGCCCTCCGTGCGCGAGATCCGGACGGCCGCATCGTCGGGCGTCTCCAGGATGGCCATATATCCTTGTTCTCCATCCGTCACGCCCCAGAAGGGCATGCAGATGCCGTGACCGCCGTAGGCGATCAGCCTGCGAGTCTCCACGGTCGCATCGTCGACCGGATAGGAGATCCCCTCGTTCATAGGGACAACGAGGTACGTATCCCGCCCCGTGACAAATGGGTGAGGGTACCGTAGCGACCGTCTCATGGCTCCCTGAGCCGCTAATGCAATGGTAAACTCCGGCCTGTCCGCGTCCACTTCGATGTCTACCCGCACGTCCATCTCGAGGCCCGGCTGACGCCAGGTCGCCTGGATTCCCCGTGCGACCCCAGTGACGGCGGTCGCCCCATCCGCCGCGGCTTTCTGTTCCCAGCAGTGTCCCGTTCGCTTGTCAAGGACCGACACTGTCCCGTCGGCCGGGTGGAAGGATACGGCGATAGCGGGGTTCTCTGCCACCAAGGGCTCATTCCGACCGTGCGAATCGCCGCACAGACCCAGGCATAGGGCGGCCTCCAGCACGAGAAAGGGCAATCGACCGGCCAGCGCGTGTTTCACGGTACATGTATCCATCTGTCTTGAACCTCCCTTTGTTTTTGATCTTAGGACGCGGCCGTCTCGGTCGATAGCGGGCAGGACAATGCCGTCCCATGCGTCCGCCGGGACACCATTATAGGCCGTTGGGACGGCCAGGGCACTCGGAAAACCGATGCCGGCTTCTGAGGAGCGCCGAATTTGTGTCTCTGGCCGGGCCGCCAAGTCCCAAAAATGAAGGTTTGTCTTGATTTCCCAGGGACGTGCGCGGTAAAATACCAATGGCGGCTTCTGCCGGTCGAAGGAGGAAGGTATGTACAAGTCGAATCGGTCACGGTCAATGCGGGGAGGGCGAGAGGGGGCCTCTGCGCGACCTGTTTAACCACTTCATTTTGAGAGGAGAACACGATGGGCACAGTAAGCAGAGCAATTTGGGTGACGGCAATTCTGGCAGTGTTGGCGGGTGTGAGCTATGGCAACTGGGCCGAGTCATTCGACGGCGGCGAACTCCAGTTGACCACGTGGCAGTTCTTCGCGTTTCCCCAGGTCACGGGCACGTTCACGCAGCCCATCAAGGCGGGAGACGATGGAAACCACTATCTCGCTTTTGACGAGACCACGTCAGTTGGAGACGCGGGCGCTGCCTTCGGCGCGGGTTTCGGCAGTGAGGAGAAGTTCAAGGATGTCCGCGTGGGCGCCGTCGTCAACGTGGCGGGCGATGCATCGCACCGCTATCAGGGCTTCATTGCCCGCGGCAGCTACTTTGTTGATCCGGATGGTTCAATGACGGGCGTCGCGCCCGGCGTGGTGGCCAATTGCTACATCCTGCACGTCAACTGGGAGGACGGCCCGGCCAACCTGCGGATCGACCTCGAAAAGGTGATCATGAACCAGAATATCATGCGGCAGAACATCGAAGCCGTGATCCCTCGATTGGACAACGCGCGAAGCTACTATGCCGAGCTCGAAGTGATCGGGTCGGGCCCGGTGTACGTCACGGGAAGTCTCTATGAGTACCAGGGCGGCCCACTGGTGGCCCGGACCCCCGTCATGATCGACACCAACGGCAATGACCCGTGGGAAGACCCGGATGAACAGGACGAGGTCTTCACCGAGGGTATCAGTGGTATCTTTGCCCAGAACGAAAACGAGGAGCCGGTGGGCTTCTACGTTACCTTTGACGACATCTCGTCCGTGTCCGATGGTCCGGCGGCGGCGGGCCCAAGCCCTGCGAACGGCGCGACCGGCGTCTCTACAGACGCGCGCCTGAGCTGGGTGGAAGGTCAGTTCGCCATGGGGCGGCAGTTGTGGTTTGGCCCGGCGGGGGATATGCAGCTCGTCGATCCGGCTCCCATAGGTGCGGCCTACGATCCGGGGATGCTGGCGCCCGGCATGACCTATGAATGGCGCGTCGACCAAGTCGGCGCCGCGAGCGCTGTGGAAGGGCGAACCTGGCAGTTCACGACCGGTCAACACCTGATCGTCGAGGGTTTCGAGTCCTACGCGGATACCGTTGCCCTCGCCGAGACATGGATTGACAACATTACGATGGAAGGTTTCATCTACACCCTCCTCGACACGGGCACCAAATACCAGGGCGCCAAGGCCATGCGGCTGGAGTACGAGAACCAGTACGATCCGTTCCTCACGGAGGCCACTCGTACGTTCGCCGAGGCGCAGGACTGGACCGTGGGCGGCCTCGACATGCTCACGATTACCTTCCGGGGCAAGAACGACAACCTGGAGCAGCAGATGTACGTGAGGCTCGAAGACGCCGCCGGCAACGACGCGACCATTCCGCATCCATTGATGTACGCCGTCCAGTCCGAGCCGTGGCGCATGTGGGACATCGCGCTGGCGGACTTTACCGGGGTTGATGTGACGGCCGTCAAGGCACTCACCATTGGGGTCGGGGACGGCGAGAATTCGGGGCAGGCCGACGGCGACCTCGACATGCTCTACATTGACAACATCGGCCTGCGTGCCCAGCCCGATGCGCAATGATGCATCGTGTTGACATGACAGTCTGATTGGTGAGGCAGGATTGAAAGGCCCTGACCGCGGCCTACGTGGCGGTCAGGGCCCTTATTATGCCTGCTATTCGATTTCCAGGACCACGACGGATTTGGCCGGCAGGGTCGCGGCAAAGCCATTGGCCGTAGGCCTGGCTCCATCGAAGGGGGCCGGCTCCACGACGTCCGGATGGTTGAACGTATTGTGCGCCGTCATCCGGTCCGCCGTGAGGACCTGTCCCGTGATACGCTTCGGCGTCAGCCCTTGCAGTTGCGCAGCAAGCTCGACCACCTTCTCCGGGTCGATGTTGCACAGCGACACATGCACTTTCCCGTCTTGATCCCGGGAGGCCGACACATTCATCGCCGGAATCTCATCGTCCTCGAACGCATAGTCCGGGCCGGCTAATTCCGTCGGCAGAAGCGTGGCGTCGTGGTGCACCGTGTACAGGAAGTACACGTAATAGGTCGGTGTCAGGAGCATCTTGGGCCCGTCCGTCAGGATCATGGCCTGCAAGACGTTGACGGTCTGGGCGATGTTCGCCATCTTCACGCGGTCGCAGTGGTTATTGAAAATGTTCAGCGTCAGGCCGGCCACCATGGCGTCACGCAGGGAGTTCTGCTGGTAGAGGAACCCCCGATTCGTCCCCGGCTCGACGTTATGCCAGGCGCCCCACTCATCGAAGATCACATCGATCCTTTTCCGGGGATCGTACTTGTCCATGATCTCCATGTGCCTGACCAGGATCTCCTCAATTCGCAGGGCGTTGCGCAACTGCCAGAACCAGTCGATCTCGGTGAACTCGGTGGCGGAGCGGCTCTTCCTGCCGGAGCCGCAGTAGTAGTGGGGGGCGAGGCCGTGCATCAGGGGCCGCCGGCCGCGGGCGAGGTCGCGCATGAGCACCTCGGTCCACTCGTAGTTGCCGCCGCTGGGGCCGCAGGCGATCTTGAAGATGCGGTTGTCGCCGAAGTTGCGGACGTAGGTTTGGTAACGCCGGTACTGATCGGCGTAGTACTCGGGCCGCATGTTGCCGCCGCAGCCCCAGTTCTCGTTGCCGACGCCGAAGTACTTCAGCTTCCACGGCTTGTCCCGGCCGTTCTTGCGGCGCAGGTCGGCCATCGGGCTGACGCCGTCGAACGTGATGTATTCGACCCAGTCCTGCATCTCCTCGATGGTGCCGCTGCCGAGATTGCCGCAGATGTACGGCTCGCAGTCCAACTGCTCGCACAGATCGAGGAACTCGTGCGTGCCGAAATGATTGTTCTCGGTCACGCCGCCCCAATGCGTGTTGATCATCGTGGGACGCTGCTCGCGCGGGCCGATCCCGTCCTTCCAGTGGTACTCGTCGGCGAAGCACCCGCCGGGCCAGCGCAACACCGGGATCTTCATCGCCCTCAGGGCCTCGACAACGTCGTTCCGGATGCCCCGTGTGTTGGGGATGGAGCTGTCCTCGCCGACCCAGAATCCGCCGTAGATGCACCGGCCTAAGTGCTCGGCGAAGTGTCCGTAGATGTTCCGGTTGATGGTCTCCTTGCCTTGGTCGGCTCGAATCGTGAGCTTCGCTGTGTTGCTTTCTGCCGCAATCAGAGAGGCGCAGGCGACAAACGCAACAATGACTGCGACGACAGTGATTCGGGTCTTTCCTGATGCTGTCATGGCATTCTCCTGAACATGGGTGAAGCTTGACATGTTGGGCTTTCTGCTACGGTGACTCGGACGCGGACCACGCGTCATCATGCGGGCGGGCGCCGTCGGCGGAATCTTCCATGGTCAGCGTCCGGAAGTCCTGGAAGCGGTGAAAAGTCAGGTAGTTCGCATCGTGTTGGCGGTGGGCGGCCCGCGGCCCCTCCCCGTAGGCCGTGCGGGACGCGGCGATGATGTCGTCGCCCTCGAACAGCCAATCCACATACTGGAATCCGTGTTTGTCCACGTCGGGGTGGTAGAGCAGGATGCAGCGAATCTCCCACCGTCGCAGATCGGGCGATCGCATGAGCGCCAGAGTGTTGCGCACGCGTCCTGGGTCCGCGTCTTTGTGCTTCGGTAGAATGGGGTTGGACAGCGTCCAGTACATCTTCGAGACCGGGTCGTGGCGGATTGTGAATTTCTTCGCGCCGCCCGGGAAATCGATGAATCCTGTGCTTGGGCCAAACGAGGCTTCGCGCCCGTCCTCGCTGATCCGGATCATGGCGGCTTTCCCGCCCTTCGGTCGATAGTCGACGCGCAGGATGTTGACGATCCGGCCGTCGGGCGTGACCACGGCGTTGCCCTCCAGCCAGCCGCGAAACTCGCCATTGAGCCATTCCGCGTTACGGCCCAGGCGGTTACTGCACGTCCAGTTGCCCGCATCGAGCAGGTTGCAGCCGGCCGGGGCTGACATCATGAACGCGCGGAAGTGCGTACCCCAGCCGCCGGGGCCCATGGCATCTTCCATGGCCCGCCAGATCCGGCCCTTATGGACGACAACGGGAACCGGGGCGCAATGGTATTTCGCATCATCCAGGAGTAAGCCGGACTTGCCATCCTTCGGCGTCGTCCACGTCGCTCCGCCGTCCGTGGATCGGCTGATGACGGCGAAGCCGTGGTTCTTGCTGGTCCCCAGCAAATAGGCGTCACCCTTATGAACGAAGATACTCGCCCAGTACATCCCTTTGACAGTCGCGCGATGCGACCACATCTGTCCTTGGTCGGTCGAGCGAAAGACTTGGGTCACGGCCTCGCTGCGCTCCGTCGATTTCGGCCCGAACTCATCGTGCTTGGTGAGGTAGTCTCCGTTGGGCAGGACCGCGATCCCCGGCGAGCCGACGTACACCTGCGACGAAGCAGCGATGTAGTTGATGACAACGCCGGGCACTTCCTCGCCGCCAACCAGAGCAGTCAAAAAGAGACCCAGGACAATTGCGAAACACCGTTGAGATAGTCGCACCATCTCCATCTCCCCAATTCCTACTCCATGGTCTTGCCCGGAGCGATGGCTGAACAGCCCGTGACGCCGGAAAGAGTATACTTCGCCGGCGATGGGCGGAAAAGACAAAACCGCGGTGTCTCGTTATTCGTCGTGCCGCTGGTCTATTTCGGGCTGAGCCATTCGATGATGGAGAGCACGGCGTTGGAGCTGTCTCTGTCGTTTCGCGCCTGGATCAGGACCTTGCCGTCGGCGGTCTGTTCGGCGCTGACGGGGCACTCCAGCCAGCGGCCCTCCTGGAAATCGCGGATTGCCCCGAGCGACTTGCCGGCGACCGCGAGTGTCTGCCGGCGGCCGCCTTCGAAATTGTCGGGGTCGATGACGTACAGGCGGAGCAGGCCGCGTGCGCCTTTGGGCGTCGTCAATTCGATCCGCAGCTCCCGGTCATCCGCTCGACAGTGGTAGACGGGCAGGCTCCAGCCGTCCCAGGCGTATCCGGTTTTGGCCTCGGCATCGAAGCCGGGTTCGGCGTAGATGATTTCCTGCTCCGGCCGGCCGCACAGCATCAGGAATCGTACGCCCCGGTCCTTCAGCTCCTGGGCCGACGGGAGCGTCTCCTTGTCGGGCCAGAACGGGACCTCCGGGGCCGGCGCGCGATCCGCCGCACCCGGCATGGCGGGAAGAGCGGCGTGGGGTTCCGCCTGATACCAGTAAACAACGCTCGAAAGCTGAAGGCTGCTGCCCGGCTTGCTGAACTCCCGCCGGAACATTTCGTGCTCGTGCTCCCCGAAACCGATGGCCACTCGAAGCGACCGCTCGAAGCGAATCGCGTCGTTGAGGAAGAACCGGTAGCCGCACGCCCCTTTCAGGAACGGGAAGTACCCGGTGAGCGGAAACATGCTCTCCGTCGGCGGGAATCCCCAACTGAAGCCGAACGAGTCTTCGAGTCCCTGGAATTCGATGGCGGGGAAGTCCTCGCCGTCGATTGTGAACTTCTCGTTCCCATCGACAGGATAGCCCGCTCTGCCGGGCCTGCGGATGGTGACATTCCACCCGACGAACTTGCCGTTGCCCGTCGCGTCGAGGGCGAGATAGTCGCGCCGGCCCAGCAGCAGGCCCTCCTGCCGCCAATGGGCGTGGAAATAGCCCAGGTCATTCGGAATTCGCTCGGCCGTCCGATACATCACATAGCTGTAGCACGGCATGATTTTCCACAGCTCCTCGCCCGGCTCCACCGGTCCGTCGTAGACCAATTCGATCCGGCCCGATTTGCGGAACGGCATCGGAAAGTAGGCATTGAACCCGCGACGCTTGTTCACGAGAGCCGTGTTCACCTCTTCGCGCAGCCCGTTCGGGTCGCAGAAGAAATCCACCAGCGGACAGTCAACGCTGGGCGAAGACTCCCCATCCCAGTATGCTCTGAGCAACACGTCTCGATTCAGTTTCAGGGCTTGCGGCATGGCGAAATGGATCATCGTGATCGTCGCCGGGCCCTCGATCTCAGCCACCACCACTCGCTTCGAGGAATGGAACCGCTTGTCGAGCGGGTTCTCGATCCACAGCGCGTTCTGGGCACGCGTCGCCCCCGGTGTCAACCGGGCTAAATCGGCAATGTCTTGCCCTTCCGCTGTCGCCGCGACAACACTCACAATGAACACCAGGACAATTACACCAACGGAATCGAACGTCTGCGTCTTCATATTCTCATCTCCACAGCACAAGAATCTCGGCACTTGCGTTACTACTCTATAGAGCATCCGCCGGAATGGCAAACGGGAAACCGGCGAAGTGATACCGGTAATGGGTGACAAGTGGCAAGTTCTGACTGGGCCTAATGGGTAGGGCGACTTGCGGCGGCGACCCGAAGGGGACGCGATGTAAGGCGTGTGTTTGTTGGATCCGGCTAACGAATGGGTAATTGACGTATTCGCACGTTGTCGTCCTCGATGGTGACGGCACATCCGCTTCGCAAGGCCGCCTGTATTTGCGGCAGAGTCTGTCGGAGTCGTTGCGTAACCACTTCGGGGTCTGTGTTCAGCAGCCGCAGAGTCACGAGACTTGGCTGATCGTGGCCACCTAATGCCAACAGTGTGGAAAAATCTATGTCCTGAGTGATCACGACCCGCTCCTGCTGTCGGGCCAGATTGAGGATATCGTTGTCTGATGCGTGTGGCGGCAGAGGACTCGATACCCTGACGATGTCCAACCCTTCGGTCGCGAGCGCGGCGACCGTCAAGGGCGACACGTTCATGTCCGCGAGAAATCGCAAAGGCGCCACCATCATACGTCAAGCCGACAGAGTCCGGATCTGGTCGGACACGACCCAGGCGGCGTACTTCATGGCTTGCAGAACGTCTTCAGCTTCCAGCTCAGGGTAGGCTGTGAGGACATCCTGCACGGACTTGCCTCCCCCCAGCATCTTGAGTACGACGCTGACCGTGATTCGCATGCCCCGCAATGTCGGTTGCCCGCAGCAGACGTTCGGGTCGATGGTAATGCGGTCCAACTTTTCCATTATCGTGTCCTGTACAAAGCGCTCATGCTTTCCGTTCGCCACCCAGCTATTGTACCGCCTCCAGCGAGTTCGTCAACCTCGAAAGAAAATCATGCCAGTCTGCCCGGCGTCCCGCATCCGCTTGTCCCGCTGATGGGCATGCGATTCGCCGGGCATGAATCGCTGCACTCAGGCGGTGACTTGTGGGCGGATTGTGGTATACTGGCGGGCGATGCGACGAAGGATGCAGGTGGTTCACATGAAGTGACAAGACGTGGAGACAGGACAATGATGCACAGAATCATTACGATCAGTGTGCTGGTGTGCCTCTTGGGCGCCTCGGCTTATGCGGGTGAAGACGACGGGGTCTTTCGGATCGGCATGATCGGACTCGACACGTCCCATGTCATCGCATTCACGAAACTGCTGAACGATCCGGCCAAGGACTATGGCTGCAAGGTCGTCGCAGGCTATCCGGGCGGGTCGCCCGACGTGGAATCGTCCGCGAGCCGTGTCGAGAAGTACACGAACCAGTTGCGGGACGAGTTCGGCCTGGAGATCGTGGGTAGTATCGAGGAACTTTGCCGGAAGGTGGATGGGGTCCTGCTGGAGAGCGTAGACGGCAGGCCGCACCTCGAACAGGCCAAGCCCGTCATCGCGGCGAAGAAGCCGCTGTTCATCGACAAGCCGATGGCGGGCAGCCTGGCCGACGTTCTGGAGATCTTCCGGTTGGCGAAGGCCGGCGGCGTGCCGTGCTGGTCCAGCTCATCCCTGCGCTTCGGACCGGGCATCCTCGGCATGAGAAACAACGAGGCCGTCGGCGAAGTCCGCGGCTGTGACGCCTTCAGCCCGTGCAGCCTGGAGGAGCACCATCCGGACCTGTACTGGTACGGCGTCCACGGCGTCGAAATCCTCTTCACCATCATGGGCCCCGGCTGCCGGTCGGTGCAGCGGACGCAGACGGACGGCTATGAGTTCGTGGTCGGCGTCTGGCAGGACGGGCGGATTGGGACTTACCGGGGCCTGAAGTCCGGCAAGACCGACTACGGCGCGATGGTCTTCGGCACGAAGGGAATCGCCCGCAGCGGCGGCTACGAGGGCTACGGCCATCTCGTCGAGGAGATCGTGAAATTCTTCAAGACCGGCGCCGTCCCCGTCCCGCCGGAAGAGACGATTGAGATCTTCGCCTTCATGACCGCCGCCGACGTCTCCAAAGCCCGCGGCGGCGCACCAGTCACCCTCGCCTCCGTCCTCGACGACGCCCGGAAACGCAATGCGGAACGTCGTTGACGGATGCTGGGCAATCAGACTTCGTCCCGAATTACCCAGGGCTCTCTATATGTGCGCCGCAGGTGCCTGTTGGCGGCCGGGGTGTTTGCGAAGGTCTCGGTTTTTGGGTCCAGGGTGAGTTTCTGATTGCCGACGAGGTACGAGATATTGGCGAGGTGACAGAGCAGCGTTGAATAGTGGCCCTGCTCGACGTCGGCGTTGGGCCGGTTCCGCGTGCGGACGCACTCGATGAAGTTGTCCTGATGTTCCTTGTCCGCCTGGCGGCCGAAGAGCGAGCCGGCGACGTTGCCGTCGGCGTCGTGGATTTGCCAGCCGCCGCCGTGGCGGCCTAAGTACATGAAGCTCTTCGTGCCCAGGACCTCGATCCGCGTGCTGCAGAAGGGCCAGTCGGGGAAGCTGTCCGAGTTGCGAATCTCCTGGGGGATCTTCTTGATGTAAGGCGTCCAGAGGGCCGCCTCGAAGACAAGCGTCATGCTGCCGTACTCGAAGAGGGCGAATTGCGTGTCGGGGATCTCGCGGCCATCTTTGAGCGCGCGAACGCCGCCGGTGTGGGCCACGGTGTCGGGATAGGGCCGGTCGCCGAGGAGCATGCGGGCGAGGTCGAGCTGGTGGATGGCGTCGCCGGCGATCGGGCCACAGCTATATTCCCACTGGTTCAGCCACCATCGGCTCGGGTTGTACGGCAGCTTCGGGGCCGGGCCGCACCACAGGTCGTAATCGAACCCGTCGGGGACCGGCTGGACCGAGCCGGCGGGCCGGGGCGAGTGCCGCATCATGTTGAAGACGCGGATCAGGTGTACGTCGCCGAGCTTGCCGTTTCGGACCTGCTCGATGGCCGCCTGGACGTATGGGGCGCTGCGCGTCTGCGTGCCGACCTGGATGACGCGCCGGTACTTGCGCGCCGCCTCGATCATCTTGCGGCCCTCCCAGACGTTGTGGGCCAAGGGCTTTTCCACGTAGACGTCCTTACCCGCCTGGCAGGCCATGATCGTGCCGAGCGCGTGCCAGTGGTCCGGCGTGGCGTTGATGAGGACATCGACGCTCTTGTCGTCGAGGATACGCCGGAAGTCCTGCACCATCTGAGGCGCCTTGCCCTGCGCCTGTTCGATGGCTCGCTTCGCGGGCTCGAACCGTCTGCTGTCGGCGTCGCAGAGATAGGCGATCTGGACGTCCGCGCGTGCGGCGAACATCTGGGCCAGTCCTCGGCCCCGGCCGCCGAGGCCCATGACGCCGATCGTGACCTTCTCGCCGGCGGCGCGGCTGAGCCTCTGTGGCCAGCCGGCGACGACGGCGACGGTTCCTAACGATGTCTTCAGAAAATCGCGGCGATTGACGTGTCTCATGTGTCCACCTCAATTCTGTGTGTCTGTGCGTTTGTCTTCGACCTGAACCTGCGTCTGGATGACGTTGTCCTGCAGCGCCAGTTCGCCGACACGCTGCTCGATCAGAAATCCCACGGTCAATTCCTCTCCGCTATCGCTTCGCGTGTCGCGGATGGTGTTGCGGACGAAGGCCAGGTCGTTGACCTCGCCGCGGATGCGGATTTCGGCCCCGCCGTTTTCTTCGATGGTGTTGTCCTCGAATCGATTGCGGTGGGGGGCCATGCCGAGCGACTCGTTGCGGAAGAACAGGCCGTGCTCTTTGTTCCAGCGCGAGATGTTGTGGCGGAAGAGATTATCCGAGTCCTTGTGGCCGATGGAAATGCCGAATCGTCCGTTCTGCTCGAGCGTGTTCCGCTCGAATAGGCCGTGGCGCACGCGCCAGCAGAGGAACAAGCCATCGGTCCCATTCCGGCGGGCGATGCAGCCGTGCACCGTCGGCCGTTGCGAGCCGCTGCCGGGGTGGATCCCGAGCGAGGCATTGTCCTCGCTGATACAATCGACGACGGTGACGTCGTTCGACTGCTGGAAGCTGATGCCGTCGCCGTTGTAGTTTCGCACGGTGCAGCCGGTGATGACCGTGCCGAATCCTCGATAGAGGAAGATGCCGGCGCCCCGGCAGCCGTTGAGAGGGACGTTCGCCTGCTTGTTGCCGTCGATGATGAGGTCTTCGATGCGGACGCCCTCGGTGTCGTACGCACTGACGACGGGGAAGACCGTCGCGGCCTTCGCATTGTTCTGGACCATGCAGTCGGCCATGAGCGGCTTGTCGATCGAGAAGGTGTTCTCTCGCTGTCCGGTAATCCGGGCGACCGTGGTATGAAAGCCGCCGGCGTTGTCGTCCCAGATCGCGACGCCCCGGCCGACGGCGAAGCCGGCCGGGTCCTGCACCGTGATCTGCTCTTCTCCGAAGTCGCCGTCGAGAGCAAGGGTCGAGACAACGCCGTCCGCCTTGCGAAGGATGGTCTTGCCTTTGACGCCGCGAACGGTCACGTGCGAGCGCAGGTGCAGCGAGTCGTGCATCGTGTAGTCGCCTGCGCCGATCTCGACCAGCCCGCCGCCCAGCGCCGCGATGTAGTCCACAGCGGCCTGGAGCGCTCGGTTGTCCTGCCCGATCAGGTCCGCGTCCTGCCGGCCCACGATAATCCGCGGCAACTCTTTCATGGTCGAGTGCATCGCCTTCGGTACTTGCTCTTCCTGCTGCTGGGGCGAGAAGTCGCGCGCCGCGCCGCCCGTGTAGAGAGCGGCAATCGTGAACGCCGAGATAGTGACCCTGTATATCATGGCGGACCTCCTGATTAGGTTCTCTGCCGACTCGGTCGGCTGCAG
>CBFDBY010000085.1:0-27173 GCA_965603165.1 uncultured Phycisphaerae bacterium
ATTTGGCCCCGATTGCATCGAGGGCACAGGTTTCGCTGGCCACAACGTAGTGGCCCTCTTCGGTCTGCCCGATGCACAGCGGTCGAATCCCGAACGGATCGCGCGCCGCCTCGATATGATCGGCGAACAGGAAGATCAGGGAATACGCGCCCTGCAGATGGTTCAAGACGTGACCGAGCGAATCAGGCTTGCTCTGGTGCGTCGGCTTGGCGAGCAGATGGACGATGACCTCGGTGTCGCTCGTGGACTTGAAGATACTCCCATAGGCCTCGTATTCATCGCGTAGCAGCCCGGCGTTGATCAGGTTGCCGTTGTGGGCAACCGCCACCTGCCCGCGGGAGTACTCGGCCAGCAGGGGCTGGCTGTTGACCACCTTGGACGAGCCGGTCGTCGAGTAGCGGACGTGGCCCACGGCGATCGGGTTCTTCAGCCTCTCCAGGGTGTCCGAGCCGCTGCGGAAGACCCGCCGGACGGTCCCCATGCCCTTGTAGCACTGGATGAACTGCCCGTCGCTGGAGGCGATTCCCGCCGACTCCTGCCCTCGATGCTGGAGCGCGTGCAGACCTAAATAGGTCTTCTGCACGGCGTCCGGATCCCCGAAGATCCCGAACAGCCCGCACTCCTCTTTTTTCTCAGTCAAGACCTCGTACGCGTCATTTTCTAAAGCCGGTTCAGGCATGATTCTCACATCGACTGCCAAACAGAGACCAAAGTTTCGCGGATACGCCCATTCGACCCACCGAAGCGGTAGTGTAGTCACCCGGTCGGCCCAAGTCAATCGCCGAGCCGGTAATCCGCCCGAGAAGCCGAACCGCCGCAGGTCTTCATTCGTCCGATTCAGGCGGATTCGTGCCTCGCCTCCTCAATTCCATGAATCTTACCTCCATCGATCCCGGCGGCAGCTTTCCGCCGCTCCACCGCTTGTCTGCCGCACGCGGATCCATCCGCCACACTGTTAGTACCGCCAGGCCGCCCTTTTGTTCATTGCCCGCAAGCCCAGCTTTTCCCACACGGCAGATCGGAATTGCCGCCCAGCCCATAACGGCAGCCACGATCAGGCGCCAGCCGTAGGGTGGGCTTCGCCCACCGTCTGGTCTTTCGCCAGGAGTTGGCCGAGCAGCGGCTTCAGCTTGCGCATGGCGTTGCCGCGGTGGGAGATAGCGTTCTTTTCCTCGTCGCTGAGCTGGGCGATTGTCTGTCCGAGCGCCGGCACGAAAAAGACCGGGTCGTATCCAAATCCCCCCATGCCGGCGGGGACTTCTGTAATGAGCCCTTCGACAGTTCCCTGCGTTTCGATGAGCACCTTCTCCGGAGCCGCCAGACACAGGCGGCAGACGAACCGAGCCGTCCGCTTGTCTTTCGGAACGCCTTCCAGCAGCGACAGGAGCTTCTCCATATTCCGTCGGTCAATGGTCTTGCGGTCGCTCCCTTTCGCCCGCTCGCCCGAGAATCGCGCCGAGTTCACCCCGGGGGCGCCGCCGAGGACATCCACGACCAGCCCGGAATCATCGGCCAGCGTCCAGAGCCCCGTCGCCTTCGCATACTCCGTCGCCTTCTTCCTCGCATTTTCGGCAAACGTCGCCCCGTCCTCTTTCACCTCGCCGATCCCGGGAAAATCCGCGAGGCTCTTCCACTCGACATTTGCATCGAGCATCGCCCGCAGTTCCCGAACCTTCCCCGGATTCGTCGTCGCCACAAGGATTGTCTTCTTTCGATCCCCCATCTTCTTTGAGCCGCCAAAGAATCTTCGGTATCTAATTCTGGGCGTTCAGGGCCTTGCTGAACACCTCGCGCTTCAGTTCCACAAGGCCGTCGGCTGTGGACACATTCCTGCAGAGTCTCAGATAGTATTTGTTGTGTACCCTCTCCTGTAACACAAGCGCGCTCAGCGCACAGTGATGCATGATGATATCCTTCGCCTCCTTGTGATCGTATCCATCGCCCAACAATTTTCGGAACAATGCATCAAAGGTGAAACGGTCGTAGACCTCGTAAGTCTCTTTGACATGACGAGGCGGCCATTCATCGTCCATGATTACTCCAGGCATTTGACTCTATGACGAGTCTGCACTGCGTTCGTCCTAAAAAGTCGCCATTCGGAATATCTGGCTTATACCTCTTGGGCGGGGGGCGCGTCAAGGGCGCGCGCCGTTCGAACGCGTCATCGGTTTTCTGCAAATCCTCCCCGCCAGGTGATGACAGGCTCATCCGGTCTTTCTTGTCGTACTTGTTGGTTCTTGGGGGCTCTGCCCCCAACCCCTCGGCATTTGCCGCTTTGGACCAATAGCATGAGAAGAACGCTCGCGCGGCCCCTTGTACTGCGTTTCAGAGATCGTGCGACTATCGATTGCTTCGCTTCGCTCGCAATGACATGCCATGGCCTGTTTATGTCATTGCGAGAAGCGCAGCGACGAAGCAATCTCGACCCCGGATCGTCGCGGAACTTGTGAAATGCGGTACTTGCCGGCGGCGTCCGTCGCAGACAGAAGCGCCGGGCACGGGTCGGATGACCGAGATCGGCCCCCCATGTCACCCATTGCTCTCTGTGGCATCGCCTCGCCTCCTACCATGCTGCTGGCGGAAAGCGAAAAATGCCAGGGGGCCGGGGACAGCGTCCCCGGTTCGTCGGTACTGCTCTACGCGAAGGCACGCAAAAAGGCGGGTGAGCCTGATTTCAACGTCTGCGCAGCAGGGTCAGGGCGGCTTGGAGGACCGGGTCGGCGGCTTCGAACTCCGTCTGCGTCGCGTTGATCGGGAAGTCCGGGGCCAGGCCCTCGCCTTCGAAGCATGTGCCGTCGGGACGCAATGCTTTCCAGGAGGGCAGGTATACGGTGACGCCGTTGCCTAAGTCCGTGGGTTTGGGATTGCCGGAGCTTCCGTAGGACTTTGCGCCGATCGATTTGCAGCCCGGGACCTGCTTCATCATCAGCAGGAAGGCCTCGCAACTGCTCATATTCCCGGGGCCCATCAGGACGACAACCTTGCCGCGATACTTCGGCCGGCGCTTGTTCGGCTGCAGCACGCGCTCTTGCGGCTCACTGAACCCGCTCGGCTGGTCGGCCGCGCGGTACACCTGTTTCGCGTATACTGCCGGCTTGTCGATGAAGCAGCCGGCGAAATCCTGCGCCAGCGGCTCGGCCCCCCCGCCGTTCGGCCGGACGTCGACGATCAGCCCCGGCGCATCCGAGAATTCCCAGAGGGCCTCGTACGCCTGCTCCAGCGCCTCCGTGTGGTCCCGGCTCCAACTGTCGATCAGGATATAGCCGATGCCGTCGTCGAACCGTCCGGTATAGACGGCGGCGCTGCGCTTACGGAATCCGGGAACGACCTTTTCCAGTACGTTGCGATTGTAGTTTCTTTCGACAGCCCGCCCGAAGGAAGGGATGTGCTTGCCGTCCGCCTCCAGCCAGATGTGCATGTCCTGTGCGTGGCCGAGCATCTCGGCGGCGGATTGCGCGAATTCCTGCGCGCTCTTGGCTCTCTCCATCGCCGGGGTGTACCGGGTGAACAGGCCCGCCCAGTCGAGCTTGCGGAGGTCCCGATAGGAGTACTGCGTGTCGATGGCCTCGCGCAGGTTGGCGATCGCCTGAGCGTTGTTGCCGGCGCCGGCTGTCTTTGCCTGGGCGGCAGCCTGACCGGCGGCGGTCCTGAACCTCACCGGGTATGGCACGGCCGGCTCGCCTGCGACGCTGCGGCAATTCTTATAGCTGGGGCTGTTTATGCTGAGCTGGTACTCATGGTCGGCTTCGAGCCGGACTCGCATCACCAGCGTTCGTTTGTCGGCCCATCGGGGCCGGCCGACGGGCTTCGGAAACAGTGGGCCGCCGCCGCAGATCGAGTAGCCCCCGCGGCTCATGTCCTGATCGAAGACGAACCGCATCTCCTGCAAGGCGGGATCCACGTTCAGATCGCCGTTGCGAGGCACGGTCTCGACGACCTTCGGCGGCGCCGCCGGCGCACGCGCGGCCGACAAGATGACCAGCGCAATCGTGAACAATATCGTCGTCTGTTTCGAGCGTCTCATGCCATTACCTCCGCTTTTAGATCACAGTATCTCCGCGCCAACCATCGGCACAGCGTGCGAACCTTCCACCGGATTCGCCGTCACCACGACGATTCTACGCGTTATGCCTGCCTCTGTAAACGTTCGTCCGGGAGCCGTTACGGCCGGCGGAAATCAGTGAGTTGCTCCGGACTCGCGCAGCGAAAAGACAACTCGACCAGGAAAAAGGCCGGGCTTCGGGGCCCGGCCTTGGATTGGCCTTGTGCCTGATGCTAATCGCGCTTCTGCACGGCTATGCCGCAGGAGCCGAAGGTGGTCGTGGGCTTCGGCGGATTGCCGATGCTGAACGGCACGGCCCACATGTCCGACGGGGCCTTGGTGGACGCGAGAGACTCGGCGAACTCCAATCCACAGCCGTCCCCCAGCGCCACCTTCAGCGCGTAGGAGACGACGGGAATCAGGGCCTGCAAGCGCGCCTGGTAGCCGTACGAGGCTTCCTGGAGATCGGTCCGCGCGAGGTGCCATTGGCAGACGAGCTTCACTTCGCCACCCGCCAGCTTTTCTGTAGGCAGCTCGATATCGTATGCGCCGTCGCCCGTCTGGTGGGAGGTGAGCGGCTCACGGTCGAGCAGCACGGCCTCCAGAGGCGCATTGGGATAGGGCAGGCGGATGGGCATTACAGAGGTGTCTTTCGGCCCCTTGAACAGAGTCAGATAGGCCTTGACCCGGATGCACCCGTCCGCCAGGAAGTACCAGTAGTCTTCCTGGCTGCCGACAAAATCGGGCTTGGACCATTGCTGATAGCTGACGCTCGCTTCGACGGTATCGTCTGGGTCCAGTGGCTCGGGCAAATCCTCTGGGGCCACGTCCTCAGCGCGCAGGTCGCCGTAGATCACGCGATAGGTTTCCGAGCCTTTCGGGCGGTACCAGAAGATCGGCGTCTCCGCCTCGCCGAGCTTCACGTCCCGGCCTCGGTAGTACCATTTGCCCTGACCCTTATAGAATCGCAGGAACAGCAGGTATTTCTGGAGCTTCATGCCAAGAGCCATCTCCTCCTCAGAGGATAGTCCGAGCTCCTTCGTCTTCTTCTCCATGTCGGCGGCCTGCCTGAGGAAGTCCTCAAGTGCGACGCCGTCGGGGAGTTGTCCGTCGCCGAACGTCTCCGCCAGGATGCGAAGTCCCTCGATGAAGTCCGCCTCGGTCGAGCCGAGCAGATCCAACTCAACATCCTGCTGCAGTTCGTATCCTGGCGGCACGTCCATGCTGAACGCTGCCTCGCGCATCGGGACATCGAATTGCAGGTTCTTGATAATGACGTTCAACTGTCCTGCCCTGCTCTCGATGCGGACAGGCAACCCGGTGCGGGAGTCAGCCCAGAGCGTGATCGCGGCACTTGGATGCTTCGCGAGAAATCCGACCGTTTCACGGCCCTCAATCTCTCGCACGCCAAGGTCTTCCACCACGAAATGCGGGCTGTCCTGGAGTTCGATGAGAATGTTCTTGAGCTTGTCCAGATAGTTCGGGATCGAGGGCAGGCCCTTGAGATCGATGTAGGCCGCTTCTTTCTTCGACTCCTCCAACGTCAGGATGCGACCCGTTTCGAGGTCGATCACGCTGATCACCTGCGGCACATTCGACAGGGTCCGCCGAATGCGCGAGCCCGTGACCATATCGTGGATGACCGGCGCGCCTTGCTCCTCGGCTCCGATGATGATGTCGAGGATCGCCGTGTTGGCGTTCAGGATGGGCTGGATGGCTTGCGCAAACGTGACGTTGGAGCCCAACGGACTCCAAATCTGCAATCCAAGGAGCACGGCTATGGCAACGGCCGCGGCCACAGCTAATTTTCCTACTCTGCTGTTCATGATGATTCTCCACACGCGCGGCTGAGGAGTGGCAGTTCGATCCCGCCGGCGCATCTGTAAATCCCCCAGGGCATCGGCCAGGATGCGTCGATCGACCCCGGAAGGCGATTCGATCTGTGATTCGTCGATCAGTCGTCTTATCTCATCTGCTGGTTGCATTTGCCTACCTTGCCGTTGAGAATGCTCCGCAGCTTGTCGATTCCATACCGGTACCGGCTCTTGGCGGTGTTCGCGGAAATCTGCTGCGTCCGGGCGATGGCCTGGAACGTCATCTGCCCATGCAGGTGCAGCATCAAGGTTTCCCGCTGCTCGAATGGCAATCCGGCCAGCGCCTCGCCGAGCAATTCGAGCTGTTCGTTGCAGACGAGGGTCTCGAATGGCCCGTTCGCTGCTGCCCGTTCCGCTTCGTAGGGTGGGCTCTGCCCACCATCTGTCGGCTCGGTCGATGGGGATCGGTGGGCGGAGCCCACCCTACCGGCAGAGCCGCGTACGCGTTCGGCCTTGTTCCAGTTTCGCGCGTGGTTAGCGGCGCAGGTCAGCAGGAAACCCTTGAGGCTGCCGGTCAGGCGAAAGCCGTCGAGGCGCCGAACGAAGGAGACGAACACGTCGTGTACGACGTCCTCAGCCGCGGCCTTGTCGTTGAGCAGCGCCATCGCCAGCAGCAGCAAATCCGCTTTGTACTTTTCGTAGATCCGCGTGAGCGCCTCGCGGCTCCCACGTTTGCACTGAAATACAAGCAGCTTGTCTTCCATACACCGGCCTATCGGGTACCCAACAAACGTCTGTTCGCCAATATAACAACAGAACCGCGTTCCTGGGTCTATCGAGTGCGACTTTTCTGGCTAAGGCCGCGGCGATGTTGTTGGAATCCGCTGGCCGATTCTGATTCCTCGCGGCCCTTGGCGTTCGATCGGGGCAGACATTGGCCGACACAGATGGGACCGGCAGCGCAGAGAAAAAGGCCGAGTTTTGAGGCCCGGCCTTGAGTTCGACCAAGGAATGATTGGCACAAGTCTATTTCTCTCTTGGATCACCGCTTCCGTCGCTCACGTAGCCTCTTGCGGGAACCAGGGTGTCGATCAGGGCGTGCAGCTCTTCATCGGTGACCGGGCCGTTGACGGCGAGGGCCGGGAACGTCCCGGCCGGCGACTCCAGCACGTAGCCGATCCGCTCTTCGGAGGGCGGGTCCTTGATGCTGGCGCGGGCGCTTTGCAGCAGGATCTGCGAGAACCACTTCTGCGGGCCGCCGCCCCAGACCTTGAAGCCGCTGGGCGCCGTGTACACGACGCTGCCCTGCTTCACGACCGTGCCGAGCATCTTGTTGTACGTTGGCGACTGGACGAGGACGAGGTGGCGGCCGTCGTCGGCGCGGGCGGTCATGATGAACATTCGCCCGCCCGGGCTGGCCGGATCGAGGCAATCCGTGATCTCGATCTCGCCGGTCCAGGAAGGCCTCGTGGAGAAGACATAGGTCTCGAAATCGGCGCGTTCGACCATGTGCTCGACGGAAACGTTAGGTATGACCATATCCGGCGTGATGGAGACTTGCCCGCTCGATTCCGTACGCGGGGCCGCCTCCTTGATCTCGGCAAGGTCCCACGAAACCGACGGCGCCTCCACCGGCTCGCTCAGCACCCGGCGGATGAGCAGTTGCGGACGCCCCAGCAGAACGAACTCCTTTTCCGCAATGGTCGAATCTTCATCGCGCACCTTGAACAGCCAGTAGCTTTGCACCTGCCCATTGGGGTCGGGGATGCCTACCTTGTAGACATGGGCCGGCTCGCCGCTGGAAAGGGTCGCGTCTTCCACCCGCTGGACCCATGTGTCCTCTTTGTCCAGGGACGCTTTCAGGCCGGCGGCGATGCCGAGGTACTCGGCGGGACTCGTCGGCGCGCGGAACTCGGCTGCGACCGGTTGCTTAGCCACCTGGACGGCCCCATCCGGTGCGGCGGCCGCATTGTAGATGAAGCCGCCATCATAGGAGTTGGCGAAGACGACGGCGTCAGCGGCCTTCAGTATCCTGCTGAAGCACCCGTTCGCCGGGTCGTACCACGAGTGGTCCGTCACCACGTAGGGCTCGGGCCCGATGGACATCTTCAATTGATTGAACTGCAACGTGCCGTCCGGCTTGAGCGAGCACATGGGCAGCCAGACGTAGCCGAGACTCGCCACAGCTTGGTCCGCGGGGCTAACGCCTGTGCCGCCCGCGTACACGACGATCTCATTGTGAATGTGAACGATGCTCGTTCCGACAAAAAGGGATTCTTCGGCCGCACAGGCCTTCGCTAACAGACTGAAGCCGGTCTCAGAGGATGAGGGCTCCAGCCTCGATAGGCCGAAGAGTCCTGCTGCGACGATAATCGCCGCCGCGATGCCTATCTTCACCATTGAACTTGCCATGATTCGTCTCCATGCAAACACTCGCCGAATGTCGGGGCGAGTGATGGTTGTTGATTCTTCTTCCCTGCTGATTGCGGTAAACAGGCCGCTCCTGGCCGATTCATACAGCGGCTCTTCCGCCGACAGGCTCTTGCGTTTACCGGCTTGTTCGAGCAATCGCTCCAGCCGGTTCAACTCGCTGCGGCATCGGTCGCACGCAATCACGTGTGCGGTGATTTTGGCTCTCTCGCCTTCGGGCAGCTCGTCGAGCACGAAGCTCACGAGTCGATCGTTCACGTGTTTATCGTTCACCATGGTTTACCGCCGTACTCAACTCAGGTAATCGCGCATCTCGCAGGCCAGTTGCTTGATGGCCCGATGCAGAGACACGCGAACCGTGTTTCGAGAACAACTGAGGGCTTCCGCGATCGCCGCATGGCCCAGACCTTCGATCCGCGACAGGACAAACACATCAGCCTGACGCTTCGGCAACTTCGCCAGCGAGTCCGTCAGCTTCTGCTGCAGCTCGTCGAGCCGCAGGCGAATGTCCGGGCCGGAACCGCGGTCTTGAGGCTCGCGATCGTCCGGGGCGACCGGCACGGGCTGCCGGCGTCTGGCCAATTCCAGCGCCTTACGGACGGTCACACGATACAGGTACGCGCCCCAGTTCTGTTGGTCGTCGTACCGGTCCCAGCGTCGCCAGATCGCCAGAAAGACCTCCTGGTAGACGTCTTTGGCCGTTTCTTCGCTACGTGTCACCCTCAGGGCGACATTCAGCACGTCCCGGCCATGGGCATCCACCAGTTCTTCAAACCGTCCGTCGGACACAGTCAGACTGCCTTACTCGAACTAATTCGTCGGATCCAAGGCTCGGCTGCGCAGCCGCAGAGATCTCTACCTGTATAGAGGGCCCGCGTTTGTGGGCATTACCGCAGAATTGGATTTTTCCGCATTCTATCGGTAGAAGGCCCGAGGGCGCACGAAAAAGGCCGGGCGCTGTTGCCCGGCCTGTGTGTTCGCTACGGATGTGTGGTTACAAGCTACTTCGGCAGGTTCTCTGCGGTGACGTCGGCGGTGCTCAGGTCGGCGTAGATCACTCTCCAGGTCGGTGAGCCCTGGGGCTGGTACCAGAAGATCGGCGTCAGCGGGTCGCCGAAGGGGACGTTCTGGCCCGCATAGCGCCACGTGCCGTTTGGCAGAAGCCCCATGAACAGCATGCCGCGATACATGATCTGCACCTGCTGGTCCTCCTCGTATCCGGAGATCTGGGCGTCTGTGAACTTGCCCTCGCGGCCCATCTGCATGGCGATCTTGGGAATCTCCGTGCCGAGGAGGGTCGGCGGGAAGGTCCGGTCCACGGTCCAGTGAGACCACATCCGGAGGAGCTCGATGAGGTCCCCTTCACTTACTTTGGACATATCCGCTTCGAGTCCCGTCTTCATGGGTGTGAATCCGGGGGGCGGCTCGAGGCTGAACAGCGAGTCGTCGAGGGGGATATTGAACTGAAAGTCGCTGAGGATCACGTTCATGCCGGGGGCGTTGGCGAATTCCATCTCCGCGCGAACGAGCGCGTCCGTAGCCGGGTCGATCCAGACCGTGGCTGTCGTATCGCCTTCGCGAACGCGGAAGCCCTCCAGGCTCCGGCCGTCGATCTGTTTGCGGCCCAGCAGCTCATCGGCCTGCGTGGGCAAAGCCTGGAGTTTTTCCAGAGACACCCATGGGCCCGCACCGGAACCGTCCGGCATGTTGGAGGCGTCGAATGCGATATAGCTCTTCGCCGATGGGACGAGGCTGATCCCTCTGAACCGGTTCTCCGTCGAGTCGATCACCGTGACGTAGCCGTCCGCCGTGGCCGTCCTGAGGTGGCCCGGGTTCTTGAACGCGACTTCCATGCGCACCGTGGGCATGGCCTCCACGCCCGTCATCGTGACCTGGCTGTAGGTCAGGGTCCCCACGCCGTGCAACTGGTCCACCATGCGGGCGTAGACTTTGCCCGCCCCATTTCCTGTAAACAGACTCAGGCCCAAAACGACGGCGAGGATCACCCCAGCCGCCACAGCTAATTTGGTCACTCGATTCTTCATGACGATTCTCCCGAAAAGCGCCGCCGGAGATTCAGACCCGCGGCGCGTTTGGTCCTTGTTCCGCCCTCTCGCGGCCGCCGGAACTTTCCCGTATGTCAGACCGCCGGCCTTGAGGGCATCGGTCAGCACGGCCCGGTCCATGGCCGGATCCGTACTCAGATTCGCGTTCCTGTAATATGTCTTCAGATCATCTGTGTGCTTCATCGTACTACCTCCGAGTTCAGCAGGGACCGGAGTTTCTTCAGTCCGTACCGACATCGGCCTTGTACCGTATTGACTGAGGCCTTCTGGATGCGGGCGATCTCCGGAAAGGACATCTCGGCTCCCACGTGGAGCGCGACCGCCTCACATTGTTCGTAAGGCAACTGCGCCATTGCCTCGCTGAGCGACTGTAACTGCTCGCCGACGATCGCCCATCGCTCGGGCTCGAACGGGCCCGATGGGTCGTCGTCGGCCTGCTTCGCCAGGGAATTGCGATAGCGGCCCGCATCCCGACGGTAGTTCCGTGCGCGGTTGGCCACGCTCGTGATGAGCAGACCCTTGAGATTGCTCGCGACCTTGATTCGGCCGCGCGTCTGTGCTACGTGAACGAAGACATCGTGCACGATGTCCTCGGCGGCGTGGACGTCCCCGAGCAGCACCACCGCCAGCTTGAGCAGATCGTTCTTGTGCTTCAGGTAGATCCGCTCGAACGCCTCGGCGCTGCCGTGCTTGAATCGCCAGATCAGGTACCTTTCTTCCAGCATCGTGCCCATTCTATCCGCAAGAGTGCTCTCTTGCCCCTAATACACCACAGGCTGCCATTCCCGTATATGGATAATCCGCGTACAATGACATTTCCCGTAGGTGCAAGACGCCTACTCGTTCGTCTTGAGGGTAGATGGCGTACGCAGAGATTTGGCGATAGAGACAGCATGCCGGAAGACCACATACTGCTGCGGAGGTCGAAGCACGGCGACCGCAGCGCGTTCGACCGAATCTATCAGAAACAGCTGGACGCTTTGTTGACGGTGGCCATGAGTTTGCTCGGCAATCCCGGCGATGCGGAAGATGTCGTACAGGAGGTATTCATATCGTTTGTGGAATCGCTCGACACCTTCAGGCTGCGTGGCAGCCTCAGGGGCTTTCTGGCGGCCTGTGTCGCCAATAAGTGTCGCGACATGCTGCGGAAACGCAGCCGCCTTGGGACGGACGGCAAAGCCTCAGCGAAGACGGCCCATGCTTCGGAACCACTCGAACTGGTCATTCACGACGAACAGGTCCGCTGCATTCAGGATGCGTTGAGTCGGCTGCCTTACGAGCAGCGGGAGGTGATCACGCTACACGTCCACGCAGGGCTGACGTTTCGCGCGGTCGCTCGGGCCCTGGAGGTTCCGTTGGGGACGGTCCAAAGCCGGTATCGCTATGGCCTCAACAGTTTGAGAACACAACTCGATGGGGAAGACCACCCATGAAACGAGACAAGGACATCGAGGATCTCGTCGCTCAGGTACGCTATAGAGGCAGCGTACGGGCGCGCGAGCGGATACATTCGCGCATCGCCGAAGCGTGGCCATATCGCACGACCGGCGAGGCGGACACAACCGTGCGGTCGTATCTTGGACGGACAACAATGAGCAGATGGCCCAAAGTGGCATGTATCGCCTTGGCTCTTGTCGTAGGCGGCATGTGGCTGAGCCTGCTGAATGAATCAACAGGTCCGGCCTATGCCCTTGAGCAGACTGCCGATGCCGTCAGGGACATGCGCTTCTTCCACTTCCGGTACCTCGCCGGCTCGGACTGGCCGGACAGAGAGGCCTGGATCGAATATGATCCAAATGGGCTCATCCGGAATGTCCGGGTGAACTTCTATGGGATCAAGGCCACGATGGTATGGAGCCCACGCGGTACTCAGCACTGGGCGTGGGAGTCAGAAGAGTTCCTCATCTTCGACGACCAGGAATATACGGACAAGATCCTGTTCTTTGTCCAACGATATGATCCCCGCCAAGCCATCGCGTATCTGCAACAACGCGCTGAGCAGGGGGGCATCCAGGTCGATATTGGCCCATCGGACAGGAGCACAGATCCCATTACCGTCACGGTAACCTACGACCCCAACACATTCGTCATCGGAGCACCCAAGCCTCGCATGCGTGAGCTGTTTCACATCGATCCTTCGACGAAGCTGGTCACCCAGGTGGAGGTGCACGCATTCCAGGAAGGCCGGTACGTTGACAAGGGGCTATGGGACTATGTCGACTACAATCGGCCGTTTGAGCCCGGTATTTTCGATCTCAGGAGCGAAGTGCCTGCGGACGTGAACTGCTCCGACACGACGGGAATTCCTATGGGAGTCGAGCAGGGACAGCTCTCTGACGAGGAGATTGCCGTCAAGGTGGTGCGTGAATTCCTGGGTGCGTGGGCTTCGAAAGACTACGACCGGGCCATCCAAATCCACGGCTATACCGCGGCCAGGGAGGCGAAGAGTATCCGCAACAAGCTCTTGCAGAGGAAGAATGTCATGCAAGTGCTGTCGGTGGGGCCGCCCGTCGTTCCGGAGCGACCCCTGCGCGGCCTGCTCACACCCTGCACCATCGAATACGAAGAAGACGGCGAGGTGAAAACAGGATCACTCGAACTTCGCGTCAGCGAAGGCTCCAGAGGTCGCTGGCGCATCCGCGGCCCTCTGTCGGTCAAATAGAGAAGAGGCCTACCGGCCAGTATCGGTCGACGGGCAAGCCCACTGCGGAATGTAGCGACGGTGGCTAATAGTCGATCATCAACTGAGAGGGCCTACCGCCGATCCCATACCACTTTTCTTGTTGTTCTGTCTGACAGAGCACGCTATGATTGCTGCCGCATGTCCCGCAGGCCCGGATGTTGCCAATGCTTGAGGCAGCCAGACCGGGCGGGCCCGCTGCGGCCTGGACGCCTGCTCTGCCAAGAGCCAGCGCCGTTACACCGGCGAGTGGACCGAAAGTGCCGGGCCGCGTGCTGGAGGTATTAGAATCGGGAACGAGGAGGCCTGAGAACGCCTTGTGCATGGGAAGCCGGCTTCGCTTCCCTGTTCCATAGGGATGGCACGATCATCATGCCGTCTGGGAGAAACGGCGATGCCCGAGACAGTATGTGTTGACCGGGAACACAACGTCATCTTGATCGATTCACGGGATGACGTGGGTGAAACCGACTTGATGAAGTCATTGGAATCGGTTCTCCAGATTGTTCGCGATCGGGGACTGAACAAAGTCATCGTGGACACTACGCATCAGACCTCGTTGCCATCAACGGTAGCTCTCTATCGTTTTGCGTCTGAATTGTCGAAGCAGGCACGAGACCTGGAGCACGCGATTGTTGCCACAGGGCAACTGCCAGAAGAAATGCGGTTCATCGAGACCGTTGGACAGAATCGTGGCGTTAACATTCACCTCTTCTCTTCGCGAGATGAGGCTCTCGCATGGCTCAATCGATAGAAGAGCGAGCCGAACCAGTCACCCGGGGGCGCCGGCTGAAGCCGTCGGTCATCCCGTCGTTCGGCAGGACAGGTGAAGATGCAGATTAGACTGTTCCGGAAAGAAGAGAGGCGGCGGTGATCCAACTCTGGCACGACTGCAAACTCGTGGTGTCGCACAATGATCCGCACAAGGACATCCGGCGCAAGCTGGCGATTCAGCCGGACCTCTTCCTGGTCGGCGTGGATGCAAACCAGGTCGTCGCGACGGTCATGGCCGGGTACGAGGGACACCGGGGATGGCTGAACTACTTGGCCGTTGTCCCCGACCACCAACGAAGGGGGCTCGGCGGACAGATGGTGGCCGAGGCCGAAAAGCGGTTGCGCGCCCTCGGCTGCCCAAAGATCAACCTCATGATTCGACGGTCAAACGCCGGGGCCATGGCGTTCTACGAGAAACTCGGCTTCTCGGAGGATGACGTCGTAAGCATGGGGAAACGATTGGAGAAGAACTGAGCCAGGTGTTGGGCTGCCGGTAACAGCTCGCAAGTTCGCCAATGCAGAGCCGGGCCGCTTTGAGAAATCAACATGGAAGAGGAAGGCGGCAACGACAAGCAGCAAAGTGGTCAGGTACAGCCCGCGCTGATACTGTGGATCATCCCCTTGTTGCTTCTTACATTTCTGGTGCTCTTGTTGCTGCGGCCCACTCCTTGGCGTTTTGCCCTATGGATTCCATACGGTGTGCTCATGCCTCTCGGAATTGTGACGTGGAATCGAACTCGGCAGAGAATCCGGCGAGAGGAATCGCAGAGCGAGCAGGTCCACCCTGCACCGTAAGGCGCGCTGACGCGCCTCACCCGTCCGGCGCGCCGAGTCGTTGACGCCGGAGATGATGGGACGAGACAGACCAATAGTTGCCCCTGGGTAACGGGGGCACGCCATTCGTGACTGTCTCTGGGAATCCTCAGGTATGGAAGGGCCGCACGACTACCCCAGACTCGGTTTCGCAGATGTTGCTGTCCTTGCCGGCGGATGTGTGGTATCGTGGCGCCCGTCACTCGGCTGGGTGGCCGCGTGGGTTGTTGCCGTCGAGAACTGATCTGGATTGAGTGAGAGGCGCTATGAGCAGAGGCGGATTCCTGTTGCGAAGCACGATCGTGGCGGCATTGGGCGGCTTGCTTTTCGGGTTCGATACGGCGGTCATCTCCGGCACGACCGACGCGCTGCAGACGGTTTTTGCTCTGTCGAGCAAATGGCTCGGCTTCACCGTCGCCAGCGCTCTGATCGGCACGATCGTCGGCGCGATCGCGGTGGGCAAGCCGGCCGACATCGCGGGCCGGCGCAAGACGTTGTTCGTGCTGGCGGTTTTCTACTTCGTCTCGGCCGTCGGCAGCGCGCTGGCGTGGGACTGGTACTCGTTCCTGGGGTTCCGGTTCCTCGGCGGATTGGCCGTTGGCGGGGCCTCCGTCGTCTCGCCCATGTACATCGCCGAGATTTCACCGGCCCGCCTGCGAGGCCGGCTGGTCGCCGTGACGCAGTTCAACATCGTGCTCGGAATCCTGCTGGCGTTCTTCTCGAACTACCTGATCGCGAGTATGGACCTCGGGCCCGTCACCTGGCGCTGGATGTTCGGCGTCGAGGCCCTTCCGGCCGCGGCGTTCTTCCTGCTGTTGTTCCAGATCCCCCGCAGTCCGCGATGGCTCGTCGCGAAGGACAGAGGGGAGGAGGCGACCCGAATCCTGGGCATGCTCGGCACCGACACGGGTAGCGTGCAGGAGGAGATCGACGCCATCCGCCGATCGCTGGCCGCCGAGCACGACAGCCTGCAGGAGCCGTTCTTCCGCGTCAAGTACGTCCGGGTGATCCTGCTGGCCGTTCTGATCGCGATGTTCAACCAACTCTCGGGCATCAACGCCCTGCTGTACTACGCCCCGCACATCTTCAAGATGGCCGGCGCGAGCGAGGGCTCGGCCCTGAGCCAGACCGTGGCCGTGGGCGGAACGAACCTGGTCGTGACGATGCTGGCGATGGTCGTGATCGACTACTTCGGCCGAAAGAGGCTCATGCTCATCGGCTCGATCGGCTACATTATCAGCCTGGGCACGGTGGCCTGGGCGTTCTACACGTACGGCACCGACTTCACCGCCGCCGGCAGCATGATCGTGCTCGGCAGCTTCGTACTCTTCATCGCGTCGCACGCCTTTGGCCAGGGCGCGGTGATCTGGGTCTTTATCAGCGAGATCTTCCCGAATCGGGTCCGCGCTCGCGGCCAGGCGCTCGGCTCGTTCACACACTGGTTCATGTGCGCGCTGGTCTCCTGGACGTTCCCCATGATCGCCGAGATCTCCGGGGGGCACGCCTTCGCCTTCTTCGCCGCCATGATGGTCCTGCAACTGCTGTGGGTCCTGTTCATCATGCCGGAGACCAAAGGCATACCCCTTGAGGAGATCCAGCGAAAGCTCGGTATCGAGTAGCTTCTCTTCGTGCGTCTGTATTTCGCGCCGGCCCTGTGCTACGGCTTGACGGCGCGGTTGTAGATGCGGACGTCGTCGATCAGGCCGGAGAAGAACGTGCCGATGCTCAGGTTCTTGCCGGCGCCAACGATCAGACCCGCGTAGCTCTCCGCCAGGGTGGTGTCTGTGTCTTCGGCGACAAGACCGTCATCCACGTAGAGACGGCGGGCTGAGCCATCCCAGGTGAAGCCCACGCGATGCCAATTGCCGTCAGTAACGATCGCATCCGAGGACAACGGCTTGCTCAACCGTCCGATGCTCTTCAGTTCGGTTCTGAGTGCACCTGTCGTCGGATCGGGCAGCAGCCAGTTGGCGCCTGTCTGCTGGGAGAGGATCACCTGGCCGGGAGCACCGCCTTTGACCCACGCCAGGACGCTGAATGGACCGTCCGAAGGGCTCAGGACGAAGTCCGCCACGGCGAAAGTGGACCCATCGAACTCCAGCGCGCCATCGACGCAGCCGCCGTCCGGTTGCCACAGCGCAGCGCCCATTACGGTGGCGTCATGGACACCGGTGCTGTCAGAGGCGATCATGCCCTCTGTCTCATCGAGTTTCCAGTGGGCCGCGAGCGTCCCGTCCTGCACCTCCTGTCCCCAATAGCTCATCAGAACCTCGAGGTCCGCCTGATCGACGATGCCGTCACCGAAGGTGTTCGGCCCGATGTCACAGGACGAATCATTGTGGCCCCAGGACTCGATGAGCCGGAGGAGGTCCTTGATATCCACCGTTCCGTCGCCGTTGAAGTCGACGGCAGGACGTGGACGAAAGAGAACCAGGCCGCTTGCTTCGGTCCCGATCCATATGCTGCCCGCAGCGTCGTCAATGAGAAGGCGATAGAGCCGATTGTCCGGCAAGCCGGAGTTCGATGTGTTGTACGCCGTCCAGTTCTTTCCGTCGAACCGCACCAGGCCATCACCGAGCGTTGCGATCCATTTGTTCCCGTGGACATCAATGGCAAGATCCCAGATCCCCTCGGATCGAGACAAGGAATCGTCAAAGGGATAGACCGTCCAGCTCTCTCCGTCAAACCTCACTAAGGCGAGGCCGACAGGCCCTCTTCCTGCCACCCACAGGTTTCCCTCCGGATCGAAGGATATGTCTGCAATATCATTCAGCGACAGCCCGGAATTACCGGCGTTGTAGACAGTCCAGTTGGCGCCGTCAAACTTGACGATGTTGCCACCGACCGTCGCCAACCATACGTTGTCGTCGGCGTCGATGAGAGTGGTCCAGGGCTGATTGTGCGGGAGTCCGGAGTTGCTGGTGTTGTAGGTCGTCCAGTGGACACCGTCGAACTTCGCCAACCCACCGCCCCACGTGCCCACCCACAGGTTTCCCTGAGAATCGAAGGAAGGACTGGCCACGAGGTTGTGTGGCAGGCCGGAGTTGCCCGTGTGGTAGGTCGTCCAGTGCTCTCCGTCGAATACCCCGAATCCCCCCTCCGTTCCACACCAGATATTGCCCTGCGGATCGATGGCAAGACCGGTGTGGTCATTATTCGGCAGCCCGGAGTTGGCAGTATTGTAGACCGTCCAATTCTCTCCATCGAACTTCGCCAGACCACCGCCTGCCCAGGCATACCATTTGCCCGTCCCGACCCACAGGTTTCCCTGAGTGTCCAGCGCGAGGCCGGTAACGCCGTTGTACGGCAGTCCGGAATTGCTGGTGTCATAGACCGTCCATTCGGCAGTCTGCGCCCAAGCGACGGCGGGGGGCGCGAACATCACAGCGGCGAGTATGCTCACCAGGAGTAAGGCCGGCGAGCGTGAGTCAATGCCGCATCTTGCGTCGTGCTTCATCTCTTGAGTTCCCATCGTTTCATGCCTCCTTTCTATCAGATTCAGTCTGATGGTGTCACAGCCCGGCTTCGGACACGCACCCGACGCTGCGACGTAGCTTCTATCAGGCCTGTGAAGCTGTCCGTACTTCCGTAGGAAATTGCGAATCCTGCATGAATTCCGAAGAAATCCGCCAGAATCCGGGCATGAGATTCGTGATCGGCCCTGGCCTCGAGGTGAGAAGCCGATTGCCTCCTTGCCGACGCACCCGTGTAGACGATATGA
This sequence comes from uncultured Phycisphaerae bacterium, assembly GCA_965603165.1. Lineage (GTDB taxonomy): Bacteria > Planctomycetota > Phycisphaerae > Sedimentisphaerales > Anaerobacaceae > PLanc-01. The sequence continues at coordinate 18,341 of CBFDBY010000085.1, forward strand.
TGGGAAGGGATTTGCTGCGGTTCGATACCGGGTGTGTCGCTCTGGAGATGCCGGCAAGATGGCGTACCGTGATCGTACAGACATGGGAAAAGGGCGAGAGACGTTCCTCACGACCCATTGGTCGCTCATCGAGGGTGTCAAGGAGCATGAAGACAAGGACCAAGCCTTGATCGGATTGCTCCTGGAGCGATACTGGAAGCCGGTCTACTGCTATCTTCGCCGCAAGGGGCTTGACAACGAGCAGTCCAAGGACCTGACGCAGGGTTTCTTTCATGAGGTTGTTCTCAGCCGTTCTCTGATCGAGCGCGCGGACCAGGCGAAAGGCCGTTTCCGGACGTTTCTACTCCACGCCCTGAATCAGTATCTCGCCGATGAGCAGCGTAAGGAAGCCGCTCAGAAGCGTATTCCCCAGGCCAAGCTGGTCCCGCTCGACACCAGTCGTCTGCCCGAACTGCCACAACACGTCAGGCAACTCAAGCCGGAACAGTGTTTTGACTATGCGTGGAAGGCCGACCTGTTGGAGCGAGCCTTGTCGGAGCTAAGACAGTGGTACGTTGGACGCGACATGGACACACACTGGCACCTCTTTCGAGACCGCCTGCTGCGACCGAGCCTGGAGGGCCTCGAAGCCCCTTCTCTGGCGCAATTGTGTGGGCAATACGGGATCGAGAATGAGGCCAAGGCCTCGAACATGCTTGGCACCGTCAAGAGGCAATTCCAGAACATATTGACCAGGCAGGTCCGCCAGACCGTCCTCTCCGGCGAGGCCGCCGAGGAGGAACTGGGCGAGATGTTCAGATTCCTGAAGAAAGAAAGCAGGCAATAGGGCTTTCTTACGGATATTGGTGCGACGAAAAGACTCTTGTCCGGCCATAGCAGATGAAAGACGACGATTCCATATTCGGCGCCTCACCCGAAGGGTTCGACCGCCTCGTGTTCGAGGCGTGGCAGAATCCCGAGACGGACCGGCAGGCCCGACCTACGGTCTCTGCCGAGATGCTTCTGGAGCAGCCAGGCGGGAAGATCGGCCGCTACAAGCTGCTCAGCGTCCTGGGCGAGGGTGGCATGGGAATCGTCTATTTGGCCGAGCAGGAGCGGCCGGTGAAGCGGCAGGTGGCCCTGAAGGTCATTAAGCCTGGAATGGACTCGAAACGCGTGCTGGCCCGCTTCGAGGCCGAACAGCAGGCACTGGCGCTGATGGAACACCCCCACGTCGCCCGCGTCCACGATGCCGGTGTGACGCCGAGTGGACGACCGTACTTCGTGATGGAGTATGTTAAGGGCATTCCCATCACCGAGTACTGTGACAAACACAGACTGACCATTGAGGAGCGGCTGCGACTGTTCTTACACGTCTGCGAGGCCGTTCAGCATGCCCATCAAAAGGGCGTCATCCACCGCGACCTCAAGCCTTCGAACATCCTCGTGACGATCGAGGATGAAGAAGCGGTCCCCAAGGTGATCGACTTTGGCGTGGCGCGGGCCGTGAGCCAGCCGCTGACGGAGCGGACGCTCTATACCGAACAGGGTCAGCTGGTGGGCACGCCGGAGTACATGAGCCCCGAACAGGCGGACCTCAGCAATCAGGATATCGATACGCGGACGGATATCTACTCCCTTGGAGTCGTGCTCTACGAGCTCGTCGCAGGCATTCTGCCTTTTGACGCTCACACGCTGCGCGAGCATGGTATCGACGGCGCGCGAAAGATCATCTGCGAGCAGGACCCGCAGACCCCCAGCACGAAGCTCAACCGAACCTCGGTCGAGGAATCGACGAAATCGGCCGAGCGAAGGAGAACGAACGCCAGACAGTTGCAGCGGAGCTTGCGCGGCGACTTGGACTGGATCACCCTGAAGGCGATGGAGAAGGATCGCACGCGTCGCTATGCCTCTGCGGGTGAGCTCGCCGCTGATGTTCTGCGGCACTTGAATCACGAGCCCGTCACCGCCGGCCGGCCAAGTCCGGCCTACAAGGCCCGGAAATTCGTGCGACGGCATCGCGCCCTGGTCACCGGTCTGGCCGCCGTACTGGCCGTTCTCGTCAGCGGCGCCATTGTGTCATTCGCTTTCGCGGTCAGAGCTGAACGCGCCAGCGAGGAGGCGGCAGCCGTCGCCGAGTTCTTGCAGGAACATGTGTTTCGCGCCATGGATGCCTCCGAGCGGGGCGGTCGGCAGGTTGCCATCAAGGAGATCCTTGATATTGCCTCACAGGAAGTGTCAAGCACGTTTGGCAATTCACCTCTGGTTGAGGCATCCATCCGCATGAAGCTCGGGGCCCTCTATGCACAAGTGACCTGCTTCAAAGAAGGGCAGCTCCATCTGATGCAGGCCAAGGAGATCTTTACGCGCGAGCTCGGCCGAGAAAATCTGCGTACCGCCGAGGTAGTGGATCAGTTGGGGCGCCTGTACTGGGGATGGTGGCGGTATCGCGAGGCAGAAGAGTGCCTGTCTGAGGCCCTGCGGGTCAGACGCCGTCTCCTCGGTTCAGACCATCCCGACACGGTGGCCACCTCAGCCTGCCTGGGCTTTACATACTGTGCCATGGGACGTAGCAAAGAGGCAGAAGCCCTCTTGGCTAAGGCTTATGAGACATCTCAGCGTATCCACGGAGAGACCAGCTCCACAACGCGGATGTACATGTACCAATACGGGGGGGCCCTGCTGCAGCGCGGCCGGTTTGCGGAGGCCGAAAATCTGCTGCGCAAGGCAATAGAACTACCACAAGAGGCTCACAATCCTCTGAGAGGCTACTTTGCCGCACTGCTGGGGCGTCGGTACAGCCGTCAGGGCCGATACCAACAAGCGGAGGAACTGCTCAGCGAGATGCTGGCCGCGGCCAGAGAAGCCTGGGGCGAGCACTTTGGCTCGACGTTTCACTGTGTGGCCGCGCGAGCAGAGAACTACGCACGTCAGGGCCTCATCGACGAGGCCGAAACATTGCTCCTCGACTCCCTGCACAGAGGCGAGCAGACAGACGAATCGCAATCGCAGGTCGCCGTCCAAACCGTTCCCTATCTTGGCTTCTTCTACCTGTGGCAGAAACGGTATGATGATGCCGAACGCTACGCAGGCGAGGCGCTGAAGGCCAGTCTTGATGCCTATGGCCGGGAGCATCCGATTACTCTCTTGTGCATGACCGCACTGGGGATGGTGTACAGGGAACAAGGCCGATACAACGAGGCCGAGACGCAGCTCACCGAAGCGGCTGACTTCTCCCGACAGTATTGCAAAGACCAGAGCGTTCACCGCGCCAGCGTCATGCATCACCTGGCGGTCTTGCAGCAAGCGCAAGGGAAATATGCCGAGGCTGAGAAGCTCCATCTCGAAATCCTTGACATCCAACGCAACCTGCTTGTGGAGAACCATCCGCATACGTTGGGTACGATAAGAGGCCTGATCGCCCTGTACGCAGCCTGGAACAGGCCCCAAGATGCTCAGAAATGGTTCAACGAGCTGAGGACAGCCTATGCCAGTCAATCTTCCACGCGTCAACGCGCGCTAACAGCAACGGGAGGTGTGCGTTATGACCCCGCGCGCGCCGTGTATACCGTTGAAGCCCCTGCCCCGAGCCCCTGGGCAATTCACCAGGAACTGAACTTCAGCTTGCCCGAACCCACCTCTGAGATGTGGCATATCTACGATGATTTGCATTTTGCCAACAAGACGCTGCACGGCGACGGTTCGATCACCGCGAAGATCGAAGCCATAGACCCGTGCCATTACAGCGTCCAAGTGGGTGTGATGATCCGCAATACGCTCGATCCCACTTCGCCGCATGTATCTATTGTCATCACGCCGTTGGGCGAGATCGCCTTGCAGCGCCGCACGTTCGAGCTTGCGGCCGCACAGAGCACATATGCCGTCAGCAGAGCGGAGTTTCCCCACTGGGTCAGGCTCGTTCGCGAGGGCAACACGTTCACGGCCCAACATTCGCAGGACGGTCGTCGCTGGAGAGACCTGGAAGGTGGAAGTACGGGAACAGCTATCACGCATAGCCGGCCGGCCCTCGCAGAGATCGAGATGAATGAAGACGTGCACATCGGCCTGGCCGTAACCTCCCACGCCGGTCCTGGCGTGCCCGCTGAGGCGAAGTTCTCGAACGTCTCCGTGACCGGCGAGGTCGATCCGGACGGCGCGTTCTTCTGGTCCGAAGACATCGGCTTCGAGCTGATCGCCCTGCCCGACAGGTAGTCTTCCAGGCAGCCCGCCCCAAGCCTGAGGCAGGCCGCGAAGTAGCGCGCGAGGCTGCCCCTCAGAATCCTGCCGTGCGGCTCAAACACACACGCTGTTTGTGAGATCGCCGCATATTGCCCGCGCCCGCTGCGCTTGCATGCGGCGGCGAGGCGGGTATGATAGCGGGGAAAAACGGCCGACCACGTATGCAGGCAACTACGGAGGCACGACTGGACACGACGGAACTACACGCGCCGCTTTCGCGAATCCAGCGGCTGATCGCCGGGCGAATGCTGGCCTCGAAACGGAACAAGGCGTGCTTCTACCTGGAGATCAGAGCGGACGTGACCGATCTGATGGGCATGAGGCACCGATTGAGCAAGCGTCTGGGCGTCAAGATCACGAGTAACGCGTTCTTCATCCGCGCACTGGCGCTGGCGGCAGCCGAGTTCCCGTTGATGGTCGGGCGGCTTGCGGACCCGGATGAGCCGGGGGCCGGGGCGGTCATCCGGATTGCCGATCACGTCAACGTGGGCTTCGCGGTCAACACGGCGCGCGGCCTGATCGTGCCGGTCGTCAAGCACGCCGAGAGACAGTCGCTCGCCGAGATCGCGGAGGAGGAGAAACGGCTCACCGCCGGGGCGCGGAGCAACACGCTGACCCTCGAGGACCTCGAAGGCGAGACCGTCGCCCTGAGCAACCTCGGGGCGTACGACATCGATCAGTTCTTCGCGATCTGTCCGCCGCCTGTGAGCGCGATCCTGGCCGCGGGTAAGATCGGGGCTACGCCGGCGCCGCACGATGGGCGCTTCGTGGTGCGCAAGACGGTGAGTCTGTCGTTGGCCGTCGACCACAAGGGCGTCGACAGCGAGTACGCCGCTCGTTTTCTGCAGTACCTCACGGAGCAATTGGAAGATCCCGAGCGCCTTATTTAGGCTCCGTTCGTGCGGAGAGGACCATGATGCAAAGCACACGTGTTCGCATCCGGCAGATCGTTGGGCTGTGCCTTGTGGCACTGGCCTCGGCCGGCGGCGGACAGGCGCTCGATCCGCGCGGCGAGATCCATATCCCCATCGGTATCGCCAACACGCTCGATTCGCTCAAGACCTTCGTGGAGGCCGAGGGCAATTTCTCGCCGGGCGTCGGGACGTACGGCGTCTATTTCTGGCTCTACGATAGGGAGGAGGACAGGCTCTTTGCCCCGACGATGGAGGACGTGGGCTGCGAATACGGCCTTCCTGAAGGTGGCGGCCTCATCCCGTGGTCGCGCTGGCGGGCCGGGGAGGTGAAGGTCAAGAGCGAAGTGTGTCACGTCCTGTGCGACTGTCCAGCAGGCGCGGCTCACGTTGTCGCGGCGCGAGTGGAATTGCGCGGCGGCGGAAATCGGCCGAGACAGGTGTCGCTCTATATAGCCCTGCGACCGCTCGGGCCCGCCGGGTCTGACGTTCGCGGTCTGAATGTTACCGATGCGGGTGACGCATTGCTCGTGGACGGCAAAACGGCGCTCGTCGCGAAACAGCAGCCGAACGATGCGGGCGTTGCGCAAACCGATACGATCGGGCAATACGCGACGCGTGGGGCGATGCCGCCGGATCGTTCGGTGACGTCGGACGAGGGAAATTGCTCGGGGGCGCTGCGGTTCGACGTGACACTGGAGCCGGACAGGAGCCGACTGTTCGAGTTCGTTTGCCCGGTCCTGCCGGGTCGGCGGGCCGTCCGCCATCAATGGGACGGCGTCGCCGAGTGGGCGCAGTTCGATCTGGCCAGGCCGAATCCCGACGACGGCGGCGTGCTGCAGCCGGATCCCGGCTTGCCATACTATCGCGCGCTCAGCGTCAGAAATCTCTTTGCCGAGGCGCGCGAGTACTGGTCGAGGCTCACCGGCCGGGTCGAGCTTCACCTGCCGGATGTGCGATGGTCCGAAGCGTTCGCGGCGATTACAGGCCATGCGGCCATGGCCATGAACGAAGGTGCGCCGGACGTGGCGGTCGTCAACTACAACGTCTTCAATCGCGACGGCGTGTACGTCGCGAACATCCTGCAGAAAGCCGGTCGGATGGACCTCGCGGCCGAAGCCATTGATTACTTCCTCGCGCATCCGTTCAACGGCCGGTCGTATCCGGAAGCCGACAATCCCGGTCAGATTCTCTGGGGCCTGGGCGAGCACTGGCGATTCACGCGCGACCGCGCATGGTTGGAGGAGGTTTATCCCGCCGCGAAGAGACTGGCGGCGATGATTCGCTACTACCGCACGACGGAGGGCCCACACTGGGTGCAGATGGACGCGCTGGCGTTTGGCGAGGACGCGCCTGCCGAGGTGCGTCGAGAGTTGAAGCCGGGCCGTTGTGATGGGCACAATCCCGCCTACACCGAGGCCTTCGACTTAGCCGGCGTGCGTGCGGCCGCTTTGCTCGCGCGGGCCGTCGGCAAGAGCGACGATGCGGCGCAGTACGATGCACTCGCCGAGAATCTGGCCTCGCAGTACGACCGCGTCTACGGCCCGAATCTGGCCGAGAAGTACGGCAGCTACTGCGTGCTTTGGCCGTGTCGGTTGTATCCCTTCGCGGCGGGCAAGGCACACGAGCAATTCAAAGGTCTCGGTCCGCAGAAGCCTGAGAGCTGGCGCTATTTCCCGTTGGCCCGGGCGCACCAGAGCCTCTTAGCGGGAAACCGAGAGGCGGGATATGAAACGCTCGATCTCCATCTCGATCATCCGCAGATGCGACGCTGGTATGCGTTCGACGAGGGCGGTAAGAGCGGCTCCGGCGGCTGGGGCCACCTGCGAACGACGTGGAACGGCAACGTCGCGATGCCGCACGGCTGGGCCGTCGCGGCAGTGCACCTGTTGCTCCGTGACTGTCTCGTGTACGAAGACGGCGGACAGGTCGTGTTGTTTGCCGGCATTCCGGAGAGCTGGTTCAAAGATCCGGCCGGAATCAGAATCAGAAATCTCCCGACCCATTTCAGCAGCCTCGATGCAGTGTGGGAGGTCGCCGGCCGCGGCGCCACGCTCCGGCTCGACGGCCGGGCCGCACCGCCCGAAGGATTCCTGCTCGCCCTGCCGCAGTCACTGAGGCCGAACGTATCGATCGCGGGAAAGTCCATCGAGGCAACGAAACACGGATTCCTATTGCCTGCCGGAACGAGGCAGGCGCGCATTCAATTTGGCTCGTAAGGAGGAATATCGATGAGCAACTGTGTAAGAAGTGGCGTGTGTCTCGGCGTGTTGATTGTCTTGAGTCTGTCTTGCCTGGCGGTTGCGGCCGAGCCGCCGGTGGAGCTGTTGTGGCCCGGCGGCGCGCCGGGCGCGAAGGGCGATGCCGACGGCGACAAGCCGACGCTGACGATCTATCTGCCGCCGCAAGACAGCGCCACCGGCGCGGCCATCGTGATCTGCCCCGGCGGTGGGTACGGGCATCTGGCCATGGACCATGAAGGCCATCAGATAGGACAATGGCTCAATTCGTTCGGCGTGGCCGGCTTCATTCTCCAGTACCGCCATCGCAACAGCGGCGCCGGCTACGGCCATCCCGCGCCGCTCCAGGACGTGCAGCGGGCCATTCGCACCGTGCGCAGCAAAGCGGGCCAGTGGGGCGTCGATCCGCAGCGCATCGGCGTCCTCGGGTTCTCCGCGGGCGGGCATCTGGCCTCGACGGCGCTGACCCACTTCAACGACAAGGTCTACGACCCGCGCGATGACATCGACAAGGTCGGGGCCCGGCCCGATTTCGGCGTGTTGATCTATCCGGTGATCTCGCTGATCGAGCCGTATACGCACAAAGGCTCGGGGCGCAACCTGCTCGGCGCGAATCCCGACGAGACGCTGCTGCGCAAGCTGTCCAACGAGAAGCAGGTGACGCCCGAGACGCCGCCGACCTTCCTCTTGGCGACGTGGGAGGACAGGGCTGTGCCGGCCGAGAACAGTCTCTACTTCTATCTGGCTCTGCGCGAGAACAAGGTGCCGGCGGAGATGCACGTCTTCCTCAAGGGCCCGCACGGGTTCGGGCTCGGCCAAAGCCTCGGAGCCGTCTCCGCCTGGCCGAAGCTCTGTGAGAGCTGGATGGGCGAGATGGATTTTCTCAAGCATCCGTCACCATAGATAATGGCGATCAAGCGGACGTTCGCATAGGTTCCCAAATCGCGTGCAATGGCCTTTGAGGAGTCCCGATGCTCAGCCGAATCAACACAACAATCGTCGTAGTCGTGGGCGCGATGTCCCTGGTGCGTCCGGGAATGATCCTGGCGGATGAGCCGCCGCGCGCCGTCTCGACCTTTCACTGCATCGGCCTCTATTGGAGTCCGCCGGATGGAGCGGCGGAGAATGCGTGCGCCGTGCAGTACCGGCGGGCGGGCTCGGAGCAGTGGAAGCAGGCCTTGCCGCTGTGGTTCGATGCACGGGAAGCGGAGGAATTGCCGGCCGAGCACCGCCGGCAGTATCGCGGCAGCATCGTCAATCTGACGCCGGGGACGGAGTACGAGATTGAGCTGTCCCTCGAGAAGACGCAACAGCGCGCGTCGCTGCGTGCGCGGACCTGGGATGAGCGTTTCCCAATCGGTGCGACCGTAACGGTTTCCGACGGCGACGCGCCGCTGGTCGTCGACAAATCCGGCTCGCCGCAAGGCTACACTCTCTATACGCACGCAGAAGGCCGCGAGACGA